>VRUI01000149.1 GCA_019456225.1 Planctomycetota bacterium | reverse complement strand
CCATTATTGTTCGAGATTGGTTGTGAAGATGCCATGATAAGCTGACTCCGAATATCAAGTGGAATACAGAGGGACGCATAATAACTTTGGTCACAATCTATCACAGCCATTCAGCAACCGGCAATTGCTCTACCGCTTGACGTAAGACAGGATCTACATTGGTATATACTTTATTTGTCAGATACGGTGAAGAATGCTCCAAAAGCCTTTGTGTCACAGCTGTCGAAACTCCATTCTGGGCAAGCAAAGAACAAAAAGTTTTACGAAGATCATGAAATTTCAAATCTTCCAACCCGGCTTTTTTGCAAATCCTACGCCATTTCCTATAGTTGAATTTAGTCTTAAACAATTTCTCCTGGCCAACATCCAAGCTGCAGACATACTTTGAAAGTTCTGACATTATTTCGGCTGAGACAGGACGGGATGCCATACTCTTTTTAGTTTTCCGACTGGTAGTTGAAATAGAGTTCTTCTCAAAATCAATATCACTAATTTTTAATGAGTCAATGTCACCACGCCTAAGACCCGTACCTAATGCCAACAGGATTCTCACTTTCATCGCCACATAAGATTCAGCTGCAACCAGCAACTTTCTTATCTGAACATCATTTAGTGATTTTACAGGTCGTTCATCTTCCTTCAATTCCCTGAGTTCGATTTCATTGTTAATATACCGTTTCTTCTTGCACCAGTTGATAAACGTCTTAAGATTCCTGATGTCCTTGTTGAGCGTTGGACGACTCACTTCAGTCCCTCTTTGTAATATGAACTTGTCGATGGCACTTTGAGTGATTTGCTTTGAATTACATTTACCGACAAGCCGTTTGAAATTTCGTAATGACAACGCAATCTCATAAAGAGTTCCCTCGGTGACTCCCTGCACTTTTTTGGCTTCTCGATATTCATCGATCATCTGTTGCCAATCAGCAGTCACGATTCCTGTAAAGACATCAGAATTCAACTGAGTATATTTTAGATGCTTAAAATGTTTAGCGAGTTCTTTAC
>VRUI01000003.1 GCA_019456225.1 Planctomycetota bacterium | reverse complement strand
GGCAGGCTCCGGAAAAAGAGGTACACAGAGAAAAGATTTGAAAATATAGGGGGATTTTTTTGGTTTGTTTTTTGGGGGTTTTTTCTTTACTTTTTATAGTATCCTGTTATTGTGGAAATACTGGAGTGAGACCGCAAGGCCGATTCGTCCAGTCCGCGATTTTATTGGAACTTGAATTTATGGTCCCCCATAAAGATTTGGCCCGTCACTACTGCCGGGTAGACTCCCTTCGGGATTTCGCTTCGCTCAAATTTGGGAGATTGTTAATTGGGTTGTAAAAAAGGGAAGTTAATGAAATGGACGGGATTGCAGCATGCTATTTTACCTAAACCCCCGGAAAAGACCCGAGGGGTCTTTGATTTTCGGATTACGATTAAATGAAAAATTATTTGGGTGTTTTGTTAAGTTTGCTTACAACTTTTTTTATGGCCGTTTTGTTTCTGGCGGTTATTTTGCCACAGAGGAAAACGAGAAAAAGAGAGATATAAGAGAAAAGATTTTAAAAAGAAGGAAAATAATATGTGTCGTATTTTGTTGCTTTTTATTGTTTTGGTTCTTTCTGTTTCGGCTTTTGGGGAAAAGCCTAATATTGTTTTTATTATGGCTGACGACCTTGGGTGGATGGATGTTGGATATGCCGGGGCGGAATTCTTCGAGACTCCGCATATTGACAAGCTTGCCGCACAGAGCATGGTCTTTACCAACGCCTATACTTGCGGGCCTAACTGTGCGCCCACACGCGCTTGTTTAATGTCGGGAACTTATACTCCGCGGCACAAGATCTACCAGCCGGGCGGCAGATCAAAAGGCAATATAAATTACATGCGGCTGCTCGTTCCGGCCGTAGCCCGTACGGATAAGAAACTTATAAAAAAGGCCGCTAGTCAGTTTCCAATCACAAATTCGCTTGATCCAAAATTCGTCTGCATCCCGGAAGTCTTAAAGACTGCCGGTTACACTACAGCGCGACTTGGTAAATGGCATCTTGGCGATGACACGCAGGGTTTTGATGTCAGTTCCTCCAATGGAAAAGGCGGACCCGGCGGGCGTTTCTATGGAAATATTAACGTTGCCGAACAGCTTACCGACCGGGCGATCAAGTTCATTGAAGATAACAAGAAGGGGCCGTTCTTCCTGTACCTTTGCCACTGGGATGTCCACACGCCTATTCGAGCACGCAAGAATGTTGTCAAGAAGTATAAGGAAAAACTGGACAAGATTCCCCAGGGCAAAAGACAGAATTTCAACCCGGTCTATGCGGGTATGATCGAGGCGGTCGATACTTCGGTCGGGAGGGTTGTCGCGAAGATCGACGAGCTTGGCCTTGGTGAAAATACCCTGATAATCTTTATCAGCGATAACGGCGGAAGAACAGCGGTTTCGCAGCTTGCTCCCCTTCGCGGCGAGAAGGGTTCACTGCTGGAAGGCGGTGTCCGCGTACCGGCGTGTATACGGTGGACGAAAACGATCAAACCCAAAACGAGCAGCGATACGCCGATCACGAGCGTTGATTTTCTGCCGACGTTTGCGAGCATCGCCGGAGCGAAGCTGCCGACGACTCAACCGGTTGACGGGGCGGATATCTCGCCGATCTTAAAGGGAAAAAGCATTCCTGAGCGAAGCATCTTCTGGCATTATCCGCTGTACCTTTCGGGGCGAGGTTTTACTATCGATCTGACCGGCGGGAGAACTTACAGATGGCGCGGGGTGCCTTCGACCTCTATGCGACGGGGCGATTTTAAACTGATCGAGCTTCATGAAGACAACAGTATTTTACTGTATAACATAAAAGACGATCCGGGTGAAACGAAAAACCTGGTTAAGAAAATGCCCAAACTGGCTGAGAAACTTCTCGCGGAAATGGACAAATGGCAGAAAGACACCAAGGCTCCAATACCAACTGTACTCAACCCGGAATACGATCTGAGCGCGAAGGCCTCAAAACGCAAAACGCCAAGGAAACGTAAATAAACGGTAACCGTTCATAGTTTTTTTTGACAGGATTACAGGATAAAAAAAAGATGATAATTAAATCCGCCACTGGGTGTTTTGTAGTCACAAGCATACAACTTATGGCTGGTTTTGGTGTTTTGCTTTTTAAAAAAAATGAGCAAAAAAAAGAAGAAAGATTTTATAATCATCCTGTTATCGGCGTCAAAAAAGAGAGCCAAGAATGATTAACAGGAAAAAGCGTGAACGGTTACAAAGATAGTACCTCAGCATGGGTAAAAGAAAAGCACTTTTATCCATGCTGCGATAGACTTTATATACTCGTTTTTTTAGTCCGCGTCTAGATATTCATTTCCAGCGGACCCCAGCCTTTTCTCGGCTCACGCCATGCGAGTTTGTTGACCTCTGGGTGGTTTGTGATGACGCCTGCTTCGTTCAATATGAGTTTTTTGCCTGCACGTGTAGCCAGGTTGCCGAGTTGGACATTGGCGGTCATAGGACCTGCATAGCTAAAGTTTGACTGGCTGAACTCGCGTGGTTTTTCGCCCTTGCAAGCCATGAAGAATTCTTTGTGATGGCCGGGGGAACGTTCGAGCAATTGTTTCGGTTTGCCGAATTCCTTATGCCTGGATAACGGAAGTAAATACGTGCTTTCCCAGTAATCACCGTACACGACCATTTTACCTTTGGTACCGATGATCAGATTTCCGGTTTTCGACAGTTTGCGTCCCTGGCTCTCAAGCTCTTCGGGGTTTTTCGGCTTATAGGGGTTGCCATTTTTATCTTTGCCCTCGTACCAGAAAGTCGTAAAACCAGGACGGTCGGCTTTTGCACGGTAAGTGTTTTTTACAACCATACCTGTGGGCCACTGATCACCGATTTTACCGTTCATTGTGATCGGTTCTGCGGTAGCAGCGTAACCGGGTTTCATGATCGAGTAGATACCGTCTGTTGTGTGGCAGGCCATGTCGCCGAGTGCGCCGGAACCGAAATCCACAACGCCTCGCCACGAGAACGAATGATAGATAGATCTCCCAACGTGTCTTTGCTGAACACCGCCACCGGCACGGTACTTGGCAACATATGGGCGCTTTGCCGCAGAACCAATCCAGGCGTCCCAGTCAAGATTGGCAGGAACCGGATCCGAATACGACGGACGATCATAGCCCTGCGGCCATACGGGACGGTCGGTCCAGGTATGGAACTCTTTGATCTGGCCGACCGCGCCGGCCTTGATGTACTCGTAAGCCTTACGCCAACCGGAACCACTATGGCCCTGGTTACCCATCTGGGTTACGACCTTTTTGTTCTTTGCGTAGGCAGCTGCGAGCAGCTGGGCTTCTTTAACCGACCATGTCAGCGGTTTTTCAGTGTAGCAGTGAATTCCCATCGAAACTGCTGTCATCGACGGAGCGAAATGTGTGTGGTCGGGAGTGGCCACGAAAACAACGTCGAGTTCTTTGGCGTGATTCTGGAATACTTTCCGCCAATCGGTATATCCTTTTGCGCCTTCCCATCCTTCTTTGCCGTGAACACTGCGCCAGCGGTTTTTGTCAACTTCAGCGAAAGCGACGCACTGGAGGCCTTCTTTATAGGCTACACTTGTATGAGCCCCGGCCCGTCCGCCAGTGGCGATGAAACCTACCTGAAGTTTTTCGTTTAGGCCCCTTGCACTAAGAAGAGTGGGGAAACCGATCGCTGATACTGCGCCTATAGCGGCAGTGCTTTTTACAAACTGGCGACGTGAGATGTTTGACATAAATAAATTCCTTGAATTATCTGTGATATTTGTGCCTCATCTGCCAGAGGCTAAACAGCAAAATTATACACATATTTGTCCAAAAAAGCAAATACTTATAAAAATAAGTCCTTGTTCATAAAGTATTCATAAAGTAATTACGACACTAAAGGCTTTTTTATTGCATGATTTTTAATAAATCCGACTTAAATATTACTAACCGGTATCCAACACCAAAAAGAGACTCACCGTACCTGGTAAAAGTACAATGCGAAGTTATGTTTTGCGGGCAGTTTGAAGGTTGCGTTGCCTTCGGTGTCTACTTTTATTGTGGTGTCTTTGCCCTGACCGCATATCTGTTTGCATTTTATTATTTTTCCTGCGAGGTCGTATAGTTTCATTTCGGCCTGCTGTTGTTTGTTGTACTCGCGGAATACGAGGAGGTAGCCTTCCTTATCGCTTACGATTGACTGGAAACCGGTCCATGTTGTTCCGTTGGGCTGGGCGCCTACTGGCAGAATTGTTCCCTTGTGGATTTTGGCCTGGTGCTTTTGGTATGCCTTTATTGTCGGGGCGATATTGAAGGCTTCTTTGGGCAGGCCTGTTCCTTCAAACCAGGCTAGTGGCTGGCCCATCATGGTTACTGCAAATGCATTATTGAATGGTCGGCAATTATAATTTTTCAGAGTATCCAAATAATATTTCTCAATGAAGAAATGAGGTTTGAAGCTCTCACGATTTGATTGCGGAAATATAATAACTCATTATGGGCTTAAGGGTGCTTTATGGCTACTGACAAAATTCGGAAAAACGAATAACGAATATCCAACTACGTCCGACTAGTATTTCCTATACTGTCAATGTTCGGCCGACATTTAAGTAAGCGAATCTTCTTCGTTTTTACAGGATTGGCTTTTTGCCAGCAGTACACTTCCGCCTACTCCTGAAATTACGGCAAACAATAATGCGTATTTTGTGGCAACCGGAGTAGTGGCTTTTATCTTTACGTCACCCGTCATTTGTTTCATCATGCCGCCCAATGGCGATGAATCGTAATTCATCATCTGTTTCATTGCGCGAACATTTTTTGCGTTTGTGTTATAACGCTCAACGGCAATGAATATGCAGACCGCTGATATCACAAGACAAACAATTCCGGTAATTTTCATATGTTTTTTTTCCATTGGACTTCTCCCTAAAGAATATTTGATTTCATTGCAGACAATTGTATTATTGTGCCTATAGATATAGACGTCAATAAAGGGAATTCGTTACAAAAAATTTACTAAAAACGGGATAAATTGGTTGCTCAATGGGAAATTTGGGATTTTATCGTGTAATTTAAGTTCAGCCGGTAGTCAACTGGGTGTGCTGCGGCACAACCTACGTATCTTACCATTTTTTGAATATCCAATAACGAACAAGGAATAACGAATATCCAACGAACCTGCCTGAATCAATCGATTACGTTACAAAAAATATTATTATTAACGTGACAAATTGCCTAAACCCCCAGAAACTGTACCAGGTACCGTTTATGGGGGTTTAGGTAAGTTTATGTTAGCGCATAGGAAAGGGTCTGCACTGTTAAGTACAGACCCTTATAATCCCTGGCAATCACCTACTTTCGCCCTTACGGACTATCATCGGCCGGACGGACTTAGCTTCTGAGTTCGGAATGGTATCAGGCGTTTCCCCGTCAGTATAGTCACCAGGAAATTTGTTACGCCGATGAGATTTACAAAGACACAAGACAAAAACTTTCCGTCCTGGAAACCGTCATCGGTTCGTATTCAATTATAAAAGTTAATAACAGATGTTTACTCAAGTGAATGAGCGACCTACATAAATCAAGTCAATGCGAGACTCAACCCATGATTGATATGGTCAAGTAATCGGGCGTTAGTACTGGTTAGCTTAGAATATCTCTACACTTACACACCCAGCCTATCAACCTGGTAGTCTTCCAGGGCCCTTCAGGACCAAAGTCCAATGAATCCTTATCTTAGAGTAGGCTTCCCGCTTAGATGCTTTCAGCGGTTATCCTTTCCCGACTTAGCTACCCGGCGGTGCCCCTAGCAGGACAACCGGTACACCAGAGGTCAGTACTTCCCAATCCTCTCGTACTAAGGAAATATCTCTTCAAGATTCAAACGCCCACGGCAGATAGGGACCGACCTGGCTCACGCCGGTCTGAACCCAGCTCGCGTACCACTTTAATCGGCGAACAGCCGAACCCTTGGGACCGCCTACAGCCCCAGGATGTGATGAGCCGACATCGAGGTGCCAAACCGCCTCGCCGCTATGAACGCTCGGAGGCGATAAGCCTGTTATCCCCGGAGTACCTTTTATCTGATGAGCGATGGCCCTTCCACACGGGACCACCGGATCACTAAGTCCTACTTTCGTATCTGCTCGACCTATCGGTCTTGCAGTTAAGCACCCTTATACCTTTACGCTCTTTGTGTGATTGCCAACCACACTGAGGGTACCTTTGAACTCCTCCGTTACTCTTTAGGAGGAGACCGCCCCAGTCAAACTGCCCACCTAGCACGGTCCCACGCCCTGATTCAAGGGTCGCAGTTAGGTGACTAACATAGCAAGGGTGGTATTTCAAGGATGGCTCCCCGAAGCCCAAGAGCTCCGGATCACAGCCTCCCACCTATCCTACGCATGATATGCCAGGCATCAATACCAGGCTACAGTAAAGGTTCACGGGGTCTTTCCGTCTTGCCGCGGGTACGTGGTATCTTCACCACGATTACAATTTCACCGAGTCCGTCCTTGAGACAGTGCTCCAGTCGTTACGCCGTTCATGCACGTCGGAACTTACCCGACAAGGAACTTCGCTACCTTAGGACCGTCCATTCTGTTACATCCATACAAGCAACGAGCTTTTATTGGTCCAATTAAAAGCTTGCCTTTTATGCCTATAGGCGGGCCGGTCATTTCTGCCGACCTCTGCATGTCGCCATGCAGATCGGACTATATCATTCCCGATAACCTGGGATTTGGCGTATAGTCTCTGAGGATTCTGTCATTCAAATTCCAAAAGGATCTCTGATTCGCTGTACTTACGTTTTCCACCATCGTTCATATCACGTCTTAGATCGAGTAGTTTGATTATACCTGCTTTTTGAAGATGCTTGCCTTCCAGCATCAATTCTGCCATCTTAGTAAATATGGCAAAATCTCGCTTCTTCTTTGCAGATAAAAAACCATAACGATTAAAAAACGGTATGACGTTTTCGCAAATAGCTGTTAAGTTGTTCACTTCATACATCCAGACATCCCCGCTTTTTGAGCGGATCGTCCCGCATTTCAAGTGCCGCTTGAACAGTGTCAAGATAACTTTATCTTTTTGTGACACGTTCAGACATAATGACACTTTCCACGGTTGGCTGTAGTCTTTACGACGTCGAAACGTCAAGTGAAAACTTCCTTCACCATCTACAAAACCGGCGAAATAATAACCGATTGAATCAGGAACCTCGTTTAAATTAAGCATTTGAACAAAAGCCTTTCCTGCTGATTGTCTGCACCACACGGATTGTCACTGCCCGAATAATCGGGCGAGTACCGGTGGATACTCAGGTTTTCCAGCATATAGCCAAATTTTACAACTACGACTTGTTCATAGTTACGGCCGCCGTTTACCGGGGCTTCAGTTAGGAGCTTCTCATCTCCGAAGAGACAATAACCCATCCCCTTAACCTTCCGGCACCGAGCAGGCGTCATTCTCTATACATCCACTTTAAGTGTTAGCAGAGAACTGTGTTTTTGGTAAACAGTCGCCAGAGCCTTTTCTCTGCGCCCTCATCATACATAATAAATTATATACATGTAGGGACCCCTTCTCGCGAACTTACGGGGTCAATTTGCCGAGTTCCTTAAGGACGGTTCTCTCGAGCGCCTGAGGATATTCTCCTCACCTACCTGTGTCAGTTTTAGTACGGTTACGCATGCTTCAACCTAGATCAGCTATTTCTCGGCATCTACGCGGGCAACTTCGGAATCATAATTGTCCTCGCCCTTGCGGGACCCGCACGACTAATCACGGGATTGCTTAAGTAGATGCGTCACTGATTTCGTCCACACACATAGTGCAGGAATATTAACCTGCTGTCCATCGTCTACGCCTTTCAGCCTCGACTAAGGGGCCGACTAACCCTGGGCGGATTTACCTTCCCCAGGAAACCTTAGGTTTTCGGCGAACAGGATTCTCACCTGTTTTATCGTTACTCATGCCGGCATAATCACTAGCAGCCGCTCCACGGCTCGTTTCCGTACCGCTTCGGCGCTGACTGCTACGCTCTCCTACCATATCCAGATACCAGGCCACGCATACCATGGTAAAAATACTCCACAGTACAAATGGTCCAGTATCTGAAAATCCGCGTCTTCGGTTTCATACTTATTCCCGTTCATTATCGGCACCGAATTGCTCGATCAGTAAGCTATTACGCACTTTTTAAATGGTGGCTGCTTCTAAGCCAACATCCTGATTGTCACAGCAATTCGACTTCCTTAGTAACTTAGTATGAATTCGGGACCTTAGACGGCGATCTGGGTTGTTTCCCTCTTGACTACGAATGTTATCACCCGCAGTCTGACTCCCGAGGTAATCCTTACAGTATTCGGAGTTTGGTAGGGGTGGGTAGGCTGGTGGCCCCCCATCCCCAATCAGTAGCTCTACCCCTGTAAGGTAGTTGACTCGAGGCTAGCCCTAAAGCTATTTCGGAGAGAACGAGATATCTCCAGGTTTGATAAGACTTTTACTCCTCCCCACAGCTCATCCCCTAACTTTTCAACGTTAGTGGGTTCGGTCGTCCAGGGATTATTACATCCCCTTCCACCTGGCCATGGGTAGATCACCTGGTTTCGCGTCTACCACCTGCGACTGGATCGCCCTATTAAGACTCGCTTTCGCTTCGGCTTCGCACCTTAAATGCTTAACCTTGCCACAGACGGTAACTCGCCGGCTCATTATGCGAAAGGCACGCAGTCACCCGTTATCCCGAAGGATCATAGGGCTCCTACAGCTTGTAAGTGTATGGTTTCAGGTACTTTTAACTCCCCTAATAGGGGTACTTTTCATCTTTCAGTCGCCTTACTTTGCGCTATCGGTTGTCAAGTAGTACTTAGCCTTGGAGGGTGGACCCCCCAGCTTCACACGGAGTTTCACGGGTTCCGTGCTACTCTGGAACACTGACAGTAACGGAGGGCATTTGCATTTTCTTACAGGACTATCACCTTCTGTGGTTGGACTTTCCAGACCATTCAAATTGCAATGCTTTTGTAACTCCTTATCAATGCCCGCAACCCCAAAGAGCAAGCTCTCTGGTTTGGGCTATTTCCGCTTTCGCTCGCCGCTACTTACGGAGTCTCGGTTGATTTACTTTCCTGCAGGTACTTAGATGTTTCAGTTCTCTGCGTTCGCTTCACATGGACTATGCATTCATCCATGGATGAAAGGGTCAGGTTGCCCTGCCCTAACAGGTTGCCCCATTCGGAAATCCCGGGATTATCGGTTATTTGACACCTACCCCAGGCTTATCGCAGCCAATCACGTCCTTCATCGCCTCTTGACACCTAGACATTCCCCATACACTCTTAGTAACTTGACCATATCAATCATAGATTGAATATGGTTTTACTCGCCTTTCATGAAGTTTTGACACTTCACGAAAAATTTAAATCTGACATAGATTTATGTTATGAGCGCTCATTCTAAATTTAGTACTGTTGATAAATCAACAGTTCAAATTCATTGAGTTTAAAATTGTAATTTTTTTTCGAATAGACCGACGGATAAAATCTGATTTCCCTGAATCTGAAGAGATACGTATAGAGAAACCAATAAAGTCTATTCGGCATTAAATTACTACATCTGCTATTAACTTTTTAAAGAGCTATATAATCAGTTCTTCGTAAAGAACTTTCTTATTATTATAAAATGGAGACGATGAGACTCGAACTCACGACTTCTGCCTTGCAAGGGCAGCGCTCTCCCAACTGAGCTACGTCCCCGGAAAACCATTTATTTTTTGTAATCTACTCCTGAATACCTAGACACCTGAAAGCGACTAATAATTCAAAAATAATCAAAAAAATGCAAATGGGCCCGGGAAGACTTGAACTTCCGACCTCACGCTTATCAGGCGTGCGCTCTAGCCAGCTGAGCTACGAGCCCGACTCGACAGCCAAAACCTGGCACGCATCGAAGCGCCCGGTGGTCGGCTTTCCGACTCATTTAAATTATATCATTTGTAAAGAGCAATAAAAAAATGCCACGGCTTTCAATGCCAGCGACATTCGACAAGAGCGTAATACTAACCAATCACGATTAAGTCGTCAAGGCAAAAAATCATATTTTTTTAATTTTTTTAATCACAAGTGTATTTTCACAGCTTGCGGTGCCTCGTTGGTTTTTCACACCCGAGAAGAAAGTTACTATATAAACTTTTGTTATTGCGTCAAACTTTTTTCCGGAATTTTTTGTTTTTTTTTATTTTTTTCCTGAAACCGGCCATAATAGCCTGAAAAACGGGCTTTATTTACCCCCATTGCAAATGAATTTTACTGAAAATACTGATTACATATGTGTTTTTTTATGTTTTAGATATTATTGCGAAGCTCTTTTACGAAATTATTGTCTTTAAAAAGCCCCCTGACCTGCTCAAAATCCTTATTTTTATCGTTTTCGGTGCCGTCTAAAGCATAGCCTGTCTTGCTTTTTTGGGAATATTCTTTCTCCGCGTCGGCGAGAACGGCTTGAATATGTTCTGAATTCAGCTCTTTGTACCTTTCGGTCAGCTTTTTTACAGTCGCCGGTGACCTGTCTTCGGGGTCTACATTGATGATTTGTCTGAGTTTTTCTTTTACCCACTTTTGCTGATCATTTTCGTATTGCTGCTGGGCAAGGCGAATCTCTGCATCGAAGTGTTCCATAGAGCATATTTCGCCGGTTTCTATCTTTTGCCAGAGAGTTTCGAGGCGTGTTTTTGGGATGAGGAGGCCGGCGATGTCTGCCCAATAATCGCTGTAAACCCCACCTGCATTACTGGAACTGTCGGCATGATATTCCAATGTTTTTTTGATGAGATATAACTCTGCGTTTCTGCGATATAACTTGACGGCTCTTTCGGCGTCTTTTCTTTTTATCAATGCCTCATCGGATTGAATTGTTTGCGATGAGGGGTCGGCTTGTGCGATCATTTTTTTGAGTTTTTCGTGAGCATCCAGGATCATTGAAACGGTGTAGGGAGTCATAACTTCAAAGGATATCGCGTCTCGTTTGTTTTTGCCTCTTTTGTCTCTATTTGGCCATTTACGGCCGTCTCGCAGGGTTCCTGAACTTTCCAGTTGTATTGCCGGGACGATGTATGTCTGTTCGTCCAGGTTGTAAATCTTGCTGAAAGGGAAGCTGGACGAATCAAAGGGTTGGCCGTGTTTTCCTAGCACTGCGCTAAACGGGCCGGTAAGCGACGGCCAGAGCATGTATGTAAATGAACCTGTCTTTGTGCCCCGCATAAGTTTGCCTTCGTGTACGGGGCCGAGGCGGTACATATGGTTTGACTGGTTTGCTCCGCTGCCTGCGTTGAAAAAGCTAAGCAGTCCTGCGATAAGCAGCGATGACTTGTGGTGGGTTACGGTGTATGGGCCGGCGAAAACGGAACATGCCTCTCCGCCATAGAGTTCGGAGTTGGCAAAGAAAAGCGAGTGTTCGGCAGTGAAGTGTTTGGCGACTTTACAGCCTTGACCGACGTAAACTTTTTCGATGACGGCGGCAGTGTCCAGGGTGGCATATTCTGCGATTATGAAATCTTTTGCGTTAACGTCTGCTCCTATGTAGGTCGGTAATTCGGGGTCGCAAAGTATCGTGCCGTTTATGAGGCTTGAGGCGCCTCTTATTATCGTTGACGGTCCGATGTTGACGTCGATTATCTCTCGTGCGAAAGATATTTTTGTGCCGTCTGCAATTACGGCGGGCTTTGCTTTGCTGGATTTGACGCATTCGGCGGCTATTTCCTGGAGCTTTTCGATGAGCTTTGGTCGGTACCTGTGAAGGCAAAGCATGTAGGCGAACTGGGCGGTGAGGCCCTCAAAGAGCGTTACCTGGCGGCCCCCTGCTTCATTGAGGACGTTTACCTGCGTTCCGCAGCCGAAAGAGGCGTTTTCGTTTGCCTGGACGGTTCCGACGTTTTCTATGCAGACGCCCTTTCCAATATGATAACCGGAGATATGGATGCCGATGTTTACAATGCGACAATTGTCATCGATCGTGCAGTTTTTTAACACGGCATTAAAGATACAGGAGGGCTTTTCATTACCGAGGGCGTCGGTTACTTCGCCTGAAAGTGCTCCGATCCTGACAACACCGCTAAAAGCTGAGTTGCTGACCAGGTAAGCGTCAAATTCCTCAGTCACAAAGATATTAGACCAGTCTTCGGCAGTGCAGCCATGCTTTATCAGGATAGCAACCTGTTTGTCGGTTAATTTACTGTATTTGCCGGAGTCGGTCATTTATCACCTTATTTTTAAATAAATCAGCCTCGGCCGATAGGCCGAATCCTTTAATTATAAATCATCAATAATAAATTATCAATCTCAAACTGACCGGAAGGTCAGGTTGGGGTGCACCAAGATTTTTAGGCACACTTTTTTACTACATCTTCCCAAATATCACTATATAACGCACATCGAACTTCCAGCATTGCCGATCCGCCTTTTCGGCTCCAACGCATTCCAACCCCTTTCATTCGCCTCTGAACCACGTTTTTGCATGAACTTTCTATCGGTCCGCTGTCTACACGATAGCCTAACTCCAACAACATCGGGTAATTAATCCGATCTATACGACGAGCTAAAAAATTGATCAATCGCGATAAAGACTCAACTTTCGACGCTGATTTGCTGCGACTCTTACTTATTCGAAGGCTACCAAGCAATCTTGATGGCCCGGATTCGCGAAGCATGTGACAATATTTTTTACGCCACTTATCACTTTTCTTTATGTCTTCCGGATGTAACTCTGTAGCACACTCACTAATATGCTGGCATACATGCCAGTAATCAACTATCTGCCTGGCCAAGGGCAGATTCTTTTTTATATGATTATGAAAACCTTCGGCACCATCCATCAAAAATACAATCTCTTCGGATTTTGAAGCGCCAATATTTATCGCTTCACGACGGACCAATGGACCGAAGTCATGTATCGAACCAAGCAATCCTCGATGACTGATCTTCTTACCATGCTCATCTTCATAGCGAAGCAATTTGCATTCTTTCCAGCCTTCCTTGCGAATATTAAGCAGTACACCGTCAACGTAACCGTACAACTTTTTATCGGCTATTTCATCCCACCCATGAGCATTTTCGGCAGAATTACGATTTTGCCGTATCTGTCCTGAAACTGCCGAAATTCGGCTTCTAAGCGATTCGTCAGATATGTGAATCTTAAAGTCTTTTCGCAAATATATACTAGCCTGCTTATAGCTGTTAGAAGCTGTATGTCTCAACACTAATTCATCTGCAGCAAAGCTGAACTTTCTGCCAGCTGCGACAAGAACATTGACTGATTTACTATTGGAACACTTGCAATGGTAGTATGTTCCCTGTAATGACAAATTGCCAAACCGGGTTATAAACTCGAAAGACTTTTTGCCTTTGTGTCTCATTTTTTTTTACACTTGTTGCAACGGCGGTAATCGGAATTGCCTTGAGATTTCTCAATAGCTTCCTGTATCGCTTTCTGCTGAACCTCTTTGAGCAGGGGTTCTATCTTTTCCATTATCTGCTGATCGCTGACATCAAGCAATGTGCCGTCAGCTGCATTTGAGAGTTCTTTTTGAAGTTCCTTGCAACCATTCCTGAAATTCTTAACCGCATCTTCAATCCATTTTTCGTCATTTTGCATGATATAATCCTTTATAAAATTAACAATTCATAAAGGTTATAACATACCTATAATAAAAGCGCCACTTTTATTTGGTGCACCCGTCAGGTTGAGCAGTCTATATGGTTTATATCGGATATTAAAAGTCTCAACTTTAATTGGCATAGTCCTAGAATATCGGGGTCGTCAATCAGGAAATAGTGTTATTTTCGGACGTTATTTTTTCGTCTAAAAATGCTGTTGTGGGGTTTTGAAGCGACCGATTTATTACTTATATTATAGGTGTTCGATGAGAATATGTTAGATCGAATCAGCAATTGTATGAGTTATTTGGATGGATTTAGTATGAGTCATAAAACTACTGCGGTACATGTTACACATGAAGCAATCGGTAAAATCGGAGGTATCGGGGCAGTTATTGAGGGGTTGTTTACGGCTCCGTCTTATCTTGATGAGATTGACAGATCAATTCTTGTATGCCCGCTGTTCAATTGCGACGGGGATGTATCGACCAGGCTTGGCGAAGACGGCGAAGTGCTGTATTCTTCGATCGACGGCCTTACGAACACAAGCTATTATTCGAGTTTTCGACATATTGAAGCGATGTTCAATGTGAATATCGTTTATGGAAGGCGTACGTTTGTCGATGAGCGTCACGGCATAAAAAGCTCGCCTGAGATACTGCTGATCGACGTATCGTGTATCGAAGAAGGACCCATTAACGATGTCAAGGCAAAGATGTTCAGCGAGTTTGGACTTAAGAGTAATCTTTATGAAAATTTGTGGGACTATGAGCAGTGGATGAGGCTTGGGCCCCCTGCTCTTGCGGCTATTAAGGCTATAGGAGCAGCGGAACGAGGTAACGAAACTGTTATCGTCGCTCATGAGTTTATGGGTATGCCTACTGCTCTTGCGGCAAAGCTTGACGATTCATTCGACTTTAAGACCGTCTTCTATGCCCATGAAGTCGCCACGATGCGGCCTATCGTAGAAAAGAACCCTGGACATGATACCATGTTCTATAATGTCATGGAACACGCCCATAAAAACGGGATGTATGTCAATGAGGTTTTTGGAGATCAGACTCACTTCTTTAAGCATGCACTTGTCGACGCTTCGCGTTTCTGCGACACGATCCTTGCAGTCGGTGACTATGTTGTCGAAGAGCTTAAGTTTATGGCTCCCGAATTTGACCTTGCCGATATCGACCTTACATATAACGGGATTCCCGCCTTTGAGATCAGCCTTGAGGAAAAGCTGAAATCCAAAGGCAAACTTCAGGACTACTGCTACAACCTGCTTGGGCTGCGTCCCGATTATGTGTTTACGCATGTTACGCGTATGACGCCCAGCAAGGGGCTCTGGAGGGACTTCAAGGTTCTCGAACACATGGACAAAGAGTTTGGCGAGAAAGGCAAGACGGGCGTACTGCTTGTGCTCAGTACCGAGACGAGCAAGAGGCGCAAGCGTGACATCTATGACATGGAAGCGGAATATAACTGGCCCGTCGCGCATAGAGAAGGCATGCCCGATCTTTCCGGAGGTGAGGCTAAGTTTTATACGGGCTTGCAGGAGTTTAATGCCAAAAGCCGAAATATCAAGGCTATTTTGATCAACCAGTTTGGCTTTGACATGAACAGCTGCGGACAGCGGATGCCTTACGACATGGAATTTATGGACATTCGCAAAGGCAGCGATGCCGAGTTCGGGCAAAGTATTTATGAGCCTTTCGGTATCGCCCAGCTTGAGCCCTTGAGCTTTGGCGGAATCTGCGTGATGTCGAATGTGTGCGGTTGTGCGGGTTTTGTTAAGGATGTCGCCGGCGGAAGGGATGTCAAAAATGTGATCGTCGCCGACTATACGGATCTTGACGGTGAGGACTGGCGGAAAGATATCGAGGATCTTTTGAGCATCGGCAAGGAATCGCGTGATTATATCGAGCATGAGGTCAGTCAGAGAGTTGCGAGACAACTTTGCGACAGTCTGCCTGTTAATGACGCCGAGATGGAACAGCTTATTGTCAGCGGTTATGACATGGCAAAACATATGAGCTGGAATTCTGTGGTCAAGAATTATGTTATGAAAAGCCTGCATACGGCACTGCGGACAAAGAAATGCAAGGAAGTGTTTATTTAAACTGACCTGTTGGTCAGTTTATAATTACGAATTACGAATTACTAATTACAAATTAAGGAAACCGTCTTTGGCGGAAACATAATAATGGTCAGGGTTGTATTTTGCTTCTGATATGAAAGCTCCGGGCTTATGGTCCGGGGCTTTTTTTAGTCGATAGTTTTTAGTCTTTAGATCCTGGTTTCTAATAGTTAAATAAATCGTTTAGCTTGTATTGTTTTTCTGTTGCGTTGTTTATGGCGTTCTGGATTTTCAGCTTTACTTTTGGAGATAGTTTTCTTCCTTTACAGGCCCTTGTTACCATTTTATGGGTAATCTGTTCGGTGGAGGCCTCTACGAGGTCGTGGGGTTTTAGCTGCTTTTCTTCCAATATTTTTGCTATTGGCTGAGAGCCGAAATTTAATTGATTTTCTGTTGTCATTTTATTTTCCGTAAATTATTATTTTCAATAAGGATACTCTGCGTTTCAGATCATGTCAAGATGTTGATTTTCAGGCACTTAGGGCTGCTCCTTATCTAAAAGGTTTTCATTTGTGTTGAAGACAAATTCAACAGATAATTATTACTGCCGTTAAGATAGGATTGATTCAGGACGATATGAAAATATCAATAATTACAATGCTTTTTTTTGGGGGACAAAATGAAACGGACTCTTATTTTAATGACGCTGATACTTGTTCTGGGCCTTTCGGTGGCGGTGCAGGCGCAAAGAGAAAGCAGCGGTTGGGAATACGCTAATATCCAATTTGACTCTTTCGGGGTATGGTTCTGGAAAGCACCGGCAGTTTATGCCGAAGGAGAAGAACTTGACGATCTGTGCAGGGAGCTTTCTATCATAATACCCGGCAACGAAAATCCCGACTTATATACCCTTGTCAAGTGGGCCGGCGGCAACGGGTGGGAGCTTGTCTCAATGGATCAGAGAGTTAGCTTTATTTCTGTTTGGTTTAAGCGAAAGAACTGATTACCGGCAACGTGCGGCGGGTAAAAGGGGGACTGGCTACGTTCTGCCGGAGGCAGGTTGTACCTGTCCCCTTTTTACCATTTGCTATCAAGACAGCGTGGGCATGGCCCACCCTACAACTAATATGCACTATAACGCAAACGGGCGAACTCAATGGTCCGCCCGCATGCTTTAGTTTCGTTATTTTTTCTCACGCTCTAAAGCGGTATTCAGCAGCCACAGCCCAATCGCTATCAGCATAACAGTTCCCAATAGTCCGCCCAGCGGCATAATATCACCTGTCTTATATGCAATAAACGGCAAACTAATATCCTGCTTTTTGAGTATAACAATCGGAATCGCCAGTAGAATTCCCATAAGAGCCTCACCGGTAATTAAACCCGAAGCAAACAGCAAACCACCTTTTGACGAGCCTTCAACCTCACCGGTTTTATTCGCATATTTCTTGCGAACAGAACTGACAACCCAGTGAATCAAGCCTCCGAAAAGAATCGGAACAGAAAGCTCCAGAGGCAGATAAAAACCAATCGCAACAGCAAGGATCGGGGTCCTGAAATTGCTTTTTTTAGCTTCGAGCACCTGATCAATAACGATAATAGCAACTGCTACACCCATTCCTATAAACGCGAAGTTCCATGGAATACCGCCTTTGAAAACACCATCGGCAACCGAGGCCATAAGATTGGCTTGTACCGCCGAAAGGGCGTCTTTGCCGGCGCCTTCCTGCCCCCTAAAACCGTAAGCGTTATGTAAAAGCATCAAAACCGGTGCGATCACAAGAGCACCTGAAACGACTCCAACGATCTGCATAACCTGCTGCTTCCACGGGGTAGCGCCGACAATACGGCCGGCCTTTAAGTCCTGCATATTATCGCCGGCTATCGCGGCTGCACAGCATACCACAGAACCGATTATTATCGCCGCCGCCGGACCGTTGGCCGTATCAATACCCAACATGTTCATAAGCAAAAGCAATAGCAGCGAAGACAAAACAATCGTCGCGATCGTAATACCCGATATCGGATTATTCGACGAGCCAACCAAACCTGCCATGTAACCGGCAACGGCACTGAACAAAAATCCCGCGATAAGCATTACTGCCGCCATCGGCAAAGATATTGCAATATGACCAACGAATAACTGGTAAACTATAAACAACGGAACAATAGAACCTACTATCAAAATAAGCACCCATTTCATCGGCATATCTTTTTCGGTTCGAGGAATCTCGCCGCCGGCGCCGACGCCAATCCCCTTGTAAGCTTTTAATCCGCTCTTAACCCCCGAGAACAGCGACTTTCTCATCTTAAATATCGTCCACAACCCCCCGATAAGCATAGCCCCGACGCCAATATAACGGCTTTTCGCACTCCATATCGTATGGGCATATTCCGTAGCATTGACACGCTCGCCCAATTTCTCATCCACTTCAGCATTGTGCTCTTTAACCTTTGCGATCTCATCTTCTTGAGCATCCGGCCCTGCCTGCTTGTAAGAAAGAGCAAACGTATTCCATGCCGCTGCCTCTTCCTCTGACAATTCGCTCTTTATCTGGTATGTAGGCCATTCATCTGAAGCTGAAATAGCCGGAATCGCTACATACCAGTTAGCCGCCCCTCCAATAAAGATCAGGATGGCAATGTTAAGCCCTACAATATATCCGACTGACAGCAGCGCCGGACTAAGGTTCGATCCGCCGTACAACAGCCCGCCGCGGACACGTCTTGCTCCTTCGATCATCTCGGGCCACAGACCGATGCCCTTGGCTCCGACTTTAAACAAAGCACCAACAACAGCAGCTTTTATTATAACTCCTACTCCTTTACCGCCCTCTTGCCCGGTCTCTAAAACCTCAGCAGTAGCAATACCTTCGGGAAACTGCAACTCACCTTCGACAATCAGCGATCTTCTTAGAGGTATAGTAAACAGCACGCCAAGGATACCGCCAAATAACGAAATAATTGTAATCCACCAGTAATTCGCACCGCTGAAATTTTCCCACTTACCCATTATCACCAGCGCTGGCAGTGTGAAAATAACACCCGCAGCGAGCGACTCACCGGCCGACGCTGCGGTTTGCACGATATTATTTTCGAGAATATTGCTCTTTCTAAAGCATCGCAAAATCCCCATCGAAAGCACCGCCGCCGGGATCGACGCAGATACCGTCATGCCCGCAAACAGACCGAGGTAGGCATTGGCGGCAGCGAGGATCATCGACAGGAGAATGCCGAGGACAACCGCTTTGATTGTGATTTCCGGTAATGGTTTTGGGTTGTTCATGCTGGTTACCTTTTAATATAATCCGTTATCGTATTCTAGATTGCTGCTGTAATGCTTTTCGGCTGCGTATGCCAAAGCAATCCCTGCCAACTCAACGGCTTCGCTTTCCTCCGAACATCATTGGCTTATCGAATGTTCTTATCTTTACATTGCGGTAGGTTATTGCCTGTCCGTGGTCCTGAAGGCCAATGTAACCTTCCCGCGGCAGGTCCTTGTAGGCGATCTTGAATTTGTTTTTTGTGCCGTCCGGGTTTTTCCTGGGTGTGTCCCACTTATTCAGGTCCATGTCGACAACGAGCTGACCGTTAAGCATGACAATAATCTTGTTTTCGTAAGCAACTATTGTCATTCGGTTCCACTGGCCCGGTTTTTTGACGGCGTTTACCTTTGGTTCGAGGCAATCGAATATTCCGCCGCAGAGATGTTTGCTCATCTTCTTGCCGAAGGAATCCTCGACCTGTACTTCTATCCACGGTATCCACTTTCTGGTACCGGTACGGAGGAACACGCCGCTGTTGGTTCCTTTTTCCGGCTTAAACTCCAGGTCAAGCATGAAATCGGAGTACTTGCCTTCGGTCCAAAGATCACCGCCGCCTTTTCGGGTGATGACGCCCAGCTCGTTTGTCCAACTGCCCTCTTTTTTCAGCACCGCGTTTGACAAGTCGGCATTGAAAAGATTACGCCATCCGCCGGGTTTTAGCTCGCCTGCGACCTTATTGAAATACTGGGAACACTGGTAAATTTCACCGAAAGAATCGTTCCAGTTATACTCGTACTCGATCGAGAAAACGCCTTTAAACTTCTGTCTGTGGAGTTCGGTGAGAATTTCTTTGATTCCCGATGCGCCTGTCCCCCAGACTACGTCATGTGCGCCGGGACCTTTTTTATTGAGATCCTTAAGGTGCAAACTGACGATCTTGCCTTCGAGCTTCTTGATGCATTCGAGAGGGTCAAGACCGCTGCGGACCCAGTGGCCGGTGTCGGCAGCGGCACCCATCCATTTTTCACGGCCCTTGATCGCCTTTAAAACAATATCCGGATTCCAATATCGTGTAGGCTTTGGGTGGTTGTGGATGGCTACTTTGATCTGGTATTCCTGGCAAAGCTTGTAGACCAGGTCCAGGGCGTCGTCTTTGGGTTCTGAAAGGATGGTTTCGATTCCCATATCTTTTGCGAACTCGAAAACCTTCCGGCATTCGGCTTCGTCATTTGGCAATCCGACAACTCCATAATTGACAACCTTGACACCGGCGTCTGCGAGTTTGGCTTTTACCTGCTTGCGAAGTTCGGCGGACATGTTGTGGTGAAATTTCTCTTTGCCGCCCCAGCCTTCGAACCTCTGGCCGGGATATGCCTCCATATAGTCGATGCCTAAAGCGGCGACCTTGTCGAGGGAGTCATAAAACTTAAAGCGGTTAAACGACCACATCTGAACAGCAAGCCGCCATCCGCGATAGGTATCTGTTGTGATATGACGAGTTTGTTTAACAGGTTCCTGCGAGAACAATGTTCCGGTAAACACGATCGATAACAGCACTGCTGCCAATAATACGTTTTTCATAACAATACACTCCTTAAACAAATTTCAAATTTTATGGTTTTATTTCACTGGATTTAATATACACAACGAAGATTAATTTAACCGCAATTTTCGCAAATTTCACGGATTAAATACAATAATTTGGAATATTTTGCTCAAACTAACCGATTTCGCGGCAATACAGCATAATTCCACCCCCGATTTTCTTGCTTATGAGGTGCTTAACAGATATGGACAAGGCCAGTCTCTTAGGTTTATGCGACTGAACTTGTTCTTCGTATCATCGCACTGAGACAGAGAGGTCAAACTCATGAAAAAGGGCTACAAGCATTACACCTACAGCCCATATCCCACAGCCATCCGTCGAGGTTGTCCAGTTTTTTGCGGCGATGCACCACGGTCGCCGGCGTCTTGACCATTCCGTTTTCGATGTATTCGGTCAACAGTAGACGTCCGCTTACACTTCTGGCGGCATGGGCCGTAAAGCGCAAAGACAAGCTTAGCGTTTTTTTTGAGGGCTGCGCCGTGGAGGTTTGGGTATGGACAGCTTTTAGCTGCTATTTACTGTCGCAACTGATCGCAAGACGGGTCTTCAGATACGTTTATCTGCCAGGAGAAGAGGATATGCATATTTTCCTGGAAGAGTCCGTCGAGACGATGGCTCACCTGGTAATGATTATAACATGCATTGTTTCCTGGGTAAGAGCTGAAAAATCGTCACCTACACAAGAAAAGTAATCAATCAACATTCTGTATGACCATTTTTTACCATTAAGCACAATGCTGTGAGCTTAAAGCCCACAGTACAGAATGTCGGCAGGATGCCGGTGGTACGTTACTTTTTGACTTTTACGTCTATGTACCTTACTCCCCACTCTAACGCTGCCTGGTGTGTGTGGAAGAATACGTCGAGCTTGTTTCCTTTTATCGCCCCGCCGCGGTCGAAGACTTTGACTGTCTTTGAGGCGTTGTAACCTTTTATGAGCATCTCTGTTCCGAATACGAATCTTCTGTCGGCGGCGACAAAGCAGTCGCCTGGTTTAATTACATGACCGTTGGCGGTTACGCCGTCAGCCCATTCGCCGCAGCATTTCTCACATGGACAATATGCCGTCACCCTCATTGAGATCGTCGTCCAGCCGGAATCTGTGTCTTCGGCGGCTAGTGCGTTTGCGGACGCAACGATAGATATAGCTATAACTGACGCGATAAAAGTTTTGTTAAATACTGAAAAAACGCTGCTCAAATAATCTGTACTCTTCATCACTAAAGCCCCCCGGCTAAACAAAATAATCTATTTCACTTGAGCAATGATTATAGCATATAATCGGTGAAAAAGCAAACGAACCGAGGCAAAAATTTCAAATTTTCCGACCTAAGAGCCTATCAGGCCATATTCGGTTACATTATAGGACTGCGGGTGATTTTTTTTGAGGAAAGATATCACAAAAAAAGCCCCCCTGTAAATCGGGGAGCTTTTTAATGCTTTAAACGAAATAATCAGCAGCGGTTCATTATTCGTAATCGAAGCGATCCATCGAGTCTTTCCACATATCCATATTGTCGATGTATGTCGCCGTTCCTCTTGCGACCGATTCGAGCGGGTCGTCGACCCTTGTCACCGTAAGGCCTGTCGCGTTTGAGATAACGGTATCCATGCCTCTTAGCAACGATCCGCCACCGCAGATATGTATGCCGTTATCGATGAGGTCGGCAGCTAGTTCCGGTTCCGCTTTCTCGAGTGTTTCGATGACCGCGTCTATGATCGCACCAATGGGTTCTTCAAGTGCACGTCGAATTTCTTCGCTGGTGATTATCACTTTTCTGGGCAGTCCGACGATAGAGTCACGGCCGGCTACTTCCATTGTCATTTCCTGGTCAAGCTGGACTGCCGAGCCTACCGCAATCTTAACGCGTTCGGCGGATGTTTCGCCGATAAGCAGGTTGTATGTTTTCTTGAGATGGTGGACGATCGCCTCGTCCATTGCGTCGCCGCCTATGCGTACAGACTTGCACGAAGCGATGTCAGCGAGGCTCATTATAGCGACTTCTGTTGTTCCGCCGCCTATGTCGATTATCATCGAAGCGGTCGGGTCGGCTATCGGAAGGCCTGAACCGATCCCCGCGGCCATAGGTTCGTCAACGAGAAAGACCTTGCGGGCACCTGCTCGTTCGGCACTTTCTATGACTGCGCGGCGTTCGACTTCGGTTATCCCGCTGGGTACGGCGACGACGACGCGAGGTCTGGAAAGGATCGACAGTTTTGCTGTCTGTACTTTCTTGATGAAGTATTCGAGCATCGCTTCGGTGACGTGGAAGTCACTGATGACGCCGTGCTTTAGCGGTCTTATCGCCCTGATAGAGCCGGGAGTTTTTCCGAGCATTTCGCATGCTACAGAACCGACAGCTGTGCCGTTGTTGAGCACTTCGTTGGTTTCCCTGTTGATAGCAACAACTGAAGGCTCGCGAAGGACTATACCCTTGCCGCGAACACTAACCAGCGTGTTGCAGGTACCGAGGTCGATACCAATATCCGTAGTGAAACACCCACTGACCATATCAATGATGGAATCAGCAAAATTTCTAATCCCTTTAAACATCGTTTACTCCTTTAATTAACGAAATCCTTCTGGATTTACAAACAACGATAATAGCACAGTGGTCCGTCGTACATTCCCGAAAGAGAATGCCTGTGCTAAACCAACAATCGTCACAAACCATACAAACCTCAACATCGATATAATTAATAAAGTCGGCAATAGCAAATAGAGGTCATCAAGAGGGGTATTTTAGGACCAAAAAAAAACGCAAGTCCCATAAGCATGAGCAGACCTGTGTGTCCGCCCGCAGTGCTGCGGGATTGAAGACCGCGAAATAGCACATAACTATGCAGAATCTGCGATTATGATGCTATTTACTTCAGTCGCTGCAGATTATCAAGACGACTGCAATAATAAAATTAAGTTTGTTCATCTCTATTCCGATCATTTTTTCTTTAATTTACCCTTACCTGCCGCTAACGTCGCTTTTTAGAGGTGCCGTCAAAACAACTACAGTACCTTGTCCCACTATAGACTTTACTTCGACATCCCCGCCTAATTGATTTAAATTTTCATGTATACTAAACAGACCAAAACCTTTTGCCAAATCAATACCACTGTCTTTTTTGCTGCTGTCAAAGCCGACACCGTCATCTTCAACAGAAATTTTTATCGTATCATTTTCTTTGAACATGGATATTTTTATATTTTGTGCATGGGCATGCTTGATGGCATTTGTCAGCAATTCCCGCACCGACCTGAATAGCTGGATCTGTAAATCTTCATCCAGCGGCTTTGATAAACCGTCATCTTCAAACTCGGTCATTATTTCATGTTTGGCCTGAATTTCATCAGCTAGGTATCCACTTATTGCTTCGGCTAATCCAAACATATACAAAACAGGAGAACTCAGATCAAAGGCCTGTGATCGTGTTTTTTCTATCAATTCACTTATAAACTTTTTGAATCCATCTATGTCCCCGGCAACTTGACCGGTTTTCATGCTATTTTGTAATGCCGATAATCTCATGTTTACCGCGATAAGAGCTTGTGTTATCTCGTCATGTATCCAGGTTGCAATATGCTTTCTTTCCTGTTCTTCGGTTAATGACAATTGCCAGGCCAGGGCCTTAAGATGCCTTTGATAGACGATAAGTTTATCCTCTGCTTCCTTGCTTTCGGTGATGTCGCTGACGGATGATTGGAAGCCAACTATTTTACCATTTTTGTCATGCAGAACTGTCGCGAGAGCATGAGCTATAAATGTAGAACCATCCTTCTTTTTCGCAATGAAATCACCCTTCCAAACACCTTCATTGTTGAGTGTCTCAACAATCTCTGCTGCCTTCTCGGCGCTTTGTAAAAAACAAGAGATCTTCTTGCCCAAGACTTCATCTTCATTAGAAAAACCCCATATCTGTAAAAATGCGGTATTAACTTCATTGATCATGCCTTTCGGATCAGCGATGCTGTTAGCTGTGATAGAAATATCAAAGACCTGTTCCTTTGTCCGAAGTTTTCTTTCTGTCTGCTTGCGTTCGGTGATATCCCTGCCGACCCCGATGATCTCAATGACATTGCCGTTTTCATCCAGCACCGCCGTATCGACCCACTCAAACCATCGCCATCCGTTTACTGTCTTGCATCTCTGCTGCATCCTGGCGTGATAAGGAGGCCGGTAGAGCTTTTCCATTTCTTTCAGTGTTTGTTCGATATCTTCCTCATGAACCACAGGCATGAATGTATTACCAAGCAGTTCATCTTCATTTTTACCGAACATTTCGCAGTAAGTAGGACTGACAAAAAGAAACCTTCCCTCCAGGTCGACTTTTACAACAAGGTCTGTTTGATTGTTAAGCAGTAATCTGTATTTCTCTTCGCTTTCCCGCAATTCAGTGGTCCGTTCGCTAACCAGTTCCTCAAGGTGATCACGGTATTCTCTAAGCTCATCTCCTGTTTGGACGCGCTTGTCGACCATCTGGTTAAAGGATACGGCCAATTCCCCGATTTCATCCTTGCTCTTTATCTCGATCCTGTGTTTCTGGTTTCCGGCAGCAATGATTTTCGTGCCCTCCAGCAGTTTGGCGACAGAATTGATAATACCTCGAATAGTAAATACGGCTATGCTTAATCCAAATACCACCGAGAAAGCAACCATCAATAGTGTTATTTTATTTGTATTACGAGTTGTTTGAGAAGCGGCTGCATATCGCTGATTTAAAAGTTCCATCTCCGTCTTAATAAACTCGGAGAATTTTTCTCTGATCTCATCGATCAACGCCTTTCCGGTGCCTGCCTCAAGTAAGGCCGCCAGTTCCTTTCGAAGCTTATTTTGCTCATTAGTATCTGTACTGGCGGCAGCTTCTCTGGCCTTGGCAATCTCTGGAACTGCGGCCTTTTCAAGCCACTGATCTACAAGAGCTTCGATTCCCTCCAAAGCTTTCACCTGAGGGGGATTATCACCGACTAACTTTTTCTCAATCTTCAGTAATTCGTCAAACTCATCATGGGAATTGATATATGGTTCAAGAAACTTTTCGTTATGTGTAATGCAGAAGCCTCTCTGGCCGGTCTCCATATCCACAACAAGTTTGAGCAGTTGATTGGCATTAGCTATAACAGCGGCGTCATGTTCAACTACATAGCTGAACTGTTTTTTCACATTAGCCATGTTATACATAACAGCAACGCTGAAAGCAACGAACAGCAGCAGCAAAACCCCAAAACCTGCGACCAACTTATTTTTAATTGTAGCTCTCAATATACTGGCCTCAGAAAATTAACGTCTGTTTAATAGCATAATCACTGATTATACAACCAAAAACAAAAACGTCAAGAAGAAGACGTTAGACGACCTTTATTTCGCCATATCAGAATAGTAACTTGGCAACAGCTCAACAATGCTATATAATCAGCTACCAGCCGAATTAAGTCAATTAGGGAGTGAAGAAACTATGAAAAAGACACGTTTAATGATTCTCCTGGTTGTTACAGTTGGTCTCTGTACCTGCATTAGTCACGCAGATGATGAAAAAAGCAAACCAAAAGCACCGATATATACCAATGACATCACAGTTATTGACGATGCGGCCATTGCCCGGTTGTTCGAACAACAGCTTGGTGAACTAATTGATCCTAATGATCCGAATAAAATAACTGAAATTAAAGTCCTGACGAAAGGTCTGGAGAACAAATTCCATGAAGTCTCTCTCCCTGTACTTTCAGATTCTCAAAAAACCGCCGAATCAATCTATAAAGACTGCAGCCAAAGTATTTTTATTGTCGGTGTGCTATCACATTGCCGTTCAAAAAAGTGTAAAAAATGGCACCTTAATAGCGTCTCGTCAGGTTTTTTTATTACTGAAACCGGAGTTGCTGTTACCAATTACCATGTTATGAACAAAGATACCGACGGATATATGGCTATTATGACCAGGGATAAGAAGGTCTATCCGATTTCTAAAATTCTTGCCGGCGATGCGGCCGGCGATATTGCCATTATTCAAATTGATGCTGCCGGCAACAAATTCCAGCCTGTGTCGATAGCTCCTTATGCCCCCGTCGGCAGCGATGTTTATGTTATTCATCATCCAAAGCGCAACTACTTCACCATGACCAGCGGTAAAGTCTCTCGATATTACCAAAAGTTTTCTTCCGCACATAACAAAGACGATAAAGATGCTTCCGGAGATACAAGAGCGGTCACCACGATGGTAATTACAGCAGACTTTGCCAAAGGTTCCAGCGGCGCACCGATATTGGATAAATACGGACGGGCGATCGGAATGGTAAGAGCAACGTCACCAATATACTATAAAGAAAAACCACGTGGCTCACTTCAAATGGTTTTGAAACTCTGTGTTCCAGCAGAAGATATTATGAAATTAATTACTAAAACTGACCGATTGAGAAAGAAGAATGAAGAACAAGATTTCGATCTTATAGCCGAAACCTTAAATATTAAATAATAAATCTCACTTTATATATCTATCAGCAAAATCCAGGTACTGCGTCCAGTCAAACTTAGTGACATCATGTTTGCCTTTTCGCAGATGGTAGTTAATTGTCCCGACCAAAGGCTTTTCGATTGCCGGCAGCGAATGGCTCGCAAGACCGCTTGTGTTCAGCAATTTGTAAACTGCGTCGGCACCGACGCATGACAAAAACTCCCCTCGCGGATCGGCCCATTTATCTCCTGTAGCACTTCCAACATACACCGGCCGAGGCGCGATAAGCGAAATCAGCATATGCTGATCGACGGGCATGACATTTTCATTATCGTTATATTCTTTGTGTTTTGCGCAGAACCAATGCGGAAACGATGTATTGATCCTCCAAACACTTTCGCCAATGCGCCGCCGAGCCAGTGCCGCCCCGCCGCAGCCGGAGTTGTTGCTTATAACCAAAGCAAACCGCTGATCGGTCGCACCGGCCCATAGCGCCGTCTTGCCCAACCGCGAATGCCCCATAGCAACAACTCGTTTGGCATCGACAAATTCAAGTTTTTCAAGGTAATCAAGTATGCGGCTCATCCCCCAGGCCCACGCACCAATAGACGCCCAATTATCGCTGCGTCCCTGGTATTTCGGGTACAATTGATGAACCCCGTCATCGAACTTCGGGCCTTGCACCCGGTGATCTATATCAAAATTGTTATAGCAAGCAGTAACCAGTGCATACCCTCTACCGACAATATCTTCGATTGGCCACTTGCCCCCTCTTCCGGCGCGTCCGGGTTTCAACCTCGCATGACCGGTATACATTCGAATATTCTCATCGGTGTGTATCGTACGATTGCCGAAGAAATTCAAAATCAGAAAAGCCGGGTAAGCCTTAACCTTTTTGGTTTTCGGAGGCAGAAAAACGCAGACATCAATTTTCGGTCCGCTGCGGTCCTTCTTAAAGTAAAAACTTTCCTGCAGCAGCCGCGCCTTGCCGGCCAACGCATTATCAATAAAGCTAACCCGATCGACATGTGCAATACTCATCGCAGACGGCATTGCCCCATAGACATGCTTTTTAAACAGGTCGAGTATTTCTGCGCGCCGCTTCGTGCGCCATTGCTCTGGAGAAACAACTTTGCTGCCGTCAGCCATCACAAGCGGATCCGGCAGAGTATACTTTGGGATCTTCGCCTCATCGTAATTAGCTTGCCAGGCCTTGCCCTCAACCGAACACACAACCAACGCAACAATAACGATAAAGCAATAAATTGATCTCATTTGATATAACCCTTTCACACTTGCAACCCCCATGGCTTTCTGTAGGAACGGTGGAGCATCTTATTGGCTTTGTCGTCATCGGTAAATCGCTCGGTCTTTGGATTCCAGTTTAGTTTTTTTCCGCGTTGTATCGCGATATGTGCCAACTGTCCCATCGAACATGTGCGATGGCCGACCTCAGCGTCTGCCATAGTATTGCAATTGTTCTTGATGGCGTAAATGAAATCCCCTTTATCGCTTCGCTGTGGAAGGCGTATATCAGATTTCCTGAATTTAGTCTGAAAGATAGATCTGTCGTGTGCCTGAAGGCCGCCCTTGCTGTGCCAGTGTGCCTGGATCCAGCCTTCATCTCCTTCAACCCGCAGATAGGGTACTTTAATAAGATAATCCAGCACGACTCCGTTTGCGTATTTGTACTGAGCCCTGAACTCGGTCAGAACATCCCAAAGTCCGGAACCCGGCTTGGGGTATTTGCCGGTTCCTTCGACAGATATCGGCCCGGTGCGTTCGGTTCCGTTTAATGACTGCGCAACGTCGATCAAATGGGTTCCCCAGTTGGTTATCATCCCTTCGCATGTGTCGCGGCAACGCATCCAGCCGGGACGGCCATAGCCATGGCGAGGATGCACCCGGTCAACGGTATAAGGTTTCATCGGGGCAGGTCCGACCCACATATTGTAATCCAGTTCTTCCGGAATTTCCATCGGTTTCGCATTGCCGCCTGCCTTGTCTCCGGCGGGCACTCCTACTTCGATTCGTTTGATGTTGCCGAGGTAACCGTTGATCGCAAGTTCCGAAGTCAGGTGCATATATGTGTTAGAGCGGCACTCACTGTCGGTTCTGAAAACAACGCCGTGTTTCTTTGCGGCATCGGCAAGAATGCGGCCTTCGGCAATCGAAAGGGTAAGCGGTTTTTCGCAGCTGACATGTTTGCCTTTACGAACCGCCGCCAGCGATATCGGCACGTGCCATTGATCCGACGTGGAATTCATGATCGCATCGATGTCGTCCCGCCCGACAACCTGCCGCCAATCGGTATATGCCTTGCAATCAGCGTTCTTGTAAAACTTATCGACTTTGGCCCTGGCTTTGCCCAGCCGCCATTTGTCAACATCGCAAACAGCAACAACCCGGCAGTCCTTGGAATGCAGGAATGGAAGAGTATTGACGTGTATTGCCTGCCGCCCCATTCCGATCATACCTATATTGATGCGGTTTGACGGAGCCTCTTTACCAAAAACTGTCGAAGGTACGATACCGGGAATACCAAAAGCAAAACCGGCCGCTCCGGTTGCTTTTAAGATATCTCTGCGTGTAAGTTTATTTCGCACAGGGTCACTCATTTTTTTCCATCTTTTGTTTCGCTAAGTTTTTCGTTAATCTTTCGCCATGCCTTCATTGAGTTTGCAAGGTTCTGCTTCGGGTCACCTTTGATAGAATATCCCTGGAGGCCTACCGGGCCCTTGTATCCGATGTCTTTAAGATACTTTAAAAGTTTGTAATTATCGAACGAACCCTTGTCGAGGGTTTGGATCAGCTTGTCCCAGCCCATCTTTTTTGTGTCGCCGGTTTCGGCGCCGCTGATAGAAACCACAAACAGATACGGCAGCGATTCTTTCAGGATAGGACGGTAGTCAATATCGCCATCAACTTTCAGCCAGTGGCAAAGATTAAAACTGCCGCCAACGTTTCGGCGATTAACCTTCTTTGCGATCCGAACCGAATCGGCAAATGTCTCAACGTAAAAACCCGCATGAGGATACAGTGCTATTTTCAGCCCCGAATCATGGGCGGCATCGGCAAGCTCGCGGATCGCTTTAACCGCTGCGGCATCACCGTCGGCAGAGGCGGGCTTAAACTTTTTGCCTCTGACAAAAAACCATAATATCGTACCTTTGCCTTTGAGCTGTTTAATAGCCTTTATCAAATTCGCATCATATTTCTGGTCGGCATCAAGATCCAGACCGATATAAGTAGAAATAAGTTTGAGCCCGGCCTTTTCGAAAATCTCGGTTTGTTCCACCAGGTTTGTTCCGCTAGTGCCCATCCCATCGAAGCCCAGCTCTTTCAGCGTATCTGCGCGAACCTGAGATTGTTTGTAATCGCCGGCGACCATGTAATTATCGAAAGCGAACAAGGGAAATGAAGCCTCGCTTTTATCGCCGGCAACGCAGACAGCGGCAATTAAGCCCACAAAAAGCACCAAAATCAGCATTAACTTATGTGTCATTTTTTGTTTCTCCTTATGCAAAAAGAATAATAAAGCACCTTTCAGATGCTCCACAGAGAGGTTTTATTGCAAAATCGAGCAAAAAAACTACATTTCTTTCACCCATGCCGACTCATCGTTTCCACTGTCATTCGCTGCTCTCAAATTATTTTTTATCTTCACCTTCTTTGAGCCTTTTCTGTTTATTTTCAATTTGTTTAATACTATCATTCGGGACAGGCAAATCTTCAGGCATAGTACCGCCAAGTTCTTCTATTGTTTTGCGTACCTTGCTGCCTACCTCATAGTGTGTTGTATTGGCTTTATGTTTGCCCTGGATATTTTCTCGGCGGAGTTTTTCTTCCGTTTGCGTTGCTCTGAACAAATTAGCTGCTAATTCCGTGCTGCCCATGTGATCAAGAATTTTATGACTCTTCTTAAGGCCCTTGTGCTTATGAATACCCTTTGCATCCATACCTCCGTAAAGACCTTTATAACCATGATTCTGAAATACCGCGAAATCCAGATTAGTTTCAACTCCTGCCTGCTGGGCAGTTTCGACTAATTGCTTGTTGTGTTCTTTTAATTCGTTACGCAGTAAAAGACGTTTTTCATTTTCCTGTAACTGCGTAAAAGCCTCGTCATCAGCCAATTCCTGCCTTCTGGTCTGAAGAGCAAAATAGGTCTGACCATAAGCAATTACAGGCTTTGTCGGATCGCCATTCTGCACAATAAGATAACAGGCATAACGAGAAAGCTCAAAATCCTCAATTTTACGTTCTGCACCCAAACCTAGAGTAACCATTTTTCCCACTTGGGAAAAATGGTCATCAACCGGTTGATTCGACGTTTCACAAGCTGTAATGGCCTTATTAACCACACGCTTGAACTTATCCCAACTGCCATACTCAAGAATAGGCTGCAAATCTCTGGCGAACCAGAATTCCTCGCCTTCTTTTCCAACCTTACGGATACTCTGAAAAGAATTGTTATGGCTTTTGTCTATTTCATTGTTACCCATTGATACACCTCAACGATTTTAACAATAACCTGAATCATTCCCATTCAATAGTCGCAGGCGGTTTGCTTGATATGTCGTAGACTACCCGGTTAACGCCTCTTACCTCGTTGATTATTCTGCTGGATATCTGGCCCAGTACCTCGAAAGGTATGTGTGAGAAATCGGCTGTCATGAAATCTGTTGTCTCGACGGCACGGATGGCTATAACATTCTCATAGCTGCGTTCGTCACCCATAACCCCAACGGTTCCGATCGGCAGCAAGACACAAAGTGCCTGCGAAATCTGTCTGTATAAACCGGCAGCGACGATCTCTTCGATAAGGATATAGTCGGCTTCTTTAAGAACGTCAAGCTTAGGTTTCGTAATATCGCCGATGATCCGAACGGCAAGGCCAGGACCGGGAAAAGGATGACGCCAGACAAGATTTTCCGGCAGTCCAAGAAACTCGCCAACCTTCCGCACTTCATCCTTAAACAATTCGCGAAGCGGTTCTACAAGTTCAAACCCAAGCTCTTCGGGCAGACCGCCAACGTTATGATGCAGCTTAATATTAGCCGCCAGATTCCCATCCTTAGCCCCAGACTCAATAACATCGGGATACAGCGTACCCTGGGCCAGGAAGTGAGCATTTTCGATCTTGTCGGACTCGGACTTGAAAGCCTCGATAAACTCGGCACCGATGATCTTGCGTTTCTTCTGCGGGTCGGTTACGCCGGCAAGCTTTTCAAGAAACTTATCGCCCCAGTCAACAACATGCAGGTCCATCTTGAAATGACCCTTGAACATCGACTCAACTTCCTCGCGTTCATTCTTACGAAGCAGACCGTTATCGACAAAGATACATTTCAACTGATCGCCGATAGCTTTATGCAGCAGCGCCGCAACCACCGAAGAATCCACCCCACCGCTAAGCCCGCAGATAACAGTTCCCGTACCAACCTGCTTTCTGACATCGGCGATAGTCTGCTCAACAAAATCAGCCATCTGCCAGTCACCCGCACAATCACAAATATCGTACAGGAAATTTTTCAGGATAGTATTGCCAAACGGCGTATGCGTAACCTCGGGATGAAACTGCACGCCATAAAATTTCGACCTGGTATGTTTAACAACCGCATACGGACAAGAATCCGTCGTAGCCAGCGCAACAAAATCGTCGTTGAGTTCATTAATCTGATCGCCATGGCTCATCCAAACGGTCGTAGCCTCGGGGACATTGGCAAGCAACGCACTTTCGCCGGTAACGCTAAGATTGGTGCGGCCGTACTCACGCGATTCAGCTGGCTTGATATCGGCACCGAGCGTCTTGCAGGCAAACTGCATGCCGTAACAGATTCCAAGCACTGGCACGCCAAGATCAAGTATCTTCGCATCGCAGGACGGAGCATTTTCGGCATATACGCTCGCAGGCCCGCCCGAAAGTATCACACCCTTGATATTCTCGGCGGCAAGCTCGGCAGCGGTAACCGAAGGCTGAAATATCCGCGAATAAACATTATGCTCTCGCACCCGACGGGCGATAAGCTGACCATACTGACTACCAAAATCGATAATTGCTACAAGTTCGTGTGACATTTATTTCCCGACTATAAAATTCCTGTTTAAAAATCAAAAACCCGCTCTAAACCACAAAAAGCAGGACATTACCTAGTTTATTACCTAGTTTAATCCAACATTACCTAATTAAAAATCCAACATTAACTGCTTATCTACAGGCGGCGTAAACGTGCCTATAATAATAAAAGGATTCCTGCCCATAGAATGAAATTGCTGTGTAGTACCAAGGTAAAAGTACATATCTTTCATTAAAGCAAAATCATCCCAATACTTCTGTTTCACTTTTTCAAGTGCCTCCTGCTCATTTCCACTAGATCTTAAGCAATTCCAAAAAAGAGCACCAACTTCCCAGTCTCTAATACTCAAATCACAGCTTTTGCCTTTGCTATCAATAAATTTATATCTAAATATATAAGGCAATTTACGGGCCAATTTAAAATCTTCATCAAATTCTTCCTGCTCAAAAAGCTGCCCCTGCTTCAAATCTGCAATAACTTTTGCTCGCTTCTTTTTGTCCCATTCTCTGCTGTCTTCTTCCCAGTAAAAATCTACTAGTTCTTTAGGTTTAAACAACGCAAACGACAATTCGTTTTTTTCCTTAGCAAGACATATCAATTCTTCAATAGAATCAAAACATTTCACCTGACCTAATATGAAACGGCGTCGCTCTTGCCATTTATCAGAAGTATCCATATGACCTATGGTTTTGATGGCAGTAAGGTCTTTTGGCCTAAAACTTTCTGGTCTACGATCTTTTGTGTTTCTCTCTAACGGCAACTCAATCCATCTGTATTTTTCAAATTGAAAATAATCTTTGAGCCGCCTGAAAGGCATTGGATAAATCCTTACCCATGAACCATCTTCTCTAACTCCAGCGGTGCAAACAAGTTCACCATATTTTGTTGATAATGTCGGATACGTCTTTACCGTTATTAAAACCTTCTCCGTTTTCATTAGAACTCTTTGAATTTAATTCCATTTTCTCCTAAAGCCTTTACAGCCTTTGCTACCGAAGTCCTATGGCACATGGAAGGCTGCAATTCAAAACAAGTCAAAGCAATTCGCTTCTTATTTCGCAAGCATTGATAAAGCTCTTCAACTTTATCAATGCTTGCTGAAAGAACATTCCTCTCGTATTCTTCAAACAACTCGTCATAATCCTTCTGAGAATTCAAATCCTTCCTAAACGAACTCTCAATCCCTAATTCTGGAATATGTTTATATTCGATCCCAAGACTTTCAGCCGCATTTCTAAGAGTCTTCTTGGAAAAGCCATATTTACGACTTAAAGCATTCTTCCTTACATCACATAGAACCTTAATGTCCTGCTTGATCAATATATTCAAAAATTCCTCAAGAGTCCTGCCTTCATAACCTAAAGTATAAAGAACTGTACAGGTGTTTTTTGGCCTGAACTCATTTACTTTTCCCATTTCACTTGTTGATAAAATGCGATCAGCAATAGAACTGTTTATAGCAAAGTATGGATATTTTTCATAAACACTCTTAATTAAGTCGTCTCCACTTAAATCTCCATATTCTTTTTTGATATTCCAGAGACGATCTTTTTCTTCAAAGTCAATCATGTCTATAAATTTCGACCGTTTTTTAGCAATTACCCATTCGTCGCAATCTTCTAAAAAGCCTTTACTGATCAGCTTTCGCCTATCATCATAAGCCTGAAATGAGAAACAACCGAATTTATAGGGCACGAAATGATAACTTTTTTCTTCCTGAAGGCGAGTAAACAGGAAAAGATATTTTTGTAAATCAGTCCTCTGTAGACTTCCTCCAAAGTACTCAAGCAACGCAAGTAATATTTTTTGACGTTTATAAACCATAAATCCCTTAACTTGAATAATCTACTATACAGTGTTCATCGGTCGCTTAAAACTTAAAACTTTACATTTATATGTATTATACCATTTTCAATGAAAAAGGATTGTGTATAAGAATGAAATTAAAAAAATTATCCGTCCAGATTTTCAGAGCCTGAGTAGTTCGGCGACTCTTTCGTGATCATAATATCATGCGGATGCGACTCGCTTGTTGTCGCCGCACTGACCTTAACGAATCTGCTGTCGGCCCGAAGTTCGTCGATAGTCTTCGTGCCGCAGTACCCCATACCTGCCCGAATACCGCCAACAAGTTGATAAACATAATCGCTTAGCATACCGCGATACGGAACACGTCCTTCTACCCCTTCCGGCACAAGCTTATCTTTACTCGCATCGCTTTTTTGCCCATACCGATCAGCCGATCCTTTAACCATCGCCCCGATAGAACCCATCCCGCGATATTCCTTAAACTGCCGGCCCTTATAGATGACCAGCGCCCCCGGGCTTTCATACAGCCCGGCAAGGAGCGACCCAAGCATCACAGTAGACGCCCCTGCCGCCAGTGCCTTGGTTATATCGCCAGAGTTGCGAATCCCGCCGTCTGCGATCACAGGAATCCCAGCGGCGTCTGCGACCTTGACGACTTCCATAACAGCCGTAACCTGCGGAACCCCGACCCCAGAGATAACCCGGGTCGTGCAGATAGCCCCGGGCCCGATGCCGACCTTAACGGCGTTGGCCCCGGCGGCAATAAGATCCTTAGCCGCCACCGCCGTAGCGATGTTGCCTGCAATAATATCAATCTCGTAAGTGGCCTTAATTTTTTTAACGGTATCAATAACATTCTGCGAATGCCCATGTGCCGTATCAACAACGATCACATCGACCTCAGCGGTGATAAGTGCCTCAATCCGGTCATAATCATGAACCCCAACAGCCGCCCCAACCCGCAATCGCCCGCGGCCGTCGCGAACGGACCTGGGGTACTGCTGATATCGGTCGATATCCCGCATAGTGATCAGCCCGGCAAGTTCACCGGCGTCATTAACCAGCAGCAGCTTTTCGACCTTGTGTTTTCGAAGTATCGCACTGGCTTTGTTGAGTGTAGTAGAAGCCGGCCCGGTAACAAGATTATCTTTGGTCATTACCGTGTCGATCTTAGCAGATGCGTCTTCGAGAAACTTCAGATCGCGGCGGGTAAGGATACCAACGAGCTTTTTCCCTACGACGATCGGAATACCGCTGACATTGTACGTAGCCATAACTTCCCGGGCCTTATCGACCGTATCGCCAGGCGAAAGGGTAACGGGGTCCTGGATAACCCCATTTTCAGACCGTTTGACCTTGGCAACCTCACGTTTCTGAGCGTCAACATCCAGATTCTTATGAATTATCCCTATTCCCCCTTCTTGAGCGAGCGCAATAGCCAGCGCAGACTCGGTAACGGTGTCCATGGCTGCGGATATAACGGGTATATTTATCTGGATATTGTTCGTCAACCGCGTTGTAGTATTAGCATCGCTCGGAACGAAGTCGCTTTTAGCCGGGATCAGCAACACGTCATCAAAAGTGATACCTTCGGCAATAATTTTGCTGCTATCCATAGTCAGCTCTCCTAATATATAGAATATTGAACCAGTAAAGGGCAATAAGTATAATACACACACCCCATCCGGTCAATATTTATATATTTATTTTCAATTCCCCACTCCCTTCCAACTGCAAACTGAAAAAAACTGGACATTTTCTGGACGATGAGAGGTTAAAAGACGATAGAAATGGTCTCTAAAAATAAAAAATCCGGCTCATCCGGTAAATGAGGCTCATAATTACCCTCAAATATAATTCGGTTATAGTGATGCCAGAGCTTCTACTTGGTCTATGCTTTTTGGAATGGGTTTACCGAGCAGGCGACAGCCGTCTTCGGTGACAAGTACATCGTCTTCGATACGAACGCCGCCGAAATCTCTATATTCTTCGACCTTGTCATAGTTAATAAACTGCTCGAGCTTGTTGTCAGCCTTCCAGCGGTTGATAAGTTCGGGTATGAAATACACCCCCGGCTCGACCGTCATAACATGGTCGACCTCGAGTGCCTTACCCATCCGCAGCGAACAGAAACCGAAATCATTATTCCGCTTAATAGTATCTGTATAGCCGACATAATCTTCGCCAAGGCCTTCCATATCATGGACGTCCAGGCCCATCTGATGTCCAAGTCCGCACTGGAAGAACAGCGTATGCGCCCCGGCGACAGCAGCCTCTTTCGGATCGCCTTTCGTGAGCCCAAGTTCTTTAAGACCGCCGCACAAAACCTCGCCAGCCAGCAGATGCACATCGCGAAATTCCACACCCGGTTTTACCGCCTGAATGCATTTTTCCTCGGTATCGAGAACGATGTTGTAAATGTCTTTTTGACGCGAAGTGAATTTTCCGCCGATCGGGATCGTACGTGTAATGTCACTGCAATAATTCATCGCAGTCTCTGCGCCCGAGTCGTTGATGGCGATATCGCCGGCCTTCATCTTATTGCCGTGATAGTGATTGTGCAGGGTCTCGCCGTGGATCGAAAATATCACCGGGAACGCTATCCTGCCGCCCATCGAAAGAGCGGTCCCTTCGATAAGGGCGGAAACCTCGTATTCGTACATACCCGGTCGGGCCGCCTTCATCGCGCCGACGTGCATCTCGTAAGCAATATTGACAGCAACTTCGATCTCTGCAATTTCTTCGGCGCTTTTAATGGATCTTTGCGCAGCGGCCGCCTTTACCAATTCGATCGAGACATTGCTGGCTATCTCAGTATGAGGTATCGAAATCAGCTTTTCAAGTTTGATAACATTATCGGCGCGATACTGGGGTAAATAATGCACCCTTCTGTTACTGCCGGTTACTTTAGAAAGCAAAGTTTCCATATCATCAAGCGAGCCGGATTGGCTGACACCGACCTGGGCGGCCGATTCACTCAAAGGGTTTTGCGGGCCGAGAAAGACAATGTCGTGCATACTGGGCTCATCGCCAAAGATAAATTCCTTATCCTCGTCAACATCGATGATCGCCGCAATAGACGGTAAATTGAGCCCGAAGTAATACAAAAACGAACTGTCCTGCCTGAACGTGAACGTATTATCCGTATAGTTCATCGGGCTCTCTTGATTACCCATAAACAGGATAACGCCCGAACCGATCTGTTTTTTAAGCTGCTTTCTTCTTTCAATATAAGTATCTGCTGGAAACATAATATTCACCTATTCTGTTAGAGTTTCTGTTTGCTCGGTTACTTGCCCGCTGTCAGGCTTATTCTGCATAAGCAAACTGACGACTGCAAGGCACACTACTGATATAATCCGGGATTTCCCATATACCATTATATATCTTAGCTCAGCTATCCCGATACATCGGGACTGAGCCTCTTGTCCAATAGAATATCAAGTCTGTCTCGAAAACTCAAGCTTTCCAGATTCACTTTGAGATTATCTCTGTCAAATAATAGCAAAAATACGAATTTGGCCATTAATTATCGTTTCTTCGACGTATTTCAAGTAGTGTCGGCGCTTGAAATTTACTTTCAGCAATTCTTTTCATTATCCATACTCAAATCCCGCTGAACCGTCAGGGAATTCCAACAAACCACCTTATAAAAAAGTTTTTTTTGTCTTGACAACAGGGAGTACTTTACAAACTTTGGCATTGTAAACAGCAATATCATTGGCGGGTCTGTCTCAAACTATGTTGGCAGTATATGCGGATATTTGGGATTCAATAAATATGTAGGAGCTAAACTATGTGTCCGCTCGCCAATGTTGTAGGGTTTCCCCCCTCAAAAAAAACAGAAAACAAAAAAACCGGCAAGTTATTAGCTTGCAGGCTTTGATAAATGGAGCTTATGAGATTCGAACTCACGACCTCTACACTGCCAGTGTAGCGCTCTCCCAGCTGAGCTAAAGCCCCTTCAAGCCTTTAATCTACCATAAAATACTTAGGCGGGCAAGTCTAAATTCTTGATTTTTTTAAATGCCTGCGAGATTATTGACCGCAAAAAATCGCTCACAGTACGCCGCAATTCTGGTTTATGTTTGAATTTGCGGGTTTTGTTGCTACAATAGGCTTTTCGTCGATAATGTAATTATGGATTTTAAAAGGATTTATGATGCGAAAATTTGGGTTGGTATTCTTATCGGTTTTGTTAGTCGCAAGCTACTCGAAGGTTCTGGCGATGGCTAAAAGGCTCCCTAATGGCAGGCCGAATTTCGTTTTTATCCTCGTTGACGACCTCGGCCGCACCGATATCGGCGTTGACGGCGGCAGCAAGGGCAGGGTGAAAACAAAAAAACGAAAAAATAAAATGAGTTCTAATCGCTAAGCAATAAATATGTTGAAAAGCAAACCTCTGCCAAGACTGGATGATAACAACGAGCTTCGAGAAACCCTGCTCGGCCAATGTCGTTTGCGCCCCGGCGAAATATGGCAGGATACGGTCTCCGGGCATCGTGTAGGTTGTCTCGACGCAGCCGACTCTGGTGAGATAGCAAGGCTCCACGACGGACAACTCGCACAACTTGCCATACATGATCCCCCATACAACCTCGTCTGCTTCGATCAGCGAAAGCTTCAAGAGTTTATAACGTGGTGTCAAAAGTGGATAAATAATTCCGCCGCCAATCTCGCAGATGTATCATCGCTGTATATCTGGCTCGGTGCCGACCAGAAAAACGCGTTTCAGCCGTTGCCGGATTTCATGATAATGATGCGACAATTCGAGCAGTTGCAATCCCGTTCGTTTATCACGATGCGAAACCAGCGAGGCTATGGAACCCAGAAAAACTGGATGGCCGTAAGACAGGAACTGCTCTACTACACAAAGGGCGATCCCGATTTCAAGGTCACATACACAGACATCCCAAAGATACTCCGCGGTTATTATAAGGAGGTCGGCGGCAAGCTCACCGAAAATGCCGAGCGAGGCAAATCAGAGAATATCCGCCCCGGAAACGTCTGGGTAGACATACAGCAGGTCTTCTACCGAATGCACGAAAACGTATCCGGCTGCTACGCGCAAAAACCGCTAAAATGCATTGACCGGATAATAGAATCAAGCTCAAACTCCGGCGACATCGTAACAGACTACTTCGCCCATTCCGGAACAACTCTACTATCGGCAGAAACCCTCGGCCGCAAATGTTACACAACAGACATAGACCCCATCTTCTGCGAGTTGACAATACGAAGGCTCGAAAACTACCGAAAAACAGGCAACCCAGGCTGGCAAAACCAAGACCCTTTCGACGTGAAATAATGTGACCAGGGCCAATTTATTTTCTTACACCCTCTCAAATCTTTTTTCTCAGCAGAAATGACACTTCTTTTATCTCACCTTTTCTTTTTATAGTCATTGTTATTTTTTGTTTGTCACCAGATGTTAACAAACCCCTGAGTTTCCACATACCATATGTGTTTGCATCCTTGCTGTTCACTTTGACAATAATATCCCTGGCTTTTATTCCGGCTTTTTTTGCAGGACTGTCTTTATCTACCGAATGAACAAACACATTGCCGGAGATAAGAAGAAGATGCAACCCGCTCATATCCATCTCATCAACTTTATTGAAGTTTTTACCTTTTTTAAAATAAACCTTACTGTTTGGAAAATCAAAAGTAACAAGAAATCGGCTTAAATATCCTGTTCCAATAAGATTATGCACTGGGTTACTGTCTATAATAATGTTCTGTTTTTCAAACGATTCTACCGAGAAGTTTTCGTATCTCATCGAATCTGTCTTTAGCACCCCTAAAGCAGTTCCACTTATTGATTCAGCCCTATTCCTGTCGCCTTTCGACATTAGTCTTTTGAAAAGATCGTTATTTAGAGAAATAGAACTATTACTTCCTGTGTCAATCATAAATTCAGTTTTCAAGTCATCTAAAATACTCAGTTCAACATATGGCCTGTTATAATGCAACTTGACATCAAATCCTTCTCCCCAACTGGAAACTCTATTGCTTTTTGATTTTAGAAAAAACACCTTTTTTTGATCAAAATCTAATTGAATTATATGTTGTTTAAGGAAATCCATTCCAACCACCCCTCCTATCTTCCTCCCGCAAATTAAACTAAACAGGGTTAAGTCTAAACAGATAACTATGTCGCAGTCTAGTTTTATTGAACCTGCAAATAACTCAGGGGCCTCATAAAACTTAAACACCCCCACTTTATCATGGCTGAATAATGGCGTTTCCCCTCTCTCTTCCCCCAAATACCTGCTTAAAGACTTATCAAAAACTGTAAAACTCGCTCCTGTGTCCAACATAAACAAATGTTCCTTCCCTGCAATCGTAACAGGAAGGAGTGGGCCCATTTGGCTGACAGTATCAAATTGAGCCAAGATCTCGGGCTCTTTTGCCACTGCATCAGAGATCACCAATACAACAATGAGAGCCATTACGATATATATACGTTTAAGTTTCATTGAAAAGTTCCCTTATAAAAATACTTGTTGAAAGCAAAACCAAACAAAACACCCATCACTTAATCTGTTTGATCGTAACCGGCCTCAAAAGTGACAGACTAATCAATAACTATACCAAAAAACAAGAGAATTAAAAGAAAATACCAAAACAAAAGCCCGAAGCCCGGGCGATCGGCCAATCACACCCAAAACCTCGTTCTTAATTCTTAATTCTCAATCGGTCAGTTTGAGTTCATTAGCTATTAGCTACTTGCTTGCGGCTATTAATTGAGAGGCCCGAAATGCTTTGATTTGCATTTCGGGCCTTTTATTCAGAACGAAACAATTCTTTCGTTTTCGTAGTCTACTTTTGATCTCTGCCCAAGCCGGGACCTTTTTGCATCATTGGACGGCCTCTGCCCATACTGCGAGCTTTGAGCATCATCATGAGACGGCCTCTGCCCATGCCGAAACCTCTGCCATGAATCTGCGGACCTTTGCTCTTGTCAGGGCCTCTTTGCATCGTTGGACGACCATAACTCCTGCCAGGGCCTCTTTGCATCGTTGGACGACCATGACTCCTGCCAGGGCCTCTTTGCATCGTTGGACGACCATAACTCCTGCCAGGGCCTCTTTGCATCATTGAACGACCATGACTCCTGCCAGGGCCTCTTTGCATCGTTGGACGACCATGACTCCTGTCAGGGCCTCTTTGCAACATTGGACGACCATGACCCATGCCACGGCCTCTGGTGATGCTACGACCTCTGCCTATACCGCGACCAGGACGACCTTGACCCTTGCCGGGGCCTTTGCCATGCATTTGCGGACCTCGACCAATGCCACGACCTCTGCCCATGGCGCGACCTTTACGCATCATTGGACGACCGTGGCCCTTGTCGGGGCCTTTTCCTCGTATCTGAGGTCCTCTGCCTTTACCGCGAGCCTTACCATACTTTGGGCCGGGTTTGCGTATTCTGCATTTTCCCTGTATCTCAGGGGCGCGACCTCTCATTGAAGGTCCACCCTTTAAAGCCATTGGTGGTCGCCCATGGCCCATCGGTCCCCTGCCTTCGCCCATTGCAGATCGAAGACCTCCCTTGCGACCACGTGGAGCGGCGAAAGCGCTCAGACTTAACAGAAATACAGCTAGTAATGCCACAACTGCGATCTTAATTCCATTGTTCTTCATTTTCCGTTCCTTTCAATAAATAATTGAAATTTCAACAAAATCCGATCATATCAACTGGTAAGTAGAGAAACTTCTATTAAAGTTACACCTTTGCATAAAAAGAATAATGTTTAGACAAATTTCCTATGAAAAACTGGAAATCGGAGGCGACACGGCACGGCAAATGTGTTTATGCGGGACAAACTGGATCAAGGCAAGGCGATTATCGGTAAATAAAACTCACCTTTGCCAATATTCCTGTCATATGGGTCTGTGCCGTTCCTATCTTTCGAGACTTGCAGCGTAACTACCTCTGAAGAATCGTATGTCTGGCAATGACCATCTGTAAATGAGGCACGTAATTTGATAATTGGCGGTGATTGACTGATATCTCCGCCTGTCCAGAAATCTGTAAGAATATTACTAGATGAAGTGATGCCTGATTTATTGAAAACCTCACATGAGCCAAACTGACTGCGGTTTCGCCATGTATCGGAACCAAAATAATCGCTAATAACCATCTTACTCTGGCCGACACCCCCTGAAGACCTCATGGGCCCTTTGAATACCCTGTTCGAATCAGGAAGCCAACCTTTATAGTTCCACCAGAAACAATAACTGCCTGTCATAGGCTCATCAACCTGCGGCAGGTCCGGATTATCCCACTGATCACCTTGCTTCCATACCTGGTCCAAATAAGGGTATTTATTAGGGGAACTCGGGCAATGGAGGACGTCCGGCTCTGGAATGTATGAGCTCAGATAGGCACTAATAGATCTGTTCAAATTTGGAATCGGATAAGGAAGATTCGGCTTGTACCCAACCATCCGTCGAGGGTCGTCCCAACTCCAATCAAGGCCTCTTACGGTGTCTATATGCATACCAGATGTTGCAACAGAAAAAGGATAGCGGTCATTGTTGTCATTGGCAAAAACATTCAGGGATGTGACAGTATTACGCTGATTAACCATGCCGCAAAGAGCTACCGCTTTTTTCCTGGCCGAAGAAAGTGCTGGAACTAAAATAGCTAGAAGGAGAGATATTACAGCTACTACAACGAGTAGCTCAATAAGTGTAAAAGCTCGATGCGTTTTCTGATGCTCAGAAAACTTAAAGCCAGTCTGATCACTATTTTTTACCCACAGCCTCATAACTCATCCATTAAATGAAGGTTTAAAGTATACAAATAAACCCAAACAACCTATAATACCATCTCGTGAGGGTTTGTCAACCTTATTCCGATAATTATCCATAAAAATCTGTTGGGTTACAGTTTTTATTCGTATTTGCAAGTACCTACAAAACAAGTTCTATTTTACATCTATATAGTCTGCAATCGAAATCTATTTTCCGTTTATTGCAGCAGCATTAACTGTAAAGGATCGGCAACAATCAACTCATCAGTATAGTCCGAGCCTATGAGCAATGGACCAAATCCCCTGCCCAGAATGATCACTATCCTCTCGGTCGGGAATCCGTAATCCGCGAAGAAGGCAATGACATCATAATTATCGCCCATAGGAAAATCATCGAGAGTATATTGAGAGTTTTGCAGCAGCGAACTTAAAGAGCCGCGAACGGGGTATAAGACTCCTGAACCGGAAATCTCGAACGGTACATCAGGTACGATAACGCCCGGGAAACGCTTCTGGAACAACTGCGGATTTCCAGGGAGATTGTCCAGGTCATTAGAGTCATTTGTTGAATACAAATCGCCGCCAATATAAAAACAATACTCATCTTCCATAACAGTTCCTCCGCCGGTTACATACTGGTTGCTAAAGTGCCAGATATCGACACCGTTTTTCTCGAAGGTTTCTGTGATCTGATAAGAAAAGCTATTTGGTTCCTGTACCTGTGAAGCCCAAACACTGGGGATATTGAACGGCCAGTAGTCCTTCAAATCCAAATTATTCCCCCAAGAAGTAATCTTGAGCCAGTCTGATCCGAACAGCGAAAAATCTCTCAGGTCGACAATAGCATCTCTGCTGATATCTCCGATCTGACACGGATCGGTTTCAAGCCAGTGGTATGCCAGATATACTAAATCATTTCCGTTTACGATCCCGTCATTATTGATATCAGGCAACAATGAATGTTCATACGGCGGCATACTTGCCCACTGAGTCGAGCCATACGCGCCCATATTGACCCTCAAGTTAAATCCCCACTCATTTAGCGGATCAACATCAACGAAAAGAGGTTCATCAGAAAGCGTGTAAGAAGGGTTTCCCGCATCGATACAACGGCTTGTAACATTGTCATAGTACCAGTTCGAACCATGGAGAGCAATCTCACTCCATCGCCAGCCGGCACTCTTTAGGTGGTAATCTCCTGGGACATAATAATCATCGTTAGGATCTGTCGGCGTAGAGTTGTCATCGAAATAACCCATTCTTACAAACATAGGATCAACAGCGATATTGCCTATCCCCTCTGCTAATTCTGCGCTGCAAGAGTAATTTACAACGCATCCGGATATATCTCCATCCTTATTACCCCAGAATATGCAATTACTGATGTCCGGTGCAGCACCTTCGTAGGATGTTACTCCAAAAACATTATCGACTACGGTAACGTTACGAATTACAGGTGAACCGGCCGGGCATGAAATCCCGGTATTGCTACCTGTAATGATGAAATTCATTAATATCGAATTTCCGGTTTCGTCCTGATGAAAATCAACAGCGGTCTGGCCGGGTGACTGTATAACAGGAGGCTGTTCGATTCCCATAACAGTGATCGACTTTCCCAGGAAAATAACAGATTCCTGATAAGTTCCCGGATACACATGAACGGTATCGCCATCGTTTGCGATATTGATTGCATTTTGGATGGTTGCGAAAGCAGTATCTTTTGAAAGACCGATGTCTAAATCGTTGCCTGCGGTATCGACACAGAAAGTTGTAGGCCCAAATCCTGAGACAGTCATATCGTCGATCCAAAGGCTGGTCCCACCTATCTTGAAAGAATAAACCCTTCCGGAAATTTCAACCTGTCCCTGGTTCGGGTCGTTTAAAACAACAGAAACCAAAGTCCCTCCTAAAGTCTGTCCGTTGATTTGCTCGAATTTATTAAAGTTGAGCATTTGGCCGTTGATTTCAAGATTGAGATTGCCTCCGGCGTCATAATACTTAAACTCAATAGTGTCAAAAGAAGTACCAAAATCAAAACCAAGGTTAAGGTTTCTGATCTCCCCAATTTCGATGCCGCTGCCTCCAGCAAAGACGTTCTCGGATATATAGACATATTCGTTAGGGTCATTATCACCTGGGAACTCAATCTGATGGGAGAGAGTTATCGTAGCGATAGAACTGGTAAAAACACTTCCATTAGAATACTCTGAATTAGGGTCAAGATCCTCAAAGTCGATCAAAACCGGACCTGGCGGGTCTGCGTGCAGGGATGGCGTAAGCAATATTAAAATTGCGGCTAAAGGAATTGCATAAAAAAAAAGTCTGTTCAACACTTCACCCTTTGAACGAAATACTAATCAGCAAGTTTGCCTTCAGCAAGTTGCGAAAGCCACGAAATACCCAACGAATCCTGGTGCCATCTCCTTGAAGGCTTAGTTACCGGTTCAGTAAATTCCGGAGTGTTCAGGTGGGACTCATGGAGATAGGTGAATTCCAAAAACCCACCTATATCCAAGTCGCCGAGTGAATTATTTTTAAATTCGATCTTATCGATAAGATCTTTTTCCATGTCAATGGTATAAACAGCTGTCGTATTGCCATGAAGTACAGAAACCTCGGCATTGACTTGACCGTCAGTATATTCTGTCAGGAAGGATATTTCGTTTTCAGCGGCGTCTCGTCTAACAGAGTCTATGGTATGCAGTCCCATCCACTGCCTGGAAAGTCCCTTAAAGAATGAACCTGCAGGGTAAGTAATCATACCACGATCTTCATCAACAACAACTGCTCCGTTGCTTGTGTCGAATATAAGCAGAAGTCCATCTGGCGATTCTACCGTGAGTTTTAGCCATGGGCGATGGACCTTGCTTGGTTTATAGAATAGCGGGAGCCTTCCGGAGCCGGTGACCTTTGCTCCTGCCATCTCGCCTTTGACCCTGAAGAAACACCATCCCTGACGATGTATCTGATCGCGGTTATCGACAAAATCGGTGCCCTCGGCCCAGACATATTGAAAATAATCCTCCTGCATTGCATTTTTATGGCGTATTGTCCTTGAATTACTGCTGTTGATCGTATTGTCACGAACGGACATAACGAGAAGACCGTCTCCGTCTGCTATGATATGCCTAAAATCAGGAGAAATAACTTGAACCCGGCGAAGAAAAGAGACCATTTCCGGCTTGTCCGTAGTCAAAACCGGCACAGAATGATCGCTTGACCAGGTTCTAAAGTTATTTTTATAGACAATGTTATTTGATTTGTCATAAAAATAATTGCAGTTGTCATCTTGCAGCCATTGACAATAGGCATTTTGCCGATCCTCATCGTAGATCACAAGCCTGCTCATCAGAGGACCATTTCGACCTTCAGGATAGAAATCCCAGCGGTCCTCAATACTCTCACTAAGCTGGCTTTGAGTCGGCAAAGCATCTGTCATGGCTGTAATGTGCTGCTGGGCAGGAGAATCAACGGGCCCTGTGTCTGGAACGAACACATTCGTTCCAACAGCAATTGCACCTGCGGCAGTTAGGGTCAATAAAGTTGCTTTGCTTGCAACAACTCCGATAACCGAAGCGGTGACACCGACTTGCGTCGTTGCTGCCGTTACGGCTATCTGTGCTGCGGCTGCCTTGGTAGGAGCTGTAACCTTACCAAATACAACCAGCGCTGTCAACAGTGCCCCACTGCCAAGTCCTCGGCGAGATAAATGTTTTCCAAGCGATTTTTTTGCTCTCAAAAAGAGCATTCGCGCCCCAAGCTCACTGGAACCCATTAGTTCAGCAATTTCTGAATATTTCATATTGTCGTAACAGCGCATAGTCAGCACTGCACGGTGACTGTCCTTAAGCTGCTTCATAGATGAAAGAACGACTTCTTTCAACTCCTTCGCAACGAGGTTTTCCAGGCCGCCCTGGTTTTGCTTATTGTCGTCTCCGAAGTCCATTTCACCAATAGAGACTGACTTATGACGTTTCTCCGTACGCCAGTGACGGCGTATCTTGTTGTACGTAATTGTGTAAATCCACGGCCAGAAACGGTCAGCTCGTTTTAATTTACCTAATACTTTAAACATTTCTAACATTGACTCCTGAACAATATCCTGCGACAAATCTTCCCGTAACGTTAATCTATAGGCAAATACACGCAATCGCTCCCTGGCCAACTGGGCCAGCAGATTCATGCTTTCTTTATCGCCGAGTTGTGCTTTCTCGACTAGTTTTATATAATCGTCCTTGTTGCCCATTTAGAACCTTTAACACTACAGTTTAGTGCCACGAAGCACTAAAAACGTTACGTTTTTTATGTTTGATATTAATTATTAATTTTATAAAAAGACCGCTAAAAATAGACGCGGCCTGTCGTGAAACACACTTCAATTATAGCAAAATCAGCCACAAAAGTCAATATATTTCAAGTGTTACAGCATCACAATCCCGCTTACATTATGACATGTAACTGGTTACTGCTACGTTACTTACGCCCTATACACCCCTTCGATCCCGGAAATATAGGCCGTGACACCGAAGTCTGATAATCTGACAAAAATAAGCTGAATAATGCTGGATTAATGAATATTTTAATGTATTATAATGGTAAAAAATTTTTGTATAAAGTTAAATTTTAGTAATTTTTTTTCAGGAGCAATATGATATGGCAGCAAAGATAATTGATGGAAAACAGGTCGCAGCCGATATGCGGGCCGAATTGAAGGTAAAAGTCGCAAAACTTAAGGAAGAAGGGATCGTCCCGGGTTTGGCCGTTGTACTGGTTGGCGAGGATCCGGCGTCTAAGTCTTATGTAACCGCCAAAGAGAGAGCGTGCGAAGAGATCGGGATATTTTCAGATGACAACCGTCTTGACGCCGATACCAGCCAGGAAGATTTGATGGCTCTGATCGACAAGCTTAACAAGGACCCTAAGATCAACGGTATTCTTGTTCAGTTGCCGCTTCCTAAACACCTCGACGAAAGCCAGGTTCTTCTTGGGATAGATCCGGATAAAGACGTCGACGGATTCCATCCGATTAACGTTGGCAAAATGTGCGTTGGCGAAGAAGCGTTCCTGCCTTGCACACCGCATGGTATTATTCAACTGCTGCTTCGAAATGACGTAAAGATCGAAGGCGCTGAAGTTGTGGTACTCGGCAGAAGCAACATCGTCGGGAAACCCGTCGCTATGATGCTCATGCAGAAGAGCCCTAAGGGTAATGCTACTGTGACGGTATGCCACACGCGGACGAAGGACACCGCTGAGCATGTAAAACGCGCCGATATTATTATCGCGGCGACCGGATGGCCGAATACTGTTACCGCTGATATGGTCAAAGACGGTGCGGTTGTTATCGACGTAGGCGTTAACCGTGTTGAAGACGCGACGAAAAAGAGAGGCTACCGGCTTGTCGGCGATGTGGACTTTGAGGCAGTAAAAGAAAAAGCCAGCCTTATCACACCGGTTCCCGGCGGCGTTGGTCCTATGACTATTACTATGCTGCTGTTTAATACTGTTGAGTCAGCAGTTAAAGCAAATAAGTAAACCTATAAGATTTGCAAAATATAAAAAAAAGCAGCGTTCCAATTCAATGAGACGCTGCTTTTTTATTTTGTAGGATGGGCCGTGCCCACGCTGTTCTACACTTTTGGTCTTGGGAGGAGGCCTGCCTTTTCGAGGATGGTCTCTGTTATGCTTTCCCAGCCTATTGGCATCAGGTGGAGGCCTGATACTCCTTTTATGTTTCTGATCTGCTCTATTGTTTCCAGGGCTATCTTTACGCCCTCTTCTTTGGGGTCTTTGGCGCCTTCCATCCTGGTTATCAGTTCGTCGGGGATGGACATTCCGGCTACGTTGTTTTTCATGTAGATCAGTGCGCGGTGGGATCTTACCGGCGTGATGCCGCCCATTATGTATGTTTTTTCGTGGAGGCCCCTGTCTACTACGAGCTTCATCCATCGCTCGAATCTTGGCATATCGAAAATACACTGGGTCTGGATGAAGTCGGCTCCGGCGGTTATCTTTTTGGCAAGGCGGAACACCCTGAACTCGAAAGGATCGGCAAAGGGGTTTTCTACCGCTCCGATGAAGAACTTCGGCTCATGTTCTTTGATTGGTTCGCCGTTGAGGAAGACTTTATCGTCGCGCATTTTTTTGACCATCGAGACTAACTGAAGCGAATCGAGGTCGTAAACTCCCTTTGCGCCCGGGTGGTTGCCGAATGTCTGGTGGTCACCGGCGAGGCAGAGGATATTCTTTACGCCGAGGGCGGCTGCTCCTAGGAGATCGCTCTGCATGGCAATACGGTTTCTGTCACGACATACCATCTGGGCGACGGGTTCTACGCCGGACTGAATGGCAATGGCCGACGCTGCGATCGAGGACATTCGCACGACGGCGGTCTGGTTGTCGGTTACATTTGCGGCATCGACGACACCTGCGCAATGTTTGGCTTTTTTCTTGATCGCGTCTGCGTTGGCGTTGGCCGGGGGGCCGAGTTCTGCGGTGACGGCAAACTCGCCCGCGGTTAAAACTTTCTCTAATGTGCTCCCAGCTTTCATAGCATAGCCTCCTCAAACTTTATTTTACGTTGTCCGGCACTTGTACTGGTTCGCCAGTCCTTTGGTTCTCTTACAACCGTCAAATTATCAAGTTTATCAAGCTTCACCAGTCGGTCGTATATCACCTGCCAAACGCAGGAAATGTCCTTATCGACCTCGCAAACACCGTTGCTTGAGCCTCCGCATGGGCCGTTCAGCAGTTTTTTTGCGCATCTGGCTATCGGGCAAATGCCTCCGGTCCACTGAAGCTCACAATCGCCGCAACCGGCACATCGCTCTTCCCAGAGGGCGTGCTCGACGGGGTAACCCATAAACTTGGTATTTAGACCGGGCAGAGTGATCGAGTCTTCGAAGTGTTCGTTCATGGTCTGGACGCCTACTCCGCAGGCTATCGAAAGGACAGCTTCTACGTCTTTGAGCTTGTCCTTATAGACGTCGATAAACTCGAACTCGCACTGTCTTTCCGGGGTGCATTCTATGATCTCGATCGGATCGCCGTCTTTTTCGCGGGCCATTTTGATCTGGCTTGCCAGCAGCTCGGCAGCTTTGGTACCGCCGGAGAAGCATATTGTAACGCAACCTCCGCAGGCCATGAGCATTATTTTTTTGTAGTCCTTGATGGATTCAAGAATCTCATCGAGGGGTTTTCTGTCAGCAACTATCATAATAGCGACCTTTCTTGCAGGAAATCTTCAACCTCTGTAATATGCTTTGCGACGGCGAGTTCTTTTGGTTCGACGCCGAAAGCTATACCCATAAGTTCTGTGAAATAGAAGATCGGGATATTGAAATCTGTCCCGTATTTTTGGTTAATCTGTATCTGTCTGCCGTCAAGGTTTGCATGGCAGAGGGGGCACCCAACGGCAATAGCATTTGCGCCGGAGGCCTGGGCGTCGACGAGAATTTTCTTCGTTAGTTCCAGAACAACATCAAGATTGGTTATAGCAAAACTCGCTCCGCAGCAGAATGTCTTGAGGTTCCAGTCGACGGTTTCTGCGCCGAGGGTTTCGATGAGCTCTTCCATTGCGGTTGGATTTTCGAAGTTGGTTTTTCCGGTGACCTTCGGGGGGCGTGTCATCAGGCAGCCGTAGTAACAGGCGACATTTATGCCGTCTAGTTTTTTGACGACCTTTTCGGCGATGGCGTCATATCCGCATCTGTCGACGAACATGTCCAGGGCATGGAGTACCTCTATATCGCCGGGAGCGTCGGCTGCGATGACTTCCTCGACATCTTTGCGGGTCTGGTCGTCGGTCATTTTTAACTGGGCGTCTTTTAGCATTGAATAACATGAAGCACATGGTGCGCAAATGTCCTTGAGGCCGCCCTTTTCGGCCAGGGAGAGATTCTTTACAGGCAGAGCGACACTCAAAAGCTCATCACAATGATGAGCGGGCGAGGAACCGCAGCATATCCAGTCCTTGATCTCGTCAAGTTCGATCCCGAGTACCTGGCACGCCTTCCTGGTCGAGATGTCGTACTCGATGCCTGTAGAGTGCAGCGAACAACCTGGATAATAACCTATTTTCATATTATTCCTTAGCGATTAGCTATTAGCTTTTTTTCTTTCTTTTATTTTTTTTGCTCTTGAGAACATTTTCATCATCGTAAATGGCATCTTGATAGACGGGATGAACTTTAGTTTTCCCTTTAAGATCATTTTTTTGCCTAGTGCCATATCGTTGAAGGGTTTTCCGGTTACCATATTAAAGGTACCGACAAGGCCTACTTCATACATTCTGCCCATGAATCTTAGCATTATCATCCAAAGGCGGTTAAGTACCCGGACATTGCCCGCGTCCGCGACAAGCCTGCGTTCGTCTGCGATCATCCTTATCGCGTCTATGACTCTTGCAATGTCGATGTCCTGGGGGCATCTCGCTGTGCATGTCTGGCAGGACACGCAGAACCACGCGGTGTTTTTCTTCAACGCTTCATCAAACATGCCGAGCTGAACATATCGCATTAGCTCGGTTGGCGTGAAATCCATGAACTGGCGGTTTGGACAGCCGGCGGCGCACTTTCTGCATTGGTAGCACAAGTTTACATTTTCGCCGCAATGCTTTTGGATCTCTTTGGCGAAAGAGGCGTCAACCGTTATTTCGTTTTCACCGATTATTTTCATTTTGCTTCCGTATGGAATTTTTTGCTGATATATGTTGGGCCCAGGTCTTTTGCTTTTTTTGTCATCTCTTCTACTATCTCTGCGAACCTGCCGCCCATGGCTGAGGAAAGATTAAATATTTCAACGCGATCGCCTTCTATGCCTACCTCTTCGAGCAGCCGCTTGACATAAGTAACCCGCTTCCTTGCCCGCAGATTACCTTCGAGATAATGGCACTGGCCTTCCAGGCATCCGGCGACAAAAACTGCGTCGGCACCGTCTTCGAAGGCCTTCATCAGAAGTAATGCATCGACCTTGCCGGTACATGGCAGCTTTACTATCCGTACATTATGCGGGTACTGCAATCGCATTGCGCCTGCGAGGTCGGCTGCTGCGAAGGCACAGTAATTACAACAAAATGCAATTATTTTAGGTTCGAATTCAGTCATTTTTATTTACCGTTAAAAAGTCTCGCCGAAGGCGAATCCAAAATTGGTAATTCGTCATTCGTAATTAATTATTTCACGTTTTCTGGAACAGGGCCTTTGCTTTTGCTATTACTTGTGCGTCTTTGTAGTGCATCAGCTGTATTGCCTTTGCCGGACACTCTGCCGCACATATTCCGCAGCCGTGACACATTGCCGCTTCAATCTCTGCAACTCCGTCTTCGTTTATCTTCGGCACGTCATACGGACAGGTTCGCACACAGGTAAGACAGGCGGCACATCCGTCGGCATCAACGACGGAAACGACACCGCTGATACGCATAAGCTCGCTTGAAAGTATGCTGACAGCCTTGGCCGCAGCGGCCTGTGCCTGGGTTATCGACTCGTCTATGAACTTAGGGCTATGGCACGTGCCGCAAAGGAAAAGACCATCAGACGCGAAGTCGACCGGACGCAGTTTCATGTGTGCCTCGAGGAAGAAGCAATCAAGATTGATGGGAACCTTGAACGCTATCGAGACATTTTCGATATCGTCAAAAGTCATCATCGCCGCACTAAGAGCCAATACGTCGGGGGAAAAACTGAGCTTAAGCTGCGAGTTAAGATCCTTCATACGAACTTCAATATTTCCAGAGGCGTCCTGAGTAACTACGGGCTTATTGTCAAGGTCGTACCTGAAGAACAACACCCCAGCCTCTCGGGCCTGGTTATAATACTTCTCCTTAAAACCATAAGTCCGCATATCCCTGTAAAGGACCGCAACAGTTGCATCCGGGTTAAGGCGTTTAACGCCAAGAGCGTTTTTGACCGCTTCGGTGCAGCAAACCCTGCTGCAGGCCTGTCTTTGGGGTTCGCGCGAACCTACACACTGGATCATTACAACTTCTTTAAGACCCTTGACATATTCAGGGTCATTAACAATACAGTCCTCAAATGCAAGCTGGGTGAGAATCTTATCATTTTCACCGTAGAGATATTCCTTTGGCTCAGATTCCCTTGCACCGGTTGCAAGAACCGCTGCTCCATGTTCGATCTCTATCGTTTCGGGAAGAAGCTGATCAATACCGACATTGATCTTAGTTTTGAAATCACCCGAGAAACCTTTGCACTCGGCAACAGTTGAATTTTTGTAAACCGTAATATGCTTATGTTCTGCGATCTTTTTTTCGTTCTTCTTTAACAGAACTGCCGGGTCATACCCCTCAACGGTCTTCTTGACTTTGACAATATTTCCGCCTAACGAACCGGTCTTTTCTACAAGATGGACGTCAAACCCCTGGTCGGCTATCGAAAGTGCAGCTGTCATACCGGCGATACCGCCGCCGACAACAAGTGCGCTTCGTTTTGGAACATAAGTCTGGGTAGCAAGAGCCTCGATCTCGCGTGCGCGAGCGACGGCCATTGCGACAAGATCAACGGCCTTGTCCTCGGTAATGCCGCCGAGCCTGGCGTGGACCCAGGTGCATTGGTCGCGGATATTTGCCATCTCGAACAGATATGGGTTTAGGCCGGCTTCTTTGAGGGTTTCCTGGAAGAGCGGCTCGTGGGTACGCGGTGTACATGAAGCGACAACGATACGGTTGAGGTTGTGCTCTTCTATCTTTTCTTTGATCGCTAACAGACCGTCCGGCGAACAGGTATATATAAGATTTGTTGCAAACTCGACTTTGTCAAACTGGGCGGCGATACCTGCGATCTTTTCACAATCGATCACACCGCCGATATTCGAACCGCAATGGCAGACGAATACACCGACACGAGGCTCGAGGCCTGCGGTTTCTTTTTCGTCCGGATAGGTCTTGGGGGCTGTTTCGCTGCCCCGTACATCGGCCAAAAGTTCCATAGCCTTGGCCGCGGCGGCACTTGCCTGTGTGACACTTTCAGGAATATCCTTGGGGCTTTCGAAGGCTCCGGCAAGATAAACTCCCTCACGCGATGACAAAGTCTGGGTAAACTCCGACGACAACGCGAAGTTATAATCGTTTACTTCTATATCGCAAGCTTTGACGAGTTTTTTTGCACCTTCGCTTGCGCAGAGACCGGAACCGAGAACGACCATATCGAAATCTTCCTCGACCCAGTCCTTACCGTTGGCGGTAAACTGCATGGAAAGATCGCCGGTCTTAAAGTCCTGCATGATGCTCGACGGACGCGTATAAATATATTCGACGCCGTATTTGTCTTTTGCACGCTCGTAATACTCGTCGAAACCTTTACCGAATGCCCGCACGTCCATTACGAATACTTTGCATTCTACATCGGGCAGGTGCTCTTTGGTAATCATCGCCTGTTTGGTGGCATACATGCAGCAGACCGACGAGCAATATGGGTTTTCCGTGTCACGCGAACCGACGCACTGGATAAACGCGATTTTCTTCGGTTCTTTACCGTCGTCCAATCGCTGTATGTGCCCTTCATAAGGGCCGGAAGCACTTAAAATCCGCTCATAGTCCATGCTGGAGACGACATTGTCGAATCGGCCATAACCGTACTCGCCCTTCTTCGTCGCATCGTAAAGATCGAACCCCGGGGCAAGAATAACTGCTCCAACATCAAGGGGGATATCCTTCGGCTTTTCGTCATAACAAATAGCATCGGCATCGCAGACTTTTTCGCACTGTTTGCAGTAACAGCAGATCGCGCAATAAAGACAACGGCCGGCCTCGGACTTGACCTGATCTTCAGTAAAGCCGATGTCAACCTCGTCAAAAGTTTTCATTCGCTTGTCAAGATCGATAACACCCATCTCGGTTCGCTTAACTTTCTTTTCTTTGCGTTCCTTAAGTTCGGCTGCGGTAATCTCGACGACTGGGGTATCGTCAACCTCTGGAATAAACTCTACACCTTTAATATACGCGTCGATCGCTTTTGCTACCTTCTGGCCGTCTGCTGTTGCCTGGACGACGCTGGCTGCGCCGCGAACAGCGTCACCGCCGGCAAAAACGCCGGGCATTGAAGTCATGTATGTCTTTTCGTCAACGGCGATGGTTCCTCGCGGGGTAACATTTATTTTGCTTTCTTCGTCGAGGAATTCAAGGTCGGGCCTCTGGCCGATAGCTACTATCAATTCGCGACCGGAGAGTATGGACTCTGAAGCGTAAGCCGTCTTAAGATCAAGTCTGCCATCGATGAATTCCATCTTCTCGACTTCAAGGAGCTCAAGACCAATGAATTTACCCTCAAGATCGAGTATCTTCTTAGTAGCACTGGCCGCGTGTATCTCAATGCCCTCTTCAACGGCCCATTCGACCTCCCAGGGATAAGCCGGCATCTTGTCGCGCTGCTCAAGACATACAAGAGAAACCTTGCCGGCTCCTAACCTGATTGCCGTTCTCGCGCAGTCCATCGCAACGTTACCGCCGCCTATAACGATCAGATTTCCTTCTACCGTCGTTTTTTTGCCAAGGCGTACATCCCGGAGGAAATCAATGCCGTGCGAAACTTTGTCAAGTTCTTCGCCCTTCATGTGCATCGTTGCACTAATATGGGAACCAACGGAAAGGAAAACAGACTCGAAATCTCCGTCAAGAAATTCCTGTATCTGTTCTTCGCTGTCAATTGGAGTGTCAAGCTGGACCTCTACACCGTAATCGAGGATATTCTGGATGTCACGTTCTATGACATCAGAGGGAAGACGATATTCAGGAACTCCAAGCGACATCATACCGCCCATAACCGAGTGCTTTTCGAAAATAGTTACCGCGTAACCGAGTTTGCGAAGTTCCAGAGCGGCAGACAAGCCGGCGGGGCCTGCGCCTACTATTGCTATCTTCTTGCCGTTTTCTTCTATCGAGGCGAGTTTCTCTTCAGCAGTGAGTTTTACGCCGTTGTCGACGTTCCAGTCTGCGAGGTATCTCTTTATGTATGCTATGGAAACTGGGGTATCGAGGTTATCGCGGTTGCAATCCTGCTCACATGGGTGCTCGCATATTCTGCCGCAGATCGATGGGAACGGATTCTTTTCAGTGGCAGACTCATAAGCCTCCTGGAACTTACCCTCAGCGGCAAGAGCAACATAGCCGCTGGGATTTCCATGTATCGGGCAGGAATCATAACACGGAGCAACGCCAAGGCGGCTCATGGAAAACTTGTTAGGGACGGCCTGGGGATATTTCTTGAAGATCGCCTTGCGGGCGGAAAGGTTCTGGTTGTACTCGTCATCAATTTTGACGGGGCAACTCTGGGCGCACTCACCGCAGCCGGTACACTTTTCCTGGTCGACAAAATTCGGGCTGACCGTGACAGTAGCATTGAAATTACCTGCGGGACCTTCCAGCTTTGTGAGCTGGGCATTTGTAATGATCTCGATATTGCGATGGGTTCCGGCAGCGACAAGACGCGGCGAAATGGTACACATCGCACAATCGTTCGTCGGGAAAGTCTTGTCGAGCTGGGCCATCCTGCCGCCGATAGCCGTGCTTGACTCTACAAGATAAACTTTATAACCGGAATCGGCAAGGTCAAGGGCTGATTGAATGCCGGCAATACCGCCGCCAACAACCATTACTGAACCATTTTTTTGAGAATTTATATTCATTTAAAGCCGCAGCCAATAGAAAAACTCAGAAATAAGAAAACCAAAGAAAAAAGGACACAAAGTAAGGGAATGCGCCCATTTTAACAACACAACATCAATGATACGGGTAGGATACTGGAAAGTGCTTGCCAATACCAGAATTAAAATGATATTTTTGCTTCAAATCTTAAAAATATTGGTTTCTTTATTCGATTTAACTATTTACTGGTGTAATAAATGGTTCGTTTTATTCAGATTGATCAGGGTCTACTTCCAGTCCCCGTACTTTTTAATTTTGTATGAGTCGTCGGAATCGGGGGAAATTACCATTCCCTTCTGATCTTTATGTTTTTTGAAGTATTTTTTCGCTTCTTCGTCAGTCATCGCCAACAGGGATGTAGAAAGAGCATCAGCTAGAGCGGCTTTTTTTGTTATAGCCCACGCAGCTATATTGGCATCGACGGGCTTTGAAAGGCGGGGTTCTATGACATGGCTGCCGACTTCGAGATTCGAGCCGCTCAGAGCGGTTTTGTGGACATCAAAGATTTTAAGGACTTCAATTTTCGATTCGGAGGTTTTGTCCTTCTTCCAGAGATCGTCAAGAAGGCTCATAGTTACCGGCCAGCCCTTGGTGCCCTTCGGCTTTTTCAGTCCCAGGACCGTACTTCCTCCGCTATGAAGAAATGCCGTCGAAATGCTCCATTCGGCAAGTACCTCGGCAGCTTTATCGAGGGCAAACCCCTTTCCGATCGCTCCAAGGTCGAGGCTTACTCCGGTCGCGAGTACAGTTACGGAAAAATCGTCTTCATCAAGGCGAAGAAGATGCATTCCGGTATTTTCCCTGGCGTCGGCAAGTTCCTGATCGGTGGGCTTTCGCAATGTCTTATCTTTTTTGAGCCAGCACTTGTAAAGCGAACCTACGGTAATATCAAACGCACCGAAAGTATCCTTATTGATCTTGGCACACAATTGCAGACACTCAAAGGTATCCAACCCGACAACTGTGGAATGACCGGCCTTTAGATTGTTGATGCGGGAAATATCGCTGTTCTCTACAAAACGACTGAGGTTCGCTTCGAGTTTATCTATGGCCCTGAAGGCGGCCCTGGCTGCCTGTTCGGCGTATTCGAGATCTTCGTGAACGATATAAATCTCAAAGATCGCCGCCATCGCCTCGTGCTGAAAGCGACCAGCACCTACATCATCAAGAAATTCAGACATAAAAAACCTAACGACTAAAACCTAAAGGCTAAAAACCATAAACTAACGACTATTTCAACCTGCTTGGCATGGAGTCGCACATTTTACCAATTGCCTCTTTGACTTTTTCAGCGGCCTGCGGGGAAAGAGTATATCCGGCAGCGCCTCCAAGGACGCCCCCTATTATCGCACCTTCGGTTGTATGGTCGGAATCGACAGCTGCCCCTATGACTGCGCCGGCGGTTGCGGCTATGACAGTTGTCAAAAGCTTGCCAGTTCGAGCCTTGCCGTAGCCTACCCACAAGATCCTCCCATCTGTTGCATCGAGCATCTTTCCGGAAACGTTGATATTTTCTCCGAACTCCGGGACGTCAATCAGCAGGATAGCCGGGACATTTAGTATTTTGCCGGTTTTGACTGCATCGGTGGCAGTTATCTCAGATGCCTGAAAATCCTGTTCATCAATGAGAGCCTGGATCCTGGATCTTTCGATAGGCGCGAACCCTCGCTCCAGCAGTTCTATCTCTACGAAATTGGCGATCTGGTTTCTGACGCCTTCCTTCTTGAAATAGCCGGTAACCTCGACGACGGCGATTTTATCGATCGAGCTAAAATCATACCCAGCTAAGAAACTGCCCCCACCAGAAGAACACCCGCTTATAACAGCCAGGATGGACAACAATATTAATGTTACAATAACTTTCATAATTAAAACCTCCAAAATAAATAACGATTAGCGATTAGTTTATTATCTCTAATTTCATTTTGCAACAATTATTTTATATTCGGCTGTTTGTTTGCCTGTTCCCAGAGTTTTTGGGTCATATATCCTCGAACTTCAACACGGGGACGCAGTTCCATATAACCGTCAAACAGGGGCATATACAACTCCTTTTGGCCCGACGGCAAAGAATTGTACAGATGAGAGATGAGCTGCTCCTCAATCTCGCCGATTCTTTTGCCATAAACAGCGGACAATATTACAAGAGATGGCGGAGACATCCTGGCGTCTACGCTGTCCCAGTAACCGATATTGTCCAGGGATCGCAAATACCACGGGAAAGGCCAGTAGCTCCCCCCGTCAGCAATTATCTGAACCACTGTTTTGCCTGAAGTATCTGAGGCATTGACCGTTTTGATGATCTTATCGGATATTTCGTATATGTCCATCGAAGTATGGGAGTAAACATAGGGGTTTGCAGGCTCTGCGGCGTACTTCGTGCCGGACAGATAAGACATCGCTGCAAGGTGGAGCAGGCCGGCTATCAAAAGTGAACAGACTGCGATTTTTACGCCGGTACCTTTGGCCAGTGAAAGCAAACACGCACCGGCGAAACCTGCCAGGACTATCATCCCGCTAAAAAACCCAAGCAAACACCATGGAGTTTTATACGGTATCATCGCATAGGCTGCGGTCATCAGCAAAGTATAAAGAGCAAAGAAACGAACGAGCGGTTTGTATTCACCGACGAAGTTTCTTTTGCAAAAGGCAAATGCACCACCTGCCAAAGACAATAATACAATTATCGCCTCTGTAAAGAGCGGACCTGAGTTGTGTTTCCAGAAGAGGAGGATGTGCAGGTAATAATGCCACGGGTGATGATGTCTGCCCTCGCCATGTGCACGGTTGAGGTATGTGGTAAACGTCAGAAAACTGTCGGCTATGCCTTGGCGGTTTGTGAAAAACGACGAAAAGAAAACAACCCATATAACTGCCGCTGAGACAGCAAAGACAGCTATCGGTTTGATACCGATATACGACCTGAGCTTTGACAGTCGGGATGCTTTTTCTGAGGAAAAGTACCATACGGCAGCGGCGGCGAATAACCCGCAACTGCATGCTATTACAAATGTCTCCTTGGTGGCGCCCATCAGGCCGTAAGAAATCCCGGCCAGCAAAAGCCAGCGAACCTTCCGCGACTGCAAATACCGGAAAATGCATCCGATCACCGAAAGCGAAAAGCATACCAGAAGCATCTCCTGGATATAATACCTGCTGTAATAAACCATCGCCGGTGAAACCGCCGTCAGCGCAGCGGCGATAAAAACACTCATCCTGCCAAGTCCGGCCGTCATCAGCAAAGGGACCAAAATAAGGGCCATCCCAAAAAAGACGGGCACTATTCTCAGCGTAAACTCGTCGAGATCGATGAAGGTTTTCTGGCCGGCTATCGCCGCCGGAATGAGCGTAAAATAATTCAGGGTGGGTCCATGAAACTCAAACTTGTCATATTTATAGTCGTTACGCTCAAGGAGATCGCCAAGCTTATCGGCGTGGACGGCCTCATCGGTGTGAAGCGGACGATAATGAAGCGACGGCAGCCGCAGGAAAAGACCCGCCACTACCGCCGTTACTATCAAAACACCGAATATCAGTGTATTTCTCATACTATAAAATCTGCCATATTTCTAATAAAAATGTTTCGGCCGTGAGGCCGTTTCCTTTAATAATCAATCTCAAAATGACCAATAGGTCATTTTGCCGGTTTTCCAAATACCGCAACCTCGATATAATGGTTCAAGTCATTTGCATTATTAGCATTACTGTAGCAGCGAACATAACGGGCCTTTGTACCTTTGCCGTTGATGAGTTTGCCCTTATGCGTTTCAATGTAATTTTTGTCTTTACCTGCGCCAAGTCCGTGGGTGTTATCGGTGTCATTATTGAACAGGGTTTTGACATTGGTAATAAAATCAGGGTCGTCGGAAGTCTGAACCACCACATCAAAGTAAACACGTCCCTTCTTATGGAAATGCCAGAGCATAACCGCGTATATCTCATGCTGCGAACCAAGGTCGATGGTAACGTACTGCTCATACGGACCAAATTCCAGGAAGGATTCATCGGCTCCACTCATGTCGCCATCGACGATCTTGACAAGAGTCTCGCCGGTATATTCGTCATCGGAGGACGTGACAGTTTTGTTCAGGGCGACATTTTTAGTACCCGCGGGAACATAAAATATCGGGCGATCAGTTTTGATATTCTCCAGGTTTGGAATCGACGAAAGATTCGGGGGAGTACCAACTTCGATAGCTGCCGGAAGTTCCACAGGAAGAGGGATCAGGGCAGTTTTAGCGGCAGGAGCAGCTTTGGAGTAATCCGACCACATTTTTTGTGCGTCGCTTTCCGTTATCGATCCGTCATAGACGAAAAGGCGGTATTTCTGGATGTATTTTTTGCCGGGCTCTAATATCCACGATTTTTTCTGGACGGGATTAAAGTTGGCAAATGTCGCTCCGTTGTGCATTTTGTCGTTCCATGTTCGAAGCATCTGGGGAGCGCCGTAATTATCCGGATGCGACATCATTACAAAACCGGCTTTTGCGCCTGGTTTTGCGTCGCCTTCAGCGATAATCCAATTGGCTATAGTAAAATTAGATGCCTGACGATCTTTGCCGGCGCTTGTGACAAGCTTGCTGTTATCCTTATTCCACGACTTTGCGCCGCGAACAGAAAAACCGCTGTAGCGATACTTAACGACCTCTACCGGGGTTTTGATCGCGGTGTTTTGAACAATGATCAGGTCAAGGAAATAGCCCTTAGCCGGTGAAGTAACAATTGGCGAAACATTTGCGATGAGCATTTCCTTGAGGATTACTTTCGGACCATCGGGTGCGGTTTTGTCGATATAGTGACTTGGCGCCGCAAAGACCGCACCGCCTTTATTAACTTCAGCTTTATGGCGTCCCTGGGCCTGGATGACCCCTTCGCCCTTCTGTAGTTCCCAGTACAGAACCTTGCGTCCTTCGGCCTTTAAGAATTTCCACGGCCACCACAGACCAAAGTGGTGCAGGTGGTCTCCGGGCTGAAGATCGGTAAGCGTAAATCCCGACAGCGTTTTTAGAGGATGGATAAAGTTGCTGCCCTTGAACTTGTCACCGCCCTTGGGATTGGCCATCGGTTTGTTCTGATAAGTTACCAGGTCGACATCGCCGGCTTTTACTACCAATTTTTCGCCTTCTTCAACAATAGTGAGGGCTTTAGACTTATCCGTTTTACCTTTTGCGCCGGCAGCGACAGCAAAACCGCAGGCAAACAGCAAAACAATCACTAATCGAATTTTTAACATAATACCAAATCCTTATTAATAAAAAAATGGGGTGAGCAGCGCCCACCCCACAAATAATTATTCTTCAGAAGAAGGAAGTTCAACGTTTTCGGGCTCAAGGCCAACAGCGGCAAGAACAAAGTAAGCAGCAGCTGCAACAACCGTAGCAACAAGCGGCTCAAGACCGTAACCAAGTTTTCCGCCGCTAATAGGACCGAGCAAGCCCATCAGAAGGCCAATGCCCCATGCAATGAAACCTGCCCAGTTGATACCCTTGCGAGGTCCGGCCCATCCGCCATGACGAACGAAATCGGCAAGCATGACACCTGCGATAGGACCGAAAGCAGCACCGACCATCAGGAAGAATTTCACAAGATTACCAGCTATGCCGGATGCGGCAAGGATAACACCGATAAGACCTGCAACCATAGTCATTGGGATACGTGGAATTTTCGGCAGCATCGTCGAAAATGCATTAGCTGCGAGAAACGCACAGAAACCAAGCGGGCATATACAGGCAATAACAAATATCCATGAAGATGCACTTGAAAGAATTCCACCACTTTGATTTATTGCAGCAATAAAGGGCCCTGCGTCTCCTTCAGCATTTAATACTTCCGGATTATTTCCGACAGCACCGGCAATGGCAACTATCGCCAGGATACCAGCGACAAGTGCGGCGCCAGTTATGCCTACAAATCCACCAAGTGCTACATCTTTTTCATCCCTGCTGTTCATACCAAAGTCACTGCCTGCAACTCCAGCAGAAGCGAAGAAACCGGCAGTCATGGCAAGTGCAGCGAACATTGAAAGACTGACTGCCCCTAAGCTTCCTTTAGCTGTAACGACTGCATCGCTAAAACCGGCAAGGCCTTTACTGTTGGCAATGGCAGCGACAGCGATCGCCAGCAAAGGAAAGATCGGCAGAAAGCTTGAAAGCTTCGCAAGAAGCCCAATACCAACAGCTCCGACAAATGCCATGATCAAACCCAGTACCGCACATGCGACCCAGTATAGAACCTTATCTTCTGTATAATCTTTCCCAATAGCCGACATGAAAAACTGAGCTGCAGAGAATGTAAACACCGCATGCCAGAATATCTGAACTACACCCATAAGGATGCCCGGGATGACAATTCCCCCCTGCGTCCCGAATGTTGAGGATGCTACTACGTACAGGGGCATTCCTGTTTGCATACCTAGTTTTGCCGGGACGTAGTAGATCACCAGGCAGAACATCGCACCCATGAACAGGCCGATTACGGCTGCCATTATGCTGCCTGCGACAAGTGCTCCGGCCATGCCGGCCATGAACGGCACCGAAAGAAAGATTCCGGCGTATGCCGGTGCGGTGTTTTTGTACCACGGTGCGCGGTTTTCTGCGGGGTTTGGTTTTGCCGATGCGATGTAGTCTGGCAGTTGTCCGTTACTCATGTTACTCTCCTTAATAAATTCATTCTAGTTTCAGTCCGTTACCACCAGTGAGACAAAAGAAAAGTCTTCCGGGCAAAAAGGCAAAATTCACAATAACAATTATAGTTCGTAAAACATAATAAGATAAGAGCCGAAAGCTTTTAAGCCCCCGGCTCTCTAAAATCTAAAAGATTAAACGTGGAAATCTTCCGGCTTGAATTCCAGCGTCTTGCGTGCTTCAACAGCTTCGTTAACCTTAAGAACCATGACAGCGGTATGGTAACCGACCTCTGCAGGACAGTTAAGCTTAACTTTGCTGTCGCGAATCGCATCAAAGAAGTTGATCAGGTGAGGCTGATGATAAGGCACATCCATGGTTGCATGAATCGTGTTCGGTAAGAGCAGAGGACTGCTGCGAACATCCATAACGCCCTTCTTCTTTGATTTTTTGGGCTGAGGAACCGGAGTTATGATACCGCCGTCAATCCAGGGATTCCATTGTGGAACATTCATTATTTTTGTTATAGGATTTTCTTTTCCATGAACCACCTTCATATCTCTGCCGACATTAAAGAAACGCGGATCTTCAGATATTTCCAATGCGCCGTGTTCGGCCATGAATTTCTCATAATAGCCGCCGCTGCTGCTGGTCGTAAGAGTCTGGTAAAAAGCTCTAACCGGACCGGCTTCGGTATCGAATTCAAAAACAGCCATCACATTGTCATACCATTCGTGACCCTTCCAATAATCGACACCACCGCTTGCCATGACTGACTTTGGCTTTGCTTCGCCGAGGAACCAGCTATAAATATCGATCTGGTGAGAACCGAGGTCAACGATAGGACCGCCGCCAAGGCCTTTGTACCAGCGCCAGTTCATGAAGTGCTTCATAGATTTAAAGCCGTACTTAGTAAGAGTTGCCTGTGGGATTGCGGTCCCTGCAGGAGCAACCAGGTCCTTACATGCAGATACGCTTCTGTTCCACTGGCCGTTGATAGTCGTAATGCGACCAAGAAGGGTTGAATCTATCAACAGATCTTTGCCGGTTTTCGGGTCTTTTTTTGGTTTCCTTGTTTTTGGGTCAATTACTTTCTTTGTCGTGTATGATTTGTCTATGATGTTTTCCTTGGCGAAGATGTACTTTGGATTACTTCTTCGTTGATGACCGATCTGTAAAAGCTTGCCTGTCTTTCTGGCCGTTAGAACCATCGATTTTGCGCCTTCGATGGTATTTGACATTTCCTTTTCGCAGTAAACATGCAGACCTGCCTCAAGGCAGGCGTTTGTGTGTTCGGCGTGGAAGCAGTCCGGTGTCGCGATGATCACCGCGTCGAGGTTATCCTTTTCCTTATCGAGCATCTCTCTGTAGTCGACATACGCTGCATTATTATAACCGGCTCTCTTATACTTCTTAAGCGTTTTCGCAAATTTTTTCCGTTTAAAGTCCCAAATATCGCAAACAGCTTTGAACTTGATCCCCGATTTGCGTCCGATTGTACTTGCCGCATCAAAAAGGACCTGGCCTTCGATGCCTGCACCGATCAGGGCGACATTGATATCGGCTTTCTTGGCAGTGCTTGCCGTAGCTGACAGTACCTCCGGGGCTACGAACAGACCCGCTCCGATAGCTGCTGTTGATTGAACAAACTGGCGTCTGTCAATTTTATTCTTCATTTTCTTAATTCTCCAAAAATATAACTAAAAAGATTTTTTCCTATGGTATAAAAAAAGTGATTGTATTGCAAATACTTTCTCTAAGCAAAGATATTGGCGACTCTATTTTTTCTTTTCTACTTTTTTAGCTTTCGTGGGTTGCTTTTTGGTATTGTCAGTTTTTTTCCTTTCGCCACCTGGCCTTCTTCCTCGTCTTACGGGCTTTAACTTGGATTTTGTTTCGTTAAAGAACTTTACGCACTTCTTGATATCCGGTACCGGGTTATCCGGGTTGCTCTCATACTCTATTGTAAAGACGCCTCTGAAACCCTGTTTATTTAATTCTTCGAGAATTTCTTTAATTTTGCATTCTCCAGTGCCCAACGGGACATCTTTTTTGTGTCCTTTTTCGCCGACTGCTTTGACACCCTTAAGATGCATGCTGACAATACGTCCCTTGAGCTTTTTGATCTGTTCGACGGAGTCGAGACCCGATCTTGCCCAGTGACCGGGCTTCGGTGAGCATTCGTGCTTCGTAAACCGTGCGGGTAAGGGGTTTTTGTACATAGGCATGTTTGCCCATCTTGATCGCCTTCATAGCAGCAACAGCGTGAGTATAGTCGGGAGTAGCGACAATAACGGCATCGATATCCTTATCCATCTTGTCAAGCATTACACGGAAGTCCTTGAACCGTTTTGCCGTTGGGTACATCTCGTAAGCCTTTGCGGCGCGTCTGTCATCAACGTCGCACAACGCAACTATGTTTTCCTTGGAACAAGCCTTGAGATTATTAAACGCCATCCCGCCTGCACCGATACCGGCAATGTTCAGTTTTTCGCTGGGAGCAATATGCTTTGGCCCGCCAAGTACGTGACTTGGGACAATTGTAAAAGCTGCACCTGCAGCAGCTGCTGTTGACATAAAATTACGACGTGTCAGTTTCATTATACTACCTTAAAATAAACAATAAAAATTCAAAAATAATTTACAGCAGACAACCAGACTTATTTTTTTATCCCGTCGTAAACTCGTTTCGCCTTACTCTTGATCTGTTTGTCTGTCGACACTTCCATGATCTTTTCCAATGCCTTCTTTGCAGCATCCTTGATTGGCTTTCTCCTGTTTCCGGACAACCTGTAAGCAATAGAAATTGCCGCCGAAGCCGCTTCGTTTTTCAACTCGGGGTCTTCAATAAAAGACATTACGAAATTGAGAGCTTCGGCGTTATGGATTTTGGAAACTTGAGAAAGGACCAATTTCTTCTCAGCTTTGACCGAGGAGATCGAAAAAGCCTTTTTGAACAGTTCAATTTTAACCTGGGTATTTCTGCCGCCATTAAGCGGGATGGTCCTGACTATCCCTTTATAAGCAAGGGTCTTATGATCCTGATTCGACAAATTCTGATAAGCTTTGATAAGGTACGAAACGACATTGCCGTTGTTAGAGCCGGCAAGTGCGGCAATCGCAGCTTTCTTAACTCCGTCAGACTTGTCGCCATCGGTGATAATATCATATAAAACACTAAAAGCATTATCTGAACCGATTTTGCCAAGAACTTTCAGCAGGGAAGCTTTAGTTTGTGAATTCGTAAACGAATTAAATGCCTTGACTATGGGCTTTACGTCAGCCTTGTTTGAAACGGCGATACCGGCAGCACATTTCTCGGCTTCGAAGCGAAGATAATCGTTTTTGAGGTCAACGAGCAGTTTGACAGCAACTCCAAGATCGTTTGCCTTGCCAACCATAGCAAGCGACCTGAAAGCCTGTACGGAAATATTTGAATCGGATGAATATGTGTATTTTGCAAGCAGACCGACAGTTCCTGCGATTTTTCTCTGGCCGATAGCCATGATATACTCTACGACCACCTTGTTATTGGAGGTTACCTTAGGAAGTCCGACGATATTCTCGTCTACACCATCGCCCTTCAAACCGTAAAGGCATTCTCTTGCAACCTGCTGTACTTTGCCGCCGGTCGCGGATGCCTTTCGGGCAAGAACACTAACGGCTTTGACGCCGCCGACTTTTTTAAGAGCCTTCATCGCGACGATAAGTACCTTCTCATCGCTGGAGTTAACGCTCTTGAACGCCGCACTGGAAATCGCAGGAACACCCATCTCAGCGCCCAGGCTCAGAAGCTTAAATTGAGCGGCAGGACCAACCTTATCGAAACAGCCGAAAATCCCCGCAACTACCTTAGCGGATTTGATATTGGCAATAGCCGATATCGCCGCGTCAACAACAATCGCCTCGTCGGATTTCAATCCCGCAACAATCGTTTCTCCGGCTCTATCACCCAGCGAATAAGCCATACCCTTTAAAGCTGCCGCCTTAACAGGAGAAGTTACCGCCCCGTCGTGTATCGACTTGTACACGTCGAATTTCCAGCTTCCCGAGGGGGCTTTATATACACTTTCAATCATTGCCTGCTGAACAACTGCTTTCAGTGCCGGATCGGCCTTTTCCAAAACCGCCGACAGTTTTCTGCCTGCCTGACCTGTAGCGATATTGTTAAGGGCCGCGATAGAAGCAACAACAACCTTCTTATCCGAAGAAAGTGCCAGCCCGCCGATCGCATCGACAGACTTCTTGCTTTTCAAGGTTCCGAGAACGTTGATGACACCGACCTGGACATCGCCTTTGGCGGTTTTAAGCTCATTTACCAGAAGGGATTCAACAGAACTTCCGCCGATCCGTTCCATCGCCATCAACGCCATAGCAGCGGTCTTCGGGTCTTTGAGCATTCCAGCCAATCCCCAGGCAGATTGGGACGTACCGATAAGCCCAAGCTGCTTACAGATGAACTGTTTACCGGCAATTGTTAAGTCGGTCAGGAGCAAACGATTCATCTCAACTTCAATAGCCAGCAATTTTGCCGGAGAACCCGACGCATCCTTAATCGCATTTTCAACAGCGATCAAAGGCTTGCGTGACTGACCGTATTTGAAATTTTTGACAGCATCGACAAGCCCTCTAACATCCGGCCACGACGAAACTTTCTCGCCAAGAGCCAGCGGAGTAGTATCGGCCTTAAGGTCGCCAATGGCAAACTGAATGCCGTCAAGGTAATGCTTAAGGATCGTCGTATTCCAGAAAATTTCATGATTATGGCCGAATGCACAATAGAAAACCCTGCCCTTACCAAAATCGCGAATCCAGCTTATCGGTACATCAGGGTGAGTCTTTTTACCACCAAGTGGCTTAAGGTTAACTTCATCTGTCATATCCAGACCGACAAGGACGCGTGCATTCTCACGGAGCTTGATCTGTTTTGTAAGGTAAATCTCATCGCTGATCTTAAAGCTTTTTCCATTAAACGCAGCAGCAACGGGACTGGTAGGATCCTCGATTTTAACAGCCCATGTGCCCCTCGCCCCCCACGGATGACCACGAAAAGTGCCGCCCATCATCTCGGCAGCTTCGGGCCAATCGTAAAAGTTATCAGTCGCCCCATGGATACCAGCAATACCCTTGCCGCCCTTGACGAAATCCATTATCGCCTTACGCTGGGACTTATCAAAAGTCAGCCTGGTCGTGTTGTTAAAGATGATCGCATCGTACTGTTTAAGGTTACCGGCAGTAAAAACACTCTTGTCCACAGAAACGTCGCTGGTAAAGGCGCCGGTTTTTTGACCAAGTATCTCAATCGCCTTGCTGCCATACGGCACCGAACTGTGCGGAAAACCCTGGCAAAGATTAAACACCAATACCTTACGCGGCTTAGCAGGTTCAACCGAAGCTGGTGGAGCAGCCGCCTTCATCTTAGCGACCTCAGCATCCTTAACAGCAAAAGCACATCCAACAATACCGATCATACAAACACAAACTATAATTTTTTTCAATAAAGAACCCATTTCTATTCCTCAATTATTTAATATAAAGTTCAAAAATCTAAAGACTAAAAACTAAAAACCATATTCTATTAGTAATGCCACGGAGCACGAAACGGACGTGACAGGTAGCGGTTTGCCGCCTCGTCGCCGATAAACGTTTCCTTAACAGGATCCCACTTCAAGTCCCTGCCGGTCAGCATCGCGATCTCACCAAGCAGGCCCGCACTGATAGATCGGTGAGCGGTCTCAACAGGAGTGATCGTTTTTTTCCTGCTCTTGATGCAATCAAGGAAATTCTGTTTATGATCGGTACTCTTATAAAGCCGTTTGTCATTTGGCCCCAGAACCGTCTTCAATATCTCAGGCGAACTAGCCTTCATCCCGCCGCGTCTAACATGGATCCACTGACCGTTCTCACCATACCAGCACGCACCCATCCCGTGCGGCTGCTGCGATGCGTTAGCAACGACCATCTCAACGCCGTTAGCATACGTATTCTTGAACCTGTAAGCGGTAGGTACATCATACGTACCCTCTGTCGGATAAACGCCCTTTGCCTCGGTGATCGAAACAGGCCCGGTACCATCAAAACCAAGACCCCAATGAGCGATGTCGATATGGTGACCGGCCCAGTCGGTAAGCTGACCGCCCGAGTAATCCATAACCCAACGCCAGTTCCAGTGTACCGTATCGCCGTTAAAGGCAACGTGTTCACGCCACGGAGCAGGCCCGAGCCACATATCATAATTAAGTCTTTCCGGTACAGGTGTCACCGGAAGAACCCCGCTGCCGAAGCCGTTCGGCAAACCGACTTCGCAGTATTTCACCTTGCCGATAACGCCTGCGTTAACAAGCTCAGCAGCTTTATGGAAAGTGCCCACCGAACGCTGCCAACTGCCCGTCTGCCATACACGGCCATAACGCTTAACCGCGTCGCAGATCGCCCTGCCGCCTTTGATCGTTCGGGCAAGCGGCTTCTGGCCGTGGATATCAAGACCGGCACGTGCGCACGCAACAGAAACAATACCATGCCAATGATCCGGCAAGGCATGAATAACCGCGTCAAGATCGCCGCGTGCGACAAGATCGCGGTAGTCACCATACTCTCTACAGTCAGTATTGCCGTACTTGTCGTCGACATGCTTCTTGGCGTTAGCCATGTGAACCGAGTCGACATCGCAAACAGCGACAAACTGTACTTCCTTCTTGCCAAGAAAACCGCGAAGGTCGCCTGTACCCATAGAGCCGGTACCGATAGCGCCCATCACAATACGATTACTCGGTGCCACAGTCCCGGCCTTGCCCATCGCTGCCGATGGAATAAGGTAAGGAAAACTAACAGCACCGACACCAGCCTTTAGAAAATCACGTCTTTTCATGAGATATCCTTCTAAATTCAACAGTAAATTATTTACAAAACTGCCATTTCTCAGACTATCGCAGTGTTAGTCGCTGCAAAATCAGCTTTTATTGCAAAATTTTGCTAAAATCGTCTATATTCCCCGATTCAACTCAAATCAATCAAAATGACCGAAATCAGATCAAAAAAACAACGTAAACCATTTCATATAAAAGGTTTACATGACAGTAAATTATAACCTAAAAATAGCCTCGGCCCTTAGGCCGAATCCTTAATTCGTAATTCGTAATTATCAAACTGGCCAATCGGTCAGTTTGAATAAATCAATCGTCAAAAGCAGCGTCAAACTGGACATTCGAAGGCGAAAAATCAACCGCACGTACAAAATCACAAGCTTCAGTCGCACCGCGGAAACGTTCCATGCCGCAATCTTCCCACTCTACTGACAGTGGACCTGTATAAGCAATATGGTTCAAAGCACGGATGATCTCTTCGAAATCCACTCCTCCGTGTCCGAGCGAACGGAAGTCCCAGCCCCTGTTTTGCTGACCGAAGTTCAGATGCGAAGCGAGAATACCGCTCTTACCGTCAAGCTGCAAAGCCGCGTCCTTCATGTGGACGTGGTAGATGCGGTCAGGGAACGCACGGATGAACTCAACAGGATCGACCATCTGCCAGTGAAGATGACTCGGGTCGAAGTTAAAACCGAACGCCTTGCGGTTATCGATAGCCTCAAGTGCTCTCTGGGCAGTATAGATATCGAAAGCGATCTCGGTCGGGTGAACCTCAAGGGCAAACTTAACGCCGCACTCGTCAAACACGTCGAGGATCGGGTTCCACATCTTAGCAAAATATTTGAAACCGTCGTCGAGCATCTCATCCGATGCAGGCGGAAAACTGTAAAGCATATGCCAGATCGACGAACCCGTAAAACCGTTTACAACCTTAAGCCCAAGATTCTTCGCCGCCCGTGCCGTATTCTTCATAGTCTCAACTGCCCACGCACGTTTCTTTTCGGTGTCGCCGGCGCAATCGGCAGGAGCAAACCCGTCAGATCGAGAATCGTTATTAAGATCGCAAACCAGCTGACCGGCAAGATGATGACTTATCGCATAAACGCTAAGGTTATTCTTCTCGAGAATAGCAAGCTGTTTCTTGCAATAGTCCTTATCGGTCGCGGCCTTGTCAATTTCCATATGATCGCCCCAGCACGCAAGCTCAAGCCCATCATATCCGATCTCTGCCATTCTCGTTGCCAACTCTTCCAGCGGAAGGTCCGCCCACTGTCCTGTAAACATAGTTACCGGTCTTGCCATATCAAATTCTCCTAATAATCCGTTAAAATTACATTTTCAAAGGTGGGCCATGCCCACACTGATTTACATTTACTTTTTCAATTCATTTCCCGGCACCACGAACAGCGCCATGCTTTTTTAGCAATTCCACCAGTTTGGTTTTCTTGTCTTTTATAGCCGCATCTAGCGGCGTATTACCCTTATTATCCTTAACGTTAACGTCAAGACCTTGGCTTATTAGAAACTCGCACATCGCAGATCCTGAGTAATCTGCGGCATAATGCAGAGCTGAAAGCCCTCTGTTATTTACTGCTTTAAGATCGGCTCCGCTTTCCAAAAGTACCTTAGCAGACCCAACAGCACGCATTGCAGCGATTTTATGTAATGGCGTATTGCCGCCCTTATCTCTGGTATTAGCCAGTTTCGGTTCTTGCGAAAGCAGGTATTTCATAATCTCGGATTTTTTAGCCCTGTGAGCAATCGTTGCACCATATTTATTTACTACAGATATATTCCCTCCGTTTGCAAGGAGACATTTAACAACTTCCAATTGCCCATTCTCGGCAGCAACATGAAGAATCGAACCAAAATGCTCATTGGCTACATTAATATCAGCACCTTTTGACAATAATACTTTTACCGCCGCATCGCTTTTGCTTTTTTGGGCAACTTCATGCAGAGGCGTTCTACCCCACTCGTCTTTAATGTTAATTAATTGAGGCGCCTTCTCTAAAATCAATGTGGCAATCTGAGCATCGTTCGCAAAATGCAACACCGTCTGTCCGCGATTTGTAAGCGCTTCAATATCTGCTCCTTTTGACACAAGCAATTTAAATGCCTCGACTCTTTCATTATTTGCCATTTTGTGCAGGACGGTCCAGCCGGACTTTGTTTTGGCATCAATGTCTGCTCCCGCGGCTAAAAGTGCCTCACCTATTGACAATTTATAACCATTCCAACTCCAAAGCGGCCCCTCATTTCGGATACCTACAGCATTAACATCGGCACCTTTTTCAATATAGAGTTTAACCAACTCTTCTCTGCCATCATTAGTAGCCCGAAGAAGCGGAGTTTGTTCCCACTTGTTACGTTTTTCCAAGAGTTCAGGCGACCGTTCAAGTAAATATCTTGCAGTATCGGCATCCCCCCATACCATAGACAGGACGCCTGTACCATTATTGTCAACTGCTGTGATATCGGCCCCCCGCTCAAGCAGTAATTTCACAGCATCCATTTTTTTTAATTTTATCGCCTTATGAAGAGGCGTCTGTCCCTTGTCATCCTTTTTATTAACAAGCGAAGCATCCTTATCCAACAGCCGGTTAATGTCATCAATTTCACCGACACTGATCACACCGTGAATGTCTTCAAGCATTTTCAGACGATTTTCTGCCGCTGCTTTTTTCCGCCTTTCACGGTGGACACCGAGCTTGACAATTTCGTCCTTCGTTAGAAGTTTAATCAAGGAATCCTTGTTCTTGACACATTGGACAAGTCCTTTTTTGTCAACATAAAATTGTGTTAAGTCCTTACCGCCAACAAGGTCATACCGGTAACAGGTAGTCTTTTTACCGGCGACATCGAATTTTTCTTTTCCAGAATACACTAAAGCGAACCTCTGGCCCTCCTGGGGTTTTTCTGTTTTACCGTTTGAAATTTTAAAAAGGCAATCGAACTGATAACGAACACCTTTCTTTTTTGGCATTTGAGGAACAATCGCAAAAAGACTGTCAAAGCTAATCGTTTTTTCCGGGTATTCGATCTGTTTTGTTTCTCCGTCCCTGTCATATACAAGGACTCCATTCTTGTTTACAACTGAAAGGATTTTATCGCCGCTCGATTTACGATTTGTAACTGTCAACGATTCAGGGGTAAGCCATACGTTCTTTTTGCATACGGATGACACTTCCATCTTGCCGCCAAATATCCACAAAGCACTATCCACTATGACATTTTCATCTTTCAGTTTGACCTCCACCTCAAAACTCATAGTAGTTAGAAGCTCATTTAATAAAACATCTTTAAGGATTTGCCCGATCTGCCCTATGCCCTCTTCTTTATCTTTAGATGGCAACAGATAGATACCGTAAGTCAGTTTTTCGCGGACGAGCTTTTTATAATTGAGCTTAACATCTTCAAACTCTTTAGCTGCATCCTCTGCAACACGGCTGTCGCATCCGCATAAAGCAACTATCAAAAGCATAAATAATATTTTTCTCATATCAAGAACCAAATTAAATCGTTGTTTTTATCTGCGCTTAAGCCTTTTTAATCTCTCTTACGCCGTTTACAGCTTCCAACTCCAGAGCAACCGGTTTATTAGTTTTCCATCTGCCGCGAGTAAAGTCCGGCACGTCGACAGAATTCGAGCGGTTTGCGATCGACTCGATCGACAGCGGCGTAATGCACGACCACAAAGCCGCGTCATAACAGTCCATATCAACCGGCGAAAACAGCAGCGCCGCCAACAGCCAAACTAACACCTTTAAGAAAATCCCTGCGATTACTCATATCGTGACCTTCAAAAAATTACCATTACTATATTGCAGGGCAGGTCAAACCCGCCCTGCAATTAAAATCTTAACCGGTAGGATGGGCTGTGCCCATGCTGATAATAACAGCTTCGCCAAAGGCGAATCCTAAAGCTAATTGCTTATTGCTAATCGCTAATTGCTACTAGCTTACTTTTTAAACTTTGTCCACTTCTGTTTACTCTTGGTACTCGCAAGCACCGTATCGATAAACAGCATGCCGCGAAGACCGTCGTTTACATCCGGGAAGTCCTTAGCCAGCGGATCACCCTTTTCTCTTGCAAGTTTAGCTCTGACAGTGTCCGCGAAATTGCCGTATACGTTACCCATAGCCTCGAAGAATGCTTCCGGGTGACCGAATGGCAGACGTGTTCCGCGACCAGCCGCCGGGCTCTTTGCACCGACATAATCATTACCGCGTCTCCAGGTCTGGACCGGGCTGTCAGGTTTCTTAACATCGAGATAGTTCGGATGTTCCTGATGCCATTCCAGGCTTCCTTCTTCACCGTATATCCAGATAGCCAAACCGTTCTCTTCACCGATAGAAATCTGAGAAGCGTGGAGAATACCCTTAGCCCCGCCTGTAAACTTCAGCAGACAGTTACCGTCGTCGTCGAGCCTGCGGCCCTTAACGAAAGTAGTAAGATCAGCACAAACTTCCTTGATCTTAAGACCGGTGATATACTCTGCCAGGTTTTCGGCGTGAGTTCCGATATCACCCATACAGCCTGCTCCGCCTGACTGTTTGGGATCGGTACGCCATGCGGCTTGCTGCTGGCCGGTTTTCTCTAGTGCAGTCGCCAGCCAACCCTGCGGATACTGAACGATGATCTTGCGAATCTTACCGAGGTCGCCGGCTTTGACCACATCACGGGCAAGCTTAACCATCGGGTAACCGGTGTAGTTATGCATAAGACCGAATACACGGCGAGTCTTCTTGACGATAGCTTTAAGCTTCTTAGCCTCTGCCACATTAAGTGTCATCGGCTTTTCGCACATTACGTGGAAGCCTGCTTCAAGAAATGCTTTTGCGATTGGAAAATGCCAGTTATTCGGAACGCAGATCGAAACAAAATCGATCCTCTCACCGACAGGCAGTTTAAGCTCTTTTTCGATCATCTCCTCATAAGTTTTATAAACCCTTTTCGAGTCCAGGCACAGTTCCTTGCCCATCTTTTTGGATTTGCGGGGGTTAATATCAAACGCCCCTGAAACAAGTTCGATACCCTCATCAAGGCGAGCAGCCTTCCGATGCACTTCACCAATAAACGCGCCAGGCCCGCCGCCGACCATTCCCATCTTCAATTTTCGATTGAATTTCATCATAAGTCCTTTTTAGAAAAATCAATATAACTAGTTCATTACCAAACCGATGTTATGGTAATTGACGTTAATCGAGAAGAATATATTGTCTGTAAGAATCAAAATTACAGAACTTCCAGTATATAATGATTCAATTTTATGAATTAACCCGGAAAACTCAACAAAAAAATGCAAAATGATACAAAAAGTGAGCATGAATACATAGTAGCAACAGAAACCCGAAGCGCGAGCGAAGGGATTTAACACCAACGAAACAAGGGGGAATCGGCAATCAAGCAAATCACTACAGGCAATACAGCCAAATCTTTACCCCAAAAAAAATACAAAAAAACCGACAAAATAGATATACCACCTCTATCTCATCGCATAATCCGCAAAAACCGCCATAACAGCAAGCAAATAAAACATTCAAAGGATATAACGAACATTCAAAGAAAATACTTAAAAAAACGGTAAACCTATGGTAAACTTTTTCGCGGATTTAAGTAAGCCGATTTCGTGGTATTTCCTTATCCCCCGCCGATAGCCGGTGGAAAGATATAAATCAGATCACCATCCGAAAGGGATTTGTCAAGCATTTCCTGTTTGCCGTTTACCGTGATAATCCTCACCCGCTTGATAGGAAGCCCCAGAAACTCGGCGACAGTGCGAACCGTCGCCGGGCCGTCCAGGTTTATTCTACCGTCCGGATAGTCCTTCAGATATTTCGCAAACATGCTCATCAATTTGACATTAACAACCATTTTCACCTCAATGCGGTTAAGTAATAATTAAAGACTAAGTCGATCCAACGTTTCCCGGCTAGGCGCACCGTTCGCGTCCCAGCCGCGTAAGGCATAGTATTCCTGCATCATTTCGGCAAATGGAATTTCTTTACCGGCACGGAAACCTTCTTTTGCGACCTTGCTCATTTTCTTAGGCATTACATCGTCATCTGCATTATAGCCGTCTCTGAGATTGTTCATACGCTGAACAGTGAACCCGCGTTCGCCGGTAAGTAGCAAATCTTCAACCGAAAAATCCCAGCCGGTAACTGCGTTGAACAATTCGGTCAGGTCAGTAAGCGACCAGTCGCCGCCGTCAATCATGAATAAGCAAAGTACCAGCGAATTACAGAGGACACCGAGGTCCTGGCATTTTGAAGCGACGAGGCTTTGGTTTTCTTTTTCGAAGAATTTGACATCGCCTTCATTGACTCCGACTTCGGGCATGAAGAACCCGCCCATTTCGACATCTTCGCACGGACCGCGGAAATGACATGCACCCCTTGTACCGGTCGCATAGGTAGGGGCAAGCGAGATGCAGCTTCTGGGGTCATGCGAGGGAAAATCCAGCCCTTTGCAGTGGACAACTTCGTCAGCGGCGTCGGGATGAATCTTTTTCGCGGCTGCGAGCGTACCGCCTGCGAAAAGCTCACCGAGACCTTCACGACGACCGATCATCTCGGTCCCTTTAATCAGGGTGTCGGGATCGCCCCACTTAAGCTCCAGACCGCCTGTGTCTTCGGTCGTGATCCAGCCCTTTTCGAAACATTCAGTAGCGAAACCGATCATCGCACCGGTACTTATGGTATCGACACCCATGCGGTTTGCGATGTCATTGGCGATGGTGACGACCTTGGGATCATCGATCAGCAGGTTTGTGCCCATCAGGCCCAATGTTTCGTACTCGGGCCCAATGCCCTCATATTTGTACTCTTCCGGAGACGTAATGGATACCTTGCGGTGGCAGCCTATCGGGCAATATTTACACGGCAGCGGTTTTGCGTTTAGCTGTTCGGTGTAATTCGGAGCTCCGAGTTTCTTGGCGCCTTCAGGCCAGGTGTCCTGCTCCCAGTATTTGATCGGCATATCGCCCAGGCCCTCAGCGGTTTCGCAAAGGCCGGGTGTTCCATGTTCACGGAAGTCATTTTCGACAGTAGTGTCGAATATTTGCTTTTGGTATTTTTTGATCAAATCCTTCATCTTATCAGGATCGGCAACGGGGGCGGTCTTTGTCCCGCGTACGGCAATAGCCTTGACATTCTTACTCCCCATAACGGCGCCAAGACCGCAGCGTCCGCCAAAACTATGCTTATCGATTGCGATGCACGCGATAGCAACCATACGTTCGCCTGCAGGGCCGATAGTGGCGATGCTAAGTTTGTCGTCAGCGTTATCTGCGCAAATGGCGTCAATAGTCTCAACGGTATCTTTGCCCCATAGCGAAGCGGCATCTTTAATCTGAACGTCGTCATCCACTATATGGAGGTAAACGGGTTTTTCCGACTTGCCTTCGAGTATTACAAGGTCGAAACCTGCATCCTTAATAGACGGTCCCCAGTTTGCACCGGCGGCGGTGTCTGCGTATGTTCCGGTTTGCGGAGAGATACCGACAATGCTGAATTTTGCTCCGCCAGGCACCGCTGGGCCCTGAAACGGGCCGGTCGCGAAGATGACCATATTCTCCGGAGAGAGAGGATCGATCTTTTGCGGTATTTCGCGACGCAAAATCTCAGCGGCAAGGCCCGCACCGCCAATAAAGGCTTTCAGGTCTTTCTCGTCTATTGATTCGGTACGAATATCGCCTGTTGTCAAATTCACACGAAGTGTTTTTTGCCAGTACCCATTGCCCATTTTAAACTCCTTCACTTGAAATCGTACTTAGAATTTCTTTTAGTTTAGCATAATCTTCATTCGATACCGGCATGAGCGGCATCCTTGGCGGACCAACGGGATTGCCCATAATTTCACAGCCGGCTTTTACATACTGTGTATATTTACCGCAGGTTTCAATCGCCTGAAGTGCATAGAATATTTCGTAGAAGAATTCGCGTGCCGCAGGGATGTCCCCCTTAACGACAGCGAGTTCATATAACTTAACATGAGATTTCGGCAGGACATTAGCAATTCCGCCAACCCAACCAATAGCACCCAGTACGAAACTTTCCAGCGGAATCAAATCGCCGCCGCAGAAAACGCCAATGCGATCTCCGATACGTTTGATTATTTCGCTGACTCGAGTTACATCGCCGGTGCTTTCCTTGATGTACTTAACATTATTAAGGGCAGTCAGACGCTCGACGAAATCAGGAACCAGGTCCACTCCAGTTCTTCCGGGGTAATTGTAGAGCATGATCGGAATGCCGACCGCATCGTTAACAGCCTTGAAATGTTCGTAGAGTTCGTCAAGTGTCGGCAGCGAGTAGTACGGTGCGGCAAGAAGCAAACCGTCGGCGCCAAGCTTTTCAGCCTGTTTGCTGTACTCGACAACATCGGCGGTGGAACTTGCATTTGTACCTGCAAGGACCGGAACGCGTCCGTCTACCGCTTCGAGAGTGCCCTTAAGAACATCCTGACGCTCCTGCGGGGTAAGAGCATAAAACTCGCCCGTACTGCCAAGCGGTATGATACCGTGAACACCATCGTTGACCAGACCGTCGACATACTTGCTAAGCATATCATAGTCGACCTCGCAGCTTTGAGTCATTGGAGTAACGCTTGCTACGTAAACACCTCGAAAATCTTTTCCCTTGCCTGACATTTAATTAAACTCCTGGAATAAATTACATTTTTGTAAAATTAGCAACTATAAATTTTTAACCGTGATTATAAACCACAGACTCAACAAGATTCAGAATATATACTTGGTTGGCGTCAATGTCAATATTATTCAAGATTTTTCATTTTGGCCGGATAAACCGGCGGACGGATCGACAGATTTTCCCATCCGAACATCTCTTTTACCGCACAACCACAGATTCTACCCTGACAGGGCCCCATTCCGCATCGTGTTTGCAATTTTGCAGATTTCCAGTCGTCAAATTCGCGTAACTGCCCTGCCGTTACGTCTTCACAACGGCAAATTATAGTCTCGTCGTCGGCTAGCTTCAATAGCTCTCGGCGCAGAGCGAAACCTTTAGCCATTGCTTTTTCAAATTTATTATATCGTCTGCGAGTTCTACGCAATTTCTTTGCCTGCTTCATTTTTCCGGCAGCGGCGAGACCTGCGATCTGTCCCTCTGTCAGTGCACTGTCGATACCGCCGATACCGGTCAGTTCGCCGGCGCAATAAACACCCTTCAACGAGGTTTGCTGGAAATCGTCTACGAAAACAGCATCGTGGTTAATTTTACAGCCCAGCAAACGCGGCAACTCGAGATTGGCAGTAAGTCCAAAAGCGCAAGCAAGATAATCACAATCTACTTTCCAGTTTCTTTTACCGTTGGTAAACATCACCGATTCCAATTGCTCGCTGCCGTAGGCCTCAACCGGCCAACAACTCGTTTTATACGTTACGCCTATCAGTCGCGACTGGTATTTTATAGCCTGCAGGATCTTCGACGGGGCCAGCAGCGGCAATTTCATACCGAACTTCAAAAAGCTCATCAGGTCCGTCTGTTCGGCTGTGAGGACTATTGTTGCGCCTCTGATTCTAAGGTTAGCGGCAACTGCAAAAAGAAGCGGTCCGCTGCCGGCAACTGCGATTCGTTTTCCTTCGACGGGCCAGTCGGCTTTGGCCAGTGCCTGCATAGCGCCTGCGCCATAAACATTCGGCAGTGTCCAGCCGGGGAAGGGTAAAAATATTTCACGTGTCCCGGTTGCTAAGATAAGTTTATCGTATTTGACCCGAAGATTTCCATCTGATGTTTCGGCGAGCAACGTGTTTTCAGCGGGTGCGTCGATCACCGTTGTATTTAAAAATGCTTTCGCGGAAGTTTCGCTTAGATGTGTAAACCATTTTATTGCCTGCCTGGTTTTTGCCCTGGGAAATTCCGATCTCCAAAGCTGCCCGCCGAACCATGGGGACGTTTCCAGCATGACAACAGTCTTTCCGTTTTCAGAGGCCGCACATGCCGCAGCGATAGACGCAGGCCCGGCTCCGACGATGGCTATGTCAAATTCAAGCAGTTTCTCATTCATCGGTGACGATCTCCATTCCATCTTCGCACAGCACCTGGCAGCTTCTGGAGTTTGGCTGGCCGTTTATCGTCACTCTGCACTCAAAGCACACTCCCATACCGCAAAGCGGAGTTCTGGGTTCACCCGTAACGGACCTGCGAAACCGGGTGACTCCTTCGCAGGCAAGCGCGGTCGCAACCACAGTCAAAGGCGTCACGCTGGCAGTCTTACCATTAATTGTGATCTGAACGTTATCAGACATCTTCAGTATTTCCTTTTGCAAATCTTGACGGACAATACGGTTTTGTATCGATTTCAGACGGGCGGTTCATGATCATATCGCACAGCAATTTCGCCGTCCCAAGCGCACAAGTAATCCCAAGCCCTTCATGACCGGCGGCGATCCATATCTTTCCGCTGTCTCCATCCGGGCCGATCAGCGGAAGCTTGTCGTCGGTAGCGGGCCGAAAACCCGTCCACGTGCGAGTAACCTGCACATCACGAAGGTCCGGCATATATTTGAATGCACGTTTGATCATCTTACTCAATATATGATGCTGGACCGACGGATCATCGGAGTCATTTTGTCTGGATGAACCGACAAGCATCTGGCCGGTCTTTCGAGGCTGAATATTAAACGCCACAGAATCACCCGCAGCCGCATGAGCACTCTTTAGATACCCAAGCTCGATGATCTGGTGGTTAAGGAAACCGTCGCGCCTCTCTGTAATTGCCAGGTGACCCTTTCGCTTTTTGATCGGTGCCATTTTTGAAAACTCGGGTGCCTGACAGCCGCAAGCGTTTATGACCACCGAACCGGTGATTATTGTACCACAGGAAAAGCCAACTGCACCTTCTGGAAGAATTGCTTTAACTTCGCTTGCGGACCTGACAACAGCTCCGTTTTTGTGACTTTGCTTGAGCAGATAATATGCCGCTGCCGGAGGGTAAATCACCGAATCCTGCTTGACGAGCAATCCACCGGCAAGATCGGCGGCCAGATGCGGTTCAGCTTTGAGCAAAGCCTTGTTGTCGAGGATTTCAGCTTCGAGGCCGTTTTCTGTATATGATTTGTATTTGCGATGAACCTCTTGCATTTCCTCCTGGTCGGCGGCGACCCAAATCGTTCCGCAGCGAACGTATTCTGCCTGCTCCGGCAATTTTGTCGCAAGCTCATTCCACAGCCGCTGCGAATATCGCGTCAGTGCAAACTGCGCCTCCGAGTCATCAAGGATGACGATATGGCCCATGCACGTTCCGGTGACTCCGCCGCCGATCGGGCCTTTATCCAGGACGAGAACACTTAGACCGCTGGCCGCACATTCAGCTGCGCAAGATGCGCCAATGATGCCTGCTCCAACAATAATAACATCATAAGACTGTCTCAACGGCTTATTCCCCAGCAGTACGGATCTTTTTCGTTAAATATGAATTTCGTTTCGGCATTGACAAAAGCGGTGCCGGTAATCGTAGGTATTATCTTGTCGCCATCGGTTCTATAGGTTCCGGAAAAGGTGCTGCCGATAATACTTTCCTGCACCCACTTTTCGCCTTCGGCGAGTTTGCCGTCCGCTGCCAGGCACGCCAGCTTTGCGCTTGTGCCGGTCCCGCAAGGCGAACGGTCGTAAGCGGCACCCGGACAAAGCACATAGCTGCGAGACCCTGCACCGGGATTGACAGCCGGGCCGATCAGTTCTATATGGTCCACTTCGGGATAACCCTGCTCGTTAACGGCCTGACGGATTTTCCGTCCGATATCGCCGAGCTGATCAAGATTGTCCAAAGTCAATTCCAGCGAAGAAGCCTCGGTAAGGAAAAACCAGTTGCCGCCCCAGGCCACATCTCCCGTTACGCTTCCGACACCGGGCACATCGATAGAAACATCTTTGGCCTTGCGGTAGCTTGGAACATTTTCTACGGACACTTCGCCGGATTCATGCAGCTCGGCAGTGACGATACCGACGGGAGTTTCGATCTTATGAACGCCGGGGCCGATCTTGCCGGCGTGAGCCAGAGTTACTACAAGCCCTATCGTGCCATGACCGCACATCTTGAGATAATCGACGTTATTAAAAAATATAACTCCGCAAACGCAGCTTTTGTCGACTGGTTCGACGAGCAGAGCACCCACCAGAACATCGGACCCGCGAGGCTCCTGAATGATCGCCGTACGGAAGAAATCATACTTCTGGCGAAAAATCTCGACCCGCTTATCCAAAGGACCATCGCCAAGATCCGGCCCGCCGGTCATAACAACCCGCGTAGGCTCACCGCCAGTGTGCGAGTCTATCGTAGTAACATTTGAAAAAGTTGAAATATCCATCAAAATAAATCCTTGTGTAATATTGGCAACGCCATCACTCTAAATACGCATAAGCCATTGCTTCATTTATATCAGGGCGGCGAAATAACCTGCTATCACAAGCCAGTCAATCCAATGCTTTTTTTCATCCTTAAAAAGAAAAATCCATTTTACTATTTCAGTGCGTCAAAGGACTGATAATTATCAGCGCAGACATATTCTATATTGTGCCGGGTAAATTGTCAATAACTTTAACCAAAAAAATTAAACCAGCCGAAAACCGTCATTTCGCCGGCGGTACTGATAAACTGGTAAAGTCATACTCTCCGGAATTGATCAGGAATACTACGGAGTCGCCGTCTTTTCCGATCAGGGTTACGCCATTTGCCTTTGCTGCGGGCTTGCCGGATTCGGTAACATCCCTGACGTCTTTAGCCGGAATGTAAACCTTGGCCGTTGTATTTACCGGAACTTCAATGTGGAATTTGCCGGTAGCTGCGGACCTGGACCAGTTGCTTACGATACTGCCATAGTACGAACCGCTGGTGGTGTTGGCGTATGTCAGGTCGCCGAGAAGGCTCGGTTTAATAACAAAACTCTTCATTCCGTAATTTTCCGGGTCGGGCAGAATCCCGCCGATGCCTTTGGTAGCTTCTTTTACGTATCGCTGAACCGTGCTGTAGTGACCGGTAAAACTATACTCGTCGCAAAGCCGTTCGTACATCTTTGTCACATACATCCGCTGTTTACGCCGTGTGTTTTTGTTCTGCTCTATCCATTCATCTAGGATATGAGCGAAAGATTCGATTGCCGGTTTCGAGCGAGGCTGGGCCAAACGATATCCCGGCGGTATCGGGTTATTTACCGCCTTGGAAACCGTGTTGCAAGAGTGACCAAAAACAGCCAAAGAATCACCATAACCTATTACATAATAGGAACTTACGCAATATTTCATATTTAGAAAAATATTGAGACTCTCAGGGGTATAAAAGAAGCGCGATTTGGGACCGCTGCGAGGTTTTTATTTTAGAGCACTTTAATATTTTCTGCTCCGCTTTATGCCGTCGAGAGGACAAGGCTGGCAAAGAAGGATACGCAGCAATATTGAAATATTGCGAGTAATCCTGATGCCAGACAGCCCAAGCCGCAACAGGCAGAAAGCGAGCACGAAAAATTAAATTGCTCTAGCTCAAACTGACCGAATAGTCAGTTTGAGCATAAAAGATTACATAATTGAAGCGATTGAGTTTGACTCAATATTCACCTGCCTGGTTCAGGCCTGACCTGATCAGGATTAGAAAGTAAACACCACGCCCGTTCCGATCACATTTGTATCGACCCATCCGCTGGACGAAGTCATGTTGCTTTTGTACATGTAGTACAATTTGGTTTTGACGTTTTTACTAAGCTTGAATGAAAGACCCGCCACAAACCGGTTCTGCTTGACGATACTCTCCCCCATGTTTATAAATATCTCATCGGAAAAGTAAGGCTGAAGATTAAATTTTGTCAGTTTAAAGGGAAGGTTTAACGTAAGCTTATTTCTAAATCGCCAGTGATCATCGGTTTCCTTTTCGCGGAATTCAAACCGGACCCTGTTTCCAAGCTTAAGCCCGTACATTTCCCCTTTGAAATTAAGATTAAGATGCGGCCGGTTTTCCCTTCGGAATTTACCTGTGCTGTCTCTTTCAAATTCCTTCTTAAAGTCAAGGCTCACATCTATCCAGTCACCAAAACCCTTGTAAACCAGCCCGACATTGGTATTATGAAGATAAGGATCATCGCCGCTTTTTCCAAAACGTAATTCTTCTCGAACTGTGACCTTCCAGTTTTTATAAATGTTAAAATCAAAGCCGACCTCCTGCCAGTACTCGGCGTTTCCATCTGTCGAACCAAAACAATTACCCCCGGCAATCGTCACCAAAACAAACATAGAGCTTAAAATAAAAAGTGTGCTCTTAAAGAACTTACTCATTACATTTCCTTTTCGTTGTCCATAATTTTTTACCGTTTGCAGTCTTTACCTTGGGTCAGGTACCGGATGGATGGCGAGGAGTTTTGGTTTGTCGTTGGCGCTGTTGACCTGGCTTCTGTCGAAAATGGCGATCATGCGTCTTTGCGGACCATCGGTGCCGATCCTGACAAGAATATACGCAGTAAAAACGTCACTGCGGACAGTCACAAGGTTGCTAATGCGATGGAAAAGAAGATTACGCTCCTCAAAATCATCTATCGCGGTATCGGGGGTATAATCACCATCTACGGCATCGGCGCCATCGAAAATATTCTTTCGGATATCGAAATCCACAAGCGAGGAATCCTGATTTATAACCTGCATAAGCTGGGCAATATTTGTAAAGCCGGGCTCTTCACTTATATCCGCAATATCAATGTCGGTGACATTAGCTCTGCCGACTGAATAGTCAACCGCACCGCCAGGAGTCGCGGACTTGTCACGAAATGCAACGACAGCCTGAGCCAAACTACCGGGATCAACAGCCGGAGCAGCCGAGAGGTCCTCAAGCCACGGAAGCTGGTTAATAACATACCACGGAGCAGTATTGATGTTAATACGACCGGCAATACCATCATCGTATAAGTACGGCTCGTACGGGCCGATATTGACACCTACCTGAACTTCCGACACTAAGTATATTCCATCACCGGCAGAAATTCCATCACCATCATAATCAGGAATAACACTAATCCTTATTTTGTCAGTCGAAACAGGAATACCAAGAATATGCCATTGCCCGTCGTCATAAGCGTTGGGACGAGTCAGCATCCCTGTGCCAAAATCATTCAATATCTCCCATAGCGGCTCATAGGCTAAAGTGACAGTATTCCAATATTCAACTAAGTAACACTCTTCATCAAAGTCAGCTTGAACAATAAGCCCCCAGACATCATATACGCCGCCAAGATCTATCTCTATATATGTCGCCGGAGTGGTCCAATAAACCTTACCGGTAGTTGACGGTAATAATACTTTATCCCCTTCAGTTCTGAACAAACCATCAGTAACAACACTCGGTAAATCACTCGTCGGATCAATAACCGGACCAGAAACTGTAACCGTTTTTCCCTCTGCAATGTTATGCAGATCGACACCGTCGCGGGCAGGATCAAAATATGTCAGCGAATCAACCAGGCCCCAGTACAGAGGGTCTTTAAGAGATATACGACCAAAACTATACATCTGAGCGCCACCATCCTCATCGGCAGTGGGGTCGTACGAGCCGCCGCCGGCACCGGTAACAGCAACCAGAGATTCGGCAATGCCCTGAATAAAAGTCATGCATTCAATTACATCGTCAGTCTTATCGACAGGATCAGTGCCTTCGTCATACTTATACCTCGTACCGACGGCAAGAACATTTTCGATCTCACCAACATTAGAAAGCTGCTGATTAGCCCCGTCAAGCTGAACACCAACAAACTCAAGCTCCTGAACATCCGAATCCGAAGACCCAGAAGGTTCAATCAACTCAGCTTCTGGGGCACCTCCATCTGGAACGGGGTCAAGTACAGCGCCAAGTTTTTCTCCAAATTGAATATTCGGCAAAGTTGAAGGTTCCCACGGACTGGCGGACGAAACAGCCGGTAATAGAAAATTCGTCCCCGGCAAAATTACTCGACGACGAACTGTCAAACCATCACTAAAAATCGAGGGAACTGTAACACAATCAACCGGCATATTTAATTTCTTATTGAAAACTATCAACTTGTCATTTTTGGCAATATCACTAACTGGTGGAGTCAAAAGGAAAGTAGCCCTTGTTGAAACAGCATTAAGCTGATTCCAAGTGTCAATGTCACTTTTTCCTGAATCATTAAACACAAAGGCTAGGGTATCATCGGCACCATCTGTTGAGCCGCTATCCTTAACATTGCCGCTTAGAGAAAATTCACCCTTATAGTCGCCTTGCTTATCAGTAATGATTATTTTATAATCTGAAAGATCATCCTTAGAACCTGCCGTACTAGAACCTGCAGGAGTGTTATCGTCATCCGGATTGAAAACTTCTATGCCGTAATACTTGGCTGAACCATCATCTTTGTACCCGATCTTTGAAATGCATATTGTATTCTTTTTCAGGGTTTCGAGGTCCTCTGTTCCGTAGTATGTTGTGTCTCCAAGCTCAATGCTCGTCGGTTCTTCCGGAAGGTCGTTACCTGTGGCAACATCAATTTTGTCGTCCTGATAGTCGACCATGTTTACGGCCATCTGCCAGGCGAGTTGTTCGCGGGTGTAAAATGGTTCTGACGGAGCTTTGGAAGTATCGGTTCCAAACCTGCTCTCTATGATCGTATCCTCGGGCAGCCCGCGGTATATTCCCATTGCCAGTCGTTTTATAAAATTCTCTCTAACTGCTTTTGATGCGGTTCCATTCCGGATTTCCAGCGGTAAAGTGATGCCGATTTTTTGCTCTTCGTTTAGCGGAGTAGCATCCATGCTTACAGGGTAATCGGTATACGAATCGGGATAAAAAACCGGTGGAGTATGGTTCGCCGCTTTGACTGCATCGTAAACCCGGTCCGGGCCTCTTTCATAATTTATCGCAGTACTGTAATGCCTTCTGTTGGACGAACCGATACCGGCAGGACCAACCTTTTCATACCACGCTGCAAACGTATCAGCCGGATCGCTTGGATCGGTGCCGACGGGCAGCCCCTTGCCGGGGTGGGCTTGCGGGTTAAATGTGATTCGCCAAAACGCTTGCGGGCTACCGAGGGGATCACCATCGGCGTATAGACGGGATTCTGTTCCGATTTTTCTGAAGCTTGTAGTCAGGAAGAACCGGTTCCTCAGTTCCAGTTCGTCGCCGATGTCGAACGGAAGATATACTTCACCGGGAGCAACAACTCTAGGATCATTAAGCCTGCGAGCGACGTTTGCTTCATACTCTATATCATTGATGTAATCGTAAGGGTTCAAATAGCCCGGGGTGCCGGCAACCGTACCATACCGCATACCCTGAATCAATGCCGCATCATATCGCGAAAGAAGATCCGGGTCGGTTATACCCTCAAGGTTTATATGCGAAAGCTGCGAACCGTCCCAGTTGCCCGGAGCCGAGATCAAATGCGGATTGCGAAATGCCGTGTTTACGTTTATCATCCCACCGGGATCGATTATCCTGACAGCCGCATAAATAGCCTCGCCTTTGTCTGTGGTCATATTCGGAACCACAAACCATCGGCCGTCGGAAACACCATCACCATCTGGATCGGCTTTGTCGCCAGCTTTTATTTCTATACCGGCTTTAAGTATAATCGCGCGTAGATTCCACGGACTCACGAAATCCTGTACCGGATCACTCGGGTTAATAGGTGGCACTCCGTCAATGGCACCTGCGAGAAACATCGCTTCGATTTGGCCATATAAGTCAGTAATACGGCGAAAACCTATCTGGTCAACATCAAGACCGGCGGCACTTTGAATATCAAATATTGCAGGTTCCAGGCAGGCTAACCATGGATCACCTTTGGTAGTTGGAGTGTCTGGTGACGGATAATCCCATGGTTCGTTGCTGCCGGGGTCTGCCGGATCGAACCTGAACGGGCTTATGCCGGTTCCGTAGATGTCTTCGACGAGCACTTCTGAGATTTTATCTACTATTGTCTCAACCGCCGCCTCCAGCTGGCGGTCTGTCTTTATCGACTTGGTCGCCATCTCATCGATGCGGGACATAAGTATGAACATCGCGCCGATAAGAGCCAGAAGAACGGTAAGAACCACCACCAGGATCAAAGCCGAGCCGCCGCGGTTTTTTACACTATTGAAATTTCTGTCAATCGCTTCCATTCAATCAGTCCAGATAAATAATATGTGAAAAAGTCTTACCCTCAGGAAATACGCCGTAAGAGTCATACAATGTAAAAGTAAACTTAAAAGCACGACCAAAATCATTAAAAAAAGTGCCGTCGCCGGGGTGAATGTGCCCTTTAAACTGTGACAAATTAAGCAGTCCGCCGGAAATAGGCCAGTCAGAAATCCCCGTAGCCCAATCTCCATCGCCATCTACGTCAATTTCCGGCCACCACCGCTGCTCAGTTTCGTTCCAGTGCTGAATAATAAACTGACCAACACCCTCGCAGAGCAAATTATGGATAGTTCGAGGGTTTGAAGTGCTGACAACCGCACGTGCAAAAGTACCAGTGATAGCGCTCACTGCGCCAATATCAACATCTCTCGCAGCGATAGCTGTTAGCATTTCTACTTTATCGACCACATCAATATTTTTCCATTGCTCCATCGTTATTGTGTCATACTCAAGACCAACCGGATTAGGAAAGCCTGTGTCACTACCGCCCTGGCCCGCTATAAAATCATCCACCACTAAAGGAAAGAAAGGAAAAGCCGGCAAGGCAGGATCTGCCGAAACGATGTGCTGAACCCTTGCAAGAATTCTGTCAGACGGATTGACGGGCGGATCACCCAAAGTTTCATCGGGCCTTGCTATAATATAGTGAATCCTTGCCAGGTTACCGTTGACCAGCGGACTGTCACCATAAGAACTGAAATTGCCGTTAGAATAAAACATCATCTGGTCAAACCGATCGTAACCGATAACGGTAGATGTACTATCAAGAATCGGAAACGGCTCCCATGCGACAAGCATCTCGCCATCGTATCTTATCCCCCTGAAATCAGCGTTGAGCTGCTCTGTTATTCCTCGTAGTTTTCTCGCTATTTCGGCAGTTGCCCTTGCCGACTTTTCTACCTTAACAGCCGTATGAAAGACGAAGCCCGACCCTGCAAGGAGAACGACAATGATCGCCATCGCTACGAGAAGTTCAACTATTGTAAAGGCTTTTTTCATTTGTTTAGTCTTGCTTAATTGTTTTTTATCCCGGCGCTTGCGCCTCGGGTATCTGTTTTAAAAATCTATAGTATGCTGAGAAACCCAGACACAAGGCCAACGACCGCCAATAGTCGGAGGCGTAGTACCAGTTCCGGGTTTTACCGCAGAAGGTAGTACCCAGAAATCATATGTACCGGCCGGGTTTACCAATGATCTGTTCAGTACTATCGTATTACTGGCAGCGTCCATTTTCTGGACGGTGTATAAATTACCGTCGTAATCGTCAACTATAACAGAGCCCTCTCTGAAATAAGTCAGATACTCGGGCATTGTAGTAAGATCTATGGTATTTGAAGCCGCCGGAACACCTGGGATATTGACAGGTTTTGGCACATTGATCGTACTAGCCGGACTAAAGGGGTCGGGATACTGGAGGCCAATACCGCCAAGTCTGCTGACAAAGACCGTAACCTGTACGGTATCGGTGCCGGGTTGAGGGACCGGACCGGGAATAGGCCCTGTATACCTGCATAACGCCGACCAGTGATACTTCTTTTCAGTCGCGCCAACAAGATTTGTTGACGGATAATATTGCTCAAAAGGCAAATCCGGAAGAATCGGAATAAAACCCGGGCCGGCAATACTTTCATAATCAACACACTGGTCAGGATACAAAGCAGGGAAAGCAAGCAGATTAGGTATAGTATCAATAAGACCGTATATCTTCATCTTTGCGATTGCTTCCTGTGCGGCTGTCGAGCCTATGGTTCTCTCCGTTGCCTGCGACGTCAGTTTCACGCCGACGGGGAATGCTCCTGCTATCAGCACGAACCCGACAACAAGAATCCCGGCCGAGATCAAAACCTCAGTAAGAGTAAAACCAGTATTTCGTTTTCTATTAAACATAAAGCCTAACAATATAATATTATAAAAATGCCTCGGCCATCAGGCCGAATCCTCAATTCGTAATTAGTAATTAGTAATTAGTAATTACAAACTGGCCATCGGTCAGTTTGATATAAGTTCTCCGGTGTAAGGATTAATGTAAACTGTCTCAAGCACTTTGTGCTGCAAATAGCGGCTGTAACGCTCAGTTGCCGGGACGGCACCAAATTCATTCTTATCGACGATAATAAAACGGTTACGGCTAATTTCCTCGCCAAGACCAATACCGGGATAGCTGTCAATATAGAACATCGCATTGCCCAGATCGACTTCTGCCTGGGTATTGAATACATTATCATTTGCACTGACATTTCTGATGCGAACCGCATGGTTGACGAGTTTACCGGCAGGCGAAAAGATCACGCACAAAGTCGCAGAGTCAGTGACCTCTTGCGGCGAATTTATTTGTCCGTCACTGTTTAGAACAACATAAGACGGGTCGGCTGCGTCAACGGGATTGTTGCTATTAGCAGTCCTTAGATGCATATCCATAACAAGCCCTCGCTTGGGAAGGCGAATCGGATTTCTACCGGTTACTGGGCGAAAACCATTGGCCAGTCCGGTGCCGGGAAAGTCATGCTCGATAAAAACCATATACTGGTCGCCTTGCGGGGTTTGCTGGAATCGTATTCCAATATATTTGCCCCTGGCCAGTGCCATCGCTCGCGCGTTTGACATTGCCGCACCTACAACGTCGCCAACCCGCGAAGACGACTCGAAGGATTTGACAACCTGCTTAACGGCAGGCACACCGATACCGGCTAGAACCCCGATGATAGACATCGCAACAAGAAGCTCAGTAAGCGAAAAACCAGTTTTTTTTGTAAGTGATCTCATTTAAAACCAGCTAAAACTAATCCGTCTCAAAATTATAAACATCGTCACGGGTACCATACAAACCGTCAGCACCGGCACTAAGCAAAATAAAGGATTCATTATTATGCGGTTGCCTCGGAGCGGTAAAGTTCTCATCCCACGTATCCCCATAAAAAATCATAGGCCCTCCCATAGTAACACCCATAGGATTTCCATCACCGTCAATAGGAGAAGGAAGCATGAGCAACGATCTATTATCAAGGTAAGTATAGATACATGTAACATATCTAAGAGGATCACCAACATCACTGACTAAAATGGAAACCGGATGTTCAACATTAATCGTGTTTGCCTTAAAATAGAGTATCGGCATTCCGATTTTCTTTCCAGTTACAGTGTTCTTTACGTTCTTGAACTTGTCGGCGAGAATGAATGTGTCGCCGTTAACCGTGCCTGGCGGCGTACTATAAATACTGTTTAGCTTAACGGCGTTTGAAGTGTCGAGTTCAAGGTACGGGCCTTTTCTGGCGGCAATATTTACAGGATCGGTATGGTCATAAAGAGTCAAATCACCATCCCAGAGCGATAAGGGATGGTAGCCAAATCCGTCGAGTCCTATCATAGCCTCGGCAAGTCTCTGTGCCCCGTGATAGCCTGTTATTGTATTGCTAAAAGACTCCGGGTAGTCTCCAATTTCATCTCTGTAGGTTTCCAGTCCAAATGATATGTTTGCGAACTGCCCCTTCTGGCTTACCTTTGCGGCCATCTTTTGTACCATTGACAAAGCCGGCACCAGCAATCCTACAAGAATTGCGATTACGGCGATTACGGCGATCATTTCCACGATTGAAAAGGCCGCAGCCGATTGTAATGAGCGGCGTGTAGATTTCATTACTGAATCTCCTGTTTATTTAATCTTAATATTTGTGACATCATCCTTCGTCCCGTATATGCCGTCATAACCGGCTGAGATAAGGATATACGTATTTTCATTCATGGGCCTGTCAAAAGGCGAGTTAAGGTCGGTTATCGACTTGTAGAAATTAATCGGGTCCATCGCGTTAGGAACTAACGGATCATCCATCGTACCAAGATTAATAACATGTTCATTGTCATTATAGTTGTATTTCCACGTATCGAAATCAGCAGGACCTTTGCCCGTTGCGTCTTTAAGGTACAACTTGGAACTCCTGTCTGCCTTATAATACAAAATCGGTGAGCCCACCTTTACAGTCTCGCCTGTCGAGCCGACCGAAATCCTTTTCCTGTAGAACATATCGGCAAGAAACGGTGCCCGCTGACCGCTGACCTGGGAAACGACACTGCCGATGTTACCGGGCCCGTACATTTCCTCGGGAAGGAAAGCACCGGTATCTTTGAGGTTAACATACAGCAGTTTACGCCTGGCAATGCTTTTGGGATTTAATTCATCGTAGAGGCCTAATCCGTCAGGATCGTCTCCGGGCCATTGCCATTTGCGGGCTTGCGGAATCTCAAAACCCCTGCCGTCACGACCAACCATTGCTTCTGCAAAATGCTGAGCGCCGGTATAGTACAAACCGCCATTGACTCTGCGTCTGGATTCCGGATAGTCTCCAAAGTCCTTGCGGTAGACCTCCAGCCCGATATCGATATTATGAAACAGCGACTTCTGCTCGAGGTTCTTGGCGATACGCTTGACACCCTTCATACCCGGAACAAGAATACCGATAAGCATCATGATTATCGCGATAACCACCAGAAGCTCCATAAGCGAAAAACCGGACCTGCCGTTAAAATGTTTTTTTATTGCCATTTTTTATTCCTTAATAAAAATAGCCTCGGCCGAAAGGCCGTTTCCTTTAATAATCAATTATAAATAATCAATAATCAATCTCAAACTGGCCGAAAGGTCAGTTTAAGTTAGTAATATCGTCCGCAGTTCCATATAACTTATCCTTACCGGGAGAGCTTATAACACAAAACGAATCACCCGCGGTATAACGATAACGCAAAGTATTACCCCAGGCATCTACAAACCTCGGCATGTCGACATATGCCGCCGAACCGTCTATAAAAGCCATTACCTGCCTGCTGCCTGTATCATCTTTTGCAGATATCAGTGTATTAGTAATAGTATTAATAATTCTTCTGCTGTCCTGGGATTTATTCAAGTAGTAGTATAACGCCTCACTTGACCAGTCCGCACGAACAACCAGGGGGTCCGGATCCAACATCATATGCGGTGCATATGGCGGGGGTGGAGGTATAGGCGGCAACTGATTGTACAACCATACATCAAAATCAAGGTCACTAAAGCCTACGTCAACTGCCATAGTTGTCTCGAACGGCATTTCCCCGTTGTCCTGGTAGTACAACTCCACTGCCGTTACAAGAATCTCTATCGTGCTTTCGGTAAGTTTGATTTTGCCTTGTTCTTTGACGTGTTTCCCCACACCGACGACCATAGACACAAGCACCGCCACTGCCGCGATAACCACCAGGATCTCAACAAGAGAAAAACCATTTTTACGACAAAGTAACCGCATAAGCAAACACATCCCTAAGCAACTGCAACAACTATTATCAACACACGACGCACGACTTACGAAAGATTATTTTTCTTTATCGAAGTTGTAAATGTCATCAGCGTTACCATATTCGCCGTCTTTACCGGCGGATATTAGAATAAATGACTGGGAGCGGTATGGAACGGCGGCCGTTGTGATCTGATCGTCTATAATTGCAAGATCAAAGTTCCCCGCACCTTCAAGCAAATGTGTGAAAGCAGGAACATCAGGCGTTCCGAGTAGGAGAATGCTGTCATTATCCAGGTCATTATAAATTGTAACTGGAAAGGCAGCAGAATCCTGAATTTTATACTTTGTGTTGGCCCGGTAATACAGTATCGGCATGCCGGTCTTTTTACCGCTTATCTTGCGTCGTTTGGTGTAATTATCACAAAGAACATAGTTATTGTTCGTGGTAAATGAACCTAATGAGCCATAAATATCTTGAAGCATAAAGGCGTTTGCTTTTTGAAGATCGACAAAACGGTCTTCTCTGTCATTAATAGTTGCAACGGTATAAAGGTTACCTATAGTGCCGGTTACCGGGTCAAGTCCGAGTCCATCTTCTACAAACTCTGACGAGGGGTGGAAACCCATTAAATCGATACCAACCATTGCTTCGGCCAGTTTATTTGCGCCTGTGTAGGTAGTTCCGGACGTGGGAGGATTTACATTATCGTCCGATTCAGGATATTCGCCGAACTCCGTCTTAAACAGTTCCAGTCCGACCTTTATCCCGTGGAACTGAGCCTTTTGCTGGAGGTCCTTCGCCGCGTCAGTTACCAGGCCCAGTGCCGGCACAAGTAGTCCGATTAATATGGCGATAACAGCCATAACAGTCAGCAGCTCGACAATAGTAAAAGCTGCCCTTTCGCCCTTCTGGTTTTCTTTGTTCTTCTTCATCAATTATTCCTTTCCAACAGGTTATTAAAAAAATTTCTTTATTAAATTGCCTCGGCCAAAAGGCCGAAACCCCAATTCGTAATTAGTAATTCGTAATTCCAAACAAGCCGACAAGCCGGTTTGCCTCTACATTAAAGCGGTAATGATCGCGATAATCGGCAGGAACATCGCGACAACGATCGTTCCGACCATACCGCCGAGAAACAGGATCATAATAGGCTCAAGCATACTCATCAGCGCCGAGACAAGCACGTCTGCCTCTTCGTCGAAGTTATTGGCCACCTTTTCAAGCATCTTATCAAGGTCACCTGTCTCTTCGCCAACATCGACCATATTAACAACCAGCGAATCGACCGTCTTAGAGGCCCTTAGCGGATTGGCAAAAGTATCGCCCTGCCGAATCGAGTGATGCACCTTTTCGAGCATGCGCGCATAAACCTCGTTACCGGAGGTATCCCGGGCAATATTGATCGCTTCAAGGATAGGAACACCGGCACTGATAAGAGTACCGAGCGTCCGTGTCCACCTCGCGACAGAGACCTTATAAGATATCTGCTTGATCACAGGAGTATGAAGCTTCATCACGTCCATGACATAACGCCCGGTTGAGAACTGCTTGATAAACTTGACAAAACTGAGGACCACAAAAGGAAATAACACTACCATACCGGCATTAACACCCTTACGGCCGATCAGCCATTCGCTTATCGCACAAAGCTTCTGCGTCAGCCACGGCAGTTCTGCACCGTCACCCATGTCGTCAAGTACTGTGGCGAACGTCGGGATAATAAAGATCATAAGACCAAGTACGATACCAAGAGCCGCGGTCATAACCACGATAGGATAAACCATCGCACCTTTGACCTTGGCTTTCAGACGTTCGGCCTTTTCCATAAAGTCGGCAAGACGGGCAAGGATAACATCCAGAACACCACCGACCTCGCCGGCGGCAACCATGTTCACAAACAAATTGTTGAAAACCTTCGGGTGCTTGCCAAGAGCCTCAGAAAGAGTAGACCCGCCTTCGATGTCCTCGGCGACAAATCCAATGACCCGCTTTAAGGTGCCCGGCTTTTGCTGCTGTTCGAGAATCCTGAGCGAACGAAGAATCGCAAGACCGGCATCCTGAAGAGTCGACAACTGACGGGCAAACTGGCATATAAGCTTGACCTTGACCTTACGGCCGACGCCCCTGCGTCTCTTTACCGTCGCAGCCGTCGTGGGCTTGACCTTTTTCGCTCCGCCCTTAGCACGCACCTTCGTGGGAAAAAGGCCCTTATTGCGAATCTTACTGATAGCCTCTTTATTACTGAGAGCCTCAATATCAGCCTTTACCTCTTTACCCTGTGCATCCAGTGCTTCATATAAAAATGTAGGCATATTAAACCTCCAAACCGCAAGCTGCTTCAGGATTTCCCCCCGAAGTGCTTCGCATTAAAGTAATATAATGTTTAGATGCCATAATAAAATACCATATATCTAATCGCTGTTGAGCGAAGCGAAATCCGCCATTGGCGGACTAATCGCTATTTAAACTTCTTCTGCCGACATAGTCTCACGGGCCACTTCCTCGAAAGTAGTGATCCCTTCAAATATAGCGTTAATACCGTTTTCACGCAGAAGCTTCATACCGTTCTTTCTAGATGCGTCACGCAATACATTCGTAGATGCGTGATTCATTATCAGATCACGAATCTCGTCGCTAAAAGTCATTATCTCAAACAACCCAAGGCGGCCTCTGTAACCGGTCTTATTGCACTGGTCACACCCAACGCCGTAATAGAACGTCTTACCCTCGACATCTTCCGGCAGCAGACCGACTTCCATAAGCTCTTCTTCCTGCGGAACATACTCACGCTTGCAGTTTGTGCATATCTTACGTACCAGACGCTGAGCGACAATACCTTCAAGCGAGGCGGTAATAAGGAACGTCTCGAGACCAAGGTCGATAAGCCTTGCTATAGTACTCGGGGCATCATTCGTATGAAGCGTCGTAAACACAAGGTGACCGGTAAGAGATGCCTGGATAGCGATCTCGGCGGTCTCGAGGTCACGGATTTCACCGACCATAACAATGTCCGGGTCCTGACGAAGAATAGAACGAAGACACTTGGCAAATGTAAGACCGATATCCGGAAGAATCTGAACCTGGATAAGCCCGTCAATATCATACTCGACCGGGTTTTCCGTAGTAATTATCTTCGTCTCGCTGTCATTAAGCACCTTCAGCGCAGAATAAAGAGTAGTCGTCTTGCCGCAGCCGGTAGGCCCGGTTACAACGATAATACCGTTAGGCTTATGGATAAGAGTGTCGACAACGCCCTGCTCATACTCAGCCAAACCGATCTTGGTCAGGTCCAGTTCAACCTGGGACCTGTCAAGAACACGAAGCACAACGCTTTCGCCGAACATCGTTGGCAAAATACTTACACGAAGGTCGACGGGACGGCCCTGAATAACAAGAGCAATTCTGCCATCCTGAGGAAGACGACGCTCTGCAATATCAAGATCGGCCATAACCTTGATCCTGGAGCTGATAGCAACTGCGATATGACGCGGCGGAGGAACCATTTCGTAAAGAACGCCGTCGATACGATAACGCATCTTATACTCTTTCTCGAAAGGCTCAAAGTGAATATCAGAGGCCTTGTCCTGGATCGCCTGAATCAAAACCAGGTTAAGAAGTTTCTTAACGGGATTAGAGTCGGCAAGTTCCTTAAGCTCATCAAGGTCAATACTTGCGTCACGTCCATCAAACTGATTAAGATTGAAATCGTCCTCAATCTCGCCGATCAATTCATTGATACTGCCGTCATCTTCGGCATAATATCTTTCAAGAGCCGCCTCGATAGCAGACTCTGTCGAAACCTTGGCATTTACTGCCATTCCAAGAAGAGTAGAAAGATCATCAGTCGCCCGAAAATTATCGGGACTGTCAATAGCGACTGTAAGTTCATTTCTGACACCGTCATGAGAAATGGGAATTACACGGTAATTCTTTGCCAACTGAGACTGAAGCAAACCGATAACATCGGAAGCTATATCTATGGAATCAAGGTCTACATACTCCATTCCACGCTGGCCGGCAAGGGCTACAAGAAGCTGCTCTTCGTTAATGAGACCCTTTTCCTGCATTATCTCACCGAGCTTCTTCTTACCCGGATCTTTCTGCTGAAGCTTTAGACAGGCATGAACCTTATCCCGGGTCAAGACCCTCATTTTAATAAGGATACGACCAAGTGTGCGGCCCTTTAATTGGCGAACTGGAGGTGTCTTAGCCATTTCTTTCACCTGTACAAATTAGATATTCAGGCACTTCAAACCCTTTCATTCAAGTAAATTATATCACCATAAGACAAGTATTTCAAGTGAATTACATAATAGACACTCGGTAAACAAGACAAGTGCCGCATCCTTAATGAGGAAAATAATCAACCGTCAGGTTGTACATCAGCCTTTAAAGGACCGTTTACAATACTAACGACTAAAAAACTGACCAATCGGTCAGTTTTAGATTAAACACCCCCAAAAACCGATCAGCTGCCAATTATGGGGCCATAATTACCATCTGACTCAGTGCCTTCACGCTTATCCTTGGCGTCGGCTTTTTCACGCATTACACCGGGATTTCTGGCCTTATCAAGAAGTTCTGTTTTGCTTATTTTTCCAGCATCGTAGAGTTCCCACAAATGATCATCAAGAAGCTGCATTCCAAGTTTTTTACCAGTCTGAATACTCGATTCGATACGATATGTCTTATTTTCACGAATTAAGTTAGCAATAGCCGGCGTAACCACCATAAACTCAAACGCAGCCGCCCTCCCCTTGCCAACCTTAAGCGGGCACAGAGTCTGACTCAATACCGCGATAAGGTTTGTCGACAACTGAACACGGATCTGTTCCTGCTGGTTCACCGGGAACGCATCGATAAGCCTCGTGATCGTACCCTGACAACCTGTCGTGTGAAGTGTACCGAATACTAAGTGACCGGTTTCAGCCGCTGTAATTGCAGCCTCAATAGTTTCAAGGTCACGAAGCTCACCAACAAGAATAACGTCCGGGTCCTGACGAAGAGCACGCCTTAAAGCCTCGGAAAACGAGGGTACGTCGAGGCCTACTTCACGCTGATTTATGATTGATTTCTTGTGGTTATGGTAATACTCAATCGGTTCTTCGACAGTTATGATATGATGATCCATACTTTCATTGATGAAGTCGATCATGCTTGCAAGGGTAGTAGTTTTACCGCTGCCGGTAGGACCTGTTACGAGAAAAAGGCCTCGTGGCCTTCTGCATAACGCAGCGCATATCTTTGGCAGGCCGATCGTGTCAAAAGAAAGAAGATCCGATGGGATAAGACGCAAAACCATTGAGATATTCCCCTTTTGCCGGAAAACAGAGGTTCTAAAGCGACCTGCGTCTCCAAAAGCGAAACCATAGTCAGTAGTACCGCCTTCCTGAAGCTCCTGCTGGTTTTTCTCAGGAGTAATACTCTTCATTAAGGAAGTAGTATCATCAGGACCAAGGACCTTGGTATCCAGTGAGCGAAGATGACCGCCGATCCTGAGTACCGGAGGACGGCCTACAACAAGATGCAAGTCCGAACCACCCATTTTAATACAGGCTTCCAATAACCTGTCAATATGCAGCATTGCCATTTGATAATCCCATAAAAATGTCTAATGTCTATTGTCTAATGAATAATTATAAAATATTTTAAAATCCAACCTACACATCCAGAACCAGGCCGTCTGCCTGCGATTTCTTGGCGACTTCTTCCAGCGTAGTGATACCTTTAAACACCTTCAGTTTTCCGTCTTCGAGAAGAGTTCTCATACCGCTGTTCCTGGCCGCCTTACGAAGCTCGATCGCCGGTGCCCTGGAAAATGCCAGTTCACGAATCTGGTTATTCATTTCGAGCATTTCAAATATCGCGATCCGGCCCTTATAACCGGTGCCCTGACACCTGCTGCATCCGGCACCCTTATAAATAGGATTCTTCTTAATATCAGAAGGTGTAATATTCAGTAGTCGAAGCAGGTTTGGATCCGGATGTTCGTTAACGACCTTGCACTGCTTGCAGATAACACGCAGCAGACGCTGAGCCATGATCGCCTGAATCGAACTTGCCGCCAAAAACGGTTTAACACCCATATCAATAAGTCGAGTAATAGCACTCGGAGCATCGTTCGTATGAAGCGTACTAAACACAAGGTGACCGGTAAGAGCGGCCTGAATAGCGATATCGGCTACGATACCGTCACGAATTTCACCGATAAGAATAATGTCAGGAGCCTGACGCAGCATCGACCGGAGAATCTTTTCAAAAGAAAGATCGATCTCTGTACGGATCTGGCACTGGTTGATCCCGGCAACGTTATACTCGACCGGGTCCTCAGCGGTGATGATCTTGATGTCAGGACGGTTCAACTCTTTAAGAGCGGAATACAAAGTCGTAGTCTTACCGCTACCGGTCGGCCCTGTTACCAGGAAGATACCGTTCGGACGCTTGATGATCTGTTGAAACTTTTCATAGTTATCCTGCTCAAAACCCAGAGCCTGAATACCAATATTAACGTTCTCGGGTCGCAGAATACGAAGTACGGTACTTTCGCCATGGTAACCCGGAAGCGCCGAAACACGAAAGTCAATGTCCTGACCGTCGATAGTCCTCTTGATCCTGCCATCCTGCGGAAGCCGTCTTTCACCGATATCCATACCAGATATAATCTTGGTACGAGCGATCAACGGTGCCTGCATACTCTTTGGAATATTATCCCTCTCGACACAAACGCCGTCAATACGATACCTGATCCGCACGCGATCGGCCATCGGTTCAATATGGATATCACTGGCATCCATCCGAGTAGCTTCGTCGATAAGCATATTCACAAGACGGATAATAGGTCCATCGTCGTCGCTTTCGTTAGCCTCGGCAAGGCGAATTTCTTCCTGAAGGCTAAGACCCTGCTGCTCAAGCTCGGCTGTCGTGGCATCGATACTGCTGCGTACCTCGTCCATCTTACCGTGAATACGGGATTTGATCTTGGAAGGAGACGCCAGGCAGCACTCGATCTCCGTATTAAGCCTGAACCGAAGCAGGTCAAGAAGATCAAGATTCTGAGGATCGCTGATGATGACCTTCATCACCCCGTTATCTTGTTCAAGAGGCAAAATAAAATGCTTCCGAATCAACTCGTCCGGAATAAGGTTCATCGTAGATTGTGATATCTCAATATCGTCAAGATCTACATACTGAAAACCAAACTGCTTGGCAAGTGCCTGCGTCAGTTTATCCTCAGTAAGTTTACCCATCTCGACAAGTGTTTCGCCAAGACGCTTGTTAGAGGCCTTGGATTTCTTCATAGCCTTAATAAGCGTAGGTTTGTCTACAATTTTCTTGCGATAGAGAATCTCACCTAACTTGTTACGTTTCTTTGCCATATAGCCACAATATAATATTGATTATTTATTGATTTCTTGACCAATTGTCCCATATCTTGCGAACTCTAATGCCAACACACGCCCCTATAATATAGAAAAGACGGCAACGATTACCATGAAGTGACAGTTTCAGTTCCGGATAACTTTATAATCGGCCGTTACAACTTCAAGCTTACCCCAAAAGAGGAAAAATACATTTTAACATATTCTCGATCAAAAGTCAATCATGCAATCTATGCCGCAAAAGATCCAGGGCAGTTAATGCCGAGCGGAGACGAACTTTTTCTCGACTATGAGGGAATACATACCTCTTTACAACACTTTCTCCACCCAGATCAATGCAAATATATACAAGCCCGACAGGTTTTTGTTCGCTTCCGCCGCCGGGCCCGGCAATACCGGTAATCCCTATTCCAATATCAGAACCGCCCCTTTTACGTGCCCCAGCCGCCATTTCGGCCGCCACCGGCTCACTCACCGCCCCATGAGCAGCGATAATATCCCCATCAACGCCAAGCTGGCTCACCTTTGCCTCATTGCAATATGTCACCCACCCGTAAGCAAAATATTCGCTTGAATCTGGGGTGTCGGTAAGCATTTTCGCAAGCAGCCCACCCGTGCATGACTCGGCAACGGAGATAGTTTTCCTTCTCGATGCAAGAATTTTTCCAACCGCCCCGCCAAGTGTCTCGCCGTCGACCCCGTAAACTATCGGACCAAGAATACTCCGCAAACGGGTTTCGTCGCCGGCGATCATAGCCCTGGCCTCATCGGAACTATCCGCAGTCGCAACGATATGCAGCGTAATAACACTTGCGTCAACAGTGCAGTTGATAAGAGGATTTCTGCCCCGCTCCATCAGGTCGCCAAGCCTCTCGGCAACCGTAGACTCACCTGCGCCAAAACAGCGAAGCTTTTTTGATATCACAACCCTTTCGGCACCGGCAAATATCGACAAAACCGAATCGTCGAACATTTTTTTCATCTCGTAAGGAACACCCGGCATGCAAACGATAGTTTTGCCCTGATATTTAGCCATGATCCCCGGTGCCGTCCCAAGTTCGTTCGTAAGTGCGCTTGCACCTTTGGGAAGATATGCCTGCACGCGGTTTTTGTCCGCCATATGGTAGTTTCGCTTTTTGAAGAATTCGGCGATCTCCCGCAAAAGTCCGTTATCAAGCAAAAGTTCAACCCCAAGAAATGAAGCCAGCGCCGTACGTGTAAGATCATCGTCCGTAGGCCCAAGCCCCCCTGTTATCAAAATCACATCCGCATGTCTCGCCGCATTGCCGATAGCCTCGGAGATCATCTCAACATCGTCTCCGACAGTATACCCGCAAACGGTCGCTACCCCGACAGACATAAGCCGTTCGCTAAGAAACGCCGCATTCGTATCAACGGTCAAACCGCTGAGCAGTTCATTGCCAATGCTGATGATAGCCGCTTTCATTACTTCCCTTTACCGTACTGTTGGCTTCCAGCCAACAGCCATTAACATCCACTCATTAAAGCATTTACATAAAATCAGTTTATTAATAAAAATAGCCTCGGCCGCAAGGCCGAATCCTCAATTCGTAATTAGTAATTAGTAATTCGTAATTATAAACTGGCCAGCCGGTCAGTTTAATTTTATTATCGCCTTAACAACCCCGTCCTTATACCCGGCAACAAGGTCAAACGCCTCTTTCGACCGCGAAAAATCAAACCGGTGCGTAACCATAAAATCCACATCCGCCTTGCCCGCAGCGATCAGGTCGATCGCCTTTTGCGTACACCCATTTTGCCTCCGAACGTTTATGACGGTAATTTCTTTTCGCCGTGAACTATCAGCGTCATAAGAAACTCGATCCGTCCGAGGTATGCCGATAACCATAATTTTCCCGCCGGGTTTAAGCAGTTCAATAGCCTCATCGATAGCGTCCTGTTCACCTGCACACTCAAAAACAACATCCATCCCGCCGGGCTCTTTTTCATAGATCGCCTTGACCACATCTTCGGCGCCCGGATTCCCCGCCCAAACCGCTCCATTAGCCGCAGCTATATCCACGCGCTCTGCGATCTTGTCTGTCATATAAATATCGGTGACCCCCTCTGCTTTCGCGGCAGCCATACAGCTAAGCCCGATGGGTCCGGCCCCGAGGATCGCTATCTTCGCGTCTTTTGCAAGATTGGCTTGTAATACCGCGTAGACCCCGATTGCGAACGGTTCGCAAAGCGTACCCTGCTCTAGAGTTATCTCGCCATTGGTAGCAAAACAGCTCGTCTCGTCCATCACGATATACTCGCAAAGGCACCCTTCAGCCTGCCCGGGACAGCCGAGAAAAGTCAATTTGCGGCAGGTATTTTCTCTCCCTGCAAGACACTGGTCGCACTTAAAACACACAGTCGCCGGATCGATCACCACTTCCTCGCCAACCTTAACCCTGCCGACACTTTTGCCAACCGCCTCAACAACACCAGCGCATTCATGCCCAACCCTGTACGGATAATTAACGACCTGAGAGCCGATCTTGCCGGTCTCGTAATAATGCACATCACTACCGCAAACCCCAACCTCAAGAACCTTAACAAGAACATCGGTATCGCTGACAATAGACGGCTTAGCAACATCAGCCATCTCCATCTGATCAATACCAGTCAAAACCTGTGCCTTCAAAATAGCTCCTTTTATTATGTCCTATTGGCTAAGTTCAGCGTGGGCACGGGCCACCCTAGGGACTTAACTTTTCTTTCTGTTCCTTAATCTTGGTTTTTTTGACAAACCTGGCCCCCTTGTCAAGTTTTATGATCGCCTTTTCTATTGGAACGGTAATCGTTTGCTCTTTGTCGCCGTCAGAGCATTTAGCCTTGATAAACCCCTCTACCGTAATGCTTTTTACAGTATCTGAGAAGGCGCCGTATATACTCGCCTGAATTGTCGATGAGTTACTTCTGAAGCTTTTGCCTTTAAAAAGCGTCCCCTCAGTACTCACAATAATATCACCTTTGTCAGAAGTCAGAATTATCTTTGTTTCAGCATCGAGCACCTCAAAGCTATTGATTCTCTGGCCGCCTGTTATAACACCAAACATCACATGAACACTGCTCGGTTGAACCATACCGCGAGAGCGAATGCTATTATAGTTCTTGGAGACAAAGGTCCATTTCTGATTGGAGACTGCACAAACGATTACCGAAATTTTATTCGGGTTGAGAAAATCAACTTGTTTTTTCTTTGCACCAGCATATGCAACTTCGCCCTGATGTGCAATGCCCATGGCGATAATGACACCAAGTAAAGCTCCTAACAATAAAGCTTTTTTCATATTACGAAACTCCTTTCCTTTGTAATACAGCATGGGTAAATAAAAAGAGTATTTATCCATCCTGCATCTGTTTTTTACATGGTTATTGGTTGTTCCTTGTTCGTTATTGGATATTCAGGTTTACAGCATGTCGGCAAGATGCCGACGCTACGAAACAGCGTGGGCATGGCCCACCCTACGAATCAAACATTAAACCTGAAGTTAATAATATCGCCATCCTGTATAACGTAGGTCTTTCCTTCCAGCCGCGTTTTACCCGCAGCCTTACAGTCCTTTTCGCTGCCGTGGACCTTAAGGTCGTCGTAGGCGATGGTCTCTGCCCGGATAAACCCGCGTTGAATATCGCTATGGATCTTGCCCGCCGCGTCAAGCGCCGATATCCCGCCCCGTATCGGCCACGCTCGAACCTCATCCGGCCCGACCGTCAAAAAGCTGATAAGCCCGAGGGTCTTATAGCAGCTCTGCACAAATTTGATCGAAGCAGGCTCGTCGATACCCATATCGTTCATAAATTCAGCCTTGCTCTCGTCATCAAGTTCAGCGATCTCAGATTCGATCTTCGCGCACATTGTAACGATCTCGGTAGACTCATCCGCCGCCCCCGAAAGGTCGATCTCCTCGCCGATCTGGTCTTCGCCGATATTAACAACAACCATCATAGGCTTAAGCGTCAAAAACCCAAGCGACTTGATCAGGTCCATATCGACATCATGTTCGATCACAGAGCTTATCGGTTTTTCAGCTTCGAGAGCTTCCTGCAATTTCTTCTGCAAAGCCAGTTCTGCTTTATCCTTAGACTGCGTCTTAGTAGGTTTGTGTATCTGCTTTTCGAGCCGCTCTATACGTGTCATAACAAGTTCCAGGTCAGCAAGAAGAAACTCGGTCTTAAGGTCATTGATGTCGCGTACAGGATTAATGCTGCCGCCATAAGGAGGCACCGAAGCATCGACAAACGCACGGACAACGACAACAAACATATCCACCGTTCTAACCTTACCGAACAGCCGCCTCGCAGCCGACCTGCCCGATTCGTCCGTAAACGAAAGCGCAGGAAGATCAAGACAGTCAACGGTACCGCAAACAGTCTTTTTGGGTTTATAGAGGTCCGTCAGCCAATCAAGGCGTTCATCGGGAACAGGCACTATAACCTCTTCGATATTGACCGAACCAACAGGAGGCATAGCCTTACCGCTTATAGCCGACATAATAGTACTCTTGCCAGACTGCATCATTCCAATTAGAGCAACTTTCAAAAAACATCCCTTTCTCAAAAACGTTTAACAGCCAATTGTGAATTCCAGGCACACATGACCCTATCGTTTTTTCATTAAATAGCCTCGGCCAAAGGCCGAAACCTCAATTCGTAATTAGTAATTAGTAATTCGTAATTGCATTTCCATACACGCTTCCGCCATGGCAGTCGTATGCCACTATCGCCGGAAAGTCAACAACTTCAAGCCGCCTGATCGCTTCGGTCCCCAGATCAGCAAAGGCGATTATCTCGGATTTAACAATATGCTTGCTCAGCAAGGCACCCGCCCCGCCGATCGTCGCAAAATGCACCGCCCTGAACTTTACCAGTGACTGACGAACATTATCGCAGCGATACCCCTTACCGATCATCCCTTTTAGTCCCCGTTCGACAAGAGCATCGCTAAAAGCGTCCATCCGCGAAGACGTAGTAGGCCCGGCAGAGCCTATCGCCCTGCCTTCACTCGCCGGCGTAGGGCCGACAAAATAAATGACCTGACCTTCAAGATCGACCGGCAGTTCCTCACCGGCAGCGATCAAATCGCAAAGCCGCTTATGAGCCTGATCCCGCCCGGTAAGCAATACGCCGCTTATAGCAACCTCATCGCCGGCCCGCAGCGAACAAACATCCGACAAACTAAGCGGGGTCGTAATTTTCTTAATCTCTGCCATAACACACTTTCAAACTGAAAAAGTCAAAAAACAATATTGCGGCAATTGACTGTAATCTAAAAATAAACCTACTTTTTCAGATCGTTATACAACTGAAAAGCCTTGTCGGGTTTTTCGCCATCATGGACAACCGCTCGAACGGCCTTGATCATAGCGATCGGATCGCCGGCCTGGAAAACATTGCGGCCCATATCAACACCCGAGGCCCCGTCATTGATAGCATTGTAGGCGACCTGCAGTGCCTGATCTTCGGGAATCTTTTTGCCCCCTGCGATAACTATCGGAACAGGGCACGCCGCGACAACCTTGGCGAAACCTTCTTCGCAATAGTATGTCTTAACAAACGTAGCACCGTTTTCGGCACAAACCCGTGATGCCATGCCAAGATACCTTGCATCGCGAACAAGCGATTTACCTACAGCGGTCACACCAAGAACAGGTATACTGTACTTCATGCCAAGATCGACAAGTTTCGTGAGATTCCTGATCGTCGTTGCTTCATATTTCCCGCCGACAGAAACCATCGCCGCCATCGCCGAAGCGTTCAAGCTGATCGCGTCCTGGATATCCATAAGACACTCGTCGTTCAGCTCGGTCAAAACCGTCGTACCCGCAGAGACCCTCAGCGAAATCGGTTTGTTGACTTCCGGCGGAATACACGAACGAAGCACACCACGAGTGCACATAAGACAATCGGCATACTCGACAAGCGGAAGGATACCAAGATCGATACGCTCAAGCCCCGAGGTAGGCCCCATGATATAACCATGGTCAAAAGCAAGCATTACCGCATTACCGCTCCTGGAGTCAAATATCCGCGACATACGATCCTTAATACCCCAGTCATAGTGATCAAGCCCCTTAAGAAAGAAAGCCTTCTTCTCGACAGGAACACCTATCCCATAATTTTTTGCATCAACATTTCCAGTAGCATCAGCCATAAGAAATTCCCTTTTTATTTAAAAAAAAATTCGTGTTTATTAGTACTACAATCTTTCATCTTCTTGTTTTTTATGCACGTTTTTTAGAAACTAAAACTTATAACCGGTTATCTCACAAATATTTATGTCGATATTAAAACTGGCCCAACTATTTCTCTATTATCTCTCTGTGCTGCTGAGCGAAGCGAAGTCCGGCAGTACTGACGGATGGCAAAAAAGCAAAACAAGCCAAAGTTACAAAAGTTGCAAGCGGCACCCTACAAAACACGCACCGCTGTTTTTATTTCGTTATTCGATATTCCTTGTTCGTTATTGGATATTCATTTTTTTAATCTTTGGTTGCGGCTAGACCGCCCTAAGTTAATTAGTGGTTCTTTTTTCGCTTTTATCTTTTAACTCTTTTATCTTTTAACTCTTTTCTCTTTTAACTCTTTTCTCTTTTAACTCTTTTCTCTTTTAACTCTTTTTTTCTCATTTTCCTCTGTGGCAAAATAACCTTCAGATATTAGAGAAACCCAACAAATATTAAATCGATTCAGCAAAAGCCTGAAAGATCAGCGACATAGACGTTGCGCCCGGGTCCTTATGGCCGATAGTCCGTTCGCCAAGATTCCGCGCCCGCCCAAACTTAGCCTGCATATCCGTAGTAGCCTCTGCACCGTCGGCTGCCGCCTTAGCCGCATCTGCAAGCATTTCACCGGGAGACTTCCCTTTGCCCGCCGCAGCTTCCATAGCGTCAACAGCCGGCATGAGCGCATCCATCATCGTCTTATCGCCGACATTGGCCTTGCTCTGCTCGCTCATTCCGTTCAGTCCGGCCCTGAACATCGCCGCCAGAGATGCCTCATCGAGAGAGTCCTTACCCTCAACGCTTTCGCTCATACCCATAAACAGCGACCCAAGCAGCGGACCGGTGGACCCGCCGTCAGCGCACATAATATTCCAGCCAATGTCGTACAGCAGCGACTTGAGATCTTCGCCCTGAGCATCATTAATCGTCTTTTCAACCGAATCAAACGAACGCACCATCGTAGTGCCGTGATCACCGTCACCAGTCGCCGAATCAAGCCGCGAAAGTTCCTGATGATTTTCACGAATCTTCTCAACAGAAGCCAGAAACATCCGCCGAATATCCAAATAACCAACTTCAGCCATAAAACCAATACTCCAAAATCGTAAATTGCAAATTCTGCATAAATGCTCTACCGAACGGTCAAAAACGGTGTATCGCAAGGAGCATCCCAAAGTTTAATGATCTCGTCGTCCATCTTAGCCAGGAACATCTGGAATCCGCCCATTTCCTGAACTGTCAGCACCTCACCAACATGAGCTCGTGCAATCTCGATACCCTTTTCGGCAAGGCTCTTCTTAACATGCCTGAATACGATAAACTGTTCCATCAGCGTAGTAGCCCCCGCGCCGTTGATCATCGCAAAAACCTTATCGCCGCTCTTTGCATCGATAGCCTTAACAAGCTGCTTAAGCATAGTCTCAGCGGTTTCATCGGCGGTAAGCATTTTGCTTCTGCCCGTGCCCGCTTCGCCATGCTGCCCCATCCCGATCTCCATCTCATCGTCAGCCAGTTCAAAAATAGCCTCACCGGTCGATGGATGCGTCGCGCCCTTAAGAGCAACCGCAAGCGTCGCCATATTATCGTTAAACTTCTCTGCAACCCGATAAACTTCGTCAAGGCTCATCCCGGCTTCAGCGGCGGCGCCTGCAATTTTATAAAGAGGAATACATCCCCCAAGCCCGCGTTTATCCTCAACAGGAGCATCGATACCAGGTGCGATATCTTCATGCGTCAGGATCATCTTAACTTTGATCCCTTCCTTTTCGGCCATCTTCATCGCCATGTTGGCACTCATAACATCACCGGCATGGTTCAGTACGACAAACAAAATTCCTGCGTCGCGGCTGAGAGCCTTCATCGCCTCAAAAACCTTAGGCGGCCCGGGTGCGGCAAAAATATCCCCAACAACACTAATGTCAAGCATACCCTCGCCGACATAACCCTGAAGCGCAGGCTCATGTCCCGCCCCGCCAAGAGTAAGGATCGCAACCTTATCCGAGGATTTTTCGTTAGTCCTGCAAACCATCTTTTCGGAAACAAGCTTAACCTTATTACAATAAGCCATTGTCAAACCTTCAAGCAATTCGCTGGTAAGGTTAGCCGGATCGTTGATAAACTTCTTCATTGCCATAATAACTCCCTTTCAATTGACGATTATTAGTTCTTTAATGATAATTGCGCAATTATAAAGCCAAACAAATAAATAATCCACAGGAAAACCCCGGAAAATCCCGATTATTCATCATAATCCCACCCGAAACCCCATTTTATCGAACCTGACAGCTTTTTGCTGATTGCTAATCGCTAATCGCTAATTGCTGATTACTAACATCTTGACAATACTAAACATCTGATATAAGTTATAAACCATAGGTTTCGTTCATTTTATTACAGGACACCAAACTATGAAATCAATAATAAAAAAAGCGGGAAAAAACAAGAAGGGCGCAAGAGTTTTCCTCTTCATCTTCTTTACAATTTTCGCCGCAGCCGGCGGCGGAATGCTCAACAACCCCCCAGCTCCTGACAGATATTACCAACGAGCTCCTTGCGTCCTCGGCCCCATTACACGACGAACTGATAAACGAAATCTACGCCAGACACAATGGAAATATCAGAGACTGCCTGTGGCAGCTCTACGACATCTGGGCAGAAAAAGGAAAACTAAACTAACAATTACATGGAGTAAGCAATGGCTCAAAGCAGCGCACAGAAAACTCAAAGGATCGGAATCTCACTGGAAGACGATCTCTTATCGCAATTTGACGATCTAATTACAAAGGGCGGATACACAAACCGCTCAGAAGCCATCAGAGACCTCATACGCGAAAAACTCACCGCCCAAAAGCTCAAGGCCCCGGAAACCACCGCAATCGCCGCAATCTTCGTAGTCTACGACCACCACCAGGCAAAACTCGCCCAGAAGCTGATACAACTCCAGCACTCACACATAATCCACGCCATCTCATCGATACACATACACATAACACACCACAACTGCCTCGAAGTGATCCTGCTAAAGGGAAAAGTAAAAGAAATACAAAAGCTCGCAGACAGCATACTAAGCCTCAAAGGAGTAAAGCTCGGAAAAGTAAACCTGATAGCAGCAGAAGACTAATTTCTAATCAAACATCTTCTGCCGGATAACCGAAAGTTTAATATCCGTAGCGCTGCTCTCACTGATCCCGGCAATAGCATGTTGGCTGTCCTTAAAGACAATCTTCTTATCAACACGAAGCCCGACAACGCGCCTGTCTTCCGGAAGGTTAACAAGCTGCCTGTCGATCGCTGCTGCAATAGACTCGCTAATCTGTTCTCCGCCGGAAAAGGCGACAACCTCCGCCCCAACCGCATAAGTAACACCCCCGCCGCCGCCGGCCATTACCGTAACAGTCGTAGTCTTTTCGTCCTGATTTTCGCTCCGTTGTCCCGAAGCGATATCATCTGGAACGCTAACCGAAAAATTCTCCGCAACGATAAACTGGCAAACGATCATAAAGAATATGATCAGCAGAAACACAATATCGATCACAGGAGTAATATTAAAACGCCCGCCATCATCATCAAAATAACGCTCAATTCTCATAAACAAAACCTATCATACATCTTCTGCGTTCCCTTAACAATTCGATATCGAAGATCCGGCAGCAGTGACGGATTCCATAATACAATCTTAACTTTTGCCTTTATAAGCCCTTCTCCTATCCCTCTGTGGCAAAATAACCGCCAGAAAACAAAACTACCGTAACAAAAGTTGTAAGCAGTATTCCACAAAACAAGCACCCCTGTTTTTAAATTTTAAATCTTTGTTTTTAATCCGCGTAATCCGCGAAATCCGCGGATAAATTCTTTTTATCTTTAAGTTTTTCTCTTTTAATCTTTTCTCTTATCCCTCTATTTTCCTCATAGTCCTCTGTGGCAAAATAACCGCCAGAAACAAAACTACCGTAACAAAAGTTGTAAGCAGTATTCCACAAAACAAGCACCCCTGTTTTTAAATTTTAAATCTTT
>VRUI01000039.1 GCA_019456225.1 Planctomycetota bacterium | reverse complement strand
CATGAACCGCCGTGGTACGGAACCGTACGCCCGGTGGTGTGGGAGGACGGCGGGAGCAATCCCGCCTCCTACCCGATCCTGTAGATAGCTAAAATACGCATTTATTGCGATTTAGGGCGGTTTTTTATGTCTTCCATGTCCTTTGCCCAGACGTATTTCTGGGTTCTGTAGATTATTATCACAACCATTGCCGCAAAGGCAAGCATTACATAGAGGACGATCTTGTCCAGAAATTCACTGCCGAAAATGATCAAAAACGTGTTTATTGCGATAAATCCAAGCCGCATTTCCGTTGGTCCCGTCCTGAGGTATGTTATTTTGAATTCCCCCGTCGCCCCGAACGACAGGAATGAGTTTACCATCAGTGATCCCATCGCCATCACCATAAACCAGACGTAAAGGTTGTTTAGGCCCTCAAAAAAGAACGTCCAGCTGATGAAAACCCCACTCATGAACAGATAATCAAGGAAATGGTCCATATAGAACCCCCATTTCGGGATCCCTGTGTTGCGGGTTCGACCGAGAGCACCGTCAAATGAGTCCGTAAACCACTGCAGAACGAGCATAAGCGACGAACCCCACAGCCAGGAAATACTCCCCCTGGACGCCAGAAAACCGAATACAACCAGCCCTATGGTCCATGGGATGGTCAGCAGCGTCAGATGATAACCCTCGATCCATTTCGGGAATTTCCCCACATTGGCCATAATAAACCGTTTTTCGAGATCAGCAAGGAGTGATTTCATGGGAACTTTTTTATCGCCGGTGAAATTTCTATCTGCCATAATCGTAATCCTTAAAAGAACCTTTGCCTGCATCCCTTTTACCATGTATTTGAGGGTATTTCACTGATTAAAACTGAAAATCTTGTATAGTGATAGAGATGTATTGCGAAAATGGCAGTTTTGGTGTATTTTATGGCGTGCAGCGACTTAGGGTTGCATTTAAAATTTTTCTGGAGATTTTGTTATGGCACAGTTCACTGAGTGGGTTATGGATTTATTTTTTTGGCAGCGTGTTCTTATTCGGATCGCTATTTTTGTAGGCGTTGCGGTTTTTGCGTGGATCGTTAATCTCTTTGTAAAAAAACTGATTCTCCGTGCGATCAAGGCTATCGCCAAAAGGACCAAAAACCAGTGGGATAATTGTCTCATAAAGAATAAGTTCTTTACACGCATTTCGCACATCGCCCCGGCGATCGTGTTTTATGCGTGCGGGCCTCTCGTCTTTGCCGGGTATGAGGGCGGTCTTGAAAAGATGCATACCGCTGTCTATCTTTACCTTGTGTTTATCGGGCTGTTTGTTGTTGACGCGTTTTTGAATTCCGTCGTCGATATCTACCGCACCTTTGAGTTTGCCAAACGCATGCCGATCAAAGGTTTCATCCAGGTCATAAAGATCATCGTCGCAATTCTGGCCTTCATAACCGTTCTCGCTGTCGTTTTGAAGAAGGACCCGTCAAACCTTATTGCCGGCATGGGTGCGATGACAGCCATCATGCTGCTGATCTTTAAGGATTCGATACTGGGCTTTGTCGCGGGGATTCAGCTTTCGACCAATAAGATGGTCCACATCGGCGACTGGATAGAGATGAGCAAGTTCGGGGCAGACGGCGACGTCATCGACATTACGCTTACGACGGTAAAGGTGCAGAACTGGGATAAGACAATCAGCACCATCCCGGCCTATGCGCTTATCTCCGATTCGTTTAAGAACTGGCGGGGCATGAGCGAATCGGCAGGACGCAGGATCAAACGGTCGGTGTCTATCGACATGAACAGCATAAAATTCTGCACGAATGAAATGCTCGAAAAATTCCGACGCTTCGCCCTCATCAGCGACTACCTCGACGAAAAGCAAAAGGAACTGACCGATTACAACGCCGCCAACAATATCGACGATTCGGAAATGGTCAACGGCAGACGGCTTACCAATATTGGGACGTTCAGGGCGTACGTCGTCGCATACCTCCGCAGCCATCCGAAGGTCCACAAGGACATGACATTCCTCGTCCGTCAGCTGGAACCGACGGCGAGTGGGCTACCGATACAGATATACGTATTTTGCAACGACAAGGCGTGGGCAAACTACGAAGCAATACAGTCAGACATCTTCGACCACATACTGGCAGTAGTACCTCAGTTCGAGCTTAAAGTATACCAGCAGCCGGCCGGCGCCGATTTCAACAGCGAATTTCTGATCAGGAATTCATAACTGATATCAATTTCAGATAATTCGAGCCGGTTATACAAAACTATCTCCTTTAATTACCCGGACATTTAGCCCCGCGATTCATTCGCGGGGTCAACCCCACCGCCAAAGGCGGAGGGCGCCTAACCGCAACAAAACAAAAACCCGTAGGAGTACCCCTTGTGGGTACCCAAAAACCGCACAAAAACAATACCCCAACTCTCCTGTGCTTACTCGCGATTCATTGCAATCCAAAGATGATGGAGTTCTATCTTATTGCCGTAGGTTCGATGATGGAGTGAGCAACAATTTGCAACACCCTTTGTCTTATCTTCTTTAAGAGGTTTCAGGGTTTCATTGACTGTCCAACTACAACCATCTCCTATTTGGTTGCTTACGAGTTCCAAAATCCACCCGTCGATTTTCTTATGCCAGTAGCGAGCAGAATGGTCCTGTACATAACCGATTATAACTGCCAAATCTAATTTTGCTCCATGTAGGCCCAGCTTAAACCGTTGAATTCCACCGCTTATTTTTTCTGGAGTGGGGCTCGTAACATATTCTTTTTCTGGGCTTGAAGAATGGGCGGGGAGACGCTTGCATTCAATAACAAGAACTGGGTCATAGATTGTATAAGGTTTTGCTTCAAGAAATATACTTTTAGCAGGCGATGCAGACATGTCAGCTTGTCGACGGCCAGTCTGGTATTCCTCATGATTGAAACGAATCATCGGGAGATCGTTCGAAGCGTGAGAATTAAGAAACTTGCATAATTGCAAATTCAACTTATTCTCGGATTGTTCGTTGGGACGATCAGGATCATCTCGCCAACTGGGTAATTGCTGGCAAATAAAAGATATTATTGTAAGCTGAAAAGTTCGAAGCTTAATCCCTGATGTGATTTTTCCTGTATATTGCTCTTTATTAATTTGTTCCCCGCCCATATTTAATAACCCTGATCATATAACTCTGTAAGTGTGTCGTCTGCATCGCGAATCGCTGTCGAGCGAATCCAGTAACGTAACCTGTTAGGCTTAATGATCAATAAAACATTTTTATCGTACAAACGAACAACTCTTACAGTTCGCAGGCATTCATGGCTTTCATCATAAATTAGCTTTTCAAGATTAGCCTCCGCACTACTGTCAAGCCACGTAAGTTCCGGGGAATCGCCAAAATAAAATGGCTGACATATCAAGTTATTCCAAGAAATCGGAGTACTCGCTTTTAGATTGTCATAAATACTACCGAGCATTCGGCAAAATATCCTTGAATATTCCTTCAAATTACTGCTATCAGCCTTCTTGCATAACAACTCTGAATTTTGACCTAGTCGAACATAATCAGCTATATAATCAAGTACATCTTCACAAAGTGCACGCTCCCAAAAAGAAAACTGAAGGTCTTTGTGATCTTTGGGGTAAGGTAATAAATCAATGTCTTGCTTAAGAATCGCAGTTGCCTTGCTAACCAGCGATTGTGAACCATTCAGCGTGCAACAAAATCGATAAGTGTTATGATTTACATGAAGTATTTCATAAAGCCTGCGAAGTTCAGCAACAGGAGCTTGTAATGCATGGATTCCAACTATTTTGTCACGGTATGCAAGAAACCCTTCTTCCCGAAAAGCAATCGGAAGAGAATCTAACTCCTTAATTAAAATAATTGGCGCACTGTAACGATCTTCTGTATACGCAGAACGAAAATGTGTATCTGTTACCGTACTAATTTGGTTTTCATCAATGCCTGATTCTGTAAAGGCTTTTGTTGGCAACAACGGTTTGCCTGTTAGAAATGGAGCTGGTTCTCTTTTCCCTGTTTTTGCTGCAATAAAACCTTCACCGTAATCCCAGTCTTTTTTGTTCTCAAGGTATTTGGCTAACGTACGCATGGATCGAATACGTTGTGACATTTCGACCAACCGTCCACCACCAAGAAGATTTGCTCGCCACACATATGGATCGGTTTCAGCTTGTCTCTGTGAAATACGATGACAATCATAATGGTCAAGTTCAAAACAAATTCTTTCTTTAACACTTACTGTTCGTCTAAATGTCCAATGGTTTATGAAATGATTTGCTGTAGGTTTGCCAGCACAAGCAAATACCGCAATTGTTTTGGGGTCTGCTGCATCATATAATTTCCGTATAGATATAAAATCAAGAATGGTATTTAATTTGCATTTTTGAAATGTACTAGTTCGAAAGACTTCTGTTCCATTGTTGTACAATAGCCCATGAGGTTGAATCATGCAGATTCGACCACTCTTTGGCTTTAAAACAGTCAAGGCCTGCTCAAGAAACAGATACGCCGTTTGTTTATCGGGCAACGAACCTCGGCTACTATCTTGCTGGTGTGCAACTTGATCAACTTTCTCTCCAGACTCAGTTAGTTCGGATTCAAATGGCGGGTTACCTATTACAATATCAAATTTCGTGTCAAGTATATTTTGATTGCCATTTTGAGAATCAAGGAGTAAGTCGAAAAAATCTGACTCAAATAAATTAGACTCACGTAAATAGTCAAATCTAAGTTTGTTCCAGATAACATTCGGTCTGAGTGCATCGCAGATAGCCAAAGATAAGCTGAAAGCTGTTAAATCAACCGCATTCTTGTCCAGATCAACACCATAAATACATTTGCCAAGAGTTTCTTTAAGTTTTTCAACAGTAGGATTTTCCCAGTTATTCTTGCTTCTCCACAAATTAATCAATCTCTTGAAAGCCCCAACAAGAAAAACACCCGACCCGCATGCGGGGTCCAGAATACGTTCCTTGCCGGTCATCTTATTATAAGGCATTGTATGATCGAGTAATAATGCTGCTAAAAACGGGGGTGTATAAACGGCTCCATGCCCATCTTTTATAAATCTCTGATAAAGATGGCTGATGATTTCAACTGGCAGATGTTCAAATGAGTATTGATCCCAAAGGTAAAGCTGGTTCTTCAGTGTTCTCGCCTCAACGAATTTTGCAAATGTTCTAAGAGCTTTTTTCGTGAGTTTTTGTTTGCCCAAACGCGAAAGATCGAATACTTCTCCATTGAATTTGCACTCAAGATTCTTCAACAGTCGATAAACTTCTTTAGGGTCACCATCTTTTAAAACATCAAGGAATTTTTTTGCGCCTTTTTGAAATCCGCTAAACCATGCCTTGGGGAAAACTTTACGATCCTCAAGATATTTAATGAGTACCACCAACAGAAGTAATCGACGTTGGACAGGATTATTTTCCCCATCAATATCCTTGTCAGCATCGACAATTGCCTGAATCAATGATTGGTGCGCAGCCTTATCATGATTTGCCAATTTTCTATTATCAGGATCATCCCAAAAAGTTCCATCCGCAAGTTTTAACGCTGAGAACTTTTTCATCTCATCGGAAATTTGACCGGCAGTTGTCAATAGATCTTTTTTTAATGTTTTTGCGGGATTGTATTTGCACTCTTGTTTGTTATTATCCCAGAAGTCGGGTTCTCTCGCACAAGCCAATATGTCTATCTGGCTTGCGCCGTCAATATAAAGTAGCGGAGTTGTTCCCTGAAGCCAGACTTGGCGATGAAGCTCGGATAAAGTTTTGTCATCAAGTTTGCCGTCAGAGTTATCAATAACATAGGCTGCAACTTGCGATGATCGCTCACCGGAAAATCGACGGAAAAACACAAAATCAATTATCGGTATATTTGTTCCAAACTGTATAAAAGTCTTGGCTTCAACTACTACGGCTTGCTCATCAATAGCGAGTTTGTTGGCAATGCACCCTTTAACAGAGACTAAGCCTGAGGTCGGCTTGCCATCAGTACGTATAAAAGCAACAGATTGAAGGCCCGTATCAGCGATCGCAGTAAATCCTGTCGTAACAAAACTTTTAAGAGAATTAAAAGAAAATTAGGGGTCAGGTCAAAAATTAGGGGTCAGACACCTTTTTAGTATTATTTACTACCCAATTATCAATCTCCCATTTTCCACAACGTTATTAAATATACTAACAAATATACATTAATCGGAGTTGACGCAAAATAAAAGAGAATTCTCCGCAAAAATATAAAAACCTCGTCCAAAACAAACCCAAAACCACATTATATGATTATACAACAGGGCAGACACCTTTTTCGGCAAGATAGATAAGATATCGTTCTGCAAAACTGCCCGACCATTTAAAACTCTGCCATGCGAACCCATTCACAAATTCCCAAATCCTCAACAAACTATTATTAGTTCCAAACTCCCACAACATCAACTGCTGCTTTTTTTCTCTTTTATTAGTGTCAATTGGTGTTAATTAGTGGTTCAGTTTTTTAGTTTTTAAATCCGCGTAATCCGCGTAATCCGCGGATAAATTCTTTCACTTCCAAATTCCCAATCAACAGCAATCAGCAAAAAATAGCTAATGGCTAATTGCTGTCTGCTGTCTGCTATTTGCTGTTTGCTGTTTGCTGTTTTCCAAATTACCAGAATACTATAAAATGTAAAGAATAAAACCCCTCAATAATAAATAATAACTAATCAATAATAAATCCAGACCCCACCCTGCTAATCTATTTATTTGATTCCCTACTCTTATTGTCTTTTGCCTCAGTTCCAAAGTTCAAATCTAAGCCTGAAATTTCTTCGTGTCCCTTAGTGCCTTCGTGTCTTGGTGGTGAAAAAACGCAAGCAAAACAACCCCAAATCCGACCGTTCATCTTACACCTACTTATAGGTATAATGGGTATCAAGAATTTATTAGTCCTCTGAATTAGGGGTCAAAAAACGTTCAAAAACGCGCCATTTTTCTTCAAATAATTCAAAATATCTGTTTTTTTCTCGTTTTTTGTCAATTAATGTCAAAAAAAATGCAAAAAAAACGCCCAAAACCACAGGTGGGAAATGTCGACAATGTCCTGAACACACCCTTTTTTTCTTCAATTTGTAAATTTTTTGTAACTAATTGATTCGTCAGTCGTCAGTATAATAGCTGAATATTGAGGCAAAATTTGTAGACGCCGAATATATTTTATGCTTGACTTATCGGACCTGAAGGTTATGATAAGTCGTATTCCGGATGTGTTTCGACCTGTCTATGGGGATAGGAATAAGCGAGGCACTACAATGATGAACAGACCGATAAATCGGTTCTCATCGGTCATTGCGGAACGTTCCGCAAGCCTAACAAGAAGGAGTAAAACATGGGTATCTTTAAACGATTACATCGCATAACTCTCGGCAGGATAGAGACTTACCTCGACAGAGCCGAAAACCCCGAAACCCTTTTCCCCGTGCTTATTGAGGAAATGCAGACCCAGTTAAAGGCCGCAACCTCCGCAGAAGCCAAGGCCACCGTCGCCCTGAAACAAGCGTCACGCGACCTCGAAAAGCACCTCGAAAAAGTAGAGCGATTCGGCAACGGCGCAGTACTGGCACTAAAAAAAGGCGACGAAGAAACAGCAAAAATGTCAATAGAAGCTCAGATCGAAGTAGAGAAAACTCTCGAAATCGCACAGAAAAACGTCGACTGCGCAACAGATTCGCTAGACCACGCAACAGCCAGCCGCAAAAAAATCCAAACCCAGCTAGACGAACTAGCAGCAAAAAAAGATGAGATCCTAACAAGAGCCAGAGTTGCGAAAACTCAGCAGAAGATCCAGCGGACCGTTAGCGGTTCTGTGGGGTCTACGGACAGTATTTTGGATGCTGTTGCACGGCTGGAATCGAATGTCGAAGAGGCCGAGGCGCAGTTGGAGGTGCAGGCCAACCTGGCCGGCGATTACTCGGCTAGCCCGACCCTGGAACGAAAGCTCAACGAGCTTAGCCACGAATCCGAGGTCGAGGATCGGCTGAAGAAAATTCGTCAGGAAATCGCTTCTTAACATCTAAATAATAAGGATTTCGATCATGTCTATATTTGATAGAGTACGGCGTATCGCCAAGGCCAATATTAACTGGCTTTTGGATATGGCCGAGCCAGCCGAGAACGAGCTGGACAATAAGATCAAAGAACTCGAAGAAACCATACACGAAGGCCGCGAAAGCGCAGCGTCGTATGGGGCAACTTTTCGGCGGCTGGAAAACGAGCTTGAGGCTTTGGAGAACCAGCTTGCCGGACTCCTTGTAAAGGCGCAAACCGCTCTAAAAGCAGGCGACGAAGCGGCTGCAAGGGCGGCACTTACCGAGAAGGTAAAACTTGCCGAGCGCATCGCCCAGATGCAGCCGGGCGTCGAGAAGGGCCGCAAGAGCTATGAGATGCTTCGGGCTAATATTATAAAGCTTCAGGATCAGCTAAAGGCTGCAAAGCTAAAGCATCATGATCTCGTCGCCCGAAAGCGTGCAGCAGATGCGCAGAAGGCATTCGACGAGAAGTTCGATAAAGCAACTTCGCTTTCGCCGGAAGGTGTTTCGTTTGACCGGCTGGAAGAAGATGTTCTGCAGAGCGAAGCGCAGGTTGAGATCAACCAGGAAATTCGCGGCGACAGTCTTAGCGACTTAGAGCTTGCCGAGCACAGCCGGCAGATGCAGGTCGATGCTGAGCTTGAGGCGCTTCGTGCTGAGCTCGATGGTTGATTTTTAGCGTGTTTTTTACCATGAAGGGCATGAAGGAGTATGAAGGGCATGAAGAAAAGAGTAAAGATTTTTAAAAGAATAAAATAAGGAAACCGCCTTCGGCGGATGCTATTTTAGTTGTGGGCTGGAAGCCCACACTACGGGAAAGGGAATTATTATGATGGAACTTGTTTATGAGGCGTTTTCGGCTCCTAACTTTGTGTTGTCGATTCTCTTGATCGTTGTGTTTCTGTACTGGCTGATGGTTATTTTCGGTGCGCTCGATGCTGATCTTTTTAATATCGAGTTCGATGCCGACGCCGATATTGATATTGACATTGACGGTGATTTTGATTTTGACGTTGACGGCGATGTTGACGGCGATGTCGACGGTGATGTTGGCGGTGACGGGATTGGCCGCGGAGTGCTTGAGTTTTTCTATATCGGCGAAGTTCCGATCATGATACTCATCAGCATGTTAATTTTGTGTATGTGGGCGATATCGGTCATCGCTAACTACAGGCTCAATCCGACAGGTTCGGTGATTTTGAGTTTGCCGCTGCTGGCCGGTAACCTGGTTGTCAGTTTATTGGTATGTAAGGTGTTTATTATGCCGTTTAAAAAAATGTTTGGAGCTTTAAATAAAGACGCAAATGCCCCCCGTCCTGTGATGGGAAGGATTTGCACGGTTACAACTACTCAAGTATCGCAGAAGATGGGTCAGGCGGAGATGTCCTCGAAAGGCACTCCGATATTAATTAACGTGGTGGCTGAAGGTGATAATGTTTTCCATAAGGGAGACGAAGCCTTGGTCATCGGTAAAAATGCGGAGAATGGGGTGTATACTATTGCACCGGTTGACTTGAAATGAATAATGATTATTGTCTAATGTATAATGAAGGATTCGGGCCTTGCCCGAAGCGAATTTACAGGAAAAAAACTACAAAATATTTGTTTGGAGAAAGTGATCATGATTGAAACTATGTATGGAATGTTGGCAGGTCTGGAAGGTAATGTTGGCAAGATCGTTATTGGAGCGGTTATATTTGGCGCTGTGGGTGTTCTTGCCCTTCTTGTCAAGTGCTACCGAAAGGTTTCTCAGGGCGAAGCTCTGATCCGTAACGGTGCCGGCGGGACGAAGGTGAATTTTTCGGGTAAGATAGTTATCCCGATCCTTCACAAGGTCGAGTTTATGGATATCTCGGTTAAGCGTATCGAGATCGACCGGCATGGCTCGCAAGGGCTTATCTGTAAGGATAATCTTCGTGCCGATATCAAGGTTGCGTTCTTTGTAAAGGTTAATCATACCGTCGATGACGTTAAGAAGGTTGCCCAGGCGTTGGGTTGCGTACGTGCATCGAACGAGCAGGCTCTTTACGATCTTTTTGACGCTAAGTTTTCCGAGGCTCTAAAGAGTGTCGGTAAGCGGTTTGATTTTGCCGAGCTTTATGTTTCTCGCGTGAAATTCAAGGAACAGATCCTCGATATCATCGGTACCGACCTTAACGGTTATGTGCTTGAGGACGCGGCGATCGACTACCTTGAGCAGACTGACAAGAAACTGCTTAGCCCGGATAACATTCTCGATGCCGAGGGTATCAAGAAGATTACCGTGCTTACGGCTGAGCAGTATGAACAGGCTAACGAGCGTGAGCGTGAAAAAGATATGACTATCACGCAGCAGAATGTTGAGGCACAGGAGGCTATCCTGGAGCTTAACAAACAGCTTGCCGAAGCCGAGGCGAAACAGAAACGTGAGATCGCCACTATCCAGGCTCGTGAAGAGGCAGAGACCAAAAAGGTTGAGGAAGAACAACGTCTCAAAGCTGAAAAGGCCAGGATTATATCTGATGAAGATATCGCAGTTTCGGAAGAAAATAAAATGCGTTCGATCATCGTGGCGGCTAAGAACAAGGAACGGACCGACGCGGTCGAGACAGAGCGTGTCGAGCGCGATCGCGGTCTGGAAGAAGTCGAGCGTCACAGGGTTGTCACTATCGCAAGCGTCGATAAGGACAAAGCTGTCGAAGATAAGAAGAAAGTGCTGCAGGATTCTATCCGCGAACGTGTGATGGTCGAAAAGACCGTTGTCGAAGAAGAGGAAAAGATCAAGGACACTCGTCAGTTTGCAGGTGCCGATCGTGAAAAACGCGTTTCTATCACCAAGGCAGAAGAGAAGGCCGAAGAAGCTCTCGTCAAAGACATTAAGGCCGCCGAAGCTTCCAAGAAGTCTTCGGAGTTCTATGCCGATCAGCAGCTTATCGAGGCTAAGGCTAACGAAGACGCGTCTATTAAGAACGCAGAGGCTAAGAAGACCCTGGCATCTGCGGATGTTAAAGAGCAGGCCGTCACCGGTGTTGCCGAGGCGGAAGTTACAGAGGCTAAGGCCGGTGCACTTGAGAAACATGGTACCGCAGAGGCTAAGGTTATGGAGCTTAAGTATCACGCAGAGGCTGACGGTATTCGCGATAAGGCCGAAGCGATGAAGATATTCGATGCTGTCGGTAAGGATCATGAAGAGTTCAAGCTCAATCTTAACAAGGCTCTGGAAGTCGAGCTTGCCGAGATCAACGTTCATAAGGATATTGCCGAACAGCAGGCTATTATTGTCGGTGAGGCTCTTAAGAGTGCACGGATCGATATTGTCGGCGGCGATAACAACTTCTTTAACCGCCTGGTTAACTCGATCACTACGGGCAAGACTATTGACCGGGTTGTCGAAAACAGCGAAGTGCTTGGCGATCTTAAGGGAACGCTTATCGGTGACAGCAGCGAAGAAACGAAAGAGAATATCCGCGAGTTTATTTCGCAGTTTGGACTAAAGAGCGATGATATTAAGAACCTTTCGGTTTCGGCTTTGATCATTAAGCTTATGGGCGATGCCGACGACAGCCAAAAGGGCATACTTAAGGGTTTGCTCGACGTCGTTAAGAAGAGCGGGATCGCTATGGAACCGGCTAGCGATTATGTAAAGGTTTAGCGATTAGCAATTAGCAATAAGCGATTAGCTAAAAACAAAAACAAAAGCGTAATCCGCGGATTACGCGGATTACGCGGATTTTTTTTGGAAAGAAAATTTCTAAATCCTAATTTCTAAATCCTAAACAAATTCAAAGCTCTAAATAAAATGTTCAAAACAAGGAAGCGTTTTAGATAATTTGTGAGTTTTGTTGGTTGAGTGACGTTTTTATCCCTGCGCTTGCGCTTCGGGCTTTTAATTAAAATGAATTTTGGGTGGCACCTTCAAGCCGCAGGCTTGTGGGTGCACGTTGAAAGCACCCACAAGCTTCGCTTGAAGGTGCCACCCTGATTAAATATTTTTTGAGAGAATGGTTGGATGGCTGATAACGATATTAAAAAAGATAAGGGCGTTGATGGCGGTGAGATTCGTTTGGAGGGCGGGACCTATGAGGTTATTCGTAACCGGCTCCAGACGCATAGTCAGAGTTTGCAGGATCGGCTCAATAAGCTTAATGCTGCCCGTAAGGACGTCTTTGGTGCCGTCGAGAATAAGCTTGTTTCCAGCGAGCGTATCTCTACGGGTAATAACTGCGTTCCGCGGGACATGGTTCCTTTGGATCATCATTTCATTTTCGGTTACAACGTTTTTGTCGGGCTTCGCACCGAGACTGTTCTTTCGGATGTGTTCTCTGTGTATAAGTGGAAGGACGGGGTGTTTGTTGCCGATACGCTTTCGCTGATCGATGACGAGCGGTTTCTTGCCGACTTTAAGAATCTTTACAGGTATTACAGGCACAGCACGTTTGTTAAATTCGCGATGATCGGACCGTATTTGTATATGGTTTTCAGGATCGGCAAGAGTGTCACCGACATAAAGACGTTTAAGTGGCTGATGCGGGAGGATACCATCGAGTATTGCGATAGCCGCAGCGATCATGAATATGTTTTTCCGACGCAGCATGAGTTTGAGTGGCAAAAGGTTACGCAGGATATGCATCGCAGCGGAACCAGTCCGCATGCGTCCATCGAGGATATTGTTTTTGTCGAGACGATCGGCGGGGACCTTACCATTAAGATCGAGGACAATACGAAAACCGGTGAGGGTATTTACTCCGAGCCCGTCGACGACGCCGACCAGACGCTTAACGACGCGGAGATGTACTACTCTATAATTGGCAATCTGGTGCTGCTTAAGATCCGGCCTTACCAGGAGAAGAATTTCAGGTACATTGTTTATAACCGTAAGGTTGAGCAGGCGCGCCGGGTTGATTCTATCAGTGACGCGTGCGTTTTTCTGCCGGAAGATCATGGGCTTGTGTTCCCGAAAGGGTACTACCTGCAGACCGGTGAGATGAAGCAGTTTGATACTGATATGCACGATATGATCTTCGAAAAGCGGATCAGCTCGCCTAACGGTGAGGATTTTCTGTATATCTTTTATAATCGCCAAAGCGGCGTGTATGTGCTGCTTACGTATAACCTGATCGAGCAGAAGATGGCTGTTCCGGTGGTTTGTAACGGGTATTCTTTCTTTGAAGACGGTACGCTGATTTACTTCCGCGGCGACGGCGAGGCCCAGAAGCACCATGTTATCCAGGTCTGGAAGACGCCGTTTTATGGGATCGATTTTACTATCGAGGTCAAAAATGACAGCGAGCTTTATAAGATCGGCAATAAGAGTATCGTGCGGTGTATGGCCGAGTGTATGGAGCTTGTTAATCTGGTTGGCAGGGAAGAGACGTACGCAGATCTTTATATCGATATTACGAAAAAGGCCGAGGATATTCGCGATTCGTATTTCTGGCTTGATACGGACGGTACGTTTGAATTGTCCGAGCCATTGGTGCATATTAAGGAAGCGGCGTCGGCGGCTATCGATGAGTTTGAAAAGGTCGTGCGGACGAGGGAGAATACTCGCAAGCAGATACAGGAAGTTTCGACGTCGGTGCGCCAGATCATCGATTCGGTTGATTATAACCGGCTTGGCGAGATCGGAGAGTATGTCGGACAGTTAGCCAAGCTAAGGGCGATTCGCGGGCAGGTTGTTTCTTTGCATGATCTTCGGTATGCCGACGAGGCTCTTATCGAATCGCTGGAAACCGAAGTTGTCGAAAATACCGAAAAGCTCAGCGGGTTGTGCGTTGAGTTTTTGCTAAAGCCCGAATCGCTCGATCCGTATATGAAGCAGGTTGTTGAACAGGGCGGGCGGATTGATGGGGTTGAAAAGGTTGCTGCCGGTAAGGAATTGCAGCAAGAGGTAGACGCGACGGCGGGCGAGCTTGAGATGCTGACCGAGATCGTTAGTAATTTGAAGATCGAAGACGCTACCGAGACGGTTGCGATCATCGATAATATTTCGCTGGTGTATTCGAAGGTTAACCAGGTAAAGAGCACGCTTAAAAATAAGATCAAGGCCCTTGCAGGCGTCGAGGGTAAGGCCGAGTTTGCTTCGCAGATAAAATTGATCGATCAGTCGGTGATAAACTACCTGGATATTTGCGATACGCCGGATAAGTGCGTTGAGTACCTGACGAAATCGATGGTGCAGCTGGAGACTTTGGAAAGCCGGTTTACCGATTTCGATGAGTTTATTGTCGAGCTTACCGAAAAGCGTGAGGAGCTTTATAATGCGTTCGAGTCGCGGAAGGTTCAGCTGGTCTCTGAGCGGAATCAGCGGGCGGCGGCGCTTTTGGCGGCGGGCGAGCGGATACTTAAGGGGATCGGTAATCGCGTTAAAGGGTTTACCGATGTTAACGAGATCAACGGGTACTTTGCTTCGGATATGATGATCGAGCGGGTGCGCGAAACTATCGATAAGCTGATGGCCATCGGCGATTCGGTTAAGGCCGAGGATGTTAAGACGCAGCTTAAGACTTTGCAGCAAAATTCCATCCGCCAGCTCAAGGACCGACTGGCATTGTATGAAGACGGCGATAATATTATTCGGCTGGGCAATCATAAGTTCTCGGTTAACAAGCAGGCACTCGAAGGGACGATCGTTCAGCGGGAAGACGGGATGTATTATCATCTGACGGGGACCGGGTTCTTTATGCCGATTGTCGATGAGGAGTTTTTGGCGACTCGGGATGTTTGGGATCTGGAGCTGGTTTCCGAGAGTAAGGAAGTTTATCGCAGCGAGTATTTGGCGTTTATGATGATGGAAGCGGCTGATAACGGATGTGCGGAATTGCTGGGGCTTGAGTTTGATGCCGTTGTCGCGAAGGTGCAGGCGTTTATGGGGCCGCGGTTCGATGAGGGGTATGTCAAGGGCGTTCATGACCATGACGCTGCGAAGATTCTGGCTGCTTTGGTTGAGCTTGGTTCGGCGATCGGGCTGCTTCGGTATCCTTCGCGTGCTCGGGCGCTTGGAGTTGTGTTCTGGGATTTGTTTGAGGACGCGGCGGCTAAGGAGCTTATCGGTGCCAGGATTCGCGGGGCAGGGGATATCGGGCGTTTGTTTACGGCTGGCAGTGTTGAGGCGGGCTATGTTGCCGAGCTTGCCGAATTGATCTGGGATTTTGTTCAGGCTAGCGGGTTGTTTGATGAATCGCTTGTCGGTGCGGCGGCGGAATATTTGTTTAGAGAGCTTGCCGGCGGCGGCGATTTTGTCGCGAGCCGCGTTGCTGCTGACGTTGTATCCGATTTTGAGAAGCATTTGCGCCAGAAGAATTTTGTTGAAGGGTTTGGCGCCTCTGTCGGGGCTGTTTCGGCGGACGCGGCGGGCAAGTTCCGATTGATCAGCCAGTGGGTTGTTTCGTATCTGGAAGATAACGCGGATGCTTCTTTGCTTGAGTATGGCGATGAGGCGGCTGCTTTGATATTTGGTGTAAAGGATGGACGTGAGGTAATCGATGAATCTGTTGAAAGGGCTCTTAACGGGCTTGTTGGTTCGCATGGGTCCATCGACGGCGGGGTGCTGCAATTAAACTATTGTCACTTTATGACTCGTTTGCTGGTTCATGCCGGTTCTGTTGTGCCGAAGTTTGTGGGCTTTCAGAAGTTTAAGAAGGATCTTGTCGAGCGATATGCTGACGAGCTTCGTTTGGATGAGTTTCGGCCTCGGGTGCTTAGTACTTTTGTTCGCAATAAGCTTATCGATAAGGTTTATCTGCCGCTGCTTGGGGACAATTTGGCTAAGCAGATCGGCAGTGCCGATGATAACAAGCGGACGGACTGTCAGGGTTTGCTGCTTTTGATCTCGCCGCCGGGTTATGGTAAGACTACTCTTATGGAGTATATGGCGAATCGGCTGGGTTTGATATTTATGAAGATCAATGGGCCTGCGATCGGGCGTGGGGTTACTTCGTTTGATCCGGGTGAGGCGCCTAATGCGGCGGCGCGCGAAGAGGTTAATAAGCTTAATCTTGCTTTTGAGATGGGCGATAATGTTATGATCTATGTTGACGATATTCAGCATACAAACCCGGAATTTTTGCAGAAGTTTATTTCGCTTTGCGATGCTCAGCGGCGGGTTGAGGGTGTTTACAATGGTAAGAGCCAGACGTACGATCTTCGGGGTAAGCGGGTTTGTGTTGTTATGGCGGGTAACCCTTATACCGAAAGCGGCGAGAAGTTCCGTATCCCGGATATGCTTAGCAACCGGGCGGATATTTATAATATTGGTGATATTGTCGGCGATAACTATAACGAGTTTGTTATGAGTTATGTTGAAAACTCGCTTACTTGTAATCCTGTGCTCGAGAAACTTGCTCAGCGGAGCCAGAAGGATGTTTATGCGATCATGAAGATCGCCGAGACCGGCCAGCAGGATGGGGTTGATTTTGAGGGGAACTATTCTGCCGACGAGATCAAGGAATATGTTTCTACGATGAAAAAGCTTAACGTTGTGCGTGAGGTTATCCTTAAGGTTAATACGCAGTATATCGCCTCTGCCGGCCAGGCCGATGAGTATCGGACCGAGCCTCCGTTCCTCTTGCAGGGGTCGTATCGTAATATGAACCGGATTACGTCCAAGGTGCTGCCGGTTATGAATGACGCGGAATTGTGGACGCTGATATTCTCCAGCTATGAGCAGGATTCCCAGACGCTTACTACCGGCGCAGAGGCTAATATGCTAAAGTTCCGCGAGATGCTTGGAAAGCTCGACGATGAGCAACTCGCGCGGTGGGATGATATCAAAAAGCGGTTCGGACGCAATCAGCTGCTTGGCGGTGACGATGAGGATAAGGTGGGTAAGATCATTCGCCAGCTTAATTCGTTTGGTGCAGGGCTAGATTCTATTAAGGAGGCGGTATCCGGCGGGATGGCCGCGATGGCCGAAAAAGGCGCAGGCGAGCTTAAAATTGAATTGCCTGAGTTTAAATTTGAGATGCCGCCGGTTAAGGTGCAGCTGCCTGAGATGCCGGCTGCGCAAAAGAGCGATGCCTCTGCCGATGATCTGAAAAAGATCGGCCGCGAAGTTCTAAATAAAATTACCGCGGTAATCGAGGCGGTCAAAAAACAGGGCGTTGAACTCGCAGAACACGAAGACAAAGAGATGTCGCTGCGGAGCGAAAAGGATACTCATATGCTGGTGTCGGTCCTCGAAGAACAGTTCAAAACAATGGAGACCTGGCTAACCCCCGTCCACCACGAAGACGCCGACAGAATAGCATACTTCAAGCAGATAGTAGACCGTTTCGAAACAATGCGAAACGGCTACGGCCAACTCGTAGACGCCCTAAAAGCCAAGTACGAGCCGCTGGAAGAAAAGGCGCGGGCTTCGGGTGCTAAAGGTAAGAAAAGTGCGAAAAGTGTGAAAGGTAAGAAAAGTGTGAAAGGGAAAAAGAGCCGGCAGATTTCTTTGATTAATAAAAACCTGGAAGAAGATGATTAATCCGCGGATTTCAAAAATAATTAAGGGAATAGGAATATTCGAGAAAAGATTGAGTTTGAAGGCTAAGATCGGCGTACTTCTTGGCGTGGTGATTTTTTGCGCATTTCGTTTAGCCTGGACGTATTATGTTTGCAATCGTAACGGTGAAATAAACGTTTATTATGTTACGGATTCTGTTCTCGAATCAGTCGATCCGAATATGATTATGGGTGACGATAACGCGGTGTTTACGGTTGTCAACAAGGATCCGAATAATTTTGAGATCGACTGGAAAACTTCCAGGATACATATCGGCAAACCTGTAAGGCTAAATCTTGTCGGAACGGCTATCCCTGTTGTTATGGGCAGCTGCTGGAACGGCAAAAAGGGCAGCGTTCGGCCTGAGTATCCGGTAAAGATAGATACCGGCTATGCAGGCAATTTGATGGTGGGTGATGCAATAGTTAAAGATGCCGGGCTGGATTATTACCCTCAGGGATTCAATGATGGCGGTATCGTGGGGATTTGCCATCTATGCCAGTTAAAACTTGGAGATGTCACTTTCGTTCACCCGGGTTGCAATGTACGAAATGGTCATTTTGAGAAACGGACTGATAAAAAGAGCTCGCAGGTTTTATATGATATACTGCTTGGAATTAAGCTGCTTAAAAAATTCGATTATGTCCTTATCGATACTCCGTCAAAGTATATGGAATTTTCAGTCAAATCGTTTGACCCCAACGACGAGACTTTGTGGGATGAGTTTCCGATGGTTGTTGAAACAAGAAAAAACAATGATATCCTGTTTGTGACAATCCCGGTCAACGGAAAAGAACACAGGATGCAATTCGATACCGGGGCGGGATCTGCAATTCATATAGCGAGTTCTTTTTGGAAGGAATTTTCCAAATCGCTTGATCATAAAGGCCCAAAGAGCTGCCGAGTAAGGAGGAGTAATGGTTTTGCCAAAAGCGAATACTACATTGTTAAGAAACTTAAATTTGCAGGGGAAGTTTTCAGGGATGTGCGAGTAATGATAGATGTGTCCAAAGAGGAACCCCTGAAAAATAGTAATATTATGCTTGGGATGAAGTTTTTCAAGAAGCGTGTGATCGTGATGGATTTTGAGAACGGATTGCTGAAAGTTAAAAAGACTGAATAGCAATTAACATCATGGGCCAAACGCATTGTTACTGGGTTAGAAAATTCCATACTTCGTTTGTTGCGTAGTCTTCTGTTTGCTGCATCAGCGACTGGGGATCGAGCTTTTCATCCTTTTGTAATATTGTTGGCTTTGGCCATACTATTGCCGTCTCTATAAACAGCTTTGTCGTCTCCCGCATGAATGATTCTATTCTTACCTCGATTGAGTTTGGCTGTTGTCCCTCGATGTTTGTTGGCGGCATTACCAGTCTTAGTCCTCCGCCGGCGACGGGGCGGCCGCCTAGTGCCTTAAAGTCGCCAGGCGACTGGCCGAGTCGTTTTTCCCACAGGTAACCGAACGCGTGGGTGTTGCAGCTGTACAGGTGGTGGATTTTTGCGGCTCGTCGGACAACCTGGTATTGGTCGGCGGGCCAGGTCTGCATAAAGGCCGAACATACGGCAGACGCGTCCATTGTGAACATGTCCAGGTCGCAGGTTGGGTTTTGCGCGACTACGTGGAGGCTGCAGACCTGCGGGCCGTTTGACTCTACCACCACGCGGAGAGGTGAGTGCTCTGCGCGGAAGAGAGTGAATTGTTTGGCGGTCGTGTTGATCTGCGAAAATTCCAGACCGTTGTCGAGCAGAGCCTTCTGGAAGTCGAGAGTTTTGCTTTTCTCCGGCGACCACGGCATGGCAAATGCATAGGACATGCTGAAATGTATGCTTGTTTTGCTTTGTCTGTTTATTGGTTCCATATTTTGATTCTCCTGGACTTTTAAAAAACGGTATCCGATCTCGCTTCGCTCGATATCCCTGCGCTGGCGCTTCGGGCTTTTGTTACTTTATCTGTTTAATGGGGCGGTGTAAAGAGTTATTTGTTCTTGGGCCTATAATATTGGACTGTATGCCTTTTTGGGGTGATTGTTGCCGATTTGGTATGCCGTTGGTTAAGTGGGGTTTTGTTTGGGCCGATTATACCGCTAGGACCGGAATTGTTTTTTATGGATATGCGGGTTTAGTTATGACTTTCAAATTAAGAAAGAAAAAGAATATAAGCAGTGACTGGAATGTTAGGGTGCATGATGTTAAGTGGTATCCGAGCGATCACAGCTGTGTTCGGCGGAATATGAATATTGTTCGTCCGCAGCAGATGCCTCCGCTGATGGTTCGCAAGGCGGCTTGGCGTAGATAGTCAAACTGACCGCTGGCCAGTTTGGAATTATGAATTACTAATTACGAATTACGAATTACGAATTGAGGATTCGGCCTAAAGGCCGAGGCTTCTAAAAAAAGTTTTTAAAACTGCGCGTAGGGTGGTTTATATATAAGCCTCATCCGTGATAATTCACGTTTGAGGCTATTTTTTTGATAAAAGCGGGGTCTTTGCTGGTTTTTTTGAGTTTTTATTGTATCATGGGGTTGTTTCAGGAAAAGCTTAAAGGGTTTTTAAAATGAGCAAAAAGAGGGTTATTGCGGCGGCTGTTTTGTTTTGCATGTTTGCTTTCCCGGCAGCGGGCGAGATAGTGCTGCCGACGATGGAATGATTCCCTGTTTTTAAAGCTTTGGAATTGAATATCCAATAACGAACAAGGAATAACGAATAACCAAAAAAAACGTAATGAAGCCAAGCTGAATTAAATTTTTACTTGATTTTCCGTGAAAAAACGCAAATAGTTTGGAACATTCGATAACTAATTGTGTCTACATAGATGGAGTCTCTACTGGTTTGCCAATTTTGGCGATATTATTGAAAAGGTTTAACGGAATGAAAACGACAATTATATCTCTTACGGTTACTGTTATTCTCTTGTCGGTTGTCGCGACTTCTTATTGTTCTGCTCCAAAGGAACCTTATCGCGATTGGCTGTTCGAACTCGGCGCAGTCCCTGCTGATCAGATACCGAATTTGCACAGAAGGTCACTTGTGAAAGCTTGGGGGGCTTCGGGAGTTGTCCATGGCTGGGCCTACGGTCGTTTGACTGACCGCCTTCCATCAAATCTTAAGAAGAAGTACTCGCTCCCCAAAGCGCCACTGACTTATGAAAGATACGCCTCATTTCTTTGCGTTGAAGATTATAAGAAAAATAAATCAACCGACTTATATGCTGCAATGCATATTACACTTGAAGAATTGTATTACCAAAGAATCCAAATTCCATCCAGCGAGAAAATCGTCAATATCTACAAAGCCCAAATTGGCCTGGAACGTCGGGTTCTCCAATTGCTAGAAGCCAGGTCTCCGCTCTCTACCAATGAAACACTTGCTTTGTACGAACAGTTCGCTGATTCCGAACTCATCTCACTGATAAAGTTGTCCGATGAAAAGGATATCGATTCCGCCGATGCATTATCTGACAAAGAAGATTTCGACCTCTATAGTCGCTTCTTACTCAAAAAATTCTTAGCCCGCAAACTGCCCAAACGATTCAATCTTGAACTCTGCGATTTCACTGCAAATCAAGTCGCCTCAATAAACGAACACAGGCACCGCATCCAAATGTACCGCGTACTTATATCGTTCGACGAACAACAATCCTGGGATACGGTCAACAACGCACTTCTTCATGACCCGCATGAGGGCATGAAAGAGTACGTTCTGAGCCTTTGGATGGAAAAAGAGAATAACTCACCTGTCCAAATTATCGATACTGTTCTCCAAATCGCTGAAAGTGCAAAGCCAAGTGATATATATCGTATTGACAAATATGGTTTGTTTTTTGATAGACGTCTCGTAGCATTCCTGAGATGGGCCAGTTTAGCCGGCGGTCTCGACGTAACAACTCAACAGAAGGTACAAAAAGCATTTGACAATCTGATTAAGAATCGACCTGCGGCAATATCTACTCTGCGTGATAGTATTTTGCAGAAGGTCGCCGACGAGAAAAATCGGGTACAACGTGATCATCTATATTGCTCGTTAATGGCTATTGGCGGTCAGCAATCATGGGCCGCAGTCAATCAGGCTCTTGTAACCGATCCCAGTACAACAGTCCGGAGATATATTCTTCGCGCAATGCAAAATCAATCATATTCACCAACTCATATCGAAGATAGCGTACTGAAAATGGTCCAAGGCGACACTGCCGATCACATCAACCTAATTCCAAACTGTTCGGGTATGGAATATGAAAATTCCCTTTCCAAATACCTCAAATGGGCCAACTCACTGCAAAACCTCAACCAAACCACCAAAACCAAAACCCAAAAAGCCATAACCGCCCTAAGCAAAAACCGCTTGGGAAGTAGGCAGCGAAACGACTCTAAAACGAAACGATCCTTCGGGTCTTTTTGGTGGGATAGGTGATTTGGGTCACTGGTAATGCGTTATTAGCCCAAAAAAGCTGCCCGGTGTATTATTCCGGACGGCTGTTTGTGTGTATATTGGAATAGCTTTTTATGCTGATTCTTTTATTGGCTGGGTGGTTTCGAAGATGTCTGTTTCGCCTTCTATTATATCTTCTGTTATTTTGTAGATTCCGCCTTTTTGTTCGTCGGGCAGCTGGTACATGATGTCGATCATCAGGTTTTCCATCGTTGCGCGGAGTGCTCTTGCCCCGGTGTTTCGCTGGATGGCCTTTTCGGCGAGCAGTTCCAGTGCGGCGCTGGTGAACTGCAGCTCTGCGCCTTCCATCTCGAATAATTTCTTGTACTGTTTTACCAGTGCGTTTTTCGGTTCTGTAAGGATCTCGATGAGTGCATCTACGTCGAGCTCTTCCAGCGTTGTCAGGATCGGCAGTCTTCCCATCATCTCCGGGATCATGCCGTACTCGATGACGTCTTCGGGGGTTACCTGGCTGAGTACCTCGCTGTATTCTGATGCGGTGTCTTTGTGCCCGCTTTGTTCGCTTGAAAATCCGATCAGCTTTCTGCCGAGGCGTTTCTTGATGATGTCTTCGAGCCCTACGAAGGTTCCGCCGCAGATGAACATGATCTGCGAAGTGTCGAGCTGGATGTAGGATTGTTCGGGGTGCTTTCTTCCGCCCTGCGGTGGAATGTTGGCAGTTGTGCCTTCGAGCATTTTCAGAAGTGCCTGCTGGACGCCTTCGCCCGATACGTCACGCGTTATCGAAACGTTCTGGTTTGTTTTTCCGACCTTGTCGATCTCGTCGATGTAGACGATTCCCTGCTGGGCGGCTTCGACGTCGTAGTCAGCCGACTGCAGAAGTCTGAGCAGGAAGTTTTCGACGTCTTCTCCGACGTAACCGGCTTCTGTTACGGTTGTCGCGTCGCAGATAGCGAACGGTACGTGGAGTACCTTGGACAGTGTCTTTGCGAGCAGTGTTTTTCCCGAGCCGGTCGGGCCGATCAGAAGGATGTTGGATTTTTCGATCTCGACCTCTTCATCGGTTGAGTCTGTATGCAAAAGTCTCTTATAGTGGTTGTGTACGGCGACGGCGAGGCATTTTTTGGCATGGTTCTGCCCGATGACGTATTCGTCGAGAAATTCTTTGATCTCTCTGGGTTTTGGAGCGTCTTTTAGGAATACCGACGCGCCGCTTTGGCGTTTTCGCTCCTGGCGGACGATGTTGTAGCAAAGGTCGATGCATTCGGGGCATATAAATACGCCGCCCGGGCCTTCGACGAAGGCGTCAACCTGTTTTTTTGATCTGCCGCAGAAACTGCACGTCTCTTTATGCCTGCCTGAGCTATTTGTTTTCTTTGCCATTATATATACTCCGAGATGTGTTCGGCTTATTTAGTCGATAGTCTTTAGTTTTTAGTCGTTTGATGATGATAATCTAATTGTACACAAACCGGCATTGAAAATCAAGCGATTTGTGACATTGAATTACTGCCGCGGCGAAAATATTATGATATCGCATCTCAGGAATCGCTAAAGCAGCAATTAATCTCCAAAATATGCGATAAAGTTAGTTTTGTGAATTTTCAAGCGAATCAGACATTAAAAGCGTCTAAAAGTCGGTATATTTATTCATCCATGTCGGCCAGGTCTTGCCATTGGCGATATAACCGGAGGTATTGAAATCTCTGTGCCATTTAAGAGTCCCCATTGTTTTAGGTTTGATCGGCAGATTACATCTCGGGCGATCTGTTTAGCTTTCCTGAGTGACGGCATGAGGATTGCGAGCAGAAGTGCGATTAACGTAAAACCTTTTTTTTTCTGCGTAAAATTAGACGTGTAATTGCAAGGTTTTGGCGTTTTATGGCAAAAAAGGGTGTTTTGCATGTTTTTTTTCAGGTCAATTGCTGTTTTTCAGGTTCATGAGTTTTTTCTTCCAGAATTGGGGTATGTTTTTATTGGTGCTTATTAGTATTTCGATTGCTCTTTTCAGGTCGTTATTTTTTGGGTTTGGTATTTTTGAGTAGGATTTCAGGGCGTAGTATTTTGCTCTCCACCACTTTTGGGGTTTGTCGGCTGATCTTGATCGGGGTTTTCTTGCCTGTGCTATCGAACTCCAGATCGTGAAGGCTTTGGTGTATTGGTCCTGCTTCATATAGAGTCTTGCGCGGCATCTCATCCAGTCTATGTCGTTGTCTTTTCCCCTGGCGCGATCGTTTAGTAATGATTGGACGGCGGCGATTCTTTGAGAACCTTTTCGCGTTTCGATAATACTTATTTCTATATATCTCTTTTCGATCTGGTCGACCTGATCTTCGCCGGTTATTGATCGGGCGGCGAAATGGGCGAGCTTGAGACATTTTTTGATGAAGGCGTCAAAGTCTTCGACCTTGTCTTCGTATTGGTCGATGTCTTCGATAATCTCTGCGACTATTGCCGCGGCTAATGCCGCACCTTTTGAGTTGTCGCCGCCGGCGATAGCTGAGAGGGTTTCGGCGGCGTTTACCAGGTCGCCGGATTCGGCTAAAGCGGCTGCTTTTAGTATCGTGATATCAATTGATTGCAGGGAGGGCATTTTTTCCAGTATCTTAAGGACGGTCGTCGCGTTTTTTTTGCCGCCTTCTTCGATGAGCAGTTTGCAGTAAAGACGTATTGCCGGTTTTTCCACGCCGGGCCGGTTGTTCTTTTTCGGTTTCAGTTTGTCTATAAAGTTTTTGAGTTTGACGATGAGTTCTTTGCGCTGGGGCGAACGCGGGTGAGAGTTTTTCATATCGTAAAACATCAGGTCGAGTGTCGCTTCGTCAGCGTATTTTCCGGCGGAGGATGCTATGGATTTAAGCAGTTTGAGAGCCTTTTCGTTATTGCCGGAGCCAATGGCCATCGAGGCATAGAGGTATGCGAGTTCCTGGTATTCGGTTTTGTCTTCGTCTTTGTCATTAGCGGCTTCTTGCAGGTATAGTTGGAGTGCTTCTTTGGCGGTTTCTGAATACTTTGAGTTCTTGTAGTACAGTTCGTACGCCAGCGTTGCACGTCTTCGGGCGATCTGGACGATTGAAATTTTATCTCGTTTGTCTTTCCTGGTTTTGCTCTTTTGTGCAGCTTGAAGGTAGTAGTCGAGGGCTTTTAGCGGTTCGGTTTTCCGGCAGCATTCGGCGGCAGCGAGATAAACGGGTACGCATTGGAATTTTTCGATCTGGCAGCATTGCTTGAAGACGGCGGCGTATTTAGAGTCTTTTTCTGAGATGGCTTCAAAGGCGGCCAGGGATATCTCGGCAGGGGTTTTGTTTTTTAGCGTCTTGACCAGAAGTTTCGGATCGGACGCATTGGCGGCGATGTCTTTAAGGATGATCCGGCTGGTGAAGTCGAGTATTGCCGGATGCTGCGAGGCGATCGAGTAGATGATGTTGTCACTGCCTGCTTTTAGTTCTTCAATGGCGAGCGTGTAAAGCAGTTTGAAGTTGTTTTTCAGTTTGCTCTTTCTCAGGCTGTCTGCGAGGGCTTTAATCTGTTGGGCGTTTATTTGCCGCGAAAGCTTCATTCTCATTATTATGGCCTGGTAAAAGATCTCATTGTCGATGCCGCTTGAGGCGATCAGTGAGTCGAGCCTGCGTATGGTATTTTCGGTGTTCTTTTCGGGTGAAATCGCCCAGCTAGCCCGTATGTTTAAGAGTTTTTTTCCGTTTGTTGAAAATTTCGAATCTTTGCCGGTTTGATCGATGACTTTTTTAAGCATCGCCTGTTTCTTTTTGCCGGGCGAAGCGATTGCATGATGGTAATCGACAATGCAGATTCGCCAGCGGGTTTGGCGGGCGGCTGCGACGGAGGTTCTCCAGAGCGAAGTCTTTCCGTAAAGTTCGTCCCAGTCGTCGCCTTCGTAGAGTTCGATCTTTTGCCGGACAGTTTCCTGTGACTTCAGTATTGCTGTAAGGGCGGTCGCGGCGGTTTCGGCAGAGGCGGAAATATTATTGGCGTCCTGCGGGTCGATGAAACGGCCGCTGTACTCCAGTTGCCGGCGTGGGAGAAAGGTCTCTGTGATGAAGGCGTCAAATGCGGCGGCGGATAACCTGGAGAGATTGTCGACGTCGGCAGCGGTTGGGAGTTGGCCGGAGAAGGTTGCCGGGGCAAGTAATGCTCCCAAGGTCGCCGCAACAGTTATTATATAGTGTAATTTTGGCATCTGATTTAGCGATTAGCGATTTAGTTAGTTAAATTGAAGGTTATGTTGTCTATTCCCATTGCGTGCAGTATGTTGTATATTTTGACCAGGTGATCCCAGGTTACCTCGTCGCCGCAGTCAATTTCCACCGGGTCGTGGGGCCTTCTTTTCTGTGACTGAATTGTGCTCTTTAGTTTGTTTGCAAAAGCGGCGAGTCCCCGGTCCAGTGTCGCGTTTTCGATGGCGATGGCGCCAAAGTCTGCGATCTGAACTTCAAAGCCGATCTGTGTCGCGGCGATGGCAATGGACAGCGGTTCTATTATCGAAGGTATTTGCGGGGCCTGTTTGTCGGGCAGCCGTATCGGTAAAAAATCTTCCGGGGTGCGAAAGTTGGCGGTGAGCAGGAAAAATGTAAGCAGCAGAAAGATCACGTCGATCATCGGTGTCATCTGGAGTACGAAACCGCGTTTCCTACGCAAAGGAAAATCCCCCACAGGGTTTTGCGATCTCGCCTGGCTCATAGCGGTTTCCGGTGTTTGGTGAAAGTTTTGAGCCCCCTGACGATGCAGGGGACTCAAAATATTTTTCATTGTTTTTCAGCGATCTTATGCGGTGTTTTGCGGGCGTTGCTTGATCGCTTCTATCCCTGCGCTCGCGCTTCGGGTTTTTGTTATTCTTCTTTGTTCTTTTCTGCCTGGTACTGAGCTATTACCTGCTGCTGTATGTTTGGCGGGGTCGGGTCGTAGTGGCTAAGTTCCATTGAGTAGCTTCCCTGTCCGCCGGTTACACTCTTTAGCTGGCTGTTGTACTGGGTTACTTCCGACAGCGGTACCAGCGCCTTGATGATTACCATGTTGCCCGGGAGCATGTCCTGTCCTTCGATGCGACCTCTTCTGCCTGCCAGGTCGCCTGTGATGTCACCCATGTTGTCGGCGGGGACTGTTACTTCCATGTGAACGATAGGTTCCAGCAGCGATGGTTTTGCGTTTTTGACCGCGTCTATGAAAGCTCCTTTTCCGGCTGCTCTGAACGCGACTTCTTTGGAGTCAACGGCGTGGTATTTGCCGTCATAGACGGATACTTTAACATCCTGCAGCGGGAATCCGGCGAGTACGCCTGTTGACATTACATCGTTGATGCCCTTGATGACAGCCGGTTCGAACTGGCCCGGGATAGAGCCGCCGAAGATGTCCCAGCTGAATTCCATAGAAGGATCTGAGTCACGTTCGCCAGGTTCGATTCGCAGGTAAACCTCGCCAAACTGACCGGCACCACCGGACTGCTTTTTGTGACGGTAGTGGCCTTCGGCTTTTGCGAGGATGGTTTCGTGGTAAGGGATCTTGGGCTGCTTGGTGTTGACTTTTACTTTGTAGCGGTTTTCCATCTCTGAAAGCATTACGCGAAGGTGCAGATCGCCAAGTCCGCTGATAACACGTTCGTGTGTCTGAGAGTCCATGTGGACGGTAAAGCATGCGTCCTCTTCACAGAGTTTGTCCAGTGCTGCGCCGATCTTGTTTTCGTCGCCTCTTGATGCAGGCTCCATTGCCAGTGCGAACATCGGTTTCGGGAACGGCGGCATTGGGAATTTACCCTTCATTTTGCCGTCGTGAACCAAGTCACCGAGTTTGAGTTCGTCGAGCTTTGCGAGTGAAACGATCTGGCCGGCAGTAGCGGTGTCGATCTCGTGTGCGTCGCCGCCCTGCATCTGTATCGGATGGCCCGGGCGGATGCCTTTCTTGGCGTTGTTAATAAACAGGTTTGTGTGTGGGTCCAACTTGCCGCTGAACATGCGGATTGTCGAATACTTCATGTTCGAGCGAGGGTCGAAGCCAACCCTTATGACTTGGCCCGCGAGAGGGCCGTTGGGGTCTGCGGCGATTTCTTTTTCCTCTTCGCCGTCGATGAGGATCGCCGGTTTTGCTTTGTCCGGAGATGGTACGATTTTTACTACCAGGTCGAGCAGTTCCTTGATGCCGATCTCTTTGCGTGAGTCGGTAAAGATTATCGGGACGATGGTTCCTTCGGCGAGGGCCTTGACAAATACGCTTGCGATCTGATCGGGTGTGACTTCGTCGCCGCTGAGGTAGGCTTCCATGACATCGTCGTCTGCTTCGATTATTGTTTCGAGAAGTTCCATGTGTGCCTCTGCGACGTCCATTGCCGAGCAGTCTCCGGTTTCGTTGATGACACAGTCTATTACAGACCCTTTGTCGTCGGCGGGGAGGTTTGCACATTTGCACTCGGGACCGAACATTTCCTGGATGCTGTTTATGATGTCGCTCGTGTCGACATTTTCGGCGTCGATCTTGTTTACTACGATAATGATCGGTTTGCCTGCATTTTTAGAGGCGGCGAACAGTTTGCGTGTGTTTACTTCGATACCGGCTGCTGCGCTGATGACGACGATCGATGCTTCGCCGGCTGGGATCGACTGAAGGGCACCGGCGATAAAGCCAGGGTAACCGGGGGTGTCGATCATGTTGACCGTCTTGCCTTCGTGCTCGGTGTATGCTATTGCCGAACGGATAGAATTACCACGCTGCTTTTCTTCATCGTTGAAGTCGCAGACGGTGTTTTTGTCATCGATAGTTCCGAGTCGGTTAATCTTGCCGGTGATGTGAAGGATCGCTTCAACGAGCGAGGTTTTTCCGGCTCCGCCATGACCGAGGAATACAATATTGCGAATGTCTTGAATACTTGCCACTTTTCTATATCTCCTGAATTAAGCCTTTATTGCTTTATAGGCTTCCGGAAAACGGTATAGCATGGCAGAAATCGCAAAATATTGAGATTAAAAGCGATTCTGGCCCAAAAATGCACTTCCAAATCCAGCAAGCCTCTTAAATTACAGAAACTATGAGTAATTGAAAAATATTACAGTATAATAGCCGTTCAGGCAAGTCTAAAGACAAAGTTTTTGATCAGATCGGCAAATATCAGTGTTTTTTGATCAAAACATGAACTGATGAAAGCGACAAAAACCTGATTTTCTTCATTTCGAATTGAGTTTTCCAGGCAGTTTCGCTATTATATTGATAAAGCGGCTCAGCGATACAGCTGCGTTAAACTAAACAATAATAAAGATGAGGGTAGAAATGATTTCTATTAAAAGATGCAAGGCGGCTGATTAATGGAGAAGAACTTTACGAAATAAAGACAGATTCCAGGCAAAAGCAAAACATCGCAGAAAAAAAAACCAGGGTAGTTGCCGATCTGAGAAAACGCTACGAGCGTCACTGGGATAAACTTAATATGGCAGCTTACCCCTATCCGCGGCCGATCATCGGATCGCAATACGAGCAGGAAACATCGCTTGTCCCGGACGGGTGGATCGTTGATGACGAAAAAGGCCGTCATACCTGGAACCAGAGTCACGTTCTTTCCGGAGTAAATAACGGAGGTTTCTGGCCGGTTAAGATCGCCGCAAAAGACACATATCAATTTGACGTGGGCCGCGCCCGCACTGTTACAGAAACAAGGACAATTTTAAGAAGGGTTAAATTATGAAGAGCAAGTCAGCAGTAATAGCGATGTTTTTAGTATTGTCAGTTTTATGCGGGGTATCTTTCGCGTCCAAACCAAATATTATTCTGGTAATGACTGATGATCAGGGTTACGGCGACCTCGCCTGTCATGGCCACCCGTTTATCAAGACGCCCAACCTTGACAAGCTCTATACCCAGAGCACACGCTTCACTGACTTCCACGTAAGCCCGACATGTGCCCCGACTCGTTCGGCACTGATGAGCGGCAGGGCTCCTTTTAAAAACGGCGTAACACACACGATTCTCGAACGCGAACGCATGGCACTTAGCGCTACCACCGTTGCCGAAGTTCTGAAAACTGCCGGTTACACGACCGGTATCTTCGGCAAATGGCACCTTGGCGACGATGACGCTTATCAACCAGATCAACGCGGTTTTGACGAAGTATTTATCCATGGTGCAGGCGGTATCGGCCAGAACTATCCCGGTACGCAAGGCGCTATTCCAGGTACAAGCTATTTCGATCCGTTCATCAAGCACAACGGTACGATCGTAAAAACAAAGGGCTATTGCACGGACGTATTCTTCCAGCAGGCACTGACCTGGATCAAGCAGACAAAAGACAAACCCTTCTTCGCCTATATCCCGACAAATGCTCCGCACGGCCCGTTCATCGTCGCAGACAAATACAAGAAACTCTACGAAGATAAGTGCAAAGGCGATACTGTGGCATTTCTGGGCATGATAACAAACATCGACGAGAATATGGGTTTGCTCATGAAAAAGCTTGACGACTGGAACCTTGCCAATGATACGCTTCTGATCTTTATGACCGATAATGGTTCTGCGCGCGGCAGCCGAGTTTACAATTACGGAATGAAAGGTGCCAAAGGTTCTCATCACGAAGGCGGTTCCAGGGTTCCGCTGTTTATGAGATGGCCCGGCAAGATCAAACCAGGCGTCGACGTCGACCGCCTTGCAAGGCATTACGACCTCTTCCCAACCCTAGCCGAATTCGCAGGCGCAAAACTGCCTGCCGGTTACAAACTCGACGGAAAAAGCCTGATGCCTCTTATCAAAAATCCAAAAGCCGAATGGGCCGACAGATACACCGTCTTCCACAAAGGCCGCTGGAATAAGAAAGGCGCTCCCGGGCGAAGGGGCAAAGGGGATACCGATCCCGAAAACGCAAAGTTCAAAGGTTTCGCCGTCAGAAACGAAAAATGGCGTCTGACCGGCAAAGATGAACTTTATAACATAGACGCAGACCCCGGCCAGCAAGCCAACGTCGCCGACCAAAACCCAAAAGTCGTAAAAGAAATGCTCAAAGCCTACGACGCATGGTGGACAGAAATTAAACCAATGCTTGTAAACGAAGACGCTCCGCTCGATACTGGAAAGCCGTTCATTGAGCAGTTCAAAAAACAAAAAAACGAAAAAGGTATACCTAACTGGAAGCCAAAATTTTAATTTAGTATGAAAGGTTACGATATGAAAATTCATTTTGTTATATGTTCGTTGTGCGCCCTGTTTGTGTGTTCTGTTTTCGCTGCAGAAAAACCCAACTTGGTGTTTATCCTCGCCGATGACATGGGTTATGGAGATGTTGCTCACGCAGGCGGTAAGATCGCCACCCCCAATTGCGACCGGCTTGCCGCAGAGGGAATGCGTTTTACCGATGCCCATACGACCAGTTCGGTCTGCACGCCCACACGTTACGGTATACTGACCGGTCGATATAACTGGCGTTCGCGTCTGAAAAATGGCGTACTCTGGCCGCCTTCAAAACCGCTTATCTCCAAAGACCGCGTAACCCTGCCCAAATTCCTACAGCAGCAGGGTTATCACACCGCATGTGTGGGCAAATGGCACCTCGGACTCGACTGGCAAATGCTTCCAAATGGCCAAAAGGGCAAAGCAGATGACGGACGATCAATCGGCAAAGGCTGGAACATAGACTACACCAAACCGATCACCCACGGACCGACCCACATCGGTTTTGATTACTTCTGGGGAATCCCCGCCTCACTCGACATGCCGCCCTATGTATACATCAAAAACGACATGTCCACAGCTGTTCCGACAAAGATCAAGGCGTTCTACCGGCCCGGCCCCGCTGCCGCCGATTTCGAAGCCGTCAACTGTCTCCGAGATTTTGCCGCACAGTCACGCAACTATATAAAGCAGCAAGCCGCCGACAAATCCAAACCATTCTTCCTCTATCTGCCGCTGACCTCTCCGCATACACCGCATGTTCCGTCCAAAAGATGGCAAGGTAAATCCGGTTTTAACACGTATGGCGATTTTGTAATGGAAACCGACTGGGTTGTCGGTGAAGTTCTCGCCGAGCTAGATGAGCAGGGCATCGCGGGCAACACCCTCGTACTCTTTACAACAGACAACGGCTGCTCGCCGGCGGCAAAAATCCCCGCTCTCATCGCCAAAGGCCACAAGCCCAACGCCGACTGGCGAGGACACAAAGCCGACATCTATGAAGGCGGACACCGCGTCCCATTTATCGTTCGCTGGCCGGGAAAGGTTAAAGCGGGTTCGACTTCCGACAGCATAGTAGTGACAACCGATTTCTACAAAACCGCCGCCGAGATCCTAAATGCCGCAAAGAATATCCCCAACGCCGCCGCCGAAGACAGTTTCTCATTCCTGCCAGACCTGCTGAAAAAGGGAAAAACCGCCCGCACAACCGCCATCCATCACAGCGTCAACGGTTCTTTCGCAATCCGTCATGGACACTTGAAGCTCATTCTCGCTCCCGGTTCCGGCGGATGGAGCGCACCAAGGGGCAAAAACGCCTGGAAAGTAAACCCCGGCGGAATACAACTCTATAACCTCAAAGCCGATCCGTCCGAGAAAAATGACATTAATAAACCAAATCTGGGCATTGTAAACATACTCGTCGATCTTCTCCAGAAAGAGATAAGCAACGGAAGATCAACACCCGGTAAACCAGTTAACAATGAAGGGGAAATACCTTTTAATAAGAAGATTACCGAACGCTTCCCGCAGCTGAAAAATCAGACACCGAAATAAATAGGAACTCAATATGATTACAAGACGAAGTTTCATGAAGCATGCTGTCGTTGCCGGCATTGCCGTCGCGGCACCGCTTACGGATTGCTCGAAATATCAAAACAGATGGGCGTATCGCCCTGGTATTATTTCGCCGACGTCGCGGTAAAAAAGAGCGACTCGATCTACATCAAGTCCGGCAGGTTCATACAGAAATCCCCATCGGTCAAATACAGGGGAATATTCATCAACGATGAGATGTGGGGACTCTTACTTTATGGTTGCCACGGTACTGCTTTACTATCGAATGAAATCGCCACCAGGGCAAACAATCCATTATTTGAGAAAATACCATTTTACCAGAATTCATTGCAGCCCCTTTTTAAGAGGATTATACAATAATTCTGAGTTCAAATCGGAAAGAACCTGTTTTTAACGTAACTCCTTATATTTTAAAGACTTATCAATTATAAAACTTACAACGTCCGGACAGTAGTGCAAACATACAAAATAACCAAACGAACCCATTTTCAGTAAAATTGGATTTTCCAGCATTATTTTATGGTCGCTGAACGTTTAATACTCATGAAAGTGGCATTTTGGCGGGATTTACAGTATAGTGTTTGTTGGCTTTGAAAATATGGAGTATATTATGAAATTGAAAATATGGAGTATATTATGAAATTGAAATACATGCTGTTAGCTATTGGGTTGTTGGGTTGTTTGACTGCCGAGGTTTTTGCAGACACCTCCACGGTTCTTGATCCTCCTGGCATTAACTGGAAAAAGGCTGCCAAAAACGCCGAACTGGCTAGTGAAGGTTTTGAGCGCAGTCAGCGCAGTACGGGATTCTGGATCAAACAACGCAGCGGCCCCAGCCAATTATTTGGCGACCGTGCAGTTTTCGACCCAAAACGAACAAAAGTTTGGAACGTCCACAATGCTGCAGCAGACAACTATGCTTTTCATGTCCTAACCTCTGCACTTACCGTACGCAGCCGTTATACCGGCGAAATGCTCGATATGCTCAAAAGCGAGATAGCCCTCACATCCCGCGATTTCGGCCATGGCCGCCGTATTCTGCCAGATAACTGGAATGTTACAAAAAACTGCTTTCACCGCCCAAAACCTGACCAATACGCGATGACATTTAGTGTGTCTGAATACTGTAAAGATGGCCTGATGCCGATCAGCGAGTGGCTCGGAACGAAAACACCATGGTACGACCGCATGATCCAGATTACAGACGAGCTTTGGTCGGCCCATGCCAACGGAACCAGCGACCAGGGCAAGCCGATTGTGATCGCTTCAAAGGATTTGTCAGCAAGGCATAACGTCGAGGCACACGGAGAACAACTCCAGGTACTCCCGCGTCTTTACTGGGCCACTAAAGATCCCCGTTACAAAGACTGGGCCATACGACTCGGCGACCACTATCTGCTCGGAAATCATCACCCCACACGCGACCTTGAGTATCTAAGGCTTCGTGACCACGGCAACGAGATCGTTAGCGGACTGACAGAACTCTATGCGATGCTTTCGCTTCTTGGTGATCGAAAAGCCGACCTGTACCGCGCCCCGATCTATGAAATGCTCGATGTTATTCTAAAATACGGCCGCAATGAGGATGGATTGTTCCATGATAATATGTATCCCGGGAAAAAGAAGCGGCAGGGCAGAACCGCTGATAACTTCGGCTATGTGTACAACGCATTCTATATCGTTTATATGATCGACCGTAATTCGCAAGACCCTGCTTTGCGTCGCAAAGTTGAAAGATACCGCCGTGAAATGATCCGCGGACTTGAGAACCTCGATCAGGAAAAGTACCGAAACTTCAAATGGGAGGGCAATTCGTCCGACGGTTATGCTGATGCGATCGAAGGTGCGATAAACCTGAATAACCGATTGCGATTGTCGAGGGTGACTAAATGGATTGACAGCGAAACACAGGTGATGTGGGGTATGCAGGGCGATAAGGAATACAGCCATCTAGGACATCCGGATGGGAATTTCTGTCGGACAAGCTTGATGTACTGCCTGTGGAAAACGCTCGGTGTGCATACCTTCAACTGGCGTAAGGACCTGGCATTTGGCGCAGTAGAAACACCGTCAGGCGATGGGATTGCGATATCGGTTACCGCCGGCGATGCCGACTGGTCCGGAAAATTGCGTTTCGATCAGCCGCGGCACCGCACGTTTTTTAACATGCCCCTGGATTACCCGCGAATAAACTCATTCCCGGAATGGTTCACGGTCGACGCCGATAAGAAATACAAAGTTACAGAAATCGGCGGCAAAGTTAAAGTCTACACAGGCCGTCAACTCATTGAAGGTCTGAAAGTCGACCTGGCCAAAGGAAGCGAAAAACGGTTCATTGTAACTGAGCTTTAAATTGAAAAAAGAAAGGATAATATAACATGAAAAGAGCATACATTCTATTTGCAATAGCGGTCAGTTTGCTGGCTTCTAATATGCTGCTGCGAGCCGCTGGATAAAAAGATCGACCTCATGCGTAAGATCCCAAACCTGCGAAAAATCTCCATCAGCCCATGGTGCGATATTGAAAGTGTGATTAATCAGGTCGGCGCAGATTACGTAATCAGCCAGAAACCAAGCCCGGCGATCCTCGCAGAGACCGACTGGAACCCCGCCCAGGCCCGAGCAGACATCCGCAGCGTCCTCGAAAAAGCAGAAGGCAAATGCCACATAGAGTTCATAATGAAAGACATCTCAACAGTCCGCCGCGATCCAAAAAGACTTTGGCAATGGTCAAAGATAGCAATGCAAGAAGCCGAAAACTTCGCCTGATTCACAAAGAAAAGGTCCGTAGCACTTTGTTTTCCAAACACTTTTAATTACCTTGTATTGGTGCGCAGCCGGTACCGAATCGGTTTGCGCAGCCCATCCACTCTGAGGCTAAAAGTGCAAGGTCAGCGAGCCCAACAGTACCGTCGCCATTCAGGTCAGACCTCAATATGCTTTTAAATATCGTAAAGACATCGTCACTGTAATCAAAGAGATTGATGTGCATCGCACTGGTGATCTTTATTTTGCATTGATTCGAATCGGCAACTGGCGTGTGCCACTGATACGAGCCGGTATTGCCGACATTAGCCGGTGAAACATCCGACCAGTTCGAACCGTTGTTTATTGTATATTTGATGCTGATATCGGCAATGGTGCCAGGGTCATCCCATGTGATCACTGAGTTGCTGTCTTGAAGAATGGCTTCTCCGCCGTTAGGTGCCGTTACTATTGGCACCGATACACCATGGTGAATGATCGTTAGCCCGGCCCATGGCGAACCCATCCATGGCAAAATCAGGGGCAATGGATCCTTGATTATGGTCGGGAGCGTGCCGTCCATATTATCATAGACGATAATTGCATCCTTTCCCGGAGTGAACGGGTTAAGGGGATCGGTGGCGTTCCAGTAGCCTACAATCGTAACAGTGTGGCCCAGGCCTTGGCTCGGGTCCCATATCTCTCCACTGTTTTCATCGGGGAAAGTTGGATAACTCGGCTCAGTGCCCCAGTCTGCCATGTCATAATCACCGATGGTCGGGTCATTACCCGGTCCTCTTACCTGTGTCCTTGACTGAAGGTTGAAATGATCAAAGTGGGCAAGGACCGGCTGATTGGCAGCGAGCGACAATGTAAGCTGAGACCAGCCGAGCATGTCATCGTGCGATGACTGGGGATCAATGGTCGGGTATGTGTCAAACAAAGCATAGATAGCGGAATCCATTTGGTATGAACCCAAACTTTGAACATCGATATAATTTTGGCCGCGCGAAGGAAAGTAACCGCTGCCGCCGCCAAGCAATCCGCCGGTGCCTTTAGCGCCGTCCCTGATATGCTGTATCTTTGTACCTCTGTAGAAAGGAAGTGCAATTATGGTTCCACCGAGGCCCTGGTCATTCGTATTGAAAAACCAGCCAAGGTCGCCTCGTGATCCGCCGGTGGCATCGGCACATTCGTCCTGCCAGCGAGCATCTGGCCAGGTTCCCGTCGTCGGGTAAACCAGATCGTCACCGATATTTGCAATAGTCCTGTCATTGAAATAACCTGTAATATTAGCCATCGCCGTTGGCACACACCACGCGCCCCAGGACCCGCCTGCAGATTGCGACGCCGCAAGTACGGGCTGATCCCAATCCGGCACTCTGGATAAATACAAAGTTGCCGCAAAGCTTGACCCGCTAACCAATAGAACAACCAGCAATATAAACATAACTTGTGCAAAATAAGATTGCTTTTTCATCATTTCACTCCTTAAAAAAAATCGATTTTTATACCGTTCAAACACACCTGCTTAGGCCGGCAAAGACAAGAGGAATAATCGAGTAGTTGAAATTAAAGAATTAATCAGCGGTGAAAATATCATCAACCTTAAAAATCCTGACTTGACGGACAAGTAGATAATACCACAAAAAACAGCGTTAGTCAAGAAAAATCTAGTATCCATACGGGAATAGTAGGAAATGGTGTAATTTAAACGCAAATTAAACGTCCGCCGCGACCCAAAACGCCTGTGGCAATGGTCAAAGATAGCAATGCAAGAAGCCGAAAACTTCGCCTGATCCACGCCCGGGCAGCATCGATCCCTCCGGTCCCGATGGCCGAATCCGCAAATAAACAATTTCCAAACTGGCCAATTGGTATAATTTCCACTTAAGCACAGCAGAAATTTCTCGTTCTTTTGCTAAAATAAATATAGGCCCAGATTAACATTGTGGAGATTATACTAACAACTATAATGATAAAATTAAAAGGTTCTGGAATTTCTTTTATACAAAACGGCGCAGCCAATGTAATTAATATTAATTGCATTGCCAAAGAAGTTTGATGCGCAATCCAGGCCCAGTACTTACCTCTCCTTAGCATGAGAACAAATACAATGCACGCAATATAATAAATAGATAGAATAAGGCCAAGGGGAAAGTCACCATCGTGCAGTTCATCAATTGCTTCATAAAGAAACAAAAAGGCAGTGATAATATAGCCCATTAATCCCATTATCGTTATTATTCCCAACAGTACAGGCATAAGGCATGCATTGCAATTGACACAACGCATTACTCCTGAAACGTTGTCTGTGTCGCATTTAGGACACTCCACATAACCTTCACTGAACTTTTTGTGGCTTTGTGTATCTTCATGTTTTACCGCTACAGCCTTAGAGGAAAATTCGTTCTTTTGTGCAGTCTTTTGATTTGTAGTTTTAACGTTTGTATTTTTTTTTGTCGCTTCAACCTGTTCTATTGATGGCACAATAATACACTCTTTACATTTCTTACAGCGAAGTATTTGGGGCACATACATCAATATAGCTTCAATAGGATGGTCACACTTTTTGCACTTAATAGTAATCACTCTTAATCTCCTTATTTGAAGTTAGTAAAAACGTTCTCCTTGCTTTTTTTACGAGTGTCTATGTTAAATTACCCTCACCCAGTTGCCGGATCAGAATTGCAACAAATATCATACCATAATCATCACTTTTGTCAAGCAAAAAACAAAACCCCAAAAACTCCCATAAAAAAATCACCAATTAAACCCTATTATACCATTTTACCAGAATTCATTGCAGCCCCTTTTTAAGAGGATTATACAACAAATCTGAGTTCAAATCGGAAAGAACCTTTTTTTAACGTAACTCCTTATATTTTAAAGATTTATCAATTATAAAACTTACAACGTCCGGACAGTAGTGATAAAAGAATAAAAGACACAAAATGGGTTCCGAACACTATTGTACCGGACCCCTTTATTTTTTCCCTTTATTTTTCTCCCTTTAATTTCCCTAATTCTTCTCGTGCCCGTCTACTGAGACGTCCTGCTACAAAAATGTAACACAAGCCTAGTGAAGCTACGTAAATGTTACGTCTTGTCGTCTCAAGCATAATTTCGTATACTCTCCGTAAGCCTTGTAACTGCAAGTGTTTACATCGTTCTTTTTTGTTTTTTTCGTAATGGCACAGTCTTTGCATAGGAATACTAGAGTATGTGCACGACTATTGCGAACGAATAACTAAATAAACTAAAGATACAGATTGTGGAGAAATTAAGATTGAGATTAGATAGTAAACAGTCAGAAGCAGCGTTTTTGAATGTTGTAAAGGATTACACGATTGTCGCACCGACAATAAAAGTCGGAGAGGGGCGTTTCTCAGATACTGATATTGTCACCTACGGTAATGTCGAATCACTATCCGAGATCGTCTTTGATGGAATCACACAGTTTTCTGCTAAATCAGTTCTTTCGCCAATCCGCGAAACATTGTTTAGTTATGAAAATAATAATTCGGCGAAAGCAAAGGATGTTGGCGTTGAAATGAAGCCTACAATTGTTTTTTTGAGGGCATGCGATATCAATTCGGTTGAGGTTCTTGACGCAATGTTCCTTAAAAACGGCGGCAGGCAGGACAGCTATTTTAGCGGCAGAAGAGAGCATGTGAAATTCTTCTTGCTGGAATGCCAGAGTCCTTCTGCAAGTTGTTTTTGTGTTTCGATGGGAACCAGCACGACTAAGAATTATTCAGTTTTCGTAAGAAAAGAAGAAAATGGATATGCTGTAAAGATCAACGACGACGCGTTTTCAAAATATTTCTCACACGGCACTAAAGCAGAAATAGAGCCTGCGTTTGTCACTGAAGATCTATCACCTTTGAGTATCCCTGATTCGGTTGACAACTCATTGTTTAACCATGAGATTTGGAAAGAATATTCACGCCGGTGTATTGGATGCGGCCGCTGCACCGTTTCGTGCCCTACCTGCACATGCTTTACAATGCAGGACGTACCTGACGCTGAAGATCAAAGAAAAACTAAGAGACAACGCATATGGTCCTCTTGCCAGATAAAGAAATTTTCTCTGCTAGCCGGCAATCACGATTTCAGAACAACTAACGGTGATAAAATGCGATATAAAGTGCTGCACAAAATCGTGGATTTTAAAAAGAAGTTTGGATTCAGTATGTGTGTAGGCTGCGGACGCTGCGATCAAGTTTGTCCGGAGTATATTAGTATGTCAAAGTGCATAGAAAAGATCAATGCAATAAGTGTTAGCGATGGGGAACAATAATGGTATCAAATATATATGAAGGTAATGAAGTTAAGATCGTAAAAATTCATAAGCACACGAAGATGGAGCGTACTTTCACACTCGGCTGTGAATTAGTGGGCTGTCCAGGTCAATTTGTCATGGTTTCAGTCGCTCATGCAGGTGAAATTCCGATTTCGATCAGTGGGTTTAGCTCTGATACTTTTGAAATAACCGTACGCAATACAGGCAAAGTCACTTCGCGTCTATTTGAAAAAAAAATCGGCGATAAAGTTTCGATTAGAGGGCCTTACGGTGAAGGTTTCCCCCTGGCTGACTTTCAGGACCAGCATCTTCTTGTTATTGCAGGCGGTACTGCAGTCGCGGCGGTCAAACCATTGATCGAGTACTCTCTGACAAGCAATGATTGCGCAGCAAGGAAGCTGGATCTTCTAATAGGATTCAGATCCCCCAAGCATGTTTTATTTAAGACGGAACTCAAGGGTTGGGAAAAAAACGGCGGTGTCATCGTAACTGTAGATACCACAGAAAATGATGATGAAGCGTGGGCCGGAGGAATAGGATTTGTTGTTGATTTCGTTAAATACGTCGACGACCTTGGTCCTGAAACAAAAGTTGTAGTCATCGGGCCGCCTTTAATGATGACTAACACCGTCAAAGAGTTATCTCGTCATAAAGTTTGCTGCAAAAACATATGGACTTCGTTTGAACGCCATATGAAATGCGGTGTTGGTAAATGCGGGCATTGTAGAATACGCGATAAATATGTCTGCGTTGACGGGCCGGTATTTAATTATGTCGAGGCTGCATCACTTATCGATTAACTTAGAACTGATATTATAAGGACACCAAAAATGTATTTAAGTAATGTAATCGCCATGTCAGAATTGGCAAAGAAAAAAGTTGACTTTCTAGACAGCGCCAAACTTTCGTATATTGTTTCTTCGATGCTCGCAGGAGCTTATGTTGGTATTGGTATAATCCTGATCTTTTCGATTGGAGCACCTTTCGCCGCAGAGAAATCATTGTTTTTAAAACCGATAATGGGAATATCTTTCGGAATTGCTTTGACTTTAGTTGTCTTTGCCGGTTCGGAGCTTTTTACCGGTAATAATATGATAATGACGCTTGGATGCCTGCGAAAAGAGACTTCCTGGTATAGCGCGTTTAGAATATGGGGCTTTTCATGGCTCGGAAATTTGGCAGGTTCAGTTTTATTAGCATATATAGTTGTCGCATCCGGTGCAATGGACGGTGCGATGGATTTTGTTGAAAAAGTAGCAGCGGCAAAGATGAATATGCCGCCGGGACAAATGATTTTGCGGGGTATATTATGTAATTGGCTTGTGTGTCTGGCTTTATGGATGTCCGGTCGGGTCAAAAGTGATGTTGCCAAATGCATTTTGATTTTCTGGTGTTTGTTCGCATTTATTGCATCTGGTTTTGAGCACAGTATCGCGAATATGACTTTGCTGTCAATATCGTTATTTTTCCCGCATGGTGATGCGGTATCGTTTGCAGGTTTTGTAAATAATCTGACCTGGGTAACATTAGGAAATATCATAGGCGGCGGGATTTTTGTCGGTGGAATGTACTGGCTGGCCACTTATAAAGAAAAGGAATAGTATTACATGTATAACACTAAGAAATTGATCAAGAATGCTTTTCGTATTACCAAGGTTCGCAATGAAACGGCTGTCCGGTTGCGGGTTCCGGGCGGACATATGGATGCAAAGTATTTGAAGGTGATCCAGGAGTTGGCAGAACGATTTGGCAATGGAACAGTTCATTTGACGACCAGGCAGGGTTATGAGATACCTGGAATTAAGATGGTGCAGATGGACGAAGTTAAGCAGTGTATGGCTGAGATGATCGCGGGGATTGAAAGTTCTTGCGGTGTAGTTCTGGAAGATGCAGTTAATGGTTATCCATCTGCGGGAACAAGAAATGTTTCTGCGTGCGTTGGTAACAGGGTATGCCGATTTGCTAATATTGACAGTACGCTGCTTGCTCAGAAGATCGAGAAAGTGATATACCCAAACGATTATCATTTAAAAGTAGCTATCACCGGTTGCCCGAATGACTGCATCAAAGCTCATACGCAAGACATCGGCATCATCGGCAGCGTCATGCCGGATTATAATGAGGAAAAATGCATTGGCTGCGAGGCTTGCGTTGACAATTGCAAGAAGAAGATAACCAATGCTTTATCCGTTGAAAACTTTAAGGTAACGAGAGACGAAGATTATTGTTTAAATTGCGGTGAATGTATTTTGAAATGTCCTATGGGAGCTTTTTCCAGGGGAGAAAAACGTTATCGAATCGTCATAGGCGGACGTACAGGCAAACGAAATCCTAGATTGGCAAACACTTTCATAAAAAATGCCAGCGAAGAAGTGGTTCTCGGTATCTGCAAAAATGTATATAATTTCATGCACTTGTATATCGACCGTTCATTGCCGAAAGAGCACATGGGCTATATCGTTGACAGAGCAGGCTTTGATGTATTTCGCCGAGAGGTTCTTGCCGGTGTAAAACTAAATCCTGAGGCAAAGGTTTCAGAACCGCTTAACCCAGGATATTTCTATCGCAGGCGTGCGGATCATTAATAGTTCGAGAAATTTGACAATACCATTTTCAATCACCTAAGGTGGGGAATCTATTTTAAAGTGGCTTGGGAGTTTTGCCTCAAAAGTCATACGCTGGTTGGTGGTTGGGTGGGTGAAGGAAATTGATTTGGCATGAAGGGCTAAACGCTTGTAGGTATCCTTATCTTTGCCGTATTTACGGTCGCCGCGGATTGGATTGCCCTTGTCAGCCAGATGGACACGTATCTGATTCTTTCGGCCAGTCAAAAGATCGAGCTCTACCAGGCTAAACTGCCCCACCTCTTTAAGCACCTTATAACCAGTCTGTGCCCGTTTGCCTTTTGTTTTATCGGTTGTAGAGCGGACAACATAGTTCTTGGTCTCAAAGAGATAAGAGGTTATGATCCCCTGTTTTGGTTTTAGCTTACCGTAAACGACCGCGACATATGTCTTTTGCACCTGCTTCCAATTGTCCTGCAATCGATCCTTGGCATCTTCACTTTTGCAAAAAATAAGCACTCCTGATGTCCACTGGTCAAGCCTGTGAACGGTGAAAACGCATTTGCGTGACTTGAGACTTCCCTTTCGCACATAATCGGTTAAAATATAGTAAGCCGTTTTGAATTTATTAGTCGCAGTCGCCACGGTCAAAAGGCCGGCCGGCTTATTGATCACCAGAATATCTTTGTCTTCGTAAAGTATTTCCAGATCTTTTGGCAGATGTTTTCGGTTAGGCGGTTTTTTCTTAGGCATAGCTAATATTTAACCACATCTATCGCAGGATTACACGTCTTTTTTCACCTGCCCCCCACTTTCCCCTGTTTCGTTTACTAAATATGAAATTTTGAAGGGGTGGACCATAGTTAAGAATTTTTCAGCTTGAATACAATCTTGACTTTTGTGCTTATCGAAATTTGCCCTAATGCCAAACCTGACGTTGATGTGCCCTGGCTGATATCAGAAATAGAGTTCGAGGCAAAATTGCTGTTACTAATTGCTGAATACTGAAAAACTTCTTCGATTTTCAGAGGTTCAGTAACCTGTGACCCGAGGATCTTGGCAAGATTTACAGCTTTTTCGCGAGCGACCAGCACTGCTTGTTGGCGACTTTCGTTTTGGTATCGTATTCGATCGCTATGAGCATATTGCGTGTTTTGAATGCTCACTCCATCAATCTCAGCCAACCCGAACCATATCTTCTGATACAAGTCAAAATCAGAGATGGTAAAGCCAATACTGGTTGAAGCAAGATATCCGACCTTGACTCTTTGACGATTAATGTTCTTCCAGTCTTCTCCATATTGCATTGCCGAGGTCTGCAGCTTCTTTTCCTTTATTTTCAGGCTTTTCAGGAAACCAAGAACCTCCTTGACGGTAGCGGCATGATCTTTCGCGACAACGGCAAGCTGTTTGTCTTTGGTGCTGACCTTCACAGACCAAACCATTTCATTCGGAGTCACTTTGATTTCCGCCGTACCGTAAACGGAAATGTGAGGTGGTTCCAGCGTTTCTGCCCCGGCAAAACCACAGCAAAACACTACGACGGCTAACAAAATAATTTGCTTGTTCATTTCGGCTCCTTTTAAATAAGATTACTACTAAAAATTTAATTGCTCTAGTACCAACTTATCCTATTGTAATGTATAAAAACAAAATGACATGTAAAAGTTATGTAAAAACCAAACCACGTCCCATTTGCTTGCCCTGAATTGCCTGAAAGGGTTTACCGTTTTTTACCGGACTAAACCACCTAAACCCCCGAAAAAGGCTCCCGGAGCCTTTAGTTGACAGAGCCTTTAGTTGACAGTTATTTTTATGAGGGCAGCGAAAATCGCCGTTTAAGTTATAAAAAGGGCCGGTTTCCAAGAAAAAGGTACCGTGGGGGTGTTGAAAAAGTCGGCTATTTGACTTTTCGCCCCAATTTTGCTACCCGGCCATTTTCCAATTTAATTTCTTG
>VRUI01000038.1 GCA_019456225.1 Planctomycetota bacterium | reverse complement strand
TGTGTTTGTGATGGGCGAGGTTCTTTCCCGATAAATCCCCGACGTACCCCGATGTGAAATCGGGACGCAAGCGAGTGGAAGTGGGAAAGTGAGGTTCATTGTTTTTGTTGGCGTTTTATTCGGAGTGCTTGCGCACTCGCGCTTCTGTGTGGGTGATTATTGTTTTTGTGCGTCTAGGAAAAAGGGGACAGGTACAACCTGCTTTCGGCCCGTCACTGCTGCCGGGTAGACTCCCTTCGGGAACGCAGCCAGTCCCGGTTTTTCCTGCAGCGTTGAAATTGTTTTGTAGGTGTGTGCGAGTGATGTCGGCAAGATGCCGACATTACGGTTTTATTCGGGGAGCTCGCGCTCCCGCGCTTTTGTTTGGGGTGATTGTTTTTGTGTCCGCCATAAAGATTTGGCGGATTTCGCTTTGCTCAGCCTTTTTGGGCGCCTTTGGCGGCGGAATTTTATTGTTGGCGTTTTATTCGGAGTGCTTGCGCACTCGCGCTTCTGTGTGGATGTTTATTTTATTTTTCTTGCTGTTAGTCTTTCTACTTGGGCTTTTGCCTTGTGGAAATCTCTTAGAGCCTCTACGTGTCTTGACATTGCCTTAAAGAGTATTCGCTGTGAGTGAAGGACGTTTAGATAGTCGAGTTTGCCCTGGCGGTAGCCGGTCTTTGAGGCCTTAAAAACGCCGGCTGCGGCTGGGAGTACCTTCTGTTTTAGCTCGGTTGCGGAGGCAAACGCGTTTGCCATCTCATTATAATATCCGGCGAGCTGGGTTTGGAGTCTGGTTCTGGCTGCCCTTTGCTGCTGGCGGATCTTTGCGAGCTGATAGATGGCCTGTCGCCTGCGGCCCTGGTTACGGTTGGATACTCCTATCGGAATTGTCACGCCTACAACCATGGCGTTTATGTCGGTTTCGCTGAACCGCTTGACGCCGGCGCTTAGTGTTATGTCCTGCTTGGACCGGGCCTTTGCGAGCTGGTATGCCGCCTTTGCTTTTTTGACCTCGACAGCCCACCTGGCAACTTCGGGATTGTCGTCCAGGTAGCCGGTAATTTTGTCAAAGAACGGAATGCTGTCCGGCATGCTAAGGGTGCCGGCGGCTTTTTTGAACTTCGGCTGGCCTGCCTGACAGAAAAGGGTTCAGAGGCATACGTACTTCGCGATATACCTACGTTCGCTATTCAGACGGGGCGAAGCTTATGTATGATAACAAGTTGGATGAGTACCAGATGAAGAATCTGGCAGGTGTCGCCGCTCATGCCGATTTGCAGAAGCAGCTGGATGGCAAGCTGCAATTGAAACTCAAACAGACAGGCGATAAATTGCTTCCGAAACAACACTATCTGAAAGAATGGGGTTATACAGTTGGTCGCGGGGGGAATATTCCGTACTTCTCTGGCAAAAAGCCAGATAGTTTTAAGGTGCAAAGCCCTAAGCCAAACAGGCCTAGTTTTCGTATCCAATCGCTATTAGCGCCATCAGAATCGCCAGGAGTACTATCCATATTATCATTGCTCTGATGGTTGCTTTTTTGGCGGTGCTTTTCTGCCACCATTTTAGCGGCCTTATCCCCTGGAGCAGAAATGTCGTTACCCCCGCCAGATTTATGCAGATCAGATTTGTCGCGGCAAGGAGCAACGCGCCCAATGCCGGATCCCATTGGCGGGCGCCGAGAAGCAGTCCGCACGCAACCAGCGGCGGCAGCAGGGCGACTGCGACCATTACGCCTATCAGTGCGCTTGCCGTTGCCAGCGTAAACGACAGCGTCCCTGCGCATCCTGCGGCCAGGGCAAGGACGATGTCGGCGTTAGTGACGACAGTCCTCGACGCTATCTCAGCCGAATCCATCGGGTTGCCCTTCAGCATGAAACCAACACATGCCGAAAGTATGATCGGTGTTAATATTCCAAAGATATTCGCTTTTTTTGCTTTGCCGGCGAGCTTTATGTCTCCAAGCGTTGCCGCCAGGGCAAGCGCCATATTCGGGCCGAGCAGCGGTGCTATGACCATCGCTCCGATCACGATGGCAGTATTGCCCCGGATCAGACCGATCGCCGCGACGACCGACGACAGTACTACCATTATTATAAAAGTATACGACAGTTGCCCTGCTTCGAGGACGTCGGAATACAACTCTTCTCTGCTTACGCGCGGCAGGGAGACTGCAAACGGTTTCTTAGGTTCGGCTGCTTTTTCTGCTGTAGGAAAGTCGTCCTGAGACGGGAGCATCCGCGGTACGATCGCTTCGATAGAAAGTATCACGATGCGGAAGTCGTCGAGGTGGGCGAATGCTTCTTCGAGGGTGTCGAGCAGCGTCTCGGATTGCTCGGCCGGTATCAGAACCTTAATATTTACCTTGCCGTTGGCGGCGACCTGATGGAGTATCTCTGATTCCTTGAACTCATTGAGTATGGCAATGAGTTTGCCGGTTTTTTCAAGCGACAGGAATATCTCGATCAGTCTTAATGTCATCTTGCAAGTCTTTCAGTCTTTTAGGGCCGTAACTTTAGCGATGGCCGGTCCAATTTTGGTCTATGTGTTTTCTTTCTTTGTAATTTCGTTAAGCCGTCGCTGAACTTCCGCGTTTTGTTCGAGTTTTCTGACCCGCTGCTCATCGAAAGAAAGTCCGAGGGTTTTTGATATTTCGTTTCGTATTTCAGTTTCGGCTTGTGCGACGTCGATTTTCGCTTCCATCCTTGCCACCGTATCGAGAATGTCGCCAGTTTCTGCGATGGATCGTGTTTGAGTTTTTATGCTTTGTGATTTTGCGATAAGTTCGTCCTTACGCTGTTTCAGCTCGTTGAGGTTATTCATAAGCTGTTTTCTGGCGTCCGATGCGTCCATGTATGCCAGCTCTGCTTTTTCCAGGTCCGCCCGGCATTTTTGCATATCCTCTTCGGCTTGTATCTGGGCGGCGATCGCCTGCCTGGCAAGGTCAAGCTCGTTCGCCTTTGCCGCAAGTGACGCGCCCTCGCTAAGCCGATGGAGTCTTCCGGCAGTTTCGTCGAATCTTCGCTGTGATCCTTTAACCGCCCCGAGTGCTTTCGCTTCGGCATTAGCTGCGGCACTGACCTGCTCGCTCATCTCATGGATCAGCTGGCCGAGGATGTGCTCGGGCTTTTCGACGCTGTCCAGAAAAGCCTCGATCCGCCCCATCGTTATTCGCTTAAGCCGTTCAATTAACTTCATTGTTATCTTTCGGAGCACTCAGAACCGGTTTAGTACTTCCTTCGTCAACTTCTTTTTCTTTGTTCTCCTCGGCTGTTTTCGGATTCGTAAGTTCGTCTATTACTTCGCGTGGTTTTCCCTGTGGTGGTTGAATAGAGACGGCTGTTACAAAATCGCATAAGGCGACGACCGGGGTAACCTTAAGTTTGCTCGCGGTTTTGTCACCTGTTATGCTTTGCATAAAAGGTTTTTCGGCGAATGGCAATATCGAGATCATCATCAGCAAGAACGAGCAGACAAACCAGCCTCCAAGAAAGCCCAGTGACGCTGCGCCGATGCTGTCGAAAAGTTTTGGAAATGTGATCTCGCTGTCGGTTGTAATAAAGTTGACCGAGATCGCCTGGAGGACGCCGAAAACGAGGATCGCGACCGCGACGATGCAGGCGGCTTTCTGGTATTGAATTCCCGCTGAGTCTGACGCGATCATAGAAGTTATCCAGAGTGAAAGCATGATGCTTAGATATATCGCGATGAATATATTAAAGACGATGGCCCACATCCTATAGAAGTCGGACTTCTTAAATGCAAGTATTGCCCCGCCTGCCGCGAATAATATTAAAATCCAAAATGCCATATCTAAACTTACGCCTTTCGCTTTCCGCTTTATCCAAGATTTGAGGTGACTCTTCTGATTTCGTCGAGGGTAGTAAGCCCTGCGTAGACTTTTGCCAGTCCGTCGTCTCTCAGTGTTGACTTTCCTTTTTTATCGCCCTGTTTTTTCAATTCTCCGATTGACACGTTGCTTTCGGTAAGCAACGCTTTGATCTTATCGTTTATCACCAGAACATCCGTTATCGCCAGTCTTCCCCGGTATCCGGTATGGCCGCAGCGTTTGCATTTTCCGGGTTGCATTATAACGGAAGGGTCGATGCCTTTGCTTTTGAATCGTTCGATCTGACCTTCGGACAATTTTGCCGGTTCTTTACATTTGTCGCAGAGTTTTCTTACCAGTCTTTGCGAAATTACCATGCTAAGAGCCGACGCCAGAAGCAGCGGTTTGACATCCAGGTCCATCAGCCGTACCAGTGCCGACAGGTTGCTGGAACTGTGGAGCGTCGCCAGTACCAGGTGGCCGGTCTGTGAGGCCTGCAGAGCCATCGCCGCCGTTTCGTTGTCTCGTATTTCGCCGACGGTTATTACGTCCGGATCCTGTCGGAGTATGCTTCTAAGTGCGGTGGCAAAAGTGATGTCTGCTTTGACGTTTACCTCGATCTGGCTCGCTTCGGGCAGGACGTGTTCGATGGGGTCCTCGACGGTGATGACGTTTCTGGAATAGAAGTCCATCGTGGAGAGCATCGCGTAGAGCGAAGTTGTCTTTCCGCTTCCGGTTGGCCCGCATACTATGATCATCCCGGAGGGCTGTTTGATGGCGTTTGCGACGAGTTGGTATTTTGATTTTGACAGGCCGATGTCTTTTAGTTTTAGTATTCCTGTGCTTTGGTCGAGTATGCGGATGGAGATTTTTTCGCCGCCCAGCACGCCGGAGCTTGCTACCCTGAACGAAACTTTTCCGTCGGTTACTCTTGCCATAAAGGCTCCGTCCTGCGGTCTTCTTTTTTCGGAGATGTCCATTTTCGAAAGTGCCTTAATGCTGTTTACTATCGGGACGGAATTTTCGGCTTCGATTTCCTGGACGGTTTTAAGGAATCCGTCGACGCGGTATCTAACCGAGTGAAATCCGTCTGTCTTGGGGTCCATCAGGATGTCTGTCGCCCGTTCCTGGAGAGCGTCGAGGATAATATCTTCGAACGCGTTGAGTATATGTCTGTCTGCGTCGGCGGTTTTGGAATCTTCGGTTCCGAAGAATTCTTTGCCCGCCGAATCAAGCAGTTGGATGAATCGGCGACCGGATGCTTTGCGTTGGGTTTTTAACAATTTTAAATTGAATATTATCCTCGGGATGTCGGCGTATTCTATCTCGCCTGCCTGGACCCTCTTGACGATATCTCTTACAAAAAGTACGAAGAGGATAAACGGGGCGATAATCAGTCCGAAGGCGTTAGCGGCGGGTTTAAAGCGGTCGGCGACGAGAGGGCCATATTCGATCCGCTGGATGCAATACATGCAATAGTAGATCCAGGCGATCAGCAGGACTATTCTTATCGGATCAAAGTGCAAAACAGATGCGCTGCCGCTTACCTGCTGCAATGAGGCCTGCAGGTCGCTGCTGATTACATTAATAACATTTATAACGCTTCCAGTAAAGGTCATATTGCCTCTCTCTTATAACCTCAGGCTATTCTAAGGTATCGCTGCGGCAATTGCAAGTAAAATGTTTTAGGGATAAGCGTGTGAGCGAGACTATTTCGGGGTAATGTGCTGTCGGCATCGTGCCGACATTTGATGTTGGCTGGAAGCCAACATTACGAAAAAAGAACTCCGCTTTGGCCGGCACCTTTCGGCAAAAGCGAAGTCCTTATGTGTTATGATATGTGCAAAATACGAACACTACCGGTTTGTTTTCATCAACCCTTTTAAAAGTACGTCGTTTAGGCTTTTTCTAATATCCTGCATCCGTTGAGCTGGATTGCTGATATATTTCGATTCATTTTTTGGGTCCGTAAGCGATTCAACATTATCCTTTGCCTCGATGATATACTTTTTCGCCGCCTCAGATTTTTTATTTGTTATAACATGAGGCGTCAGGAATATCAGCAGTTCACTGTTTCTTTTAAATGTGCCTTTGTGGCTAAAGAGTCCGCCTACGAGTGGTATGTCTCCCAGCAGCGGTACTTTGGTTTTGATTTCGCTTTCATTCTGGAAGAGTATCCCCCCGAGCATGATCGTTTCACCATCGGCGATGATCAGGTTGGTCTCGGTATTTAGTTTATTGATTACCGGCTGGTCGTTGACCTCTTCGCTTGCCAGGTCGGATATCTCAAGGTTGATCGTAATGTCAACGTCTTTTGCCGGTGTGATATTAGGCCTTACTCTGAGAGTTACACCGATGGGTATCTGTTTGAATGATATTCTGGAACCCTCACTGTTAGTGAAAGACTGGTCCGAAGTTTGAATGGATATCTCTCTTCCTTTGAAGAATACCGCTTCTTCGTTGTCCTTTGTCCAGAGATTCGGCTGATTGAGAACTTTTGCATTGACAGTTTTTGCCAGCATATCTATCAGTACATTTATATTCGTACCAGCTGCCAGGGTTATGCCCGAAGTGAAATCTTTCTTATAGAGAATGTCAGTAAAAGCTTTAAGGGCATTTTGTCCGATTGGGTCAAATAGACTCGGATTGCTTGACAACTGTACTCCAAGACTTGTCATTGATGAGTGATCAACTTCTACGATAACCGCTTCTATCATAACCTGCATTTCCGGCTGGTCCAGTTTTTTGACCATCGCTTCTATATCATCATAGTACTCCGGCTGTGCGATAACGAGAATGGCCTTGCTTCTGTGGACCGGCACAAATCTGACCTTACCGATAAGATTACTTAACGGCATTTCAGTTTCGTCATCTCTTCCCGAATCCCACCACGGTCTTATGGAGCCAGGGTCAACCTGCTGTTGATTATTATTATTATTATTGTTGCCGCTGTTGCTGGACGTATCTCCAGTGCTCTTGTATCCGGTCAGGGTCAGTCCCTGCTGTTTTCTTTTAAGCTCGGCGACTGTTCCGCGTTCGTTGAGGATGGCGTTGAGTTGGTCGCACAGTTCTTCGGGGTCTGCGTAGTTGAGCGTTATCACTTTTGGAGCTTCGCCCTTTTCCTGACTGTCAAGGTCCTTGACCAGGGCTTCGATAACTTCATAGGCTTCCGGGACCTTACTGATTACCAGGATCTTCTTGGTCCCCGGCACCGCCTCGAAAGTCAGCAGTCCGTAAAGGGTACCGACGATCTTTTTCTTGCTGTCCATCTGGTCTCGTCCGCCGAATATCATTCTCATGAGGCTCATACCTGAAGAGCCTTCGCTATCCTCACTGAACAGCGTCGAAAGCAGTTCGACCATCTGAACCGGATCGGAGTTCTTGAGGGTTATAAGCAGGTACTGATTCTTTTTGACATCGAGCGGAATGTCCCACTCCTTGATCTGCGCTTCAATTTTTTTGAGGTTTTCTTCCGTAGCTACAACGCTGATCTGTTTCAAAGCCGGAAAAGACATGACCTTGACGACGTCCTTTGGGTCGACTCTTCTGTACCTTGAACTGTAACTGCCGCGGCTATAGCTTGAGCTTGAAAAGCTGCCGGATTGGCTATCATAGAAGCCCTCAAGATTCGTCTTGACTTCGTCGGGATCTGCGAACTTGAGCTTGAAGTCCTTACTTTTGTAGATGTCTTCGACAGGCAGATCGATCTCAATAATGAGTCTTTCGACGAACTTGCGGTTTTCTTCGCTTCCGAATACTACAACCTGTTTCGATTCCCGCATTGCCTCTACTACCACAGAAGTCTGCAACTGCGAACCGGGCATACTCTGGATCGTGTTCCTTACCAGCCTTACAACTTCGGAAGGTTCAACATAAACTATCGAAATAATAGTCTGTTCCCGCGGGGAGGTATCTGCGATGTCCAGTTTTGCTATCCATGTTTTGATCTTCTTCATATCTTCGGCTGACGCTCTGGCGATGATCCAGTTGTGCTTGGGCACGGGCAGCAGGAATACCTGTGTTTGTCCCGCTTGAATAATTACCGATGTCGCTGGAGCACCGGTTTTACCGCCTTTTGAAGACGTCGAGGGCCTTGTGGGCTTAGGCCTGGAACTCGATTTGCTGCGGCTGCCGCTTTTTGTATTGTTCAGGATAAGGTTCAGTACCTGTACGATTTCAATAGCGTCTCCGTTTTTGATCTCGAATACTTGTTCGACCACCTTGCTGTATTCGGGTACGTCAAGCTGGGCGATGGTCTGTTCGATGCGGAAGAGATTTTCGACCGTGTCGATAACTGCAATACTGCGAGAGTCTTCAAACGCCGTCACATGACCGTAGCTGGCCGTCAAAGGAGTGATTACGCTGACAAGCTTTGAAGGAGAAATGTTTTTAAGTTTGAAGTATTTCTCCACTATCTGGGATTTATTTTTGACCCTTGCCAGCGGTTCGTTCGCCGAAAGGACCGGAACATATCCGGTCTTTGCTTGTGTAAGGGGTTTGAGGAAGATCTTTTTATCGCTTATTTCCGCGACGATGTTTTTGGCCCGCAGAGCGTCGTATATCAGGGAAAGCGCTTCGCTTCGCGGAACCTGGTTTCCGGCAAAGATCGTGATCCTTGCTTTCATCGCCAGATCGCTGGGTATTATCACCTTGCCGGTCCATGCGGCGAGTTTGGGGAGGATATTCTTCATCTCAATATTATTGAGGTTGATGGCAACAAACGGGTCATTTGGATCTTCAATTCTATCGGGTTTTGCTTTTGGTTTTTCAGGTCTCACTCTTCCGGAATTCGGCCTGGGCGGTCGATTAGGATCCGTGTTTTTTCCTTCAGGCGGTCTCATTGCTCCATCTGGCCGCGAGCCCGGCCTTCCAGATCTTCCGGAATTTGGCCTGGCCGGTCCATTAGGATCCGCGTTTCTTTCTACAGACGGTTTCTTTGTCCTGTCTGGCTGCGAGCCTGGGCTTCCATTTTCGTCAGCAGGTTTATCCGCTGCCGCGGCAAGCGGAATAAACCCGGCTATGTCAATGTCAAAATACCATATCGATGTGCCAATGCCCATAACGAGAACTACTAAAATGATCACTAAACGTTTCACTTTACTCTCCTGTCTATACTTAATAAATAAATCAGTTCCAGTTTAAAAAAATCGCTATAAATTAAACATAAGATATGTCACTTCACATCTTATGCCTTACATTTGGTCTATATTCATTTCCATCATATCGATGGTTTCCTGCTTCTTATGGTCCGGCATTTTTTCCCATTCTTTCTTGCCCTTTGCTCTTTCTTCCGGGGTCGCCGAATTCCACATTTCAAGAAACTTTGCTCTAAGCCTGGGCGATATCTTCACACCCATCCAGGCGAGAGGATCTTCTTCCGCTATTGGAGCGGCTTCAACTTCCGTCTGGTTTTTGGCAACGACCGCAACAGGCTTTCCATGAGCAGCTATGGGGCCTTTGACGGGCTCTGCCTTTTTTTGAACCGCGTATGTTGTAGGTGCCGCGATCGGAGAAAGCGTCTTTTTCTTACCGTTCCACTCGATCGTCACCTGGGCAGATTCTACTGTGATCAGTTTCGCCTCACCAATACTGTCACCGGCTTTATACCACTTGTTGTTTATCAGGGCTTCATCTCCCATGATCGCGTCGACTTTTTTTACCGGGTTAACCTTACCGGGCGGCGGGGGAGCGAAGATGCTTTTCTTTTTAAGTTTCACGGCAGCGGCGGTGAATATTCCCTGAAATTCTTTTATTTTTTCATCGCTAATAATGCCGGCATCAACAGCTTTCTTGATGTCGTTTGGGATGCTGGTTGTTTTCATCTTGAAGATGACCGCTTTTGCGCACGTAACAGCTGCAAGCAGCAGTGACATTACTATCAAAGCCTTCGGCAATAATCGCATCGTTTTATTATTTATCTTTTTCATAATGCTTCCTGTCAAAGCCCAAACCGGGCCATTCAACTCCTGTGTAAACTATAACGCATATACTTTACATCACCACTACCGCCTCGGTCTGCCGCCTCTGGAGCTGCCGCCTCTGGGTCTGCCGCCTCTGGGCCTGCCGCCGCTTCTCGAATCGCGCGACCTCATTCTTTCCCTCATCCTTTTTCTTTCTTCCGGCGATAACCGGTTCATGTATTCCTGCATACGTTTGCTATTTCCAGAAATGCCGGTTCCTTCCGTTGGTTGGCGATTTTCCATTTGTTCAGGCCGAGGTTGCTTCTTTTCCTTTTTATCTTTCCTGCCGGTGTTATTATTAGAGCTTGGCTTCGGTGCCGCGGCAAGAATGACCGTATCGAACGGATTGAGCTTTGATTCTTTATCATTCCAGACGATAGTAACTTCATTCGGCGAGATTTTAGTGATCTCGGCATCGCGTATTTTGTCACCGACCTTGTACCATTTGTTTGATATGCACGCCTCGTCACCGAATATCGCGGTCACACGGGTTACCGGGTTTTTCTTTGGCGGTACAGGCGGCATAAACATGTTTTTCTTTTTAAGGGCGGCAGTGGCGCCTGTATATATTGACTGATATTTCTTGATTTCCTCTTCGCTGCGTCCGGATGCGTTAAGTGCCCTGACAATATCTTCCGGTATCTGATTAGATTTTATTACGAACGCCGAAACCTTCGCCGCGATCAAAAGCGCAAGCAAACCTGAAAGGCACAACAGTGTCTTAGGTATATGCCGTTGTTTATTTTTCAAGTTATCAAGATTCATTTTTATGTTCCTTCATTTTACGACTCACCACTTACGACTTACGAACCATCACTTAATATAAGTCGAAACCGTGATAGCCAGATCCATTTGCCTTCTGTTCTTCGGATTACAGTCGATTTTAAACTCTTCTATCCCTACGAACCAGGGGTTTTCGTACAGTTTCGCCACCAGGTCCACTGCCTGTGCAAAGCTGCATTTTCCTTTGCAGTGAATATTGCGAGTCTTAAAACCGCAGGCATTTTCTTTATTCGACATCGGCATCAGATTCAGTACCGTATATTTTATTTTAAGACCCTTGAGTTGTTCCATGAACATCTTCTGGAAATTTTCGCCCGGAATGGCTTCCTTCTCAGGAGCCTTAAAAACAGGTACTGTCTTATACAACCCGGCCTGCTTAACAGTCAGCTTACCATCGTCTTTCGGCGTAACCGATTTCAATATACCCCTTGCATCAGAAAGTTCCTTGTCCATTTTCGAATATTCTTTCAGCAGTATGTTCATACTGCCGCAAGCAAGTATTATCGCCATCAGCAGGGCGCCAACCTTGATCGTCTTCTGGTCTTTTTCGCTTAGTTTGTTAAATATCATCTTATCGATTTCCTGCCACGCTTATTGTAATAGAAATTTATTTTAAAAGCATATTTCTTGCTCTTTTCGTCAAAGGTTGGGTTTTGCCTGACCACTTCGCTAAATTCTCTTTTACTGCTGAGAAAATCTCGCATCGCACGCATCTGTTCATGGCTGGATGCGTGCGATGCGATTGTAACTTTTTCACCTTTTTTGTACGAGATGGAGTCGATCATCATACCGGCCGGAGGTTTCTCATTGATCAGCGTGATCAGTTTGAGAACGTCCTCTCTTTGTCCGGCGATAAGCTTCCTGATCTTCTGCTGGGCGACAAGTTTGTCGATATCATCGTTATCATACCTGGTCAGTTCAATTTTGTTGAGATGGTTGAAAGTAAAGAATGTTGCTATCAGCATAATCGCAAAAATCACAGCCGCTCTGATAAGAGATGCGAACCCGGAGACTTTCTTTTTCTTCTTGTCGGTGTTATAAATCCTGCTAAACAGATCAAGCGGCCGGTTTTCCTCGTCCAGTGTCAGCATCGCACATCCGATAGGAGCAAGGTACTGACAGATATCCTCTTCTTCGGAAACCGTCTCGCCAGTGATCGCGTGCGGCTTCAGTTCCGCTGCCTTTGCCGGCATTTGCAGGTCATTTAACCCCGCTACGATTTCCTCAGTAAGCGGCCGCGATTTAGAGAATACATATAGCGCAGTTTCCTCTGCGGAGTCGAGACCGAACATTTCCAGTGTGTTTCTAAGGTCATAAATAAATATTTCAGCGTATTGCTGGTCGGCACCGTTTAGATCGTCGATCCCAACATCCAGCTTTGCCGCGCCGGCGAGTTTGCCGTCTTCGGAAAGAAGAACCTGCGTATCGTACTTTCGCAGGTTCAGGATGACATACTTCTGCCGGCCAATATCGAAAAGAGTGTCGAACGCTTTGACTGTCCCCTGGCAACTGAGTACGATGCCCGCGGCTTTGCAATTTTTTGCAAATATCATTTCGCTGCTTAGCTGGGCGGTCCGACCGGCCGCGATCGTGACACGGCATTTATCGGCGATGACTTTGCCGCGGTGGTATGCGATCTCCATCTGCTCCAGCGGCAGAGGAAGAATTGTTTCTGCCTGCATTCTGACAATCGAATCCAGCTGAGCGTCAGGAACCAGTGGGATCTCAATGTTGTAGAACGCGATCCCCGGCGGGTCGATGCCGAGAACCGTGTGTATTTTTGACGACTGCAGACCGGCGCCGGCAAGGGCGTCGTTGAGATCTTCTGCCGGCCCGGTATGTTTCCATAGCAGTTTCACACCCGCAGGTGTCTGCTCGATCTTTACGGCACAGCACTTGCCTGACGGCATTTTCGTAAACGCCGCTGCCGAACTCATATCGCTTATTATTTTGTTAGTGCTCAAAATTTTGCTCCCTGGCAGAAATAAATGATCTGTACGGGTGATTTGTCACGGTCGACGACCGCTTCAGTCTGAATGACCGTATTGGTAAGATTGGCCGTGGCGGTACTTCTTATGGTGTAAATGCTGGATCGCAGGCATATCATATCGAGGGTTTTTTTCAGTATGTTTTTTTTAAGCGAAGAAATCTCGGCAAGCTGCTCGAACGTCTCTATACCGTTAAGCTGGCTAAGTCGATACGCGATGATGTCATCGACGATTTGCTCTTTGCCCGAAAACAGTGTTATCAGTACGACCTTGGAGGCGGTGTTGATGTTTATCTTTCCGTGAACTGTTTTCTTGTTTGCAATGGTGACTTTTTCGACGATCCCAAGAACCGTCTGTATGTCCAGAGGTACCGCGTTTTTGGAATTTCCTGACGAACTTTTCGGCTTGGCCGGACTTGACGAACTTATCAGGTCCCCGAGCGACTTAAATCCTTTTTTGCGGTTTTGGACGATCCATTTGGCGTAGGATTGGTTAAGCTGGAGTTTCTGCATTAGAACTTTTTCAGAAGCCTTGTTGATATCCACCCTATTATTGCCTTCGGCATCTTTGTTCAGTTCCCGGGAATAGCAGGTCAGGTAGTTTATCCAGCCTTCGTTATATATGACATTATCGTCGGCTGTCTCGGCAAAGGTATCTCTGTTTTGCGGGCCGTAGAAAAGCTCTTCGGTGACACCTTTAACCCTCAGCAGTTCGCGGATAGTGCTGAGACCTTTGTTCTTTATCTGGTACGGGTATGGGATGTTGAGATAGTACCCGCCTTCTGCCGATCCGGTTCTTTCATCGTCATTCTTGTCACGCCAGTCGAGGATCGAATTTGCGATCTCCTCGGTCATATCCGGCAGATACATCAGCATTTTTTTGTTGAGAACGTTTATATTGAGTTTGCTCGCTTCATCGGTAACCTTGACAGAAAAACTGCATCCGTCAAGTTCGATCTGCTCGAGGTCCTCCGGGTTATCCGACCAGAGATCGCCAAGCCCGTCCGAGATTGGTTCGTCGTCGTTGAGTATCCCTATAGCAGTCTCCATACCGGCCCTGGCAGCCCACTTGCAGCGAAGTTTGTCACCGGCTACCGCGCTGATGCGAGTATCCAGACGGCTCGTCTGGGCAACGACAGCCGTAATGACGGTAAGCAGAACAAATATCCACAAAACCATCACCAGCGATGAACCGCCGCGAAACAAATTGTCATAATATTTTCTCATAATAATACCGCCAAATCAGTTAAGCATCGGGCTTTCACTCTCGGAATCTTCTTCGCTAGTGAGTTTTTCCTGTCCGGTTCTCGGAAAGTTCACAATAAACATTTTCGTTTCTGTTTTCGCCTCTTCGAGTATGTCAAGGTCTTTCATGTCTTCCAGTTTGCCCGCTATCAGGGTAACCTGCACCAGCGAAGGAAACCGCTGCATTTCTTCGGGCCACTGTTCGAGCCACTCATTGTCGTCATAGTAGAGGATATTCAGGCCGATGATGTTTTCGGCTATCACCGTAAGCATCCCGCCTTTGGTATCGTCAACTTCTTCGATCCCGACGATCGGGCAAAGTCTTCTGCACAGCGTCGATCTGTCGAGCTCTTTCCTGACAAAATACTCAACTTCGTACAGGTCGCCTTCGACGGCCTGGGGCCTGGCTTTGGCCGGCGACACTATCCGCATAATCAACCTCACCAGGGGAATACCTTTCGGTCCTTCGATCGAGCCGATGACCTTCATGTTTTTCTTATTTCTGTCCCGGTACAGATTCGTCAGATCCTTTCGCATCATATCGGCGGCAAACCTCAGTTCGTCGGACAGTACAATATTTTCGTCAACAGATTTTCTCGCCGCAATAACCATCTGAAGAGAGCTTACCGCGATCATCGCGATAAACGTCCCGATGATCGTCGCGACGATAACCTCAACCAGCGTAAAGCCTTTCCTGTTCATCATCTGCCTCCCGTGGCTGGTTGCCCTTCGCTGGAGCCTTCGGACTCTTCATTTTCTTCGATCTCGCTGCCGGTTCCGTTGAGCACTGTCAATACCGAGATACTTGACGGCGCGTTTTCCGGACCCCACATTACTGTTAGCTCCAGGTTGTAGAGATAGTCGTATTCGCCTTCTTCGCATTTTGCCGACCAGTAGTGCTTCCCTTCTCTGTCTTCATCGCCAAAATGACCGCTCATCTGGCCTTGGTTGATAAACTCTTCAATACCGAAATAGTCGATCATCGTTAGTTGCCTGTCGAGCAGATCCCACGCTATTTCATAATCCCGGTTCGACCTGACCGCTGTCATGGATTTCGTACTAACCGCACATACCGCAACAACAGCAAGGCTCAAAATGATCGAAGCGACGATCATCTCAATAAGACTAAAACCTTTGTTGTTCCTGAAATTTATCATGTCAACTGCTTTGTTTAAACTCTTTACTCTTTACGCCTTACGCTTCAAGTTCGTCAAGGTCGATTATGTCCAGCGGCAATTCCGTTTCGCCGCGTACTATCTTCACCTTTCCCGTCGCCGGTGAAACCGAAACCGTAAAGCTCGTTTTTCCATTGCCGAACTTTATCACCGCGCTGTCTGCTGTCCCGTATGGAGTAAATACGATAATACTCCCGGGCTCTTCGTTTTCGTCAAGGCTTTCCTGGTCGCCTCTCTTTTCCGGTTCGATCAATTGTATCGAGCGAACGATCATAACATCTTCAATTGTCACCCCTTCCGGCAGCGTCACAGGTTTCGTATACGGGTTCGAGACTATTACTTCTTCCTGTTCCTGGGTTTCCGGGTTTGTCTTTTTATAGACCACTACAAACTTGCCTTCGCCTTTGTCGATCACCATGCGAAATTCGGTTTGTTTTTCAACCGCGGCAAGCCTTGCATATTTCGCGGCAAGGTAGAATTCCTTTGCCGACTTTTCCAGCTGCATATTCTTAAACGTTCCCATGTACAGCCCGGCCGATGCTCCCGCCATAAGCGCAATAATCACGACAACGACGAGTATCTCTACCATCGTAAACCCGCTCTTTGCGGGAGGATATTCAGATTTAATCGTTAAAGATATCCGCATTTTCACCTTCACCGCCATCTTCACCATCGGCGCCAAGACAGATCAGATCATAGGTGTCATTAATGGTCCCTTGCTCTATGTAGATATACGGGTTGCCCCAGGGGTCAAGTATTTGACTGGCCTTGAGGTATCTCGGGCCCCATTTATCTTCGAGTTCGGGTGGAGCATCGATAAGTGCCGCAAGACCTTCATCGTCCGTTGGGTATCTTCCGCAGCTCAGCGCAAACTGTTCAAGTGCGCCGGTGATAAGCCCGTTCATCTTAGCTTTTGCGATCTCGGTTTTAGCCTTACCGAATCTCTCGATCACTCCCGGCACAACAAACGCCGCCAGCATACCTAGAATAAGAACAACAACCAGAATCTCAATAATTGTAAATCCATTACGTCTAACATTCATTCCAAACATCCTTTATTAAAGCATATTAATAAACAGCCTCGGCCAAAGGCCGAATTCTCAATTAGTAATTAGTAATTCGTAATTATCTTTCCTACATCCCAATCCCGCCAAGATCCATATTAAGGATCGGCAGCAGTGTTGCGATAATAATAAACCCGATTATAACAGCCAGCACAAGTATCAGCAGTGCCGGGAATATCGCCATAAATCTTGTGATAGCCGAATCCGCCTCTCCGTCAAATGTATCTGCCGCGTTAAGCAGCAGCTCATCAAGCCTGCCGGTCTGTTCGCCGATAGAAACGATCTGCGTCAGCAGCGGCGGAAAGTCACCCGACTCGCCCAGCGGTTCAGCCAGAGAATGGCCGACCTTAACTTTGTCGGCGACCACGTCGAGCAGGCTTCCAAGTTTCTCATTGCCCATCGTATCTCTTACAACGCTAAGCGCTTCAAGGATTGTGATCCCGCTGGAGGTAAGTGCCCCAAGCGTCCTGGCGAACCTGCCTACAGAGATCGTTCTAAGAACCTTTCCGAGTATCGGCACCTTAAGCAAAAAAGTATCCCACGACAAAAGTCCGGCGTCCGTATTTTTCCATTTATTAAAGAATATAGCCGCCATCACAATAGCGATTGCCATCATCCAGCCGTATTTAACTGTCATGTGGCTCATCTGCATAAGCAGTTGTGTCGGCAGCGGCAGAGCGACCCCTTCGCCAAGCGTAGAGATGATCTGCGGCACGATGAAAGCCACAATAATAATTACCGAACCAAGCCCGAGCGTAAGTACAAAGGTCGGATACGCAAGCGCGCTCTTCATATTGTTCTTGATCTTTTCATCCCTGGTCAGCAGTTCTGAAAGCTGAACCATCGTTTTTTCAAGGATCCCGCCCATCTCGCCGACACGCACCATCGATACATACAGCCTGCTGAAAATCTTCGGATGTTTTGCCAGAGCTTCCGAAAACGAACTACCCGAGCTAACCTCTTGCGCAAGCGACGTCGTCAATTCTATCATCCCCTGCTTATGCTGCTGGGCGCCGATGATCTCGATAGCGTTGTAAAGCGGCAGCCCGGCGTTAAGAGCCGTACTAAGCTGCGTAGTCATCGCAAGGACTTCTTTACTGGAGACCCTGGACCCGCCGAACTGAAAACCTTTCGTAAGGCCGGAGATACTTTTCGATGCCGAAAAGGCGGCGGACTTTTCAATAATATCCGTAACAAAGCGCCCCTTCTCGGTAAGCGCAGAAACAGCCGCTTTGCGGTCAATGGCCTCTATCGAACCGGCAACTGCAGATCCACTGGAATCAACTGCTTTGTAACTAAAATCAGCCATTAAAATAGCCTCGCCTTTAAGGGCGAATCCTTTAATTATCAATCATCAATTATCAATTATAAATCTCAACCTGGCCAACAGGCCAGTTTGTGCCCTACTCTTCTTCAATGCCCTGCGTAACTCTCAGCACTTCTTCCGGTGTTGTCAAACCTTTGAACATCTTTTCGATACCGTCATGCCGCATTGAGATATGATCCGACGGTGCCGCGTCTAGGATTTCTTCGGTTGTCGGGTTTGTCGCTATCAATTTCCGCAGTTTTTCAGTCACCCGAAGAAGTTCAAATATTCCGGATCTGCCTTTCATACCGGTCTGGTTACATTCGTTGCACCCTTTACCGTGATAGACGGTTTTCGTCCTGGACACTTCGATCGAATTATCCAGCCCGCTTAGAACGCTTTCTTCCGGCGTATATTCCGTTTTACACGACGGGCAGATATTCCTGACCAGCCTTTGCGCGATAACTCCTTCCAGCGAACTGGCAAGCAAAAACGGTTCGACGCCCATATCGATAAGTCGAGTGATCGCACCGGCGGCGTTATTGGTATGCAGTGTGGAAAATACCAGGTGACCGGTAAGTGCAGCCCGGATGGCGATGTCGGCCGTTTCCTTATCGCGAATCTCACCGACCATGATAATGTTCGGGTCCTGACGAAGGATGTGCCGCAAACCACGGCTGAAAGTAAGCCCGCGCCGCGGATTAACCGGCATCTGAATGATCCCGTCAAGCTGATACTCGACCGGGTCTTCGATGGTGATGATCTTTTGAGTGGGGGAGTAAATACTGTTCAGAGCCGCATACAGCGTCGTTGTTTTACCGCTGCCGGTCGGCCCGGTTACCAGCACAACGCCGTGTGCCTTATTAAGACAATGATTAAACCCGCCAAGAGTCGTCGGGTTCATCCCAAGCTTTTTCAGGCTGATAAGGGCGGCGCTTCGGTCAAGAATACGCATAGTGATCGACTCGCCGAATATCGTCGGAACCGTCGAAACACGAATATCAACCTTACCGTTTTTGCCCATAAACTCGATATGCCCATCCTGCGGAACGAAGCGTTCGGCGATATTCATATCCGCCATGATCTTGATCCTGGAGATGATGGCTGCCTGAAGTTTCTTTGGCGAGCTGGATTTTTCGCTCAACAGCCCGTCGATACGGTACTTGATCTTCACTTCCTTCTCGAAAGGCTCGATATGGATATCACTGGCCCTTGCTTCGATAGCTTCAAGCAGGATCAGGTTGACAAGGTTCACCAGTGAAGGCTCGCGGGCAAGTTCGTGCAGTTTCGCAGCCGAAAGGTCGCCGTCAATCTCAATATCGACAGAATCGGATGTCTGATCCGGGATCAGGTCGTCAAGCATCCTGGCCACTTTGCTGCCGTAATACTTCAGAATAGCCTGTTCCATCTCATGCGGATTGCCGTACTGCCTTCGGATCGAACAACCTGTCACTACTCGAAGGTCCTCGATCGCCTGGAGCTGGAATGGGTCGGCCATCGCAAGCGTAAGCTGACCGTTTTGTCGTGATATTGGAAGAATGTTGTACTTGCTGACCATTTCGGCAGGGACCATGCTGATAATTTCCTGCGGAATCTCAATATTTTCGAGATCTGCCGTAGGTATCTGCCCCTGAAGCGCAAGAGTTTCATTCAATTGAGTGTTTGTTATCTGTCCCATATCAACAAGGACCCGCCCCAATTTGCAATTTCTAACCTGCTGTTGAATCACAGCACTTTCAAGGGATGTGTCGTCTATATATCCCTTTTCGTGAAGCAACTGACCCAGTTTTTTTCCTGTAAACAACTTTTACTCTCTTTCATGGACATAACTCTCATAAACCGTTTATTATACTAGATTTAAGAACAATAATCAATAGAAAAAGCCTTCCAGCGGTTCTCCAGACGGGTAGTAATGCCGACACACGGCCCTAAACCAGCAGGCTTCTATACTAAAGGACGCTCAAGAGAGTGATTATGTTACAAGAAAAATTGTTTTTTATGTAATATTTCCTTCTTTTGGCTGTCTATATTTCATAGAAGAGCTTAAGATTTTAATAAAACCTGAATTACTGTTTATTAAGGGAATTTTCTGATGACTACAGCAACAGCAACTATGGGCGCCTCGGCAGCGGCAGCTGTCTCTAACGCTATTAAGGCAAGCGGGGCGATAGTGCGGGTTGAGCCGGACGATTTTCTCGATATTCTGGCCAAAAGCAGCGATCCTATTGTGGTGCAATCCCCTCCGGGAATCTTCACAAGGCACAAATACCTGACAAGCTATAAGGGGTTGTTCTTCTGCGCAAAATCAAGGGACCCCCTGATAATCCCGCCCCACGTAGAAATAGTAAACGCAAAAAAGATATACATACCGGAAATGTAAACTCCGTACTGTTGGCATCTTGCCGAGAGTAAAGTACTTAATGCCGCAAAATTAACGGGCACGTTTCCGAATGCTAATGAATTGTCTGAATAAAAAATATGATCAAACACGGAAAATCCAATATTGACTTTGTTAGCGTAAGACGATAGATTTGCACTCATAATAACCTCTCTGGCTTAAAAATCGAGCCAAAAGCCGGAGAGGTCACATAAAATGTCGGCCAGAGAGGCAAAAAAACATTAACGTTCGACGAAATTGAAAAATAACGGTCGTGCGGATGGTTAAGCTGTCAATACAGGGTCGTCAAAATATGACAGTGCCATTAGCACCTGGGGTCGTTTCGTTCCTTCTTATTGAGCTTCTAAGGCAAGGCTGTAATCTCCTCCTGCCTCAATGGATACATAGTCATCACCCGGCGGCGGGGTGGTCTGCCCAAAAGAATTATCGCCCCAACCAACGATAGTTCCATTGCTTTTTAAGGCGAGATCGTGCCACACACCTGCCGAGATCGCGATAAAATCATTGCCGGCAGGGATATCTTCTAATTCGCCATACATATCACCACCCCATCCGACAATAGATCCGTCACTCTTTAAGGCAAGACTGTGATAATTTCCGGCAGAGATAGCAACATAGTCATTACCTCCAGGCGGAGTAGCCTGTTTATAATAGTCATCTCCCCATCCGACAATAGATCCGTCACTCTTTAAGGCAAGATTATGAAAACCTCCTGCGGCAATTGCGACATAATCAGTACCAGGCTGGAGTTCTGTCTGTCCGTTGGAATTATCTCCCCAACTGACGACAGTTCCGTTATCCTTTAGGCCAAGACTGTGCAATTGGCCCGCTGCAATAGCAATAAAACCAGCGTCTCCGGGCGGTGTTGCCTGTCCATAATCGTCATAACCCCAGCCGTGTACGATACCGCTGCTCCTTAACGCTATGCTGTGATAAGAACCGGCAGCGACAGCAGTATAAATCCCTGCAGGTGTGTCAGACTGTTCAAAAAAGTTATCACCCCATCCGTAAACAGTTCCATTCTTTACCGCAAGGCTGTGTGTATATCCTGCATCAATGTCGGTAAAGTTATTACCTCCCGGCGGTGTGTCATTACCATCGAGGTTAACGCCCCAACCGACAGCGACAAGGTTAGCAATCTGACCCCAGTTGTTGGCAAGCGTAATAAGATCGCCCATGCCAATACTTCCGTTATTATCAAGGTCTACAGGATCGCCAGGGTCAACAGCACTCAGCCATTTATTGGAAAGCATGGCAAGATCCATAAGATCTACTTTGCCGTTAACGTAAATATCTGAATCTGTCCAGCCATAAATTAACTGTGTAAATACAAAACATACCAAAGCCAATAACAAAGTCATGGATTTCTTTGACATAATTATTCCCCTAAAAAAGTCTTTTTATTTATACGTTTCACACGCTTCTTGAATTTTATTGTATTATTTCAACAGCCAGCCATTTGGGCAAAAGTCCAGCCAGTAACTGGCCAGAATTGCAAAGTCAGAGTTATTGACTTTGCCGGTGTTATCGAGATTGCCTGCAACGGCACCTGAATCAAGCCAGTATGAAGCAAAGTTCTGCAGGTCGTCCAACGTTACCACGCATGCCTTAACGCCATACGGAACAGGCGACTTGGAAGCTAAGTGTATCCAGCCGATATTCTCGCCGTATGCCCAGCCGTTAAAGTTACCGTCAGTGTCAATAGTAACTCCATAGTCGGTAAGGTCTCTCGGCACTTTCGGGTCGAAGTTTATCCAGCCGACATTCTCTGCCCATGCATAGCCCGATAGATTACCGCTGCCGTCATTAGTAACACCATACTTTACTTTTAAGCAAGTGGAAGTATTATCACACGACAAACTAATCCAGCCGATGTTTTCGGCCCAGACGTAGCCGGTCAGTTTATCGGAAGCGACCTGAACACCGGCGGTTATAGGCTCAAAGTTCAGCCAGCCGACATTTTCACCGTAAGCATACTGACTGTCATCTGCATAGGGGTCGATGTTCTCTGCATAACAGGTGCAGGCTGTAAGTAACATTAACAATATTATTCTATTCATAATAATCCTGCCTTTCTTTTTTTAAGGAGCGGGGACGTTAATACCATAGACACACCCGGTGACACCATATCTTATCTGCGTTGCCGACCCTGCTGATGTGCCATTGCTATATGCCGTGTTCTGGTCTACAAGGCTGTTTCCAACAAGATAGATTCCGTAGACGTTGCCGTTAGCCCAATCACCGTTGTTGTAGGCCGTATTGCCAGTCACAGTACTGCCGGCACCAAGATAGATGCCGTAGACGGTACCAGCGTTATATCCGTTATTGTAGGCCGTGTTACCGGTCACAGTACAGCCGAAGAAAGCATAGATACCATAGACGTTGCCGGTAGCGTTATCTCCGTTATTGTGGGCTGTGTTTCCGGTCACCGTACTGCCGTTGTAAGCATAGATGCCGTAGACGGTGCTGGCAGCGTCATCTCCGTTATCGCTTGCCGTACAATTTTTGACCAGATGATCTTTGCCGAAAAGATAAATGCCACGTAGAACATTAGAAACGGCCCGGACATTAATGATACGGTGGCCTTGCCCGTTACTGCCAGACTCATAGATACCATAGTGAAAGTCGCGAACTGTTCCGTTGCGGATTTCCACGTTGCTTCGGGTATTCATTAAAATACCATAGTTTATTCCCGAATCCGATCCCTTGAGTGTGTAACCCATCAGGTCTATTGTTACATCGTCAGCGGCGATACTTATCCCGCCTTTAGTTGTAGTGCCATCTCCGGTCAGATCTCCGGTCAGATAATAGGAACCGGAACTGCTGATGATATACTCGTAGCTGCCATCGCCCGGAGTGTTATCAGAATTGATGGCTATTCTGGGTTCAACCTCATTGAGGGTTTTCATCGTCGGTGCAGGCGGGCCGGCAGGGGCCAGGTTACCGGCATTGACAATCAGGCAATACCCCAATACCACGATAGCAGCAAGCGAGGCAGCTACCATTTTTGTGTTTAACTTTTTCATTTTACTCTCCTATCAAAAAAATAATGTTGGACTGGTATCATTGGGGAAAACCTGGCGGGGAAATACGGCAAGCTCTCTCACCACACTTCTTCTATTGCAAGTCTGTAAAAAATATCAATACTTACAGCGACTTATTATACCTTTCTATATCCGAGTTGTCAAGGTATATTTGGGGTCATTTCCGTAAGATAGGCAAACGAAACGACCCTTCGGGCAATAGTATTCGCAACGACCTTGCTCTTAGCTAGATTCAAATAGCGTTTGGTGTTCTTTTGTTGATTATATTACGGTGATGTGCTGCTCGAAATACAGTCAAATCTTAAGCAACAAAAAAACTCAAATTCTAGAGTGAAATAGGTCTATTGTATCTGTTATGCGGCCTAAGTCAAAAAAACCTCTTGGTGACCTCAAAATGTCGAATTCAGGAGATATAATGGATGCTGAAAATTCCGCAAAATGAAAACATGTGTCAAAAAGGTGTCAAAATGTGTCATTTTTCAAGGATTTTACTAGTCAGAAAACAAGCGTCTAAGTAGATACAGCATCGTCGAGTTCCGAGTGTCTGTGGGTACGGGTTTGATATTTTTTTAAGGTTTTTTAAGCCGACGGCTAATTAAGCCGAAATTACTATGCTGATAACACATTTATTACAAGGAAAAATGGATGAATATACGGTATGTTGTTTCAACGATGGTTTTCTGGTGGCGTGAGCACAACCTTTCGTTCGAGCAGGAGTGTGATTTTCTGCGTTCGCTTGGGTTTGGTGTCGAATTATGGCCTACGATCAAGGGCAATAATGACTGCCGCTACGTCAAGCGGAACTGGACGAGGCTCAAAAACGCCACTGAGGGGATGGTTGTGGCGATGCATTCGCGAAATGACGGTCCGACGCTGGAAGAATGGAGCGAGCAGATCCACTGCGCTAACATGCTCGGTGCCCGAATTGTTGCCGACCCGCAAAGCCTCTGCGTCTCCGACCAGCTAGGTATTGCCGACTGGGGGTTTATGACCGATGTTGTGGGGATCGCTAAAGAAAATAATGTGGATATCTGCGTGGAAACCGGCTCGCTGGCGGCGATGCTGCAGATCGGGGAAAAGTTTGACTATATTGGATATTGCCTGGATACCGGGTTTGCGCATATCGACAAGAGTGCCGATTTTAAGGAATATGTCGACCAACTCGCAGGCCGCACGACATATCTGCACCTGAACGACAATTACGGCAGATTCGACGACCACGAACCGCCGGGAACCAACGAAGGTATCGGCGACGAGGACTGGGACTATCTGCTTGACGGGCTCTGCAAATATGATAACGATGTTATCGGGTCCTTCGAGATGTTCCCGCCGATGCCCGGGACGATGATACGCCAGGGCATGGATTTCCTGTTTGGAAAACTTAACTGGCCCGGAAAACCTGAAAGCCAGTCAGGAGCCGATGTAAACACGTATCGGCCGATGTAGGGGGCGGACCTAAGTGCCCGCCCGCTGAACCTGGGTATTTAGAACCCGTATACGGGTCTTAGCTGCTCTTCCGTAGGCATTGATGTATAAAGCTCGCCCTGGGGACCTAAGAAATTGGGGCCGCTTTTTCTGAGCTTTACAGGTATTTTCGAGCCGTTGGTGTTTGTGATCCATACGGTCACAGTGTTCTGATTGGCTCTTAAATCGTCCATTTCCCGATTTTTTTCCGCTGCAGCCTTCTTCTTGTCGGCTTCGTTACCGACGAGATAACCGATACCGCCACCGGCAGCTGCACCTATTGCGATGCCTTTTGAGTCTCCACCGGCTATCGCTCCGATTCCGGCTCCCAGGGCCGATCCGAGCAGGGCGTTGGTCTGGGCTTGATTTTCGCAACCGGCAATAAAACTGAAAGCTACGCTGATCATCAGCACTAAAGTTATCGATTTCATTGGTTTAAGCATAGTTGGCTCCTTTTTCCGGGGCTATTGCCCCAATAATAATAAAAAAACTTTATTTCTGGGAATTAACACGGTCAAGCCGGACCGTGACATCCACTGTTACATTTAGAATCCGTAAGCAGATCTAAGCTGCTGTTCCGTAGGAAGTGAAGCATAATGTTCGTTGTTAGGGCCAATGTAGTCGGTCCCACTTCTCGTTATCCTTACGGGGGTTCTTGAACCGTTGGAGTTTTCGATCCATACGGTTTTAGAGTTTTTCTGGGCACTTAGAGAATTCAGTTCCTGGTTTCTTACGGCAACTGTTTCATTTTGTTCTTGCTGACTGCCAAGCCAATAACCGATTCCGCTGCCAATGGTACCGCCTATCAACATGCTGGTTCCGTCTCCACCGGCTATGGCACCTATTCCGGTTCCGATAACTGCGCCAACAAGGGCGCTATCCCGGGCACTATTTCCACAACCTGCGAAAAATACAGCTACAAAGCTGATTAATAATATTACAGTGATCGATTTCATTGATTTAAGCATTGTTAGCTCCATTTCATGGGTATTATACCCGTAACTTAAATTTAGTACAACCCGCTGTTTAAAATATACTAAATAAATTGGGCTAACCCAAAAAAACAGATTTTATTAATTATTAATTTTCGACCAGTCCTGTACATTTTTGGCAAATACTTCTACCGACCTTGTTTTCATGATATGTTCTATAATAGCAGGTTTTATCTTTATCTTCAACATTGCTTTCTGGGCCCTTTCCCACAGACGGTCGGATTTTTTCTGGGAATCTGCGAGATAGAGCTCAGTTACAAGCTCCTGGAGTCTGCCCAGCATTATCGAATCAAGGTTGTCGTAGTAACTTGATATGACTTTTTTCTGATAATCTGTATGGCCTTTCGTGCCCATTTGCCGTTTTTTCCTTAAAATAGTAATTAATAACGTATCTGACATAATATAAGACGCTTTCGTTAGAAAATCTATTGCTTTTTCATCAAAATACCGGATTTTTGCTTGCAAATAGGCATCTTCATCTGTAAAATGCCCCGTTTCCATAATCTGGTGAATAATTGGACTTTAGTCGTTAATAGGCCGATATGGAAATTCGCTCTTTAATATTTAGAGTGAAAACGCCAAAGTAGCTCAACGGTAGAGCACTGGTTTTGTAAACCAGCGGTTGTGGGTTCGATTCCCACCTTTGGCCCTTAATTAGTCGATAGTTTTTAGTCTTTAGTCGTTAGGGGCGGATACGGTCTACCCTTCGACAAGCTCAGGGCAGGTCGGCCGCGGCTAATTTATTATTTGCTTTTGCCCCTCCGCTTAAACTTCTCAGAATTCTATTATCTGGGGCGGCTTGATTTTAAAGGATATGCAATGGAAAAAGCTATTGAAAAAGCTAAGGCTCTTATCGAGGCGATGGAGTATATCCGTAAATTTAACGGCAAGATCGTAGTTGTCAAACTTGGCGGCAGTGTTCTTGACGATCCTGAGCTTCAAAAAAAGATGCTTACCGACGTGGTGTTTATGGCGACGGTTGGTATTCAGCCGATCATTGTTCATGGCGGGGGCAAAGCGATCACTCGTGCGATGAGCGAAGCGGGACTTGAGCCTGTATGGGTTCACGGCCGGCGGTATACCGACGAGCGGACCCTGGCGATCGCCGAACATACGCTGGTTCATAAAGTTAACACTCCTATCTGTGAGACGATTAATGAGCTTGGCGGAAACGCTATGGCTTTGCATTCGTTGAGCAGTTGTGCATTGTTCGCCGAACCGCTAAATCTTAAATCCGATGACGGCAGGAAACTGGACATTGGCCTGGTTGGGACGGTTAAGGAAATTAACGCCGAGGTGCTTACTACACTTTGCTCGGCTGGGACGATCCCGGTAATCGCACCTGTCGCCTGCGACAAGACCGGTGGGAAACTTAATGTCAATGCCGACAGTGCAGCCGGTATGGTAGCTGCCGCTGTTGAGGCCGAAAAGCTTGTCATGGTCAGCGATACGCATGGTATTTATATGGATATGGAAGATAAGTCTACCAGAGTATCCAGTGCCAGCGAAAAAGAAGTCGAAAAAATGGTCGCCGAAGGGATCATCACCTCGGGAATGATGCCCAAGGTTGATGCTTGTTTTACGGCTCTTAAAGGCGGCGTTAAGAAGGCTCATATTATTGACGGAAGAATACAGCATTCGCTGCTGCTGGAGATTTATACTGACGAGGGAATCGGGACACAGATAGTTTGAGTCAACCTGACCTTTCGGTCAGCTTGACAATTACTAATTACTAATTACTAATTACGAATTTAGGAAACCGCCTTTGGCGGATGCAATTTTATATAGAATACAGCGTGGGCACGGCCCACCCTACGAAGGGACTGCTATGAATACGAATGAAATTATTGAGATGTTTGGCCGGTATGTTATTGCTAATTATGGTCGGTTGCCTCGTGCTATTGTTAAGGGCGAGGGTAACTATCTTTGGGATGCTGATGGTAATAAGATACTTGATATGTTTCCCGGCTGGGCCGTTAGCGGGATTGGTCATTGCCATCCGAAGGTTGTCGCGGCTATCCAGAAACAGGCCGCAGAGCTTTTGCATATTGACAATACGTTCTATATCGAACAGCAGGGCAAACTTGCCAAGCTGCTTAGCGACAGGGCATTTGGCGGCAAGTGTTTTTTCTGTAACAGCGGAGCCGAAGCCAACGAAGCTGCGATGAAACTCGCTCGCAGGCATACGCCGAAAGAAAAATATAAATACATTACTACCGAAGGCAGTTTTCACGGGCGTACTTTTGCGGCTGTTACCGCGACCGCTCAGCCGAAGTATCATGAAGGTTTTTTGCCGATGCTTCCCGGTTTCGATTATATTCCGTTTAACGATGTTGATGCACTTCGAAATGCATTTACCGACGAGACGGCTGCCGTTATGATCGAGCCTATTCAGGGCGAAGGCGGGATCAATGTTGCTACGCCTGAATTTATGCGTGCCATTCGCGAGCTTTGCGATGAGAACGGGGCGATCATGATCCTGGACGAGGTTCAAACGGGTATCGGCAGGACCGGTAAGTGGTTTGGTTTTCTGGACTACGATGTCGAGCCGGATATTATCACATTGGCTAAGGCGCTTGGCGGCGGGGTGGCTATCGGTGCGATGATGGCAAAACCTGAAGTCGCCGCTTCGCTCGTGCCGGGTACGCACGCTTCGACGTTTGGCGGCAATCCCCTGGCGTGTGCCGCCGGTATCGCCGTTATCGAAGCTATCGAAGAAGAAGGCCTCATCGACAACGCTATCGAAATGGGCGAGTATACCCGGAACAAACTTGAGGCTCTTAAGAAAAAGCACCCGGTGATCGACCATGTCCGGGGTAAAGGGTTGATGATCGGCGTCCAGCTCACGACACCCGGCGCGGAGATAGTAAGCAGGTGCCTTGACAATGGGCTCAGGATCAACTGTACGCAGGAAAATGTTCTGCGGTTTATGCCTTCGATGACAGTAAGCAAGGAAGAGATCGACGCGGCAGTAGAGATACTTGACGCAGCGATTAGCGATTAGCTTCCGGGTTCTTACCGGCGGCGATATATTTTAGAAACGACAATATGATGAATGATTTTATTTCAATAAAAACATGTTCAAACGATGAACTTTCTGAGCTTTTGGCTCTTAGTTCGGATCTTAAGAAAATTTATAAAGGCGGCAAACGTGATGTCTGCCTTGCCGGTAAGACTCTGGCGATGGTTTTTGAGAAGTCCAGTCTTCGGACGCGGATCAGCTTTCAGGTTGCGATGACCGACCTTGGCGGCAATGGCATTTATCTCAAGCCCAGCGATATCGGCATTATCGGTAAGCGAGAACCGGCTAAGGATATGGCCAGGGTTTTCAGCCGATATGTCGACGGAATTATGGCCAGGACGTTCTCGCATGAGACAATCATCGAACTTGCCAGGTTCGCTGACGTTCCCGTGATAAACGCTCTTAGCGACTGGTCGCATCCTTGCCAGGCGATGGCTGACCTGCTGACTATTCAGGAACATCGCGGCGATCTTAAGGGGCTTAAGGTTGCTTATATCGGCGACGGAAATAATGTGGCAAGGTCGCTTGCTTTTGCATGTGCAAAGTTTGGTATGAAACTTGCGATCGCTTCGCCTGCAAATTATGAACTTGACGAAGAATCTATCTCTACAGCTAACGATATTTGCGCCGATACTGTTGTTCAGCTTTCAAATGCCGAACAAGCTGTCAAAGATGCTGCCGCTGTTTATACAGACACCTGGATAAGCATGGGCCAGGAAGACGAAAAGCAGCAGAGGATCGCTGACTTTGAGGGGTTCCAGGTCAATAGCGAGCTTATGAGCAAGGCGCCGGCCGATGCGCTGGTGCTGCACTGTCTGCCGGCGTACCGGGGACTTGAGATTACCGATGAGGTTACCGAATCGAAAAACTCGGTGATTTTCGACCAGGCCGAGAACCGGTTGCACTTCCAGCGTGCGCTTTTGAAGCATCTGATGTCTTAATGACAGACGTTTGGGTTTGTCACGCGGTTGGCGTTGAGTTTAATTGTTATTGTTCGTCTGATCGGGGAGCTCGCGCTGACGCGCTTTTAATTGGTTTTTGAGGCATCTGCAATATCCATCTTCTACCTGGGTTATCCTTTTGCTATTTTTTTGCGCCATTTGCTGCGTGTAAATAGCCAAAAGCCTATTAACTAACATAGTTAATGGTTCGATATAACATTCATCCTGACAATGGGGAGTTGGGGGTAGATGGAATTTCAATTTTATTTGATTCAGAGAAGCAATAACTGCGTAAAGACGGACCTTTTCATATAATGAGATTGACAATAGGCAAGAAATATTCTATCGCCATGGCGATAATGATCACCCTGGTAGTGGCATCGGCGCTGGCGGCTATTATAAGCATGTTCATCGTCCAAAAAAGTGTCCATAGCATCGTCACAAAATTTTCCCCTCTGGTAATAGCCTGCAATGAAATGAGTGAACATAAATCGCTTGCCAGGTTTGCCCTTAGGGATTACCTCATGGAAGAATATCCCGAAAAGCTCGACGAGATAGAAAAGCAATTTAAGCAATATCTTGCCGCTCATGACGCGTTGGAAAAAAAGATTTGTGATGCGATCGATAACTTGCCTTTAGATAATCAACAAATGAAAGCTATCTGGGAAAAAGCAATGTCGACCGTTATGCCTGATTTTGACGAAGTAGCGGGTAAGGCGATTGAAACACATAACAAAATGCTCGATGCCCGGGCAAAGCGAATAGCATTGATGGAGACTCACGAAGATCATGGGGCCAGGCTGCATGATCTTCTTGTCGATTATCAGGACAAAAACTCAGGCAATGAAATAATTAACAGATCGCTTATGAAGCTCAAGAATTTTCATTTGCACTCAATAGTTTCCGATGAAGAATATATTACAAAAGGTATGCTGCTCATTTCAAAACAGCGGTTGGCTATAAGGAATGAATTTCTAAAGCACACCGACATTTTTACAGAGCAATTGGAAATCCTCAGAGCTGCTGCTGAAAATAAAGATTGTAAAGAATTCGTTAATGAGATCTCCGTTATTTCTATAGTATTTATATTTTCTGCGACAGGTAAAAATCAATTGTTCGAGATGTTTGACAAAGAACTTGATTTTCGTCAAAAAGAAAAGCTTCTTGTCACCGCAGTTGGCAAGCTTGGTAATGCTGATTCAGAGATGGCATCGAAGCTGATGTTCCTTGCTTCCGAGAAACTGAATAAGGCAGGCTTTGTCGCTCGTCAAAAAGCGGGCAACATCTTATCGGTTCTAGTTGCTTTATACCTGTTAGCTTTTATAGTATCCTGGATTGTTACGGCGTCAATATCAAAGCAGATAGTAAGACCTGTCGTCGCTCTCTCTGAAGCAAGCAAGCTGATCGCAAACGGCGATCTTACGAAAAAGATCGAAGCGACAAGCTCAGATGAGATCGGGGATCTTTGCAGATCCTTTGAAACTATGAGGGTAGAACTGCATAGAGAAGTCTCTGTTCGCAAAAAGGCTGAGAAGCAAAGGGAAAAGCTGCTTGAAATTCTGGAAGAAAAAAATCGTGAGCTTCAGAACGTCGTCTATGTCGCCTCGCACGATCTCCGTTCGCCGCTGGTTACGATAAACGGTTTTAGCGAGGAGCTTGCTATTCTCTGCGGTGAGATCGAAAGAATTCTAGAATCGGAAAATATCGACGAAGATGTTAAAAAGAAGATCATCCCGCTGCTTAAGGAAGGTATCCCGGAAGATTTGCGGTTCATCACCGCCGGTGCCGAAAAGATGCAGGTGCTTATCGGCGGGCTTTTGCAGATTTCCAGGGCCGGCACCGCAGAGGTAGAGATGGCTTCGCTGGATATGAATGACATGCTCGAATGTATTTGCGAGGCGATGCAGTATGATCTTTCCAGCAAGGACATCTCGATCAAGTTGAGGGATCTGCCGTCATGTTTTGGCGATGCTGGTATGATCAACCAGGTATTCAGCAATTTGCTTGACAATGCGGTTAAATACCGCAAGAGTAATGGTGACGATAAGATCGTAGTTTCCGGCTGGGTCGAAAACGGCAGCAGTGTCTATTGCGTCGAGGATAACGGGGTAGGGATATCTGCGAGTAATCAGTCGAAAATATTCGAAGTTTTTCATCGGCTCGATCCGCAAGGCCCGGTCAGCGGCGAAGGGTTGGGCCTTACGATCATCAGCAGGATACTCGACAGGCATAGCGGTAAGATATGGGTAGAATCCGAACCGGGAAATGGAAGCAGATTCTTCGTTTCGATCCCGACGAGTGCATAGGTAGGATTTTGTCCTCAATCGTCCTGCGGGCATCCTGCCCGCAGGAGCTGTCGGCAGGATGCCGACAGCACATTTTTCATTTTGTTCTTGTAAATCATCCCGTGTGACATTACTATTGACGACCTAAACAGAACTAATCACTTTTTTTGCAGAGAGATTGCGATGATCTATAAGGAATATGGTAGGGCCGGTATTAAGGTTAGTGCCGTTGGTTTTGGCGGGATGCGGTTTGATCTGAAAAAGTCCAACGAGGAAAACGCGGAGCTTCTGCTCTATGCCAGGGAAAAGGGCGTCAATTATTTTGATACTGCCCCGGGTTATTGCGAAGATAAGAGCGAGGATATTTTCGGGATTGCTCTCGACCGGATGAGCGATTACCGCGATGAGTTTTATGTCTCGACTAAGGGTATGCCGACTGAGTTTGATACGGCTGATAAGGCGAGGGGAGGCGTTGAAAAATCCCTCAAACGTCTTAACTGCGACTATCTTGATTTTTATCATGTCTGGTGCATCCGCAGCATGGCGCAATACGAACTCGCTATGAAAAAAGGCGGGCAATATGATGGTCTGATGAAATGCAAAGAAGAGGGGCTGATAAAAAACATCGTTATTTCGACGCATCTTCCGGGCAATAAGATCGAGAGAATAATCAATGACGACAATTTCGTCGGTGTGCTTATGGGTGTTAACATTCTGAACTTCCCTTACAGGTGGCAGGGGGTCGAGGCTGCTTACAATGGCGGTTATGGTGTTGTCGCGATGAATCCGCTGTCGGGAGGGATGATACCGAAGTTTGAAAATGAACTTGGCTATCTTGCCGCCGAAGGGGAAACACCCGTCGAGGCTGCGATAAGGTTTTGCGTAAGCTGCCCGCAAATAACTATTACACTAATTGGTTTTACCACGAAGCAGCACATCGACACTGCCTGCGACGTCGCCGCCGGCAGCAAGCCGTTTACGCAGGAAGATATCGAGCGGGTCAAATCGAATGTATCTGAAAACATGAACGCGATCTGCACCGGCTGCGGTTACTGTATGAAGTGCTGCGAGAAGGAAATTCCGGTAGCCAATTATATGCAGGCCTATAACGACAAGGCGATGTTCCATAAGAGTGAAAAAGAGTTGATAGAGGAAACCAAGTTTCATCATGAGTGGGGGCTTCTTGTCGACCGCAAAGCCAGTGCCGCCGACTGCATACAATGCGGCAAGTGCGAAGCGGAGTGCACCCAGCACCTCAATATTATCGAGCGGCTTGGCGAGATGGCTGAGTGGGAAGCTAAAATATAAAAAAGACCCGCGAGATAATATCTTGCGGGCCTTTTTGGTTATTTGGAACTAAAACCGTTTATAGCTTTGGGTCGTTTATGAAGGTATCGGTTTTTGGGAGATTCCCGGCTAGCGGCATTGCGTAGTCCTTGAATGCCTTTGTTACGCCGTTGCCCGCTTCGTTGATGAATTCGTCCGGCAGGTCCTTTGTGAACTCGGCGACGTTTGCCAGGTCGGTCAGGAACAGGTCTACGCAATAGTTTTCGCCTTCGCCGGTTCTCTTCATCGCTACCGAACCGTTGTCGTTGTCTTCGGAGTAGATAACAGCCTGTCGGCCGCAGCGGCGTGCTTCATCTACGTCTGTTTCTGACTGCAAGCCGGCGAAGCTTCTCTGGAGGTATCCGAAGGTGTCTGCGCGAACGCGTCCGATGCCGGTGCCTGCTTTGATCTTTTTTGACAGGAAGTCAGCCAGTGCTCCAGAGCCGGAAAGCTGGACGTTACCGTGGGAATCGACTTCTGCTTCTTCGGCGATCTTCTTTGCCCATACCACGCCATCAACGTCGCGGATACCTTCGCTGACCGCGACAACACAGCGGCCGAGTCTGTCGTAAACTTCTTTGACCTGTGCGACCATATCTTCGATCTTGATGGGACGTTCCGGAAGGTAAACCAGGTGCGGTCCGTCGTCGTCTCTTTGCTGGCCGAGAGTGGACGCAGCCGTCAGCCAACCGGCGTCACGCCCCATGATCACGTCGATCTTAACGCCGAGCAGTGCACGGTTGTCGAGGTCATCGCCCTGAAGTGCGCAAGCTACGAATTTCGCGGCAGTGCCGTAACCGGGGCAGTGGTCCGTTGTGCGGAGGTCGTTGTCGACGGTCTTTGGAATGTGGAATGCTTTAAGGTCGATGTCTACGTCGTCGGCCATTTCATTGATGATCTTGCAGGTGTTTGCAGAGTCGTTGCCGCCGATGTAGAAGAAATATTCGATGTCGTATTTTTTGAAGACCTCGAGGATCTTGCTGCAATATTCGGCGTTGGGTTTGTCACGGCTGGAACCGAGGGCCGCTGACGGTGAAGCCGCGATGGCGTCGAGTCTTTCCGGAGAGATATCGGTCAGGTCGACGAAATTCTCCTTGACCATGCCGCTGACGGCGTGGATGGCACCGTAGAGCTTGTCGATTTTGCTGTGCTTTTTAGCTTGTTCGATTACGCCTACCAGCGAGGCATTGATCACACCGGTCGGCCCGCCTGACTGGCTGACTATTGCATTGGGCATTTTGTACTACCTTTCTTATTATTTTTCAGGGATATTTAAACGAATGGCGATTATAGCGATTTACATCCAAATTTCAACTGTAAAATCGTTGATTTCTAAAGTCGCGGTTTACCTTTTTGTCATTTCATTGCTCCCTGGTTTACCGTTTTTTACCGAATTTTACCGGTTTTGGAAACCGATAGGAAACATTGCCCGGAATATCCGGTTTAGTGGAGCAAAAAAACTATGCCCCTCCGTATTTAGCACGAACATGCATGTTTGATGCGAAAAATGGGCAAATTTTTTTTGGGTTGAAATCGTTAAGTTGATTGAGGATAAGGGATTAAAATTTTTCATTTTTTTGGGCGATAGCAAGATAGTGTCAGCGCAATTGGTTCGAAAATTTGATAGCGAAAATAGAGAAAAGTTTGAAATGTGGTATATCTCCTACTGCTCATAATCTATCCCCGATTATCTTTCCTTTGCGGGAATAAATTGTGAATTAAATTTAGTTGATTATGTTCATTTTACTGATAGAATAAATGTAGGAATAAAAAATCCCACCCTTGAGAGAAGTGGCCGACTTGCTGCCAAAAAGCAATTGGCAAAGGCACGGCAGAATAAAATATGTAAGAATTTGGCATTTGAGTTTGTCGGAGACAGATTCTTATCTTCTTAAAAAGTATACTTTCAATAATCAGAAAGGTAAAGCTATGAGAATTGTCACTTATATAATAATTGTGTTATTTATTTTGTCCCCGGTTACAGAAGCAAAGCAGATTAATGTCCCGAAAGACTTCCAGACAATACAGCAGGCAATTGAGAAAGCCAATTCCGGAGATATTATTCTGCTTGCAGAAGGGGATTATAACGAAGCATTGGAATTAAAAAAGGACAATATTGCAATTGAAGGAGTATCCCGGGACAAAGTTAAGATCATTGCCGATGTATCTAAAAAAACCATCTTGTATCTCGATGGGGTAGAAAATTTCCAGTTGAGCGGTATAACATTTAAATCAAATCCAACTAAAGTTAACAGTAAGGATAAGGGCAAAGCGATCGGGGCCGTAGATGTCAATAATTCAAAAAATATCAGACTAAAAAACTGCAGTTTTTTTGACGTAAATACCGGCATAAAATTTGTTGATAGTCATGGCGAAATAGACAATTGTAAGATTGACAGAACCAATAAAGCCGCAGTGGTTGCTTCCGGGAAGAAAACAAAACTTAAAATCACTAACTGTTACATGACAAGCAACAAGGGCGGTGCTTTAAATGTTGTACTCGGTGCTAAGTGCTTTGCGGAAAAGATTACGTTTAAGCAAAACAAAACAGGTGTTCTTTGTTTAGGGCAGGAGAGCGAATTAGAAATAAACAATAGTGTTTTTGAAAGCAATTTACAAGGTCTCGTCGTTGCCCAAGGAGCAAAATCATCTGCAAAAAAATGTACATTTACAAAAAACATTAGACTTGCTATATATAGCCAGGATAAAGGAAGTCAGGTTAAGGCTGAACAATGCAATATCCTTGATACCAGAGCTTGCGGATTCAATATTATAAATGGTTCATACGGTGTTATTAAATCCTGTAAAATAAGTAATAACCGAAAAGATATAATTGTCGGAGATGGAGCATCGGCTGAGATTAGCGATTGCAGTGTGTCGGGAAATACAGATAAGGGAATTAATGTTCACGGTAAATCCAAGGTTGTTACAATTACCAAAAATACTATAAGCGGCAAATATAATTATGGCATTTATGTGACTGAGAGATCACAGGCAAATATTTCAGAAAACATCATAAAATCCGCAAAAACCGGGATCAGGATCACCAATTACTCCACAGCTGATATTTCTAAAAACAAGCTGGTGAGTAATGATAACGCTATTTCGTGTTCTCCAAAAAGTAATATTACCACCGATTCGAATACCTTCGAAAAGAATGAGGATTTCTGTTTTGTTCAACTGAATGAATATGTATTGAAAGGCAAATTCGATTTACTGGAAAGCATCGCAAGTGATTTAAAGCAGAAAAAATCGAAAGTCGACGCTTCGTCTGTCATAATAAAGTTTTATAAAGAAATGAATCAATACTTTGACTTTACAGATTCTGAGAAAACTACAGAACTGGAAAAATGCTATGATAAGTGGATCACGGAAAAGCCGGGATCCACTACCGCGTTTGTATCCAAAGCTTCTATGCATATCAGGCATGCCTGGGATGCCAGAGGCGGCAGTTATACAGGTACCGTAAGCGATGAAGGCTGGAAGATATTTAAGGCGGAATTAAACAAGGCTGATGAATTATTGAGTAAGGCCGACAAATTGAAAATAGATGACAAGGTACTATATCACAAATGGCTGAAAGTTTCATGCGAACTGGGCAGATCCAGACAAGAGGCAGAAGCTTGTTTCAAAAAAGTTTTGAGTATTGACCCCGATTGCTTGGAAGTTTATTCCAGAATGGCATTCTTTCTGCTGCCGCGGTGGCATGGACGAACCGGAGACTATGAGAGATTCGCAATGTCGATCCGGCAATACCCTGAGACTCTTAAGGGTGATGCGATCTATGCTCTGATGGCAGGTTCCCTGCTGCGAAAAGTCAAAAAAGCAGAGTTTCTTGAAATGGGTTTTTCCTATGACAGAATTCGAGACGGATACAAAGCATATCATAAATTATACCCAAATGATAAACTAGCTTTTTCCAAGATAGCTTTGATCGCCTATTGGCATGGAGATATTAAAACAGTCTCAGATTCATTTGAAAGTATTGATGATGAGTGTATTGCGACTTTCTGGAAACCTAAGACATTATTTTATAAAATTCGCAAAGAAGCTTTGGGATACAGAAAAAGCAAAGGGAAATTAAAGTGACTTCCTAAAAGTCCTGCGGGCATTTAATATATAGTAAAAACCGGATTTCTGTCTTTTGCGGCAATTGCATTAGTGTTGTGGTATTTCGGTTGATTATTGGGCGGGTTTGAAACCTGCCCCCACGAGGGGGATTGTATTAGATGTTCAATCCTGTCCCTGGTTGGAGGAAGTAGAGGTGTTTTGATTTTATTTTTTTGTCGAGTATTTCGGCTGCTGCTGTTGCGTAGAGGTCAATTTGCTTGTGGTATATCTTCGATCTTTCCTCGATGCCGCCGGCTGTGACATTGTCGGTCTTGAAGTCTATAATTATCAAGCCATCGGCGGTCTCTACTACCATATCGATTATCCCCTGGACGACGATTATTTCGCCTTTTGAGCATCCGTCAACCTGTTGGGCGTCCAGGCCGTAGATGAACGGCCATTCCCGCATTACGGTATTTGCGCCGTCGGTGACCAGTTTGCCCAGATCGCTCTGGAAGAATTTTACAATAGTGTCGTGGTTTATCGCAGCCGCTGTTTGCGTGTCGATCAGATTTTCTGCGGTCAGATCGGCGGCGAGTGCCCGGACAGTTTCCAGCGTGACCGGCGAAGTCAGGTCGAGCTTTTCTATTATCAGGTGCGTTGCCGTTCCGATCTGTCTGGAGTCGGTACTGGTTTGTGTTTTTTCGGCTGTGAGAGTTTTCGGCAGTGACTGGAGGGCATTGGAAAAATCCATCTGCGAAAATTCATCATCGCGATGCGTCAGTTCGCTTACAGACATTTTGGCATGCGTCCGGGCCGATTCGGCAAACGGATATTGCCAGCTCAAAGAGGTCTTGACTTTCGACATCAGATGCTCAATAGCTTTTGGCGATGCAGGCTTGCGGTCGCGGGCGGCAGAGAGCTTTTGCCGGAGCTGTTTTACCAGATTGTTAAGTTCGTCGGCTGCCGGAGTCTTTATTTCAAATAGCTCCGTGTCCGCGGCGGCCTGGGAATCTACGTTGAATGCCTTCTGCAATTTTTTCTGATTTCCAAGCGCAAGCAGCACCCAGTCCAGATGCGATTTTGCCGATTGTATCTGCCAGTCCTTTAGCGGGTCGCTTGCAAGGGCGGCGCAGTTTTGAATTATCGCCGCGGCTGGTTTTTGTTTTGCCGATGCGGTGATGATTAGCCTTTCTCTTGCCCGCGTGATCGCAACATACAGGATCCGCATTTCTTCGGCGTAAAGGGTTTTGCGTTTTTCTGCGGCGATGACCTGGTGGGCTATGCTTGCCGATTTCTCTTTTGTTTCCGGGTCGACTATTTTCAAGCCGATTGTGTTTTCGTCGTCGATGAGACATTCCGAGACGATGTCGCGGGTGTTGAACTGGCGGTTGATCTCGGCAAGAAAAACTATCGGAAATTCCAGCCCTTTACTGTTATGGACACTCATTATCCTCACGGCGTCTTCAGCGGTATTGTCGGGCCGGGCAGGCGCCCAGTCGTGGTTTTCGTCGGAGAGCTTTTCGATAAACTCAACGAAACGTGCCAGTGACGCAGAGTTTGCGTTCGTCGAAAATCCCTCGAATTGTATTGCCCGGTCGTGGAGTTTCAGCAGGTTGGCTTTTCGCTGCTTACCGCCCGGCAATGCACTTACAAAAGAAAGGTAGCCGGTCTGGCGGTATATCTGCCAGGTAAGATCGGCGAGGCTGCCTGCGCACGAGGCACTGCGCCATGCCGTCAGGCTGTCAAGAAAACCTCTTATTCTTTTTTGCAAATCTTCATCCGCACCGTCACCGATATATTTCTTAAGACAATCGTAGAAGGATGCTTTTTTGTTATTACAGCCGCTGCTTATCAGGGCAAGGTCGGTGTCTGAGAAATCGAAAAGCGGACTTCGCATCACCGCCGCCAGTTCGATATCCCTTTGCGGATTGTCGAGCAGTTTGAGAAGCGAGATAATATCGCTAATTTCGGTTGCCTGGAAATAACCCGATGAGCTTTGGCTGACCACCGGCACACCTCCAAGGCGGAGTATCTCGAGATAATCGTTTACAACCGTCGACGGCGAACGCATCAGGATCACGATATCGCCGTAAGTCGGCGGGCGATAAGTGCCGGATTCCTTGTCGAATATTGTTATCGGTTCGGCGCCGGTGTCTGGTGTTATGATCTGCTTGATCCTTTCGGCGACAAAGGCCGCTTGTCTTTGCGCAGGCGTGATGCCGTCGGTGCGATCATTCGTATCTTCGTCGATCAGGTTCAATTCCACGTATGGCAGATTTTGCGGCGGATCGTAATTAAAGCCTGCTTTTAGAATCGCTTTTTCATCGTACTTAACCGCGGCGACATCCTCGGTCATTATCCTTGCGAAAATGAGATTGGCAAAATCAAGCACCTGCTTTCGTGATCGGAAATTATCGCTAAGATCGACCCGCAGAGGCTTGTCGCCGGCGTCCGGGTCACTGGTGGAATCTTTCAGGAGGTTCAGGAATATCTCCGGTTTCGCCTGCCTAAACGCGTAGATACTTTGCTTAATATCACCGACAACAAACACGTTATTATCACGCGAGACATTTTCAAGGATGCCCTGCTGCAGGAAGTTCGTATCCTGATACTCATCGACGAAGATATGTTTGAATTTCGCTTTCAGAGCCGCTGCGGTTTGCGGCGAATCTTTCAGCAGCTTAAGCATTAAATGCTCAAGGTCGGCGAAATCCAGGCAGTTGAGATTTTGCTTAACTTCGGCGTAACGCACATTAAACCGCCGGATAAGCTCCAGCAATGTCTTCGTCTGCAGATTCGCCGCCGGCAAAATCGCCTCTTCGTACAGCGGGTTTATCACCGCAAGCTCTTTTAGACCGTTAAGAGTTTTTTTTGCCTTATCCAGAGGAGCTTTTATCATGTTTTTAATATCGTCGTCGAAGCCTTTCGGTTTTGACTTAAACCGACCCGGCGAAAACTCACTGATATATTTTATATAGTCTTTATTTCCGGCGGCAAGCTTTTCTATCGCCATGATCACCACGGCAAGATATTCATTGCTGATGAACTCTGCCCAGTGCCCGTCATCTGTAAACTTGCTGTCGAGCATCAGGGCGTGTTCGATCATCGATTTGCACTGATTAAGCTTTTCTGAGATGATCCGCTCCTGCGCCTGGCCGGGCGAGGAACCATAGAGTTTTTCTATCCCGGCAAGTTCGCCGGCTTTTGCCTGCCAGTTAGCCGGTGACAGAACAGAACCAAGAAAACCGTTTACATTATTAATATTGCCAAGGAATCCGCCCGATGCATTACGCACATTGCGATCTGTAAGCAATTCAGCGAGTGCGCCGCTTAGGTCCTCGCTGCCCCAGGCTTCTTCTACCGTTTCTTCAAGCAGTTCGGATTTAAGCAGCTTTTGTTCGTCCGGATCGATAATCCTGAATGTCGGGTCGATTCCAAGGATATGAAAGTTTTCGGTGATGATCCGTTTGCAGAACGCGTCTATCGTGCTGATATGTGCAGCGTCGAGTAAAAGCAATTGGTGACGCAGAAACTGACTGCCTGTCGCTCTCGCCGCCTTGCGAAGTTCGTCGGCGATGCGGGATTTCATTTCTTCTGCACTGGCTTCGGTAAAAGTCAGCACGAGTATTTGCGAGACATCGGTTATGTCTGTTGGGTCACAAAGTATGTCTACTACGCGTTTTGACAGAACGGAAGTTTTCCCCGTCCCCGCTGATGCGGTTACCAGGATATTCCTGCCGCGAGTTTCTATCGCAAGTTTCTGCTGCGGTGTCCACCTTGTAGCGTTATCAGGCATCGACACCTCCCAGCGAATTTATAAGCCCGTCTTTTTTCATCGGCTGCAGTTCGTTATACTCGTTGAAGTGAATATCAAAGCGGCACAGCTTTTTGAAGTCGCAGTAGTCGCACGGCACCTGCCCGGATAATCTAAAGGGCGAGATGTCGATCTTGCCGGACAGTATTTCTTCGGCGAGGGCGGTTATTTTGTCTTCTACGAATTTAAGCAGGTTGTCGAATTCTTCCGGGCGCAGTGCTCCGCTGTTTCCATAATTACCGTAAGGCTCTGCGTCTTTGCCAATGAAGAAATTATAAAATTCGTTCCAGCCGGCGGCGGCGTTTGTGCTTAGATGCTCGTAGAGCTCGCCATTGAAGATCCCTTTGGCTTTTCGGGCGTATTTGTTTTCTTTTCTCGGCCCAGGCGATTCAACCGGCAGATAAAACGCCCCAACCGATATGTCCGGTTTCTTTCCGTCGATGACAATATTTTTTGCCGCGATCATATAAACCCCAAGCTGCATATCCAGCCCATTGTAAAGTTTATCCCAGGCGACAGACGTTTCGCGGCGTTTATAGTCATACACGACAGCGGCTTTTTGCCCGTCAATATCAGCGATGTCGATGCGGTCGATAATACCTCGAAGAATCACCGACCCGCCGCCGGAAAGAGGCATAACCAATTGAGTCGGATCACTGTCGTCCATCCCGAATTTTGCTTCGGCGCATTTTTGCCTGAAGCAACCGGCCCTGCTCAATTTGCCAAGATCGACAACGCAATCGAGGAGCACTTCTGAGGCGGCCTCTATGATGAATTTATTATGATGACCGCGTTTGAGGAATATATTGATAGACACATCTTTTTCGATGACTTTTTGTGTTTGCCGGATGCAGGTTTGCTTCAATTCATCATCTTCGGCAGTACCAAAATCCTTACCTTGCGTTTTTAAATCCTTAGCAACCCCTTCAAGCACCTTGTGATAGAAATTGCCAATGTCCATTGGCTCAAACCCGAGCACGTCGCGGTCCTTTAGTTTAAGGATATATTTGGCGAAGTGCTGATACGGACAGGTCGCAAAAGATTTTAGACGGCTTGTCGAACATCTTAGGGTATCACCCAGTCCGGGCCATCTGTCGCCGTCAAGCGATGCGCAGTTGCGATAGTTCAGCGATCTTTTTATCAACCCTCCCGCACCGGCTAACTCTAAATCGGCGCAGAGAGAATCAACCAGTCCTTGCAGTTCAGGTTCCTTATCAAGTTTATCAGCGGCGAGTTTTTCACACAGCAGGTCCGTCAGCTCGTTGACCGACCGGACATTTTCGATCGATGCATTTTCATTGGATACATAAATCGGTTTTAGATCGGTAAACAGGTTCCTGAGATTGTTCAAAAACGGCGACGGCAGGATCTGCTTACCGTCATCATCGGTCAGCGGAGAACTGATAAACAGATATTCCGACGGCCGCGTAAAAGCAATGTACGCCAGGTACTGACGCGCGGCGAGTTGTTCGGCAATCCTTTCGGCAAGCATGAAGTCATTTTCCCCGGCAAAGGCTCTGTCCTCGTCGGTAAGGATAGCATCCATCGAAACAGCCGCGGGAAACTGACGCTGCGTGGTACCGATCAGAAAGACAGCCTTAAGCTCCGGGTGTCTGCTCCGGTCGATAGAGCCAACCAGCACCTGGTCAAGTTTTTGCGGGATAAGTTTCAGCGTAAGTGACGAGAAGGCATTTTGCAGTATCGAGATCAATTCTTCGACGTCCAATTTGTCGTCGGCGAAAACGTCCGTAAGCTCATCGAATATCTCGACGAGTTTATGGAATAACTGCTGGTGAGCGGCAGGGTCGTTTTGACCGGATTCGACCCACCCTTCAATTTTCGCCTGAACATTAAGTTCTTTCAGCAGCTCGAATATGCAGGATGTAAATTCGTTTGCAGTGATTATTCCGTCCGCTGGAAGTGTGTCTTTTAGTTTGATAAGCGGCGCGGTCACCCGGCGTCTTATTATGTTGATTAGAGCCTGGTCGTAACGGTTGTCATCGCCGGCGGCAAAGGACCAGTCGCGACCGCTAAGCCACACCTGCCCCTCAACACCGAATGCCAGGCAATAGTTTTCCAGCTGATCCCTTTCGGCGGCGGTAATGTCTGCAAGCTGCGTTTTAAGATACGCAAAAATATCGCTCGAAGAAAATCCCCCCGTCGCCGCCGACAACGCCGACGTTATAAGCTCGACAACCGGGTGCTGCTGCATTGGTTTTGGCGTGTCAATAAAATATTCGATCCCGCAATCCGTAAATGTCGCATCGATGTAGTGCTGGTATGACGAGATGTCCGATGCGATGACGGCGATATCGCGAAAACGAAGACCCTTATCCCTGACAAGCGAATTGATCTCCGAGGCAAGATGCTTTACTTCCGCCCGCCTGCCGGATGCGTAGGAAAGAGTAATATTGTCGCCGATGCTTATGGGCGGCTGCGGCGATTCGGTAAAAATATTTCGTTCAAGATGTTTCAGCGCCGGTGCATTTGCAAACCTGTAAATCTTATCAAGGATTACCGGCGGCGATATAGTAAGTTTGCATTCCTTAATGATCTCGAAAAGCTCGGTAAAAGTTTTTTCGGTAAGATTGAATATGCCGGCCGGGTCCAGGTTTTCAGACTTTGGATTTTGAGCGTCAATCCGCTCCGGGTCCATACAAAGCGCAATATGCGTTTGCCCGGCAGTCATCGCCATCTCGGCGAGCAGTGCCCGCTGCTGTATCGTAAAGCTCGCGAAACCGTCCACCCAGAGCTTTCCGCCTTTAAGAAAATCGGCAGCGGCGACTTTTTGTCTCGCGTATGTAAGCTGAATATCCGGGTTCAAAAAATTACCATCGAGAAAATCCAGGTATTGCTCCAGCACAAGCGAGATATCCGAAAATTTCATCGCCGCAAGCCTTGACGAATCATTCTTATTAAGCTCTGCGATTAACGCTTCGATGTCTTTACAGGATTTGTCACACTCGTGAAGTTCTATGATAGTCGATGTCAGTTCCGTCGCGAGCCCGGCCCGGGCGGCGGACTCTTTGAACACCTGCAAATTCTCGCGGTTTTCTCGCAGGATCTTCTGTACCACCATCTCTTTGCCCAGTCGTGATATATCCTTTCCGCCGGCTTGGCCGGAAAGCAGAAATTCCAGTCGATTAAAAGAGAGCACTTTAAGCCTGCTGAAACCGCAAACACCACTGGAAGTGAGGATCGTTCGCTCGGCCTGGTAGGTAGCCTGTTCCGGTACCAGCAAAACCAGCGGCGCATCGGAGGTGTCGTCGCCTAGCTCTTCGATAATAGAACTGATACAACGCGTCGTCTTGCCGCTGCCGCTTCTGCCAAGAATAAATTCAACCGACATCAAATAACTTCCATAAAAACCAATTATTCAAACCGCTTTAGGGCAAGACAAATATTTTGACCGCCAAATCCGAACGAATTGCTCAGGCAGGCATCTATATTTGCTTTACGTGCAGTGTTCGGAACATAGTCCAGGTCGCAGTCGGGATCGGGGGTTTGGTAATTGATCGTCGGCGGAACAACGCCGTTCCGCATCGCCAGCACAGAGACGATAGCCTCAACACAACCGGCTGCCCCAAGCATATGGGCGGTCATCGACTTTGAGGAACTGACCATTAACTTGCGAGCTGCTGCTTCTCCAAACACCGCTTTGATCGCTCCTGTCTCGATCTTATCATTAAGCGGCGTGCTCGTCCCATGCGCATTGATATATGCAACATCGCCAACATTAAGCCCGGCGCGCGACATCGCCAGCCGCATCGCTCTCGCCGCACCGCTTCCGTCAACGGCCGGTTGCGTAATATGATTGGCATCGCACGTCGCCCCGTAACCTGCGACCTCGGCATAGATCACGGCTCCGCGTTTTTTTGCGTGCTCTAACTCTTCCAGCACGACCACCCCGGCCCCTTCGCCCATTATAAAACCGTCGCGATCCTTGTCAAAAGGCCTGCAAGCCGTCTCCGGGCTGTCATTTCGCGTGCTCAAGGCCCGCATACAACCGAACCCGTCGACCCCAAGCTCACAAATAGTAGCTTCCGATCCACCGGCTACCATCACATCGGCTTCGTCGCATCGTATTATCCTGCACGCGCCAGATATCGCATGGGCAGACGTCGCACACGCCGAGACAACGCAAAAGTTCGGTCCCTGCAAATTATGCCGTATCGCCACCACTCCCGAAGACATGTTCACGATCATTCGCGGTATCATAAAGGGCGACGATGCCGAAGGTCCTTTTTTGATAAGAGTGTCACGTGCAATTTCCAGGGTCTGCAACCCCCCAACGCCGGTACTAACAATAGCTCCAAGCCTCTCGGGATTTTCCTTATCTGTTTCAAGCCTGGAATCGGCAATCGCCATATCCGCCGCCGCGACCGCATAGTGGCTATATTCGTCAAGCCGCCGCTGCTCCTTTTTGCTAAGAAAGCGTTCCTTATCAAGTTCTATAACTTCACCTGCCATCTGACAGGCATACCCGGTCGGGTCAAACTTCGTAATCCGATGGATTCCGGAATACCCTTCCTGGATCCGCTCCCAGAACTTATCAATCTCGCACCCAAGCGGAGAAACAATACCCATCCCAGTAATAACAACACGCCGATCTGACATAAAACAAACTCCAAAACTCAATTTCAAAATTAACAACAAAACTGCAAATCAATCTTCACACTTCCGGATCGCCTGCTTAAGCACCTTCTGACAAAGGTCATCTGCATGGTAGCATTTCGTACCCGTTTCATAAGGCTTCAATGCCGCCGCGGCCCTTTCATCGCCGATCTGTCCAAGCGTCCATACCGCATGGTTTTTCTGTTTTAACGTATGCTTACTCGAATTAACATATTCGATCAACGATGCAGCGTCATCGGACTCTGACGGGTGAGCTTTTTGTGCGATACGGATATATTTATTTACATCTCTTTGGATATCCCAGAGTATCGCACCGACAGCAACTCCGCCAACCAGAAAAAAAACACCAATACCGTCAAAAATCATTTTGGTTCAACTCCCAAAAAGTTGGTTAATTTATCAGGCTGCGAAGGCCTGTTTTACTTTTAATGCGAAATATTTTGAG
>VRUI01000037.1 GCA_019456225.1 Planctomycetota bacterium | reverse complement strand
AACTTATCTCATGAAAGACAGCATAATGTCCACTAAATTTTATTTAATTTTAACCAACTTTATTGGATGAGAACCATAAAAGTAAATTCTCAAAGACGGGCACACTTAAACCGGCTCCCACTTCACCAAAGCCCCATAAGAGTAATCCGCCCGCCGGAAAGATAATAGATGACAATCTTGGCGACCTGAGCCAATACCGAATGCCTGCAAAACCTGCGATTAAGATTCAGTCGAAGATCGCTACCGGTCCGTGGAAAACCATCCCGGCTATCTGCCCGCTGAAGGGCCAGGCCGTTACGCTAAAAGTGGGCCGTATCGCAAACGCCGCAATCCGCTGGTACCAGATCATCCCGGATATTACAAAGGATTATAACAACGCCAACTGGCCGTGGGACAAAGACGCCTACAAATGGAAGGGATTCGCCAAGATCGGGTACGTCAAAAAAGAGCTTACCCGGTTTCGGGGCAAGTGGGAAATTAAGCCGCTGGTTAAACGTGCCGCTTCGACTGGTCGCCCCGCCGTAATAACGACCGCCGACAAGATCACCCTCTCGCCCTTCTACCATAAGGATGTCGGCAGCTTCTGGTACCAGGCGATCGTCATCGCAGGCGGCAAGTTGCAAAGGTCTGCCGGTCTGAGAGAAAGCACCAACCAGGGGATCAGCCCGAAAGTCTTCCGTCTGTCTGTGCGTGATGGCGGAGGCTATCTCGGCTACCTGACGTCATTCTATAACGTCCCCGGCATCTTCGGGTCGGCCACCCGCCAGAGCAATAATTACATCGGCGTCGACTGCGCAGACGTGCTGATGGCCGCCTACGGAAAGTGGAAAAACAAACCAACGTCCAAAGACTACAACGTATCAATGCTGGCCAGCGGTTTAACCAAAGTAGCCGAGTTCGACATGTCAGACGGAACCTGCCCAAAAAACATCAGCTGGAAAACAGACATAAGACCCGGCGACTTCATAGCCGTAAAATACCCCTCAAGCCGCCAATACGCCCACATAGGAGCCCTCCACAGCGACACAAACAAAAACGGAATACTGGACGAAAACGACAAAATAATACACGCAGGCCCATCACCCCTGCACATATCAAAACTAAAACAAGGAAACTTCAACGGACACATAAAAATAATAAGACCATAAACCCGCAAATCAGAGTCGCCCTAATTCTTTCAAGATTTCACGCTTTTTGCGCACTTGAGTAGGAATCCCCAAAACCTTACCCAATAATTCAAAATCTGAATCCATACTATGAAGTGTTATGTCTGGATAACTATCTCTGGCTTCAATTGAAATATTCGAACCAATTGCGCTGACACTATCTTGCTATTGACCAAAAAAATAAAATTTTTTATCTCCTTGCCCCCAACGCACTTAGCGATTTCGACCCCAGAAAAAATCCCCCATTTTCGAATCGATCGCGCATGTTCGTGCTAAATATGTAAGGGCAATTAATGCCAGACAGATACAGGATATTACGGGCAATGTTTTTTGGTCTATTTCAAAAACGGTAAAAATCGGTAAAAAACGGTAAACCTGGACAACCCTGTTAAGGGGAAAGCATAATGGACATGAAAAACGAAAATTAAACAAGTCCCGCCAACGGCGGCTCAAAAAGCTAATCGCTACTTGCTAATTGCTTATTGCTGTTAAAAAATCGGTACAGAACGGTACAAAACAGTACAATTCCAGGCAAATCTATGCATCCTTGACGATGTTTGCATAATATAGTACCATATCAGCTAAATTGATCATTTATTTACGCTGAGGTTGTTACTTTGAAAACCCGATCTGCCCGCTCGCAAAAAAAGACCTGGGATATCTCGCCCGCTGCCGAAAACGCCGCTGATTTCGCCCGCGCACTCAATATCTCGCCGATCCTGGCGCAGGTGCTTATCAACCGCGGGGTTGACGATGAGGCCAAGGCGCATAGCTTTCTGGCTCCAAAGCTCGTCGACCTTATCGAACCGTCGCTAATGCCCGGAGCCGTGGCGGCGGCCAAGCGGATTCTCCAGGCCGTTGCCAATGACGAAAAGATCGCCATCTACGGCGACTATGACGTCGACGGGATCACCAGCGTATCTATATTATGGCACCTGCTGACGAACATGGCCGCCCGCGTCGAATACTACATCCCCCACCGCATCGACGAAGGCTACGGCCTAAACGACGATGCCATCAAACAGCTTGCCGAAACCGGCGTTAACCTGATAATAACGGTAGACTGCGGAATAAATGCCTTCGCCGCCGCCGACCTTGCCGCCGAACTCGGCGTTGACCTTATAATAACCGACCACCACCAGATCGCCGATGGCAAACTCCCCAAAGCAGCTGCCATCGTCCACCCGCTGCTGGAAGAATCGTACGCCAATCCGGATTCTTGCGGTGCGATGGTCGCGTTCAAGCTGGCCTGGGCCGTCGTCAAACAGCACCTCGGAAACCGCCAAACCCCGCCCGAGCTTCGACAGTACCTGCTCAACGCGACAACACTGGCAGCTATCGGAACTATCGCAGACGTCGTGGACCTGCGCGGCGAAAACCGGATACTGACGAGCTACGGGCTTAAGGCATTGCCCGAATCTAAGCTTGCAGGTATTGTCGCACTCATCGAATCATCAGAACTTGGCAGCCAGAAAATCGACAGCTACCACATTGCGTTTCGGCTTGCACCGATGATTAACGCTGCCGGCAGGATGGGCCATGCGCGGCTGGCCGTGGAACTGCTCACCAGCGACAGCGAAATGCGATGCACTCAGATCGCCGAGTACCTGAAAGAACAAAACAAACTCCGCCAGAAATGCCAGCGCGACATCTACAAACAGGCACGCGAACTGGTCGCACTAAAAGGGTACAACCACCCGGACAGAAAAACCATCGTACTTGCAAACGATGCGTGGCACCCGGGGGTTATCGGCATTGTCGCGTCACGGATCGTCGAAGATTACTGCCGGCCGGCAATCCTGATAAACTCACAGGAAAAGATCTGCTCGGGCTCTGCCAGATCGCTGCCGGGGTTTAATATGCATGCCGCTATCGCCGCGTGCAGCGAACTGCTGGAGGGGTTCGGAGGACATGAGATGGCTGCCGGGCTTCAGATACGAAACGAAAAGATCGACGAATTCGCCGACGCGTTCGAGGAGTACGCACTGGAAAACCTCAAAGAGGAACTGCTGGTCAGCACGCTGAAAATCGACGCGATTTGCAACATCGGCGGTTTTAATCAGAATATCATAAATCAACTTGGCCTGCTCGACCCTTCCGGTCAAGGTAACAGAAAACCGGTCTTTGCAACAAGGGGAGTGCGTCTGATAGCTCCGCCGAGAAAGGTCGGGGCAAAAGGCGACCACCTGCAACTGTCGATACGGGATAACACCGGCTCTGTAAGATGCATCGGGTTCAACATGGGCAGGCTGGAAAAGAAACTGCAGGAAGTTGAGTCATTCAGCGTAGCATACGAACCAAAAATGAACCACTATAACGGAAATTCAACCGTGCAGTTTGTGCTGGAAGATATTCAGTTTGAGTAAAATCAGTTCGCTCAGCCGAAAAACCTAACCACGGATTTCACGGATTTACACGGATTATTTTTATTGGTTATTGGGTGTTCCTTGTTCGTTCCGTCACTACTGCCGGATGTACCATATTGGTTATTCAAATTAGCTTTATTTGATTTCCACGATTTTGAAGTATCCCAGGGTGGTTATCATTGAGAAGAAGTCTGATGGTTCTCCTGCTCCTGTTGCCAGTTCGATGTGGCCTGCTCCGAAGCCTCTTGTTGCGTCGATTCCTATCCATTTGCCGCCTATATATACCTGGTTCCAGGCGTGACCTCCGAATATGTTTTTTCTGTGTCCAAACTCTTCGACATAGACGAGACCCACTACTACTCTTGCAGGAATGCCGACAGCCCTGCACATTGCCGCGGTAAGGACGGCGTGCTCGGAGCAGTCGCCCTGCTTGCTGACCGCGACTTCCGAAGCGGTTGCGTAACCTACCGCGAGGTTCTTTTCACTGATATACTCTCCGACGAATACTTCGATCGCTTTGGCTGCTTTTGCGGCGCCATCAATGCCTTTTGTCGCCTGCTTTGCCAGGGCGATTATCTTTTTGTCATCGCTTTGCAAATACATCGTCGGCTTTAGCATCTTAAGTATCTTCGGGTCTTTGCCTTTGTAGGGGAACTTGACATTTTCTTTCGGAGTTGCCGGATCGACGGTGACGATTACCGTCCCATCTTTTTTTCGCTCGACCTTCTGGTTGTCGCCGGATGGGATATTGATCTTTGCCTGGTCCTTCGGCTTGAGGGTATAGGTCAGTTTTCCCTTTACGATCTTGCCGTCAAGCTTCAATTTCCTGGGGCTGTCGATAAGCAGTTTATCAAGAAAGTCAACCTGGTCGTCTTCGCTAAAGGCAAACTCCCTGTCGCAGGCGATCATCTCCAGTTTCATCCCCAGCGCAGGGACAATAGTCTTCAGGGCACGGAAGTCCTTATCGACATAGCTGGTGGTGCTGATCTTAGTTGACGCCATACCGGGCGCCGCCGGCATATTCATCGTCACCTTTATCTCGGCAAGCGAAACCACCCTGCCGAAAAGATCCGTCTGGGCTTTCGGGCCGATCATGACTTGGGCGTTAACGGTTGACTGGAACTGAGGAACGAACAACTTTGCAGTATATGCGGTTCCTTCACTGAGACCTTTTTCGATCTGCAGCAGACGAAGTCCCTCTACCATCAAAGCATCTTTGGGGTAATCAACAATCCTTTTCTGGACCGTCCCCATCTGATTAGAAGTGATCTCAACCTTTCCATTTGCGAGGAATTTACCGGTAGTTCTGGACTTCATAATACTGGCATCCATAACGGATTCAAAGGATATCGGTTTGCCGGCAGCGGTCTCTACGCTGGTATCCGACGAGGTCACGGTCATCATGACGCCCATTCTGCCGATGGTCATTTTTGTTTTCTCGGTAGTCGTGACAATATCATCGCCGACTGCCCGGCGACTTTCGACATAACCGATCTTCTTGGCGTCCATCATCAGGGCATAGTATTCTGTCTCGGGCAAACCTGAGTACTTAACAGGTTTTGAGCAGGATGTGGTTAGGAGACAGATTACCGCCGACAGAAGGAAAATAGCTGACGTTTTCATAAATTGAATCCTCACTTTTAATTTTTTTAAAAAAACATATTTAACTTTCGACCCATTATATCAATAGATATCGGCAGTTGCAAGTACCGAAAAGAGATACTATGGGACTTAAGGAATATCCTCGGGAGTAATTGCCGTCTTTTCCTCGAAACAGCATTTAAGACTAAAGAAATCTGCACACAATTGCCGATGATATTATTGTCTTAAGTAAAAAAGGCAGCAATAAAACTTTTTTATTGCTGCCAATTGAGTTTTGTTAATGGAAAAAGCACTAATCATGAAAATAGCCCTGTTTTACAGGGATACTTACAATATAACTGCCTGTCGCCTCTGTGACTAAGAGAAAATCTGCGTTTCTATCGCGAAAAAAAGTCTTAAAAATAACATGGAAGCACAGGCGGTTTTTTTCTGCTCAATTTCATTAAACTTGACAGGATCGTGAGATAGTATGACACATTTGGCGATTAGCAATCAACGATTAGTAATCAGCAATCAGTCCCGTCAAATCGGGATTTCGCCTCGCTCAACAGCTATCAGCAAAGAGGAACGGCAATTATTGCTCGCATCTGATAATAAGATAGTGAGGGAGTTTTTTGGGCATCTTTTGTCAGTTTTTTTCCGTAGAAGATAAAAAAACGATAAGTGCAAACCGTTTTTGGCCAAACACGATCAATACTTCTCCGGCAGGTGGAAATAGTGATTTTGCCCACCTGTCAGTAAGGAACGGCAGGCGTATCCTGTGGAGAGGTGCTACCCGTTTCGATGACCATATCTATTAGCATCTGTTATTCTTGATTTCATTTTCCGGTGGTTTTATTCTGTTGAGATTATTTCGTATGCGCATATAATGCTTTTAATAAGATAATCCATTATATTCAGGACGGTTATTATGGTAAACAGTTCCGACAAAAAAGAACTTCAGCGGTGGCGAAAGATTGCTTCAACTCTTGCGATGGTCCTTGCCGTGACGCTCCTGGCAAGCGGAGTTGTGGGCGGCTGGATAAGTTTCGAGAACAGGACACTCGGCGCGTATAAAAACAATAACGAACGGCTTAGAAATGGCATCAAGAATGTTACCGAAAATCTGGTCTCAGCGAACGATGAACTTAAAGAATGCAAAGAGACGATTAAAGAACATGAGAAGAAAATCGATGGCCTGGAGACAAAAATAGAATCTCTAAAAACCGAAGAAGAACTTCTCGAAGACCTTAAAAAATGCGAAAAGAAGAATAAGGAACTTATGGCTTCAATCTTCAAATTAAATATAGAAAACGCAAATTTGAAAGCATTGTTGGATAAATGAGGCTCAACCTGACATGATGGCCGATTTGTAAATGAAAGAATAAACTAATAATTATCTGCATGCCCGCAGCCCATGCTACCGGCCAGATTATTAAGAGACTATGCCGGCAGGATGCCTGCGATACTAGTTATAAAGGATTTTGATTTGGATTTTGCCGGACTTGTTGAATTTATTTGCCACTCAGATGCCGATGTCTGTATTGACTCGCGGCTGGTTAAGGGCGGTGATGTTTTTGCGGCTATCGAGGGGGCGGTGGCAGATGGGCATGATTTCGTTCTAAGGGCTCTGGAAAATGGGGCCGAGTATATTATTTGCAGTAAAGAGTGCAGCTGCCCTGAAGAGAAAATGGTTGTTGTTGAAGACACGGCCGAGGCGTTCGGGGTGCTTTCACAGGCGAAATTCGGTTATCCTTCAAATAAACTGATTAACCTTGCGGTTACGGGGACAAACGGCAAGACAACGGTTTGCTTTTTGACGCGGGCGATCATTGAAGCTGCCGAGAAAAGATGCGGGCTTATCGGGACGATCCTATACGATACAGGTGCCGAGCAAAATGACGCTCCTCTGACTACTCCCGATGCCGGTCAGATCGCACAGCTTGCAGCTTCAATGGTGGACAATGGGGCTGAGTTTATGGCGATAGAAGCTTCGAGCCATGCGCTTAGTCAGCGGAGGCTTGCCGGGCTAAAGTTTTCGGCAGCGGCGTTTACAAACCTTACCGGCGATCACCTGGATTATCACAATAGCAGAGAAAATTACCTGGCAGCGAAAAGTTTGCTTTTTGAGAAGCTGGACGCGTCGGCGACGGCTGTGCTTAACCGGCAGTCGCCGGAAAGTAATGCTATCGCCGAGAATACGGCTGCGAAGATATTGTGGTATGGTATTGATGTTGATGCCGATGTGGCCGCTGAGATCGTTTCTATGGAGATCGGCCGGACGGTTTATAATTTGCATTTCGACGGGCAATGCGAGGAGGTAACGACCTCGCTTATCGGCAGGCATAATATCAGCAATCATCTTGCGGCCGCGGGATTGGCGATCGCGGCAGGGATCGACCTGAAGACGGTCGCTAAGGGGCTTAGCGGGCTTGTGGCAGTTGACGGGAGGCTTGAAAGTGTTGACTGCGGGCAGGAGTTTTCAGTGCTGGTCGATTATGCTCATACTGACGATGCGCTGAAGAATGTACTAAGCACGCTGCGCCCGTTGTGCACCGGTAAGCTTACGGTTGTGTTCGGGTGCGGCGGTGACAGGGATAAGACCAAACGACCGAGAATGGCCAAAGAGGCACAGGCTCTTGCCAACCGGATCATAGTAACAAGCGACAATCCGAGAACCGAAAACGCCGGGCTGATCATTGATGATATCATGGCGGGGTTTACGGATATTGACAGCCTGGACGTGACAGCAATCGAGGATCGGCGGGCGGCAATTGAGTTTGCTATAAGCTCGGCAAATAAGGATGATATTGTGCTTATCGCAGGCAAAGGACATGAGACTTACCAGATAATCGGCGAGACTAAGTATGACTTTGATGACAGACAGATTGCCAAGTATGCACTTGCTAATGTTATTGGCTAATTGATCAGGTTTTATGTTATTGGACGGTTATTTTGCCACAGAGGACAAAGAGAAAACAAGAGAACTAAGAGAAAAGATTAATAAACAAAAAGATTAAATTTTTATGATAGCGATTAGTGTTAAGAAATTGGCGGCTGTTGTTGGGGGCTGCGTTGGTGATGTCTCGACGGTTGCGCGTGGGGTTTGTATTGATTCTCGGTCGGTTACTGAGGGGGATGTTTTTTTTGCGATAGCCGGGGAGAATTTTGACGGGCATGAGTATGTTGAGCAGGCTTTTGCAGCTGGGGCGGTTTGCGCGGTTTGCAGCCGGGATGTTGAATGCGGCGACAATGTTATTGTCAAAGTTGACGATACCGTAAAGGCTTTGGGGCGGCTGGCGAATTTTTGTCGTAATGATTCTAAGTTTAAGGTTGTCGCGATCACGGGGTCGGTGGGTAAGACTACTGTGCGGCAGATCGCCTGTCACGTGCTTAGCAAGCATTTTAAGTGCCACCAAGCCGAAAAGAGTTTCAATAACAATATCGGTCTGCCGCTTACGCTGCTGGGAGCGAGCGATGGGTGCGAGATCGTCCTGGCTGAGATCGGCACCAATAATCCCGGTGAGATCGCAGAGCTTACGGCTATCGCAGAACCGGACATCGCAGTGGTGAATAATATTTTCCCGGCTCACCTGGCCGGGCTTGGGTCGATCGAAGGGATCATCGCAGAAAAGGCGTCCATAGCAGAGGGTTTGAAAGGCGGGGGCAAATTGCTGATCAATGGTGATTTTGCGGGTTTGGCTCAGTATTGCCAAAAGAGCGGTTTTGATTTTGTCAGTTTCGGGACCGATGCCGGTTGCGATATCAAGGCCGAAAAGCTTGTTTCGGATGGTTTTAGCGGCTCTGTCAGTATTGAAGGTGTCGATGTTTTTGTGCCGCTCGGCGGAATTGGCAATCTGCATAATGCTATCGCGGCGTGGGCTATTTGCCTCGAGTTTGGGATTTCAGCAGAGCAGTTTGCCGAAGCGGTAAAAACTCTGAGTCCCCTTTCGATGCGGATGGATGTCAAAGAGTTCGGGGCGGTTACGGTGATTGACGATTGCTATAACGCAAACCCGGCTTCTATGAAAAACGCGGTCGAGTTTCTTATGTCTTTAGCAGGCGAGCAAAAAAAACGGAGCGTGTTTGTTTGCGGCGATATGGCGGAGCTTGGAGACGAATCAGACCGCCTGCATACAGAGCTTGGAGAGGTTATCGCAGAGGCTAAGGTTAAAATTGTGCTTGTTACCGGACGACAGGCCGATAGGGTCGCAAAGGCGATTCGGCGATCAGGTGGTGATGCGGAGGTATTTGCTTTCGTCAGCACCGACGAACTTTGTGAAAATATCATCAATTATGTGCGTACTGACGATATTATACTAGTTAAGGGATCGCGAAGCGGACAGCTTGAGGTTGCCGTGGAACGGATCGCGAAAATATTTAGTTAATGCGGTATTCGTGTGCGGGCCGGTGCACCTTTTAAGGTTTATATAATTGATTTATCATTTGCTTAATTATTTCAAAGAAGAGTTCACCTATAAGATCGGATTTTATGGGTACGAGAATGTTATGTTTCGTACGATGCTGGCGGCGCTTACCAGCCTGATCATCGCTATTCTTGCAGGCCCGCGGATCATTCGGTGGCTTATCCGCAAAAAGATCGGCGACCGTCCGGAGTTCAATCATACCGCGTTGAACGAGCTTATGCGGGAACGTGCCAATACGCCGACGATGGGCGGTCTTATCATTCTTATGTCGATCCTGGTGAGCACACTGCTGTGGGCAAAGCTCAGTAATCCGTTTATTCATAAAGCGATTTTTATTATTATCTGGTTCGGGCTCATCGGGGCCGTTGACGACTGGCTTAAGCTGACCAGCAAGATCAAACAACGAAGCCGCACCGGGCTATACGCCTGGGAAAAACTTATCCTCCAGTTTGGCGGGGCCGTGCTTATCGCTATATTTTTGTTGCGGGACTTCGAAAATATTAAAGATGCACATATGTTCTGGGTACCATTCTATAAGGATGGCATCCCTCTTGCACCGTTTATGTTTGCAATTATCACCGTTTTGTATATCTCGGCGACGAGCAACGCGGTGAACCTGACCGACGGTATGGACGGACTTGCGCCGGGGTGTATCGGGATCGTTGCAGCTGTGCTGGTGATACTGTGTTATGTGGCATCGGAAAAAATGACTCCGACGGGAACAATTACGTGGGCGGGTTACTTGAATTTACCGCATATCCCTGGATCGGGCGAGCTTTGCATTTTTTATGCGTCAGTGATGGGGGCGATACTGGGATTCCTTTGGTTTAACTGCCACCCGGCACAAGTGTTCATGGGTGATATCGGGTCTCTGCCTTTGGGGGCGGCGATGGGGTTTGGTGCGATCGTTACGCGGCACGAAATACTGCTGCTGCTGATAGGAGGGGTATTCGTGATAGAACTGGTAAGCGTGATCTTGCAGGTAGGGTACTTCAAATACTCCGGGGGCAAAAGAATATTCAGATGCGCACCGATCCACCACCACTTCCACCTGGCCGGTTGGAGCGAACCGCAGGTGGTAGTAAGGTTCTGGCTGATGGCGGTTGGATTCGCGACGATAGCGCTTGCCACGCTGAAGATCAGGTAAGGATTACCCCTCTGAAATAAGAAAAGCACCCACAAGCTTTCGGCTTGAAGGTGCTACCCGTATCTTTTAGCTAATTGCTAATTGCTAATTGCTTATTGCTAATTGCTAATTGCTGTTTGCTATTTGCTATTTGCTATTTGCTATTTATAATTAATCGCGAATGCTGTTAGCAGTCTTACTCCGTAGCCCGGCGAACCTTCGCTGCCGTGCTTTTTACTTGAGAACATGTCCATTCCGGCCATGTCTATATGTGCCCATTTGGTTTCGCCTACGAATGCCTTCAGGAATGCTCCAGCGGTTATCGCTCCGCCCCAGCGGGTTTTTCCTATGTTGCAGATGTCGGCGATTCCGCTCTTCATATCTTCTGAATATTCATCGGTACATGGCAGGTGCCATACTTTATCGCCGCTTGATTTTGCGGCTGCCTTTAGCTGTTCGATGAGGTTGTCGTCATTGCCCATAAGACCGGCCATGTATTTGCCGAGGGCGACGACGCATGCACCTGTCAGGGTTGCGATGTCTACAATAGCTTCGCACTTTTGTTTTGTCGCGTAGTGGATCGCGTCGCATAGTATGAGTCTGCCTTCTGCGTCGGTATTTTTGATCTCGACGGTTTTTCCGCTCATCGTTGTGATGATGTCGCCGGGACGGCATGCAGAACCGTCGGGCATGTTTTCAGCGGATGGGATGATGCCGTAAATCGTTTGTGCGGGCTTCAGGGCCGCGATAGCTTTCATTGCTCCGAGTACGGCGATTCCGCCGGATTTGTCGAACTTCATCTCTTCCATGCCAGCCGACGGTTTGATGCTGATTCCGCCTGAATCGAATGTTACCGCTTTACCAACGAGAGCGATTGGTTTCTTCGCCTTGGCGGCTGCGCCTTTTGGTGTGTATTTCAGGACGATCATTCTCGGCGGTGAAGCAGAGCCTGCACCGACTGCGAGTATACCGCCTGCGTTCATCTGGATGAGTGCCTTTTCGTCGAATATTTTGCAGGTAAGCGACGGATCGGCTTTTGCGACCTTGCGGGCCTGGGCGGCTAGCTTAGGCGGGTTGATTATGTTGCCGGGTCGGTTTGCGATGGTACGTGCATAGGACTGGGCCTTGCCGATTATGGTGCCGGCTTTTACGCCTTTGGACATTGCCTTGATCTTTTCGGGTGCGTCGTCAACGATGGTGCATTTGAGTGAATCGAGCCTGTTGTCCTTGCTTGCCGACAAGAATTCGTCGTAACGGTAGCTGCCGAAGTAGAGGCCTTCGGTTATGGCCTGACCGATGGTTTCGGGAGATATTTTTGCCGGGAGCTGCTGGTTGAGGGCTACTGTAATAGTGGCAACTTTCAGGGTTACGGCTGTGTTTGCGGCGATCGATGCTGCTTTTCGGATGCAGTCGGAGGTGAGTTTTTTACGCTGGCCGAGGCCAACGAGTAAAACACGTGCGGGTGCGATCTTGCCGTCTGTGTATATGACTGCAGTTGATCCGCATTTGGCCTTGAAGTCGCCGAGGGCGAGGAGTTTTTTGACTGCTCCTTTAAGATTCTTGTTAATCTGGCCGGCGAGTTTTCCGGGTTTGCCTTCGTCGGAGAATACGCCGATTGCGAGGATGTCTGATTTAACGGATACCGGAGCCGCCGCTTTTGTTTTTACTGTTGTGCTGATTATTTTTCTGGCCATACTAAAAATCCCTTTATTATGTTAAGTTTATCAAATCGCATTAAAGCTATTAACAGATTATCGGCAAATTTAAGCCGTCAATTTAGATAAATCGCTTACAGCATGGGCATAGCCCATCCTACCGGTTATTTGCTCTTTTTGCTGCTTTTGAACTTCAGGTAGCTTTCTATGAACTTTTCTATGTCGCCGTCCATTACCGCGTCGACATTACCGGTCTGGTGGTCTGTTCGGTGGTCCTTTACCATCTGGTATGGCTGCATTACGTAACTTCGTATCTGGTTGCCCCAGGCGATCTCGCCCTTGTTGCTGTAGAGTTTGGCGAGCTCGGCGTCGCGTTTTTGCTGTTCGAGCATATACAGGCGGGCCTTGAGCATCTTCATTGCTTCGGCTTTGTTTTTGTGCTGGCTGCGGTCATTCTGGCACTGGACGACTATTCCGGTAGGCAGGTGGGTAATGCGGACCGCTGAGCTTGTTTTGTTTACGTGCTGTCCGCCTGCTCCGCTTGCTCGGTAAAAATCCATCCGCATATCGTCATCGGCAATGTCAATATCCTTGTTGTCCTCGAATTCCGGGATGACGTCAACGGCGGCGAAGCTCGTGTGGCGTCTGCTCTGGGAGTCGAAGGGGCTTATCCTGACCAGGCGGTGGACGCCGGTTTCGCAGCTGAGCTTGCCGAAAGCGAACGGACCGCTTACTTTCAGAGTGATCGAGCGGATGCCGACTTCCTCGCCGGGGGTTATGTCGTATTCGGCGAATTTGTACTTATTTCGCTCAAAGTAGCGGGTGTACATGCGGAGAAGCATATTCGCCCAGTCGCAACTTTCCGTGCCGCCTGCGCCGGCGTGGATGCTGAAGAAACATGCCCGCATATCGTCGGGGCCGTCGAGCATTCCGGAGACTTCGATCTTGTCGCACTTTTTGGTCAGGTCGTCGAGGTCGGCTTCGATAGATTCGAGTGTTTCGGCGTCGTCCTCATCGACTGCAAGCTCGAAGAGTTCGGCGATGTCCTGGATAGCGACGCGTGCCTCCTCGGCTGGGTCTATTACGGATTTGACCGCGCTAATGCCGGAGGTTACTTCCTTTGCACCGTCGGGGTTATCCCAGAAACCGGGCTGGGACATTTTTTGTTCTAATTCTTCTTTTAAAGCGATCTTGGCAGGTAAGTCAAAGCCACTCCCGGATATTTTCGACCCGGGCCTCAAGTTCGGCGATAGCTGCCTTAAGTTCTGATACTTCCATAATATACATAAACCTTAAAAAAACTGGAAAAATATGATTGTGAGCACATCTTATAACAGAAAAATCCACCCAAAGCAAGAAATCCGGGGGAAAAAATGAAACCGCGGATTTCGCGGATTACACGGATTAAAAACAAATATAACTAACGATCTTGTTCTTCAAGAAGTTTCGTGATCCCCAAGTCAACTTGCCACTTTTTTAGTTTTTCTATTGACTCTGGAGTCATATTAACATCACCGAATGAAAAACCCTTGATTCTTATATGATGCTGGTGGTGCAGCGTAAAAGACAAATGCAATTGGTCACCCTTATAAAGGTCAAATCTCATATCTCCCGTACATTTGCATATTGAATCATTAAGAGAAATGCCAAAAGAAAGTAATTCTGCGATCTTTTGTATATCTTCTGGGTTTTGAGTTTTGTATACTATTTTTTCATCCTCACCCTCATCTGACCATGACAGGTGACTAACTTCAAGTCGCGAAGATTCATTAAATCCATCTTTCAACAGATTAGTAACTCTTTTTGTTTTCTGAACCCCTTTATAATATTTTACTGATGCAATTGCAAAAACACCAATAGTAACCAATAGAAAAATCACTATATAACGCAACCGGCCTCTAAGAAATATAAAATATACCAGAGTGGCTAGAAAAACAAAAAAGAGCCATATAAAAACTGTAATAGTAATAAACATACCCATTTCTGACGGCATAAGTTCTTGCTCCTTATATTACCGGTTTTCTTAGTTGTTTTGTTTGGCTTCTTTGTTTTTTGCTTTCGAGGCGTCTTTTTATTGAGCCTTTTGTTGGTTTTGTTTTTCTTCTTGGTGGTTTGAATGTTAGCGCATCTTTGAGCAATTCCACAAATCGTTCTGTGGCGTTTTTTTTGTTTGCTGCCTGGGTTCTGTGCTTTTGGGAGATCACTCTTAGCACGCCTTCTTTGTTTATGCGGGTTCTTAGTTTTGAGGTTATTGCTTTTTTCTTGAAGCCGGTCAGCGATGGGGAGTTTTTTACGTCGAAGTACAGCGTTACGCGCGTATTGACCTTGTTGACGTTCTGACCGCCCGGGCCGGAGGACCTGGAAAAGTCGTACGTAAGTTCGTCTTCGGAAATCGCTGTCGATTTATTTATGTGTATCATATTTCAAGCCTATATCATACTTTGACGAGCATCTTGGGCATATCAAAAGCCACTTTGCCGGTTTCGACGCGTTTAAGCCCTCAAAAACACTATGAAAGCCATCTGCATATCCACACTCCGGACAGATAGTAAACTCTCCGCCTTGACCAATTTCGATCTTCTGCGTTTTTCGTTTTGCCATGATAATCTCCTTTACGCCGGTCTATCATACCGCGTTTTCAGGCTTTGTCAACCATTTGGATTTTATAATGTATCCGGCGACGAAAATCCCGCTTGCCAGTACAAACCAGTTACCGAGTATGCTGAATACTGTTCGCTGGTCGTAAACTTGAACGTCTGCGATTATCATTCCGTGGCCGTCTGTTACGTGGTCATAGCTGGCGATGACCTTGCCCCTGGCAGAGATCACGGCACTTATCCCCTCGTAGGAGGCCCGAACAAGGGCGTACCTGGACTCTATCGTCCGGTGGATGCAATTTTGCATGTGGGCAAAGCGTATCTGCTTCCAGTCGAGCGTGGGAACTGCGATAAGGCCCGCTTTCGCCCTGCCGTATCTGCGGGAGATGGACGTGTAATTGTCGTCATGGCAGATCATCGCACCGATCTTTACGCCGCCAATATCGATGAACCTGGGCTGACCGTCGCCCTTGTTGAAATTTTCGTACGGGGTGAGGTATCTCTTTGTATACTCGTCAACCACCCTGCCGGAATTGTCTACGAGCAGCATTCGATTTTCATTCCGCGGTGCATCGGCATAACCGACGGCGAGATGGACATTGTTAGCCAAAGCAAGGGCTGTCACCATTTCTATCCAAACAGACCTGTTGAACTGGTCAACATAGAAGCCCATCTCCGGGGAAATGACGAGTTTTGCGCCTTGGGCGGCAGCGGATCTTACAGGTGCGGCGAGGAGATTTTCGAAGCCGCCGCCGCTTTCAGGGTCGCCAAACCGCTCAACAGCCGCCTCGTTCCAGCCGACCGCGGCGACCTTGATAGTATTGACCGGCTTGCCGGTTAAGCTGATGACATTTACTATGGCAAAGACAGCGAGGGTAACAGAGACGGCCTTTAGCATGGGCTTATTGATCCACCCGGCATTGATCATGCAGACAGCGGCAGCCTGAACAAATGCAAGCAGAAATAGTATCCCGCCCATACCGGTAACACTGGTAAAGGCGATCAAATGGCGGCAGCTGGACCAGGGACGAACGATGGACTGGGCCGTCCCCCAGATGGGTATCGCGGTAAAATTAGCCCAGTCAAGAACGACGACCAATGCCGCGAAAACAAAACACCTGAGAACGGTGGGCCTGCTTAGCAAACTACTTGCCGCCAGGACAAGGACCATCATTACAATAACATAATCCAGAATTAAAATGACAACTATCGGCAACGGCAAAAGAAGAACGATCACCTGCGGCAAAGTATATCCAAGAGCCATATAGGTACCGGCGGTAATAAGAACGCCGCGGCTCAATTTCCACCTTGCGGCGCACACCAGAACCGGCAGCAACGCAAAACACTGGACAGGTGCAAGTGCGCCAAACAGATTGGGCAAACCCAATAAAAGACCGCTAAGAATCCCACAAACCCTGCAGCAAATTTCCTTAGGCGTAAACATGACCGTCTCCTTTCTAGATGTAATTACTGTTTACATGCTGACTACTGAAACACTCCTTTCACTTTTCTGCAAAGACACTGACAATTTCCTTTAGATAAAGCCTTCTTATGGCGTCATATCCGCGGCGATTCGGGTCTTCGAGGTTATGATAGTACCAATGGCCCGGGTCTTCCTTGTGGTAGTGCTTGCGCCATCTCTCTGTGCAGTGGATTCCATGGCCAAGAAATTCCGTGTGAATATCGACCAGATGAACGTTTTCGTATCGGCTGCATATCTCAGCGATCTTGCGGTTAGTGAGGCGTACTATTTTCGAGGCGGCTGGCCATCGCGGCAGACCTATAGCTTGCGGGTCGCTTACCCCGTCAGTGGGGTCGAAAATATTGGCAAGGAAGATATCGCAGCCGCCCGGAAATTTCTCCATAAGCCCTTCTACAAGTGTTGTCACCCGCCGCTTAATGTTTTCCGTCCAGACGGTGGCCTGCTTATAGCTACAGCCGTACATTGCCCCGTCGACGGGCTTACTTTGGCCGTAATCGTGTATCAGGTCGTTTCCACCGGAAGTCACAACGACGATGCCATGGACATCAGGCGGGTAGACTTCCACCAGCGGAAATTGATCGTCGATGTGCTCCTGGGAAACCGTGAAATCCCGAGCCCAGTTCTTTGACTGCAATTTTGGTATAACAGTCGACAGGTCACATCCTTTCATATCAGGATATTGAGCGTCATCGTTTTGCTGGAGAAGCTGAAAATGAGAATGCCTCTTTGAAGCACCCAGACCGCGAGTAATGCTGTCACCAACCCCAACCATCACAAATTTCTGATCGGACCACTCTTCCTGAAAAACCTCACTACTGATAACAGGGCCGGCAGGACCGGTGCCCATAGGCAGAACCCGTGTAACAAGGTGAATTCTCCACGCGGCATAACCGGTCGCCATTACGATCAAAACAAACCCCAGAAGCATCATCTTCCACCTGAACAAATACCATCGCATCTTAGCCATAATAGACTCCTTTCGTAATGTTAACCTATGAACTGTTTACATATGAACTATTTCAACAAAAAAAGATTCAACGTTTATAGCCCTGAGTCTGCGTTTCTAACTTCTTCCATAAAGCTTTCGATTTTCTGCCAGTATTCTTTCCATGCCGCCGATGCCATGTCGTCATTGTGGCCGATATTTTCTACCAGCAGGTATGACTTCGGCTCTTTGGCGGCCTTGAAAAGTGCCCTGCTGTGCCATGGTTTTATGATCCTGTCTTTGGATCCGTGCATTATCAGGACAGGGCAGTTTATTTTTTTTATCTTGCTCATATTATTTAATTTATCGAACGGCAGGATCGGTATACGCGTAAGGACACGATATGCCGATGTGAAGGCGTTCTGGAGGATCAGTCCGGCGACCGGTTTTTTGGCGGCGATATCGACAGCCATCGACCCGCCGACTGACCTGCCGTATGGGATGATCTTATTTGCAGGTACACCGGCGACTTCGGTTAGATAGGCGTATGCGGCGGCGGCGTCTTCGTAGGCGTTTTTCGCCGACGGCTTGCCCTCGCTTAGCCCATAGCCGCGGTAGTCATAGGCCAAAATAGAGAAACCCTGGTTGACAAAACGCTCGAAGACGAAGCGGTTTTGCCCGATGTCTTCGGCATTGCCGTGACTGTAGAGAAGAGTATACCGGGCCTTGGAATTTTTAAAGTAGTAGGCGCATATCTTTTCGCCGGAGGGTGTCTCGATCATGACCATTTTCGGCTCGAAAGAATAGCTCGGAGCAGGCGGGATAAAAATCATGCGATCGGAAAGCGTGCAGCCGATGAGTACGCAGGAAAGATAAATGAACACGACAGATCGCACGAGCCTTTTAAAGCTCAATTTACCGATGAAGATTTTTTTGAGAGTCTCTTTTCGCATATGCTATCCTTAATACGACATCTTAGGCTGACTTGTTTGTCAATCCGGATCATTTTTTCGTATATTTGCCGCCTTTTTTGATCTTATCGATAAGGCTGTCTATTGCCTGCCAGTATTTCGCTCCGGCGATCGCGGCAATATCGTCTTCGTGGTCTGCGCCTTTAACCCACAAGTACCCTTTTGGCTGTTTCGCAGCTTCGTAGAGCTTTTCACCATGCCAGAATTTCACCAGCGAATCGGCGGTCCCGTGGATAACCAGAGTCGGGCATTTTACCCTGCCGATCTTTGAGATACTCTTGTACTTGTCGAACGGGACAACCTGTCCGCCGGCGACAACACGATTGACAGAAATAAAGGTGCTTTGCATTATCAGGCCGGCTACGGGTTTTCTGCTTGCCAGTTCAACAGCGACACCGCCGCCGAGCGATCTGCCCATAACGATTATCTTCGCCGGCAGAACGTTCCTTTTTTTGACAAGATAATCATAAGCGGCCTGGGCGTCACGATAGGTATTCTTCTCGGTCGACTTTCCCTTACTAAGCCCGAATCCGCGATAATCATAAGTAAGCACGGAAAAACCCCTCTCGCGGAAACGCTGCAGCCAGCGGATGTTCATCCCGATATCCTCGTTATTGCCATGGTTGTAAAGAATAGTAAACTCGGCGTCCGGATTTAACAGGTAACGCCCGCGGATGGCCTCACCATTGCCAACTTCGATCTTAATGATCCCCGGCCCGTCCAGGTAACTGGCCGGCGGCGGAGAAAAGATCATCGCCTGCGCAAACGGAACATATAACAGCATCAAAGCCAGCCGCAAAACCAGCCCCTTTCTCAACAACCCCCTGACTGAATTAATTTTGATCTTACTTTTTCGCATTTTTCACCGTCCTTTTCAGGAGTACTTTCAAGAATTTTTCATATTCTCTCTTACCCTTTCAAGCATATTCACTAATTTCTTCTGCTCGCGTTCGTTTAGCGGCGACATAATTCTTTGAACCTCTTTGCCGTAAAGAGGTTCCACTTTTTTAAGCAAATTCTTACCCTTTCTGGTCAGTTTGATAATATTATACCGCCTGTCACCTTCGGCGGCGGTACGAATTACAAACCCGGCCTTTTCCATGCGGTCAACAAGGGAAGTAACATTGGCACGGTTGACCAGCATCATCTCGCTGAGCCTGGCCTGACTTAAGCCCCCGGTGTCGCCTGCCTGGTGACCGAGCATCATCATCAGGTTCAACTGGACAGCGGTAAGGTCAAACTGACTCAAAAACTCTGTCCCCTGCTTTTTGATGCAGGTCGCGGTAAAATAGACATTCAAAAGCGACTCATGACTCTTGAGAGTGAAGGGGACATTAAGACTTAGCTCTTTTTCGAGTGACATTTTCGGTTTCCTTTCCCAAAAAAACATATAGTTCACATATATACTATACGCTACTTAACTACATAGTCAAATAAAAAAATGACAAAAACATAAAAATTGTATCGGCCATAAGGCCGTATCCAAAATTCGTCATTCGTAATTGCAAACTGGCCGATAGATCAGATTGCCCCCTCCAGTGTCGAAAGACAAAACCGGTCGGTCATTCCAGCTATGTAGTCGCATACGGTCCTTTCGAGACCTTCATCTGGTATGAAGTTCTGGAAGTATGGCGGCATTATCTCCGGTTTCTTCAGGATCCTGGCGAATAACTCGCTGAGCCACAGGTCAATCTGTTTTGCCGTCTCACGCAGCGTCGGACTTAGATACATATTCTCCAGCAGGAACTTTTCAAGCACCTGCAGATCTTTGTCGGCTTGGTCTGTGACCACTATCAGCCTCTTTGGCGACTGGTAAACGTCCTGAAGCGTTTTGACTTTCGATTTTTCGATAGCTACCCTGCTTGCCTCAATGGCATCGCTTACGAGAATATCTATGATCGACTTTGCCGTCCGTATCCTGCGAAGAGTATAGTCCTGGATATCTTCGGCACCGATCATTTCCCTGCCCTGGCAAAAAAGGTCGATCCCCTTAAGCTGATCTTCGGTTATCAGTTTGGACCTGAGCCCGTCTTCCAGATCGTGACAGTTGTAGGCGATGCGGTCAGCGACATCGGCGATCTGCCCTTCCAGCGAGCTTTGCAACTGCTTAAATTCGCCGGCACCGGGTTTATCGTACGGGCTGGAGTGCTTTGCAAGGCCAAGCCTTGTCTCGTACATGAGATTTAGCCCCTGGAAACCGGGGTACGGGTGTTCGAGAAGATCGACAATTCTAAGCGCTTGTTTGTTGTGCTCAAAACCGCCAATTCCTTCGGTAAGTTTGTTTAGCACGGATTCACCGGTATGACCGAACGGGCTGTGGCCAATGTCGTGAGCGAGACAGATCGCCTCGGTAAGGCTTTCGTTAAGCCCGACAGCGCGGGCAATGGTCCTGCCGATCTGGGCAACCTCAATACTGTGAGTAAGGCGGTTTCGATAGCTGTCATTGATACCCGGGGTAAATACCTGTGTCTTACCCTCAAGCCGTCTGAAGGCCTGGCTATGTATGACCCGGTCGCGGTCGCGGTCGAAATCTGTCCGGTAAGGATGTGGTTCCGTAGCAAAACGTCTGCCCGCGCTTTGCTTAACGGTAACTGCAAAAGATGAAAGGTTGTAATCCATGGTTAGAGGTTCGGCAAATTAAGTTCGGCACTTTTTTGTTTTAGATCCGTATAAAGAGCCTTGAGCCCCTGGCTTATAACATCAGTCTGCCCGCAAACTGCCATAAAATTGGTATCTCCATTCCAGCGGGGGACAATGTGGATATGCATATGCTCGGGCAGCCCGGCGCCTGCGCACCTGCCAAAGTTGATCCCCACGTTAAAACCATGCGGATGGATCGTCGCCGAAAGAACCGTCTTACAATCGCGGGTAAGCTTCATCATCTCGGCAAGCTCAACATCGGTTGCCGAGTCAAGATCGTCGATGTGGCGTTTCGGACAGATCAGCATGTGGCCGTTGTTGTAGGGGAACCTGTTAAAAAGCACCAGGAAATTGTCAGTTCGCCACAGAACCAGATTTTCGGCATCCTTTTCAGGAGCGGCAATATAATCACAAACGAAGCATTCGCTTTCTTCGTTTAAGCCTCTGATATATTCGATTCGCCACGGAGCCCAGAGATTTTTTGGTTGCACTTTCTCCCTCCAAGGCATTAATTGTCAAGAAGTTCAACCGTCATTTTCTGATCGACGGTTATCTCGGGCGAAACACCCGGAAGATTCCCAAAAATGTTCGCCAAAATTTTAACCTTGTACTGCTGAGTATCTTTTTCCAGCAATCCTTTTTCGACGTCAAATATCTGCCTGCCCGCCCCCTCGACAGAAGCAACATTGAATCTTCGAAGAAAACCAAACATGCCCTTCATCCTGAAACCACCGGTATAAATCTTCGGCCAGTGCTCCAGTCCGCCCTCTCCGGTGGTATAAGTACTGTCGATAGCAACTTTCTTTTGTTCCTGGGCACCTGTCTCTACATCGCCAAGCGTATATGTCGTATTCCTGACGAAACCAATCGGAATGGGAAGCGGAATAAACTGTTTTGTCGTCCATGACGCACCCGGTTTCAGCCCGGATGTTGTCTGGCCGGACGTTGCCACAGAATCCCACAAGTGCCATTGCAAACAAACAAAATCCGCGACCATATCAGGCGCTTTTATCCTGCCTTGACTGGTTTCACTAATCGCCTTAGCCCCAAGTTCAGCCGCCAGTTTGTCAAGATTGGAATAATCGGTGATCTTTCCGGTCGCAGAGACTTTGAAAGTATAGCTCCTGCCGGCCAGTCCCTCGACAGCATCTTTGCCGGACGGTTTATTTTTTGCTTTTCTGGTCACCTTCGCCGAATGGCACGTCGCCTCAATCGTCGTCAAACCATACACATCCGGCTTTCCGACGGGCTTATATGAAATAACCAACTCGAGCTTTTCGTAGGTCTTGTCCGGTTTCATCTTAGACGACTTGGCATCGAAAGTCACAAATGAATCTCTTTCAGAAACCAGTTTGTATTTCAAGGGAACCTGAGACTGAAAGTCCACTACCAGCCAAACCTTTTCTTTTCTGGAGGCCGGTTGACACGCCGTCAGCGACAGCAAAAATGCAAGGCAAAACAAAAAAGTAACTTTACGCAAGATCATTTCCTTCCCGAAAATCCATTCTCAAGTTAATTGCGACAAAACCTCAACCCGTCTGACAGATCTGTTTGAGTTCAACTGTCAGTCCAGCTTTTCTAAGCTTATCGTATGGAGCAGCGACATCTTCAACGAAGCAGAATCATCCTTGCTCTTTCCAGAGCCTTTATTGAAGCTTTTGCTAAGGTCTTCTTGTGTAATAATATAGGCAGCATCACACGTTTCACTCCATTTGACAACTTTACCGCTTTCGAGGTCTATCTGCATTTGTCCGGTATACTTTTCCTGGCTGTCGAACGACTTGGCCAATAACGCAAACAAGCCGGGCTTAGGCGGCTGTCCATCTGCGATCTTGTCGGTTTCATAAGCTGTCATCGTCACGTTAGCGATACCATCATCAGTAATGCTTTTGAGGACATAATTCTTCTCGAAAGACTTTACAGCCATGACCTTCGGATGCGACCAGACGACCTTGCTCCAGCCTCTGCCCCTGCTGATCGTCGAAATTTCTTTATTCGGAAGATGAATTTCATGACGTTTGATTATCTCGGCTTCAGTGAGTAAACTTTCGGCAACTCTCCTCTCGGTGGTACCGGAAACTCTAACTTTGCGAATATCCGTAGCATCTGCCAGGGTAACCCTTCCGTCTGTGGAGATATTGATCGTGTAGCTCTTGCCTATAATGGCATTTAACGGCCTTTTTCTGTCCTCATCCTTGCGGCTGTCGAAACTAAAACTCGCTCCTTTGTTATCCTTAGTATTGAACATTATATCCATTATTGTGATCTTAGCCAGAGCAGTTAAATCATCGTTTATGCTTTGGATCTCCTGGGTAAACGTAACATCTACATTTTTAGAGGTATATTGATCTCCGGTTTTTGTATCTGCAGCCATATCCAGTATAACAGACTGTTTCGTCTGATAACCGACTTTGTATGTAGAAATGTCATCCGGATTGAACTTTATTGCAAGTTCAGTCCCACAACCAGCGAAAAACATTACTATAGTCAAAGATACAACAGTTAAAGCAACAAGCATTTTTTGCGACATAACACGCTCCTTATAATACAATAATTGTCCAGTTTCACATTAACACCATCTTCATTATATATACTTTATTCGTCATGGCAATACATATTCTTTCTTATCTTTTACAGTTTTTTAAAAAATTCCTACAAAAACAACTGATTAACCATCTTTTTCACGACATTTTGCATTTTGACGCGCCTTTTAGGCTGACTTTATCAATAAAATTTGTATAATGATTTATTTGCAAATAATCGCTAATAATCGATGTAAAAATTAAGTCTATCCGATAAAAACTGAAAATTGGAGAATAATATGAGAAGTGATACTGTAAAAAAAGGTTTTGAACGTGCCCCTCACCGCTCGCTTATGAGAGCGACGGGACTTACTGATTCTGACATCAAGAAACCGTTCATCGCTGTCGCCAACAGCTTTTGCGAGATCGTACCGGGCCACGTCCACCTCGACGAGGTCTCGAAGACGGTCAAACAATCGATCCGCGAGGCAGGCGGCGTACCTTTCGAGTTCAACACTATCGCCATCTGCGACGGTATCGCTATGGGACACGGCGGCATGAAGTATTCGCTCGCCTCACGTGAGATAATCGCAGACTCGGTCGAAACGATGGTCAATGCCCACAGCCTCGACGGACTGGTCTGCATACCAAACTGCGACAAGGTCATCCCCGGTATGCTCATGGCAGCTATGCGGCTCAACGTCCCGACGATTTTTGTCTCTGGCGGACCGATGGCTGCGGGCAAAACCAAAGACGGTAAAGTCGCAGACCTCATCACAGTATTCGAAGGAGTCGCCGAATTCAACGCCGGCAAGATCACCGAAGAACGACTGCACGAACTTGAATGCGCAAGCTGCCCCTCTGAGGGAAGCTGCTCGGGAATGTTCACCGCCAACAGCATGAACTGTCTGTGTGAAGCTATCGGAATGGCACTGCCGGGCAACGGAACGATACTGGCCATTGACCCGAAACGCCAGGACCTTTACAAAGCAGCCGGCAAACAGATACTCGAACTGGTAGAAAAAGACCTCAAGCCCCTCGACATCGTCACGGAAAAATCCTTCGACAACGCCTTCGTCCTGGACATGGCAATGGGAGGATCGACGAACACGGTTCTGCATACACTGGCTATCGCAAACGAAGCGGGCATCGAATACGGGCTTGACCGCATCAACGCAATATCGCATAAGTGTCCGAATATCTGCAAGGTTTCCCCTTCCAGCGCATGGCACATGGAAGACGTCGACGCCGCAGGCGGAATCAGCGCCATTCTTAAAGAAATAAGTAAGATCGACGGCATGCTCAACACTGACTGCAAAACCGTCACCGGAAAAACGCTGGGCGAAAACATCGCAGCAGCCGAGATCAAAAACACCGACTGCATACACACTCTTGAAAACGCATACTCGAAAACCGGCGGACTTGCGATACTCCACGGCAACCTCGCACCTAAGGGATGCGTAGTCAAGAGCGCAGGCGTTGCAAAAGCAATGCTCGTCCACTCGGGACCTGCCGTCATCTTCGAGAGCCAGGAAGAAGCCTGCGAAGGCATCCTCGCCGATAAGGTCAAAGCAGGCGACGTCGTCATCATCCGCTACGAAGGCCCCAAGGGCGGACCGGGCATGCAGGAAATGCTAAGCCCGACAAGCTACATCATGGGTGCAGGCCTCGGCGAATCGGTCGCGCTGATAACAGACGGAAGATTCTCCGGTGGAACACACGGAGCATGCATCGGACACGTAAGCCCCGAAGCAGCCGTAGGCGGACCGATCGGACTGGTAAACGAAGGCGACATCGTAGAGATCGACATACCAAACAACACGATAAAGGTAAACCTAAGCGACGACCAGCTAGCCGAACGAAAAAAACAATGGAAACCAAGACCGGCAAACATTACAAAGGGCTACCTGGCGAAATACGCAACAATGGCAACAAGCGCAGACACAGGGGCAGTCCTGAAATGGTAATCGACTTAATCAAGAGGTTCTTATGAAACTTGTGCAACCACTGCTACTAACGACGACAGTTCTTTGCTGCTTTTTTATTCAGGGCTGCGACAAGAAAATGACTCACACTCCAGAAAGTACTTTGGCTGTTCGCGAAGCAGTATTTAAGTATGCCATATCTTCTCGTACAGGGGTTGAGGTATGGTATATTGATTACGATAAAGGTAATGACCCACCATCTGAATTTTTAGATAGATTTTCAGATTTGCACGTTAAAGTTGGAAAAGCATCTGAAGCTGTAAAGGACAAGAATGGCTCAGTTTTCAAAACAAAGACAGGCAAACAAGGTTATATTGTCTCCGCTAAAATAATTAAATGGATAGATCGCAAAACAGCTAAAGTTGAGTATAATGATTACCATGGAATGGAGGCTGCCAGTGGAGGCAAGGGAACTGCACGCTATGAAAATGGCAAATGGGTAATAGAAATATGGGAACGCTGGGAGTCATGAATGGTAAGGCTATATGACAACAGAACCAACAAAAGCAAAGAAGTGGTATATCGGCGGTTTGCACTTTGAGTGCATCGGTTGCGGCAGCTGCTGCAGCGGGCCTGACGAAGGTTTTATCTGGCTCAAGAAGGCGGAGATCACGTTCCTTGCCGATCATCTTGGCCTGACCGTCAAACAGGCTACCGAGAAATATCTGCGTAAGATCGTCGTGCGCTACAGTATCATCGAAGAGCCCAGGACCAAAGACTGCATCTTCCTGAAACAAAACGGCAGCGGCAAGGGGTGCCAGGTTTACGACGTTCGGCCGAACCAATGCAGAACGTGGCCCTTCTGGTCGATGAACCTGCTTAGCCCGGACATGTGGAACTCTGCGGGACTAACCTGCCCGGGCATAAACCGCGGGAATTACTACAGCTTCGAAGAAATTGAAAAGCTTAAAAAACAAGAGAAATGGTGGACGAAGTAACAAATGTATAATGATTATTGTATAATGTATAATGAAAAATAGCGAAGTATCAAAAGCCGTCGAAGAGTTTTATGAGTGGATCGAATCTCAGGAGATCGACCACACCTGCACCGGCTGCGGGGATTGCTGCAACTTCACCGAATACGACCACCTGCTTTTTGTTACCGGCGTAGAACTTACACATTTCACAGAGGCCATCGGCACCGAAAATATCAAACCAATGCAAAACGGGATCTGCCCGTACATGGCCGGCGGCAAATGCACAGTCTACGAAAACCGCTTTGCTGGCTGCAGAATATTCCAATGCAAAGGCAGCGACGAAAAGCAAGGCGAAGTAATGGAAAAGGCCCTGCGGAAATTCAAAGATATTGGCGAGAAATTCGGGGTTGATTATTCGTACATGGATCTTGCAAGAGGATTAGCCGGCTTGAAAAGCCATGATGGCTAGACAGCATCACTTTATCTGACAAAATCTATCATTGTTTTTGCCACGTCCTGTAGTGTGACGATCTTTTCGGCTGCTCCTACGTTTATCGCTTCTTTTGGCATTCCGAAAACTGTGCATGACGCTTCGTCCTGTGCGAGTGTGTGCGCACCTGCATTTTTCATATTCAGCAAACCCTGGGCACCGTCGCTACCCATGCCCGTAAGCATCACACCGACAGCGTTAGCGCCTGCAAACTTGGCCACCGAGTTCATCATCACCTCGACACTGGGTTTTTGTCTGCAGACCTTCGGACCGTCCTTTACCGTAACATGATAATTCGCACCGGAACGCTGGAGCATCATGTGGTATCCGCCGGGAGCGATAAGAATCCTGCCCGGTATAACAGTATCACCGTCGGCAGCCTCTTTTACCTGCATCTGGCAAAGACCGTTTAGCCTCTCGGCAAAAGAAGTTGTAAACTGTGCGGGCATATGCTGAACGACCAAAGTCCCCGGAGCATTCGCCGGAAGTTGCGGCAAAACTTTCGTAAGTGCATTTACCCCGCCCGTCGATGCACCTATCGCAAATATCTTGTTGGTCGTCTCGGTCATCGCAAGACGACTTGGACTACCTCCTGCTGTGACGGAAGTTTCCTTTCGCTTTTGAACCCTGACCTTGGCGGCAACTTTGATCACATCGGCAAGTTCCCTGCAAGCTTCACCGACACTGTAAGAAGCACCAGGCTTACACATAACCTCAACCGCCCCGGCTTCCAGTGCCTCCATAGCCGTCTTGCCCCCTTCCGGAGTAAGCGAGCTAAGAACGATAACAGGCATTGGCCTGGACGCCATAAGTTTGCGAAGAAAAGTAATCCCGTCCATCTTCGGCATTTCAACATCCAAAGTCAAAATATCCGGATGAAGCTGTAGAATCTTATCGCGCGCAATAAACGGATCGGGCGCAGTACCTACGATTTCGATCTGCGGGTCCTGCGCCAGCTGATCGGTAAGGACCTTGCGTACAATCGCAGAATCGTCAACGATCAACACTTTTATTGTATCTGTGCAAGTTACCATAATTTATCTTTTGCTAATCGCTAATCGCTTATTGCTAATTGCTAATTGCTAATTGCTAATTAAAGTTTCTTTTCAACACCAACACAGCGAATTGTCAGTGAACCGTCATGGATATTGAGATACATATTTCTGGGCGAACTTCCACCGATGTCCTCACCATCGATAAACAACCCGTTCTTCCAAAGTATCTTACGGATCGCAAGGTAGTTTCGCTTACCAATATCGAAACCCTTGGGCCCGGTATTCATGGAAGCACCGCCGGCTATTCGTACTTTCAGACGTTTCTTGATCGCCCCAATTGATAACATGTCATTGACCATCTTAGCCATCCCGGTGTCGGCAAACATATACGGATTAACCGCGGATTTTTCCGGATCAAGTTTCGAGTCGGGAAGCTGGTAATGAAGCAAACCGCCGACGTTCGAAGCCGGATCATAAATCGCCACCCCGATACATGACCCAAGCGAATAGGTCGCCAGAACGTCTCCAGGCTCACGCGAAACCGCGGCATCTGATATGTCTACTAAAATTCTTGTCTTATACATCGCACATTCTACTTAACATATATTGTCGGCTGAACATAACGGAACTTATGGTTGATACCCGTAAGCGATTCGGAATGGCCCGTAAACAGCAAACCGCCGGGATTAAGATTCTGCCAGTAACGATTTACCAATCGCTCCTGCGTAGGTTTATCGAAGTATATCATTACATTTCTGCAGAATATAAAATCCAGAGGGACCTTGATCGGCCATTCATCCATAAGATTCAGATGACCGAAGAATATAATATCCTTAAGTGCCCTGCCAACCTTAAAAACTTGTTGATTATCAACCTTTTCAGAAACCAGGTAACGGTTCTTAAGCTCAGGAGGGACGGGCGCAACTCTTTCAGGGTCATAAACTCCGGCTTTGGCCTTGGCAAGTATCTGCGTGGAAATATCCGTAGCAAGTATCTTGGCTGTCAAACTTCTTTCCATCTTGATCGCTTCCAAAAGCGTAATCGCTATTGAATAAGGCTCTTCACCGGAAGAACACCCCGCACTCCATGCGCGAATTACCCGGTCGCCGCTCTTTTCTTTCTCGGCCATAACACCTGGCAAAAAATCCTTTTTCAGATATTCAAAATGCTGGTTTTCACGGAAGAAACTCGTAAGGTTCGTACTAAGCGAATCCACAAGAGCAGTAAATTCGTCACCCGTCGGGTCGTTGAACGCAAAATCAATGTACTGGGGGAATGATGTCATCTTTAGAAGACGAAGCCGTTTTGCAAGGCGTGCCCGGACAAGTTCCTTCTTACCGGAATGCAGATTAATACCGCAATGCTTGTAAACCATGTCGCTGACCCTGATGAAATCCTTTTCGGTTAGCGTTACTTCGTTGACAATTGATTCTATCATTATACTCTCTTAGGTTTAATGTATCCAGGTATACAGCTTTTTGTTTTATCCCTGGTTTAATAGCTTGCAGATTCCAAAAGCCCGGGCACGTCAAGAATCAGACTCACACGCCCGTCACCCATGATAGCACCGCCGGAAACGCCCTTGATATTGCCGAATGATTCACCCAGACTCTTAATAACTGTCTGCTGCTGGTCAAGAAGTTCGTCAACCATAAACGCGCCCTTTCTACCGTCCTCTTCGACGACAACAAGCGATGCTTTAGTGGGGTCTTCGCTGTCCGGGGTAACTCCAAACTGTCTGTATAGCCTTACAACCGGCAGCAGCTCGCCCTGAACATGAGCCATCTCACCTTTTCCCTGAACGGTAGAAAGCTGTTTTTCGGATGGCCTCAGACATCGCTCGATAGACAAAATCGGAATGATATACTTCTGATTGCCGATCCGTATGACCTGGCCTTCGATTATGGCAAGAGTCAAAGGCAGACGAATCGAAAAAACCGTCCCTTTACCCTTTTTAGAAGTGATCTCGACCTTACCTCTGAGAGACTCGATATTCTTCTTAACGACATCCATACCAACACCGCGGCCGGATATAGAAGTAATTTTTTCTGCCGTAGAAAGACCGGCATGGAAGACAAGTTTGTAAATCTCGGCGTCGCTGAGATCCTGACCGGGATCGACAATACCATTCTTAATCGCCTTGGCAAGAATCTTTTCCTTGTCAAGTCCCCTGCCGTCATCTTCGATCTCGATAACAATATTACCGGCCTGGTGGAACGCTCGCAACTGTACCACGCCTGTAGACTCTTTACCTGCCGCGACGCGGTCCTCAGAACACGCTTCAATACCGTGGTCGATCGAATTTCTGACCATATGAACGAGCGGATCGGAAATCTGATCGACAACATTACGGTCCAACTCGGTCTCTTCACCTTGAGTTACAAAGTTGATCTGCTTGCCGCTCTTTCGGGAAAGATCTCGCACAAGACGTGCCATTTTACCGAATACACCCTGGATCGGAACCATCCGCATAAGCATCGACAATTCCTGAAGTTCGCGAACGATCTTGCCCTGGTGGCTGATCTTCGTACATAGCGGGTTATCGTCGCCAAGTACGTTAATGGCCTGCTGACTTACCATCGACTGTGCGATGACAAGCTCACCTGCCATATTAACAAGCTCATCGAGGCGGTTGGTGCTAACCTTGATCTTCTCGTCGGAGATCTGTTTAACTTTCGCAGAGGCCTGCTGCTTTACCTGCTCTTGAACCTGTGGCTCGGTTTCCTGCGGCTCTGCGGATTGAGTTTCCGGCTGAGTCTCAACTTCCACCCCAGTGGCAGGCTCACTTACCGCCGCCTCTGGACCGGTTGTTTCTGGCTTAGCTTCTACTACCTCTGCGACCTCTTGCATATCTGTCGTATCTTCGGCAACGGTCTCTTCTGTTGTGGGTTCCTGAGCGGTTGTTTCTGGAGCGACTTCGCTAACTGTTTCCGTTGTTTCAGCAGTTTTAGCTGTTTCGGCCGGAGCACTATTCGGAGCTTTGCCCTCTGCACAATCATTGATCCTGGCAACAATAGCGGCAAGTTCCGGCTGACCTGGAACCGCGGTACCGGCTTCGATAGCGTCCTGGAGCTCTGAGCTCATCTTTTTCAACAGGTCTATCGACTCAAAAATCACATCCATATTAGAACCGACCAGCTGCAGTTTACCCTGCCTGCTAAGATCGAGAAGATTTTCGGATACATGGGCAAGAGAACCGATCTCTGTAAGATTCAGAAAACCGGCCATACCTTTAATTGTATGGAAGCCCCGGAAGATCGTATTGATCGCCTCGGTATCGTCGGGTGCGTTTTCAAGTTCCAGAAGTCCCGCCTCGGCAGCTTCGATATGCTCACCAGCTTCGGCAATGAAATCCAGTACCATCGGTGCATCCTCTTCGGGGATTATCAACTCGTCAACTTCGGCGGCAGCCTCGTCAACAGGTTCTTCGACATCGGCTGGCCGGTCAACTTGATCGCTAACGGCTGGGAACTTTGCCTGGAAATCGCTGTCTAGAGTATTAGAAGCTGCCTTATCGGCCATCTCCTGCAATGCGACAACGGTATCTGATAAGACGTTCAACGACGCATGCGCATCGGCAACTTCATCGCTAACCAACGCACCTGCAAGCTTTTTTGCCGACTCTGTTGCATCAATAGCCTCTTCCTGCAATTGATCGGGGAAGTCCGATATCTCCTTTAGCTCAGCGTTGATCTTATCAAATATAGCCTCCAAAGCTTTCATATCTGAACTGTCACCGGCACCTGCCATATTAACCGCAGAAGCCGCTTGCTGAACCAAACCAACAAATTCGTTGCTTTCACTCATAATGCACCCGTAATAAACCAAACGTTAACAAAATGGTACTTACCTATAAAATTACTATCGACAGGCGATTTATGAGTGTTAAGCTGTAAGTTTACTTTTTCAACAACAACAACTTAATTCCTATTTCCCTATGCTTTTATGCAGGTTTTCGCTTACGACCTAATACACAAGCTCCGATAACCATAGACAAAATGAGGGGTATCTCAAAAAAACATCCAAAGCGACACCCTTGACAGTTGAAGATAATCTTAGTATATAGAACGAGTAATATAACGAGTTTATTAAGAACTCAGGCTGCCAAAAGCAAAACTTATAGCAAACTGTTAAATCAGATATCTGTTTATGGAATTAAGTATTATAACTTATGTACTTCTCTGGCTGACCGCTTTTTTTGCAGGCTTCGTCGACTCTATTGCCGGCGGCGGCGGGATTATCACGATTCCTGTCTTTCTCGCCCTTGGGTTTAAACCGCATATGGCACTGGGAACCAATAAGCTGCAGGCCTCGTTCGGCAGCCTGACCGCTTCGATCCACTATGCCCGCAGCGGGTTAGTTGATGTAAAGCAAACCATTGAAGGGATTTTCTTCACCGCTATCGGGGCGTTGCTGGGCACATACTCGGTTCAGTTGATCGATTCATCTTTTCTAACACATATCATCCTGCCGATGCTCGCAATTGTTTTTGTATATATGCTCTTTTCGCCGGATCTGGGGGCCATGGACAAAAAGGCCCGCATCAAAACTCTGACCTTTTATATCGTCACGGGCCTGACCATCGGATTTTACGACGGTTTCTTCGGACCGGGCACAGGCTCGTTCTGGGCTGTCGCTTTTATCTTCCTGCTCGGCCACAATCTTAAAAAAGCCACCGCCCACACAAAGATAATGAACTTCACCTCAAACATTATATCGCTGACCGCATTCATCATCGGCGGCAACGTCCTGTTCATCCCAGGCATAATAATGGGAACCGGCCAACTCCTCGGAGCGACCATCGGATCGCACCTGGTAATCCGAAAAGGAACAAAATTCATAAGATACTTCTTCCTGACAGTAGTAGCCCTGACAATAGCAAACCTAATATACCAAACATATATAAAAGAAGATACGCCAACAGATACGATAAAACTTAATATGCTTGATAGCCCCAAAAGCGCGGGGGCGCAAGCCCCCCGAATAAAACGCTGACAAAACAGGAGTGAATTTACAATTTCAAACGGCTTTTATAACTTAGAAACCAACTTTTATAACTATGCCGAAAAAACCTGGTGTACCCTAAAGTAACGTGAGCGATATTTTATAGGGACAAACAGGAGCCAGGACGATTTGTCATTAATCGTCCTGCGGGCAGGATGCCGACAGCACATTGCCACAAAATAACCAAACCAAAGACATTTCCTTGACAATGACCGACAATCATCTATATTATTCTAATAATTGCAATAATAACATATAGACTGAAAGGCTTTCTCCTTCGAAAGATAAAGAAATGGCTGATCTTCAATACGACAATGAAAAACATGCAAATATAACTTCCTCAAGTTATAAAAGAAAATTAATTCTTGTGATAGCTGCATTTCTTATAGGCGTTGCCAGCATTATAATTATCTGTCCAATAATAATTGACAAACTTGAAGAGAATGCCGAAAGTGCTCGGGCTATAAAAACCCAAGCTTATATCCATCTACTTATTAATGCTCTTGAGAGATTTAAAGCTGATACAGGAATCCTTCCCAGTAACTCGGAAGGATTGAAAGCTCTTGTCGAAAAACCTGAAAACGCGGTAAATTGGAATGTTAATGGATATCTAAATAGTAATGTACTTCCAAAAGATGCATGGGGAAATGAATTCATTTACCATTATACTCCACAAAATTTACGTCAATTCGTCATTTACAGCTTTGGTGCTGACGGAAAAAAAGGAGGAGAGGGAAATAATAAGGACTTAGGCATTGTCGATTAACGCTAACAAAAATACGCCTAGCGAAAAAATTCTAAAAAATACATATTTAGACAATAGACATTAGACAAAATAAAATGGATATATTTACAAAACAACTTGAAAAAGCAGAAGCGTATTTCCTGTCCGGCCGCATCGACGATGCCGAGACCGAGTACCTTATGGTTCTGCAAACCAACCCCACCCACTATCAGGCATTGTATTCGCTTGGCACGATAGCGTACCGCCGCGGCAATGTCAAAGCTGCCATCGACCTGGTCGAACGGGCCATCGACAGCAGGGGCAAACTCCCCAAATTCCACAACACCCTCGGTTTGCTCCTAGAAGAAGTCGGTCAAACCGAAAAGGCTCTCAACTGCTACAAAACTGCACTGGCCATAAAACCAGACTACGCAGAAGCCCACCACAACATCGCGATCATCAACCTGACGGCCGGAGATTTCGAAACCGCCTGCGAAAACGCAAAAAAAGCTGTAACCGCCGCCCCGGCCTTCGCCCAGGCTTACAACACACTCGGCTATTGCCGCCAGCAGCTAGGTCACCTCCGCGACGCAGCCGTATTATTCCAGAAGGCCGCCGAACTAAAACCCGACTACGCAGAAGCATACAACCACCTCGGCGTCCTGCTAACCGACCAGTCAAACTACATCGAAGCAGTCAACGCCTTCCAAAAAGCGATCTACATAGACCCAGAGTACGCCGAACTCTATAACAATATGGCAATCGCAAAAAAAGGCCTCTGCGCCTTCGACGAAGCAATCGAAAATTACAGAAAAGCCTCAGAAATGGACCCGGCATTCTACCAGGCATTCAACAACCTGGCAAACTCACTTCGCGACAAGGGCCGGTGCGCAGAAGCGATCGAAAACTACACCCGCGCGATCGAGATAAACCCAAACTACGCAGATGCATACTGGAACCGCTCTCTCGCCATGCTCCTAAGCGACGACCTCGCAGAGGGCTTCAGTCAATACCAGTGGCGAAGAGAACCGTCACTAGGCATCGTCACGTACCCCCACACCTACGATAAACCCAGGTGGGACGGCAGACCAATAAACGGCAAAACCCTGCTCATCCACTACGAACAGGGTTTCGGAGACAACATCCAGTTCATCAGGTACCTGCCAAAGCTAAAAGAACTCGGAGCAACCGTTCTTTTCGAAGCAAGAAAACCAATGCTGGATCTTCTTAAGGATTTTCCGGGCATAGACCGCCTCGTAGAAGCCAAACCGCAAAGCGGCGTCACAGAGGATTTCGACTTTTACGCGGCCCTGATGGACCTGCCGGCGATCTTCCAGACAACACTGGAAACAATACCGGCGAGCATTCCCTATCTATTCGCCGACAAAGACAAATCCGAAAAGTGGAAAGATATAATTGGAGAAGCCGGTTACAAAGTCGGCATAGTATGGGCAGGTAAACCAACCCACGGAAATGACGCAAACCGCTCATGCAAATTAAACAACTTCGCCCCAATTTCAAAAATAGACGGGGTAAAACTTTTCAGCCTGCAAAAAGGAGACGCGGCAAAACAGATCGCCCAGTTTGGAATTGAAATTGAAAACGTCGCGGACTATCTCGAAAATTTCGCAGACACTGCCGCGGCGATAGAAAACCTCGACCTGGTAATCTCCGTAGACACCGCCGTACTCCACCTGGCAGCGGCAATGGGAAAACCGACATGGGCGCTGATACAATTTTCACCGGACTGGAGATGGCTCCTGAACCGCAGCGACTCGCCATGGTACCCGACACTAAAACTATTCAGACAAAAAAAATACGCCGACTGGAAAGAAGTCTTCAAAGAAGTAACACAAGAATTAAAAATAATCAAACAGAAACCCGAAACGCAAGCGCAGGGATAAGGATTATGGATAAATCTCTCTTGCTCCTATTAGTTTTACGCGAGGATATTACGTGGATTTCACTCAGTAAACTCCTCGAAAAACTGGTACGAAACTGGTACGTTTGTGGTCTGTTTTTTATTTTGTGGATGTTTCAGTATCCAGTATCTCCTCTGATTTCCGCGTTTGAAGCTGCAACACCACATCCTATCATTACACATATATCAGGTGCAATATATCTATTTCCCTAACTTCCATAAGGAAAAGCCTTGCTTAAGGGGGCCCAGATATAAATCACCACGGTCAAGGCTGTACTGCTACGACTGACCTAAAATCTCCCGAAGTGCCAGGACAAAAACCTCCAGAGCATCCTCATCATAAAGACAGAACACAACCTTCTTCAAAGAAGTTTCGCCCTTGAGATAATCGACCGTCTCGCTTAGCATGATCGCTGCGCACTTATCCATCGCAAAGCCGAATATCCCCGTGCTAATTGCTGGAAACGCAATGCTTGCAAGTTTATTCTCATCGGCGACTTTCAGTGAATTCCTCGTAGCGTCCCTGAGCTTATTATCCTCGTCTCCCTCGCCAAGCCTCGGGCCGACTGCATGGATGACATGGGCGGCCTTAAGATCCCCCCCGCCTGTTATAACCGCTGCGCCTACGACTGCACCGCCGATCTCATTGCACTGGCGCTGAATGGAATCGCCCCCCTTTCGTGCAATTGCCCCGGCAACACCGCCGCCCAAAACAAGCTGAGCGTTTGCCGCATTAACGATAGCATCGACCGCAAGGCCGGTAATATCGCCCTCAATCAACTCAACAACTGAATGATTAACTTGAACTTCCATGAAGTTTCATACGAACAATACAGAAAGACGGAATAACAAAAAGAAATAACTAGCTATTTATTTCGCAAATGGCCAATGTGCCTGCAGCCAGTCAAGATCATCTCTCGGCCCGCTGGTATACTTCTTGTAACCATAAGCGCCCCCACCAGTAAGGTCACGACTGGCGCGTTCAAGCGTCTCCTTATTAACCCATTTATGTTTTTCAGCATGTCCATCGCCAAAACCGAATGTGCTGGATTTATTGTGCCACACAGCAAGACCGTCCCACCAGCCATCTCTGTTGTGCTCCTCAACTCCTAAACTCCTATACTCCAGCCGCCATTCATATAAGCACGCGTGTCAGATTCTTCAAGGATAATATATTTTTCCTGGGGATGAGAAATCTCCGTAACTTTTTTGATATAATTGCCCAGTGCACCAGGCATGGCATAGCTGAGATAATTATGATGTACCCCCGAAAACCTCTTATCGCCCTGGCAGTGGTATAGCTTATGATCCTCGACATATGGAAACAATGCACCGGCCTCAATACCGCGAACACGGTCCTCAAGAGCAGCATTTACCGCCGACACCGTATTACCGGCTGCATTCTGAGGCGGCTGAACCCATCGATTCGACGCTGTTCCAGGACTGCAATGAGGCATCCTTCCGTCAAAGTCATTGGTATAAAGGGTCCAACTCAACGAAAGCCCCCTGACATTCGTCATACAAATAACACCCTGTGCCATCTTCTTGGCCACTTTAAGCGATGGCATAATAATCGCCAGCAACAAAGCTATAATAGCAATAACAACCAGAAGTTCGATCAGTGTAAAACCTTTTTTTTGTCTCATAATCCCAATCCAAATATACCCAATAATGTCAGACGCTAAGAGGCAGGCCTGCATTACAAACCATAAATTCATTCAAACTGGAGCAAAGGCTCCAGAATAAACAAAATCCAACAATATAAAGTATACACAAGATAAGCAATTTTACAAGAAAAACCGGGATATGAATTGGAATTAGAGTTGATTTGCTGCTGGTGCACAAAAAACAAAGGTATCGGCGCACAAAACCGGCCTAATCCTTCAATAATCAATCATAAATAAAATTATTCCTCTACTTCAGCAGTCGGAGCTTGTTTTTCCCACTTGAGCAATTCCTGAAATACATCATGGAATTCCGCTCCACTATCGAAATCATCAGAAAAATCAAAAGCAGCCTGTAGTTCCGGAATAACGTTGACATTCTTACATTTCTTGCAACGTGCCCTTTTACCTGCATATTCGTCTGGTACGCGATACTCGTGATTGCATTTTGAACAGCTAAACCGTATCATTTTGCAACCTCCTTGTCCTGACCATAATATAGGCCCATTTTAAGATTTACTATTGAGCAACTAGAGCTAAACTACTTCCGTCATTATTATAGACGGATTTGTGATAAAAATGTTGCAAAAAAACGAAAAAAAACGAAAAATCCAAAAAAAACGCATAAACCCATCCCCAAAACCGTATATTTACACCCCTGAAAGCCAAAACCTTTAAAAAATAAGCCTGATAAAACACTTTTTCCATCAAATCTATGCAATAATTCTAATTTATAGGACGTTAATATTTGTTGTAATCCACAACTTTATCCAGGCACTGAAAATACCGAAACCTACATATAAGTTTGTGACGCCCTTGGCCGCGGAAGTCAAACTGCAAACGAAATCGAAGTAATAATTTAAAAACAAAACTTAATTTAAGGTAGCTGAACAATGAACAGAAAGATTCTATTAGTCATCTGCTGTATACTGGCGGCGAAGATCATGGCGGAAAACGGCATTGCCATCGACGACCTCCACGCCGAGGTAATCCGGCTGGGTCGCCCAAAGACCAACAACGTACATGACACCGGCAATCTTTCAGGGAAAGTCGCCGACAGCATCCTCTCTGCCCCGGCCAGCGGCGGGACGGCTGTAACACAGGACAAGGAGACGCCCGTCAAGAAGAAAACGGTCAAGGAGTTACAGCAAGACTTCCGCAAACTGGAATTCGGTTTGTTCATGCATTATAATATGGCAACATATACCGGTGACGAATGGGTCAAGGGGTATCATGATCCTTCTACCTTTAATCCGGGCGGAACGATCGACACCGACGCATGGGCAGACGCTGCGGTATCCGCAGGTATGAAGTATGCAGTTCTGACAGCGAAACATGTTTCTGGCTTTTGCTTGTGGGACAGCAAATATACCACGTATGACGTCATGCACCCTGACTGTCCGTATAAGAAGGACATCGTCGCGCAGTTCATCAAATCATTCAAAAGCCGCGGTTTAAAAGTCGGCCTTTACTATTGCTGGCGTCACCCGGGCTTTGGTGATCCCAATAAACATAAGGTCCTTCCGCCTGAATGCGACCCTGCTACGCATACCCTGAAAGAGCAGAACGAATTTCAGAAGAAACAAATCGCCGAACTTATCGAAAAGTACCCGGACGTCTTCTACATCTGGAACGACGCTCTCGACGACAAGGTAATGCCCGCCGATGAAGCAAAGGCCTTCTTTAATACTACCCGTCAAGTTCTTACCAGCTCGAACTGGTGGAGCTGGGGCAAAAAAGGAAAGCCTTTTTTGGATATTGGTATAAAGGAATTGAGACACTTTCCGGAAACCAACGAGGCACCGGGCGAAACTTGCTGGAAACTGGGGCCAGGATGGTTCTGGAAGAAAGGGTCTCACGCTGGAAATGCAAAGGGCGTGATGGGTAACATGGCTAAAGCGCACAGTAGAAATTCAAATTTCCTGCTTAATGTTGCTCCTGACAAAAATGGTAATTTTGGAGAACCAAGTATTAAGACATTGGCAGAAATCGGAAAACTGCTAAAAGAAAAAAAATAATTGAAAATCAATACATAGGAAAAGATCATGACTACAAAAACTCGAATTAAAACACTAGTAAGCCTGACCGTTCTGGCTTTAATGCTTATCGTTCAATCGGCAGCGGCAAAGAAAATCCCCGCACAACTGCCGGACCCAGACAACACACCCCCTGCCAAAAACAAACCCGTCAAGGTATACATCCTCGCCGGTCAATCCAACATGGTCGGCATAGGCCAGGTAAGCGGCGGAAGCTCGCGCTGGGGAAAACAATTTATAGACCCCGTAGTTTCAATCTATCCAGGCGCATACTCCCCCACTGCCGACTACGACAAAATGACCCCGGCAGAAACAAAAAAACTCACCTCATTCGGCGGAACAACACCCACCCCATACCCCAAAGGTGGAACCGCCGTTACCAGGGGTTTCATTAAACTGAAATCCGACGGCGTTTACGAATTCAACGCAGGCTACGGGGCATCGATGGACAACATAATGGAAATAGACGGCAAACCCATCCCGCCAAAAATGCTAATCGCCGCCGGAAAGCGAGGCGCTGTGATCGTAGAAAACGGCAAGGTAACAAAAACCTTCAAAACACGCAAATCCTGCCAGGACGCCTGGATGCTCGAAAACGGTGATGTCATCGCAACCGAACAAATCGGCCTGACCAGGTTCGACAAAGACGGCAAGGTCCTGATGCGGTACACCGTCACCGAGGGCAAAAAAAGAGAACTCCACTCCTGTCAGCCGCTGCCCAAAAGCGGCATACTCGTCGCAGAAAGCGCCCCGCCAAGACTGATCGAACTGGGCAAGACCGGCATTGTAACCAGAGAGATACCCGTAACCGAAATCAAGCTTGCCAACAAACACCTGCAAATGCGAGGCGCCCGCAAGAACAAAAAAGGCGAATACGCGATCATCTCTTCCGGCGAAATGCGGCTGATCGTCCTCAACCCAGACGGCACTACAAAGAGCACCGTTGATTTGCGGAAACTCCCAAAGAAAATCAAGCACCGCTTCTCCCACGCAGTCGCCTTCCTCGACAACGGAAACATCCTCGTCAGCACCTCATACGGAAGCTGCTTTGTCGAACTGGATCCCAAAGGCAAAGTCGTATGGTCGCTAACCCCCGAAGATCTCCCCGAGCTGAAACTAAAATACGCGTCAGGAATGCAAAGGCTAAAAAACGGCAACACAATATGCACCGCCTACAACGGCCTATTTCCAATCTTCGAAGTAACACCCGGCAAAAAAATAGTATGGAAGATCGCCGCAAGCAAAGAACTGGGAACCCCACTGCATGTCCAGGTTATCAACAAAAAACAAAAACCATCAAATTTCAAAATAAACAAATAATCCGAAACGCAGGATAAAACCGTAGGGGCACCACTTATGGGTGCCCAAAAAAACACCAGAATATTTTCAGAACTGCTTTTTAACCGGCGGTCCGGCCTTAAACAGCAAATACTTACGAATATATTGCTGGTAAAGATTCGAATACGAACCCTTGCCGTCATGAAGTTTCCGGTGCCCCTCAAGGCCAATATCCTTGACAATATCTATCCTCGTCATAGCTTCGGTTAATTGATTAATGTATCCATCTGATGTTATGCCTGCATCAAGACAGACTTTCCGTTCTTTTGCGTATTCATCTTTAATAAGCTTAAGCATTTCTTTATTGTCACTAAATGCAAGTCCGCATGCCGCATGACCGCGCAAATTATCCAACACCGAAAAAGTCGTCTGTGGAATATCAACAAGCCACTCTTTAGCCAATTCCTTTGCCCCGTCAACTGTCATAGCATCTTTGAGCACTTCTTCTACATCTTCGCCGCCAATAAACCCCAGCCAGCCCAGGGCATCAAATTTCGAAAAGACATGACTGTCTAAGTCATGCTCGTCATCACGGCATTTATCCCAATCCACACTCCTTTTGTAATAGTCCAGCAGTTCTTTAACCGACTCCTTATTCCCCCTTTTGCTGATAAGGCCAATATAAATAACCCCCATATCTAATTCACGTCCTGAACGACTCTCATCCTTAAGAATTTCATAAAACCGCGGCAAAGCCGATTCGTCATACAACTTAACTATCCTTCCCAAAGGAGCGGCCCCATGAAATCGCATTTTCACCAGCAACTCAGGGTTTATCAAACGAACATTCTTTGCCAGCCCCTTTGCGTCAACATCAAACCCCACAAGCTTACTGGCTAAGACTTTTCCTCCATGAACCGCCCCGCCATAACCGCAAAGAAATTCATACTCGCCTTCACCCAGACCGAACGTGATCTTGATGCGTTTCTTTTCGCCGGCCTTAAGTTCAAATATGCGCTCTCGGACACATACATAACATAGATACCGCTGTACAAAGTGCAACCGCCCCAACGGTCAAAAACAACCACACCAGAATACTTACACGGCCCCCGAATACCGGCAAAACTCATCCCGCACAAAACACCTGTAATTATCAAAATAAATAATACCGTCCTGATCTTCATGTAATATCTCCTGTACAGTTATTCCCTTAATAATTCAAAATACGGCAAGACCATCAACTATTTTTAAGACGTTAAAAAGGCATATTAGTATCAAAAAAAATGAAATTACTGCAAAAAAATGAATAGCCAATGCTAGCCAAATCCTAGCCCACAAAAAAACAGCCAAAAAAACCGATGAAGTAGATACTTGGCTCTATGTTATTGTATTTAGCGGGAAAACGCTCGCTAACACGCTAAAAGAGTGATTTTAGGAGACATTACAGACATTCAAAAACGCAGCAGAAAATCAGTGTCAAAAGGGTGTCATAATGGTATCATTTTTCGCGGATTAAGCTATGAGAATTTAGCGGGTTTTACCTGGGCTTCGGCACTGTCACAGACGTAGGTGTTGGTTTCAGCATTTGTTTCCACTTCGCCATAAGCTGCTGCCACGATGGGCGTCCAGTCATATAGACCTCTTTTGAGCTAACAGCTGTCAGTGTTTTAACAAAAGCAGTCTTTAGCTCCAGCGTAGCACTCGACATAAACGTCTCGATCACCTTGGCAAGCGGATTCTCGCCGGACATATCCCCCTCTTTAAGCCGGTCGGCAATGATCTGACTGGCCTTGTCAAACGCAGCCGCCTTTAGATGAACGTCCAGTTGCATAGGTCGAAGCTTCGTCCTGACTGCATTGATAACCTTGGTATTTTTCTCCAGCTCGGCTTTCTTGTCAGCCATAATAAGCAGAACCATTTTTCGCTCCTGCGACAGCCCGCTAGCGGCAAGCTTAGTGGTCCATTTGAATATCTCAGCGGATTTTTGACGCTGCAAAATATCTTTGATGGCCTCCCACGCGATTGCAGACTCCCCATTTGCCTTCAGCCTGCCGATAAGCCAGGTAATATCCTCTGATTTTCCGGTCTCTCCGGCAAGTTTCATCATAGCTGTACGTATATTCTCGCTGGGATCGTCGATCATCGAGTTAGCCTTGAATTTCTCGAAAGCCGTAGTTTTATCAATATTGATCAACCCGGTAACCGACGTTCGTCGTACTGCCTCATTGTCCTTGTTTTTAAGCCCGTTCAGGAAATATGTCCCATAGAGCCTGGAGGTTATATCCCTGTGCGCCGTCTGTCCGCAAAGGCTCGCCATAACGCTAAGAATCTCTCCAGCCAGTTCAGGGGCTTCACTCTGAGCCCTGGCAAACCGGGCCGAAACAAGCTTGAGATATTTTGTCACCAGTATCGGTTCAAGGCCGTTAGGCTCGAGCATCTTGCGGATAACCTCGGCGGCGACGGCGGCCTTATCGGGATCGTTTTCACCCAGATATTGCTCTGCGATAATAAGCGTAGCCGACCGTATATCCTCGGACAGCTTGATCACATCGCCCAGAAACGCGTAATAGCACGCCTCGCCAAGAGTCTTAAAAAGCTCCAGTTTAATATCGTCATAATCTTCCACTTTAAACTGCGCCAGAAGCTTTTCTGCGGGATTACGGTCACCCATTTGTGAAAACATCCGGGCAGTGATCAGCCGTACGTCCCTATCAGAATCAGAAATCAAACCCAAAAGCTGAGTATTGAACTGCGGAGGAAGAACCTTAGCTACAGAAGGCGACAAAGTACCAACCTTCTCTAGCGCCCAGATCCTTACCGGCGAAAGATCGCTTCCAAGACGTCCAAGGAGGATCTTGCCCTTGGCGGTATCGTCGGCGTTGTCATATTCCCGGCTCAGGCTTGATATATACAACTCCTCCCATTTTTTCCGTTCATTCTCAAGTCGCCGAACTTCTTTTTCCTGAAAGTCGATCCATTTGCGGCTAATCTCGCTGCGGCTCAATCGTTTCAGGTACCGAAGAATTTCCGGTCTGCTCATCCCGGCGGGGATCCAGTAAGGCAGTGCCTGACGGGCTGCCTGGGCAACCTGCTTGTCCGGGTCCGAGATAAGCGAAGCGATAGTAGCGATTGCCTGTTTTTCTACCGGTCGCTGCTGCAAAGCGTACAATGCATTGAGACGAACATCACGAACATTTTCAGACGCCGCTGCCATTTTCGTAAGATCATCTTCGATCTCGCTAAACTCAAAGATAAGCGTTGCCTGTGCAGCCAGCTTTGCATCCAGACCGTTAGACTCGGCAAGGATCACCAGCAGCGGCTTGCGGAAGTCGGCCTTGTCAGGTATCGCCTGACGGCTGTTGATTATTGTATTGCAGATCGCCTGACGAGCCGGAGAATTGTCCTTGATCGCAAGCGTCTCCAAAAGGATCTGCCTTGCCGCCTTATCTTTGCCGTAAAGCAGTGCCACTGCCGCATCAAGACGATCCTGAACGGTCGGCCCATTCAGCAGCGTCGTTTTTACAAATCGAAGTTTGTCGGCAGCTTCGGCATCGGCCTTGGTCTTGGCAGCCGCATCAGCAGCGGTAACAGAAGCATCGGCAGCGCAAACAGTCCCGGCGGCAATTATTACCGTAAGAAAAATTATTAGACTAATCCTGTCGAGATTCATGTTCAAGTTATCCGTGCAAGGCCGATAAAATGCGGTTTATTTCCCTTAAAGGCCATACTAACCGAAATTCACGAAAATGCAATCCTTATTGTTCCAGATTTCAACAAAAAAAACGGACTATCAGTGCAGTAATCGGACTTTCCTATTTCATAGTATCGGCTAAAACGCCTCTGCAATTAAGTAGATTATTTCTCTTTACTAAAGCATTTCGTCCAATTATACAGACGCTTATCTCCCCCCGCAAATTTCACTAAAAAAACAGAACTTCTCATTTCCGGTTGACCTTTCGCCGACAATGGTTGTAGTTGTCAAGCATCAATGGGACACCCCAAAAACACTCGTATCTCACTGAAAAATAAGGATTTACAATTTAGAGCTACATTTGGCATTTTCCGATTTAGAATGCTATAATACCATGGATAATTGGCAAGTTCCAACATTCTATTTAGCTCCAGGCACTGATCATGACAAATAATATCGACACCATTAATGCTGCTGTTGCTCTTATCGTCAAAGCAGCTATTATTGCTTGCCGATTCTCTGGAAGAGCTCGCAAAAGAAGCTTGAAGCGACTTTCCAAAATGGATATTGACGAGAAAGACAAAGAAATCATCTTTCTTCGCGACAAGAACTATCAACAGCAAATGCAGATAACTATCCTTCAAAAAGGAACCAGAAAGAAACAAAAAAATCCTCGATACACCATTCGAGAAAGACTTTTCATTATCTGTCACATGGAAACTTTTCAGATACCGAAATGTAGGATAACAGAGCATCTGGGTATTGCCATATCAACTCTTTACCGATGGCTGCATAAGATACAAGATCAAAACAACTCAAGGATTCCTGTAAACAAAACACCGACGGAAATAGCCTCTCTTGTCTGGGAAATAACAAGAGCTAATGTCAGCTGGGGACGGGTTCGGGTTGCCAACCAACTGGCGTTGTTAAATATCTTTCTGGCCGCTTCTACAGTACGGAATATTCTTAAGGAACCCAAACCTCGAAAGAGTCCTAAATCGACACCTAAGCAGAAGAAAACAGAAGGTCAGGTCCCTCGTTCCATCCCTGCCTGGTATCCCAACCACGTTTGGTCTATTGACACCACAATGGTTAATTGCTGGGGGCTTTGGCCTATCCATATATGTGTTATCATCGATCACTTCTCACGTAAAGTCATGGCTACGACTCCGCTGGAAGGCCCCAATGCCGGATGGATCAACAATGCCCTGGAAAGTGCCATTGAAAAGTATGGGCCACCTAAGCATATCATTTCAGATCAGGCTCACGTTTTTACCGGCGAGGTGTTTGCAGAGTTGCTTGACAAATATAAAATCAAACCACGACTTGGGGCTATAGGAAAACATGGTTCGATCGCTGTAACAGAACGGGTAAATAAAACCCTTAAATATGAGTGGCTCAAACGAGTTGCTTTCATTAAAGGCATCGATCATCTAACTGACCTGTGTAAGGAATTTGAAATATGGTACAACAACTGGCGGCCGCACATGACCTTAGATGGGCTTCGACCTGATGATGTGTATTTCAACAATAAGCCAAACAAGCCAGAACGTAATGCCAAAACAGTTCCATGTAATATTGAACAGCACTTCTTTCGCCAAACACGAATTACCGGCTACAGACTGAAAAAAACTGCGTAGTTTTGTAGTCCTGTTTTACAATATTATACGGAGAAGGTCCACCAACACTTCAAGATAAAAAGTGGTTCTCATCCAATAAAGTTGGTTAAAATTAAATAAAATTTAGTGGACATTATGCTGTCTTTCATGAGATAAGTTT
>VRUI01000036.1 GCA_019456225.1 Planctomycetota bacterium | reverse complement strand
TGGAAGGTGGCAAGTGGGGGTTGACAGCAATTACTAATTACGAATTACGAATTGAGGAATCGGCCGGAGGCCGAGGCTTTTTTTTGGGGGGGGGATTTTTTGGGGTTTTGTGGTTTTTGTCTTTACATTTTGTAGTATTCTGGTATTATGATGATACAGTTATTAGTTTGCCTTGGGTTTTCCTTCGGCGGATAGACTCCCTTCGGGATTTCGCTTCGTTCAAATTTTGGAGTTTGTCAAATGAGTTGGGAAATAGGGCTTTTAATTAAATGGACGGGATCGCAGGATGCCATTTTACCTATCTTGCCAAAAAGGGGTCTGATCCCTTAATTCTCTTGCTATTGTTTAGGGCCTACTAACGATGAAAAGTTTTTTGAGTTTCGGCATTATTATTTTGTCCGCATTGATCACTTGTTGTTTCGCCTGTCCCGATGGCGACTTGACCGGTGATTGCTTTGTAGACATCGATGACCTTGCCATTATTGCTCAGCAGTGGCTTGACCAAACCGACCTTGATGATTTTGCTGCTGTCGCCAGAACATGGCAGCAGCGTGGAGATTTCCCGGTCGCCATAAACGAGATACATTACAACCCGGACCTTTCTTATGAACTTGTTGAATTTGTCGAGCTTTACAATCACGGCAGCAAAGACATAGACCTCTCCCAATGGTATTTCAGTGACGGCATCACTTACACCTTCCCCGAAGGGACTACGATAAAAGCAGGCAGCTATGTCATTGTAACTGAAGATCATACCCAGCGAACAGTTGCACCCATCACAAGTGTCGCTGAGAAATATAGCATAGCAGCTTCATATATAGCCGGACATTTCCAGGGCAAACTGAACAACTTCGGCGAAACGATCGAGCTCAGGACCAAAACAGGCGAAAAGGTCGACGAGGTTGATTACCAGCTTGGCTTTCCATGGCCGACGGTTGGAGACGCAATTAACGGCGAAGGTACAGGCCATTCGATCCAACTCATAAACGCACTTGCCGACAACGATCTTGCAGGCAGTTGGAGAAGTTCATACCCCACCCCAGCTGCCGCCAACTCATCTGTCTACGCTGACAACACTCCCCCCCATATCCGCCAGGTCAGCCACACCCCCGCTCAGCCAACCGAAAGCGACATTGTCACCATCTCAGCAAAGGCAACCGATCTAAACGGCGTTAATTCCGTCGTCCTATCATACCAGGTTCTAACACCGGGCAGCTATATCGCCAAAAACGACCCGGCATACAACACCTCATGGACAGACATCGCCATGCGAGATGATGGCCTCGGCGGCGACAATACCGCGTTTGATTCCGTATACAGCGTCCAAATGCCTCTTTCTACCCAAACTCACCGCAACCTTATCCGCTACCGGATAACCGCGACAGACTACACCCAAACAACCCTGACCGTACCGTATGCCGATGACCCGCAGGGCAATTTCGCATATTTCATTTACAACGCAGTACCTGCATGGACAGGATCGGCCGACCCCGGAGTTAACCAGAAAACATATTCAGCCGAGCTTATGCGTTCACTACCGGTATATCATTTAATAAGCAAAAAAAGCGACGTCGAACAGGCAACCTGGAAGGACAAGTACACAGGCAGCGATTATCTTTGGCAAGGCACACTCGTCTTTGATGGCAAAGTCTATGACAATATTCGTTACCGAATGCGAGGCGGTGTTTGGCGATATGCCATGGGCAAGAACATGTGGAAGTTTGACTTTAACCGGGGGCACTCGTTCCAGGCCCGCGACAATTACGGCAAAAAATACAAAACCAAATGGGACAAGCTGAATTTTTCGGCCTGCATCCAGCAAAACTGGTTCGGACACCGGGGCGAACAGGGCATGTTCGAAGCGGTGGGCTTTAAAATGTTTAACCTGATGGGCATCGAAGCTCCCAAAACTCATTGGGTTCAATTCAGGGTCATCGACGAAAACAGTGAAGACGGAAATCTAAATGGTTCTCATACCCCGCAAACTTCTTCGGGAACACAGTATGACGGTGACTTATGGGGACTTTATCTCGTGATAGAACAAATGGATGGTCGCTTCCTCGACGAACATGATCTGCCCGATGGTAATTTGTATAAGATCGAGAACCATTCTGTCAGCGGAACAACCAATAACCTGAGCCGGACCGGCGTCATCGATCGGTCGGATTTCCAGGCATTTAAATCGCTATACTATGACAACCCTGACCCGACGCTGGCCCAGTGGCAAACAAACGTGGACTTGCGATCTTACTACGCATACCGCGCCGTTGTCGAGGGCATCCGTCACGGAGACATCTACGCCGGAAAGAACTACTTCTTTTATCACGACCCAACCAACGGCCTCTGGAAAACACTGCCATGGGATATTGATCTGACCTGGAGCAACAGCATGTGGGGCAATGGCGAAGATCCGTTTAAGTCGGAGGGAAATATTTTCAGCCATCCCGAGATATCTCTCCAATACCAGAATTTTTTACGACACTTCTATGACCTGCTCTACAATGACGACCAGCTTTATAAACTGATCGATGAATACGCCGCCCTGATAAACACACCCGATGTCAACAACGACAGTTTTGTCGACGTCGACCGTGCGATGTGGGATTACCATTGGGTCATGGACACTAACGCCTACCCAACATACCTTAGCCATCAACACCAAGCAGGGCAGGGACTTTTTTATAGCATCGCGTCAAATAAAACTTTTGAAGGCATGGTTCAGATAATGAAAGATTACGTCGTAGGCAACAGGGATCTCAACAGCTTTTATAACGACCCGCAGATCCCGCAAAAGCCTGTTATATTTTTCACCGGAACATCGGGCTATCCTGCCAATGACCTGAAATTCCAAACCAGCAACTTTGTCGACCCCGATGGCGACCAGACATTCGCCGCAATGAAATGGCGAATTGCAGAAGTTGACCCCAACAACTTTATCCCAGCAACAGCGCCGGGCAAATATGAAATAGAAACCCTCTGGGAAAGCGACGTTCTAACAGAGTTTGCAAGTGACATCCATTTCCCCGCTGAATACAGTGAACCCGGAAACACCTATCGCGTTCGCTGTAGAATGAAAGACACCAGCGGCAGATGGAGTCACTGGTCACAGCCCATAGAATTTGTTGCCACAGAGCCCATCAAAACTGACCTCATAAACCACCTGCGAGTAACAGAACTGATGTACAACAATGGCGATGCCGATTTTATCGAACTGCAAAACACCAGCCATGATACAACTCTCGACCTCAGCGATCTATCTATAACAGACGGAGTGCAATTCACCTTTGCCCAAAGCAATGTGACCTCTCTTTTGCCAGGCGAATTTGTGCTGATCATAAAAAGCCAGACAGACTTCCAAAACCAATACGGAACAACTCTAAATAACAGGATCGCCGGCCAATTCGAAGACACAAGCCTCTCCAACGGAGGCGAAAACATCAGGATAGAAGATACCATGCAAGGCATTATTGTCGAGTTTGAATACAATGACACATCCGACTGGCCCCAGGGAGCCGACGGACAGGGCTACTCGATGGTACCAAATGCCTGGGCCATGGATACCCAACCAGATGGAATTCTCAATTATGGGGTCAGCTGGAAACAAAGCCAAAACAAAGGTGGCTCCCCAGCACACCCAGAACCCTAAAAAAACACAAACTCATCAAACTAACTGAGATTTCCCATATAACCTTATATATTTCAGCTCAGCAGGGTAATTAAAGCGACTGTTATTAAAATCAAGCATATAATTCAGAATTCCAATATTCTTTTCTAGCTACCATGACGTTTAAAATCGTCAACATTTTCCGCATGCACGCTGTTACAGCGATCATTTTAGTTTTGCCGGCTTTGAGTAGTCGCCGGTAAAACTCTCTGATTGCCGGGTTATATTGTATTGCCACCAAAGTTGGCATATACAGCTTTGCACGAACATTTCCCCGGCCACCGCCAGTCATACGTTTACCTAAATTCATTCAAAATCACCAAATAATCGCCAAAAATGGATTCCCGCCTTCGCGGGAATGACAGCTCGGAGTAGGTTTTCTACAGAGCAGGTCTGACCCCTTAAATTGCCCATGTAATAGACGACGATGATTACAGCACCTAAGCGGTAGCTACTCCGCTTCATGCCTAATATTTTTTTGGCCCTGCACTTAAATCCTTAAAAACTTAAATCTTAAAACTTTTCCAACTGTTTGTTTGCCATCTAACACATTATTTCATGAAATTCTGTATTTGTCAAGCACAAATCCACCGAAAAAGCAAAAAAAGTCAACTAAATCCACATTTTACAGATATTTATCAACAGACAGCAAGCGTCATCCGCCGTCAATAAATGTCAAGGAATAACAGGATGAGAAGATTTTTTAAAAATTCTACGACTTTTGCCGTATTTCTTCTTGACTCTACGACTTCTGTCGTGTATTATATATCTTAGTGATAAACCGAATTGATTTTAATAGGAGATTAATAATGGTAAAGCAGGGATTTCCACAGCCGACAGACGGCGAACTTGAAGTTCTCAGGTTTCTCTGGGACAACGGTCCAAGCACAGTCAAGCAGGTGCATCAGGCAATAAATATAACCAAGTCTGTAGGATACACCACGACACTTAAGGTCATGCAGAAAATGCTCGTAAAAGGTCTGCTTGCCAGAGACGCCTCAGAGTTCAGGCACATCTACACAGCCTCACTGCCGGAGGAAAAGACGCAAAAGCAGCTGCTGGCAAACTTTCTTGATAAAGCATTCTCGGGTTCGACGGAAAAACTTCTGATGCAATTGCTTTCGACTAGTAAGCTCTCAACAAAAGAAAAGGCAATAGTTAAAAAAATGTTTAATGAGGACGAAAGGAAATAGCCATGGAATTTTTTGATAACATTCTCACACAGGCAATAGTTCAAAGGCTTGGCTGGATGCTGGTTCATTTTGTCTGGCAAGCTGCAACGGTGGCTTTGGTTTTGGCGATTCTGTTAAAAATGCTTCGCAAGTCTTCGCCCAACCTGCTTTATATAGTTGCTTGCCTGGGTTTAGTTGCGGTGGTCGCGGGGCCGGTGGTAACGATGAATCTGATCCCGGTTGACGAGACTTATTTGCCTGTAGAAGCGGCAGTTGCCACTGCTCTTGATCCTGAGCCTGTTGCTGATATTTCAGCACCGGTTGAAATTGAACCCTCTGCCAGCATAGAAATGCCCGCAATAGATGTAGAATTCCCTACCGAAAGCATCGCTGCTGCTCCTGCGATTCCTTTAAGGCAAAGGATCACCGAAATCCTTGAGCCGAATCTACCTTACTTAGTGATGGCATGGCTTTTGGGCGTGTTTGGCCTTTCCGTATGGTATTTAGGTGGGTGGACGCAATTGCAGAAACTTAGGCGAAAAATGGTCAAGCCTGTAGACGAGCGTTTGCGACATAAACTCAAAGAACTGTCAGCACTTTTAGGTGTTAACAGGGCAGTAGAGATTGTAGAGTCGGCACTTGTCGAATCACCAGCGGTAATCGGCTGGTTAAAACCGGTAATACTTCTTCCTGCGAGTATTTTGACGGGATTTAGCGCCGAGCAGATTGAGGCGATACTTGCCCACGAACTGGCTCATATAAAGAGATGCGATTACCTTGTCAACATGCTTCAAACCGGCGTGGAGATATTAGGGTTCTACCATCCGGCTGTTTGGTGGATTTCAAAGAAGATCAGGGCCGAAAGAGAAAACTGCTGCGACGACATAGCAGTAAAGGTAAGCGGCGATCGCGTCGAGTATGCAAAAACCCTGGCTTTATTTGATGGTATTAGAGCCAGCAAGCCGGAACTGGCAGTAGCAGCAAGCGGAGGCAGCCTCTTTCAGCGAATCTGCCGATTGGTCCAAAAGGACTCAATCGCTGTAAAAGCCGACTGGAAGCCATCGTTTATCGCGGCTCTGTTAGTAATAGCACTGCTAATACCAACAGGCTTCGCTTTAACAGAACGTTCAGAGGAAAAACCCGATGTGCTGTTTGAGCCGGAAGTAAACGCCGGTGAAACTCCCTCTCTGCCATGGGTTGAGGAACGTACAGTCAATTTTCCCGCAGATCGTTCTGTTGGTATGTTGAAAACACGTAAGTGGAATCCTGTTGCTCGCGAGCCGGATAAGAAGCTTGCTGAGGCATGCGGCAAGGTCCATATCCCGGCAGGTCATCTGTTAGGTTTGGAATTTGCAAGAGACAAGCCCGTAGATCTATCGCCTCTGGCAAATTTGAAGCCGACTGATTTGCAGCATTTATATCTTTATCGCACAAAAGTTCAGGATGCTGATCTGCAACACATCAGCCGCCTCACAGGACTTAGGCAAATAGGCCTTGGGATGACAAATATAGGCGATGAAGGGTTGGCTCACATTGCCGGGCTGAAATCACTTAAAGAACTTAACATCGCACAAACCAAGGTCACCGATGCCGGCCTGGTCCACCTGGCCAAATTGTCTGAGTTGGAAACGCTGTCTTTAAAGAACAATTCGATCACTGATAAAGGACTGATTCAGTTGGGTGGTCTGAAAAAGCTTGAACACCTTATACTTACGAATACGAAAATAACGGATCAGGGACTTATTCATCTCAAAAAACTGAATTCTCTTATATTTCTGAGTCTAAGTAATAATGATATTAACGGCGAAGGTTTAGAACACCTGGCAGGGCTTTCAAAATTAAAATATCTTAACCTTAAGAATACATCTGTCAGCAAAAGTGCCCTGAAAACTTTAACGCAGGCGCTTGAAAATTGTAAAATCATGCATTCCGAAATACAGAGCTCAGCAGACACCTTAAATTCTCGTTCAGAAGAAAAGGACCTTGATCAGACGAAGAAAGAATTGTTGGGCATAAAAATGGAATCGCCGCGAGAGAAGATCGTTTTGACGTATCTTCCTTCCGATCAGCGTAATGAAAGTGGTCGCAAGAAGATTATCCTTTCAGAAGGCATCAAAGACTCAGTTGATAAATTAGCATCGTACATAGATATACCCCTGGGTATGAGCTCGGATTCACGGGTTGATGACCTGGAAGTAACATTTGCAGATTTGCGCGTGCGAAAACTTATTACCTATGCGAGGAAATCCAAAGAGGCACGAAAACATGTAATCGATACCATAATGCCAACAATTCGCAACTACACAGTCAACAGGGATGAGAAAATAGAACTTGGCAGTAAATCGTTTTCTAAGGGTTGGCGTTCAGGATATGACAAGCTCTTAGCAGTGCTTGTAAGCATAGACCATACCGATAACCTGCCATTAGTGCTAAGGTGCTTTGAACTTCACCAGGCCGAGATAAACAATCACGTCGATAAGATCAAACCTGAATTTGGTAGATGGTTATCTTTAGACTACGGTCATAATGGTTATTTTAGCATGTATCTTGAAAAGGCATTGAATAATTATATTAATGACAAGAGCTTACCTCCTTCAGCAAAGGAAATAGTCAAAGATTTTGTTACCAAACGTAAAAGAGTTGATAAGATAAGTCATGACTGTGGAACTCACAAAATCACAATCAACGATGTCCACAACGGTTATGCCAGCCCGATACATTCCGCATTGAATTTCAAAAAGGCAATGCAAAAAGCAGGAAAATGGAAAAAAACAACCCCATCAAGCACTTCTGTTTCCGTTACAGGTCGTGTCGTTGACGTCAATGGCCAACCTCTCACAGATGTTCGAGTTGAAGCAACTCCAATGAGATGCTCAATTCAGCGTAAAACTTTCATGGTTGAGACACGCTCCGGCAAAGACGGACGGTATGTCATCTCCAATGCGATCGCCGGAGAAGACTATTTACTTGAATTCAACAAAGGCGGTTTCCGCTACAAAACAGACAGAGCATTATCAGGAGCAGCCAAAGAAAAAATAACAATTCTAAGTAAAGCAAAGACACATCGTCTGACGGGTAAAATTTCCCACGCCCAAACGGGTAACGCAGCAGCCAGCGCCAAGGTCACGGTCATCGGCAGAAGAAGCTATAAAAAAACAGTACTTACGGACGAAAAAGGGAATTTCGTATTTGATGATTTACCGAAAAACATCGGACAGGGAGTCATTTACGCCAGGAAAGGTATCAAGGTATCCGAGCATAAAATAATCCGCAAAAACACAAGCAACATTAGCTTAGCATTGAATCGCCCAGGCGTTATCACAGGCACCGTAACCTCCAAAACCAGCGGCAAGCCGATCCCCGGATGCATTGTAAAAGCCCGCCCCTGGTATTCAAGCGGATTTTATGTCGAAACTACCACCGATCCCGATGGCACATATTCGTTCAACGACCTTCCGCATGGCCGTTATTTAGTATGGCCAAGACATACAGACTGGTTTCAGCCTCAAACTCGCACCAATTATCTAAAATCACCCGAAATGCATGCATCACCTTCAAAGACAAGCACCTACAATGTTAAAATGTTGAAAAAAGCAACTGTCATCGGAAAGGTCATCGACCCAGACAAAAAGCCCGTTTCCGGTGCAATGGTAGGCGTCAACTCAACAATTGCCCCATACAGCCAGGTTAGCCGCGAAACTTGCCGGACAGATAAAAACGGCATCTTCAAATTGAAAACCGGCTTCCTGGAATCAACCAGGCAACACACAGGCGCCAAGATCGCAGCTCTCGCCGACGGCCTGGGAATGGGCCGGGTAGTTTTAAAAGACCTTGCAGAAGGTGAGATTCGTGATAGACGTGATAAACAAACGCTCATAAAACTGTCAGGTGTAATGAGTGTTTCCGGTTATGTCAAGGACCCGTCCGGCAAACCAATTCCGGGAGTCTTCGCGGTTTCTTACAACAACCAACAGCCCTACTGCAAAACCGATGAGTCTGGCTATTATAAATTGGACAACATTGTCCTGCCGCTAAGGCAACAAAAGAAGATCAAAATCTATTTCACTGCCCCACGTCCAGATAATGGTCAATTGAATATGATAACATCGCTGAACAACTACAAACCTGCGATCATCCCAGACAGCAAAACCCAATACTATCTTAACAACTCCGACCTGGTAACTGCTAAACACGCCACCAATGTAAAACTTGATGTAAAATTAACACCTACAGAAAAATTGTATTTCAGCGGCAAAGTGACCGACGAATCCGGCAAGCCCATACCTCAGGCCAGCCTCCTTCTCTGCGGAGGAAACATCCCAGCTGACAGATGGAAAATAGAGATGGGACTTGAAATGATGGGCGGGAAACTATGGATTGAAAAAAAACATGCCAAGATCTGCCGAACAGTCACCGACAACAAGGGGAATTTCCGCTTCTGCGTCGCAAGGGAATCTAAAACTCAAAACGGCATGCCGAATGCAATCTCAAAACTCGACCCAACACTCTTTTCGATCGCGATGGTAACTCCTGACAAAAAGTCAAAACTGGTTCATAACATCATTCTACCAAAGGACCAAACTCACAAAACAATAAACATCTCCCTCCGTCCCGGTATGAAAACTAATGCGCAAGTAAAACCAAAACCCTCAGACAGCTTAAATTCTCGTTCAGGAGAAAGGCTACAGGAGTAAAGTAAAAGGGTCAGCCCCACTCTGTAGACAAGTAGAGCCGCGTAAGCGAAAAGCTCTTTCACAAGCTGGATCATAGCGGGCAAATTAAAGATCAGACATCTTACTGCTGGCATTGCGGCCACTGCAACAGCACCTCACAACTCGCCACACAGCCCCAGCAACCCCACCGCTCGCAGTCGCTAACGCTCCATGGCTCGCTAGTCATTAGCTCGTCTACGGTGGCCTCGGACCCTTACGGGCCGTCGGTCCCAAGTCAGTCTCAGCCCCAGGTCACTACGCATCCCACCGCCCGCTCGTTGGCGGGCTAGCAGTTAGCCCGTGGTAGCGGGAGAAGTAGCCGTTCAGCATCCTCAGCTTTAGATCGCCGTCGTTTCGGGGCCACAAGCGGAAAAGGGGTCTGACCTGCTCTGTAGAAAAGCTCTTTTACAAGTTGGATTATAGCGATATTGTGCGTTAGCACAAGCAGTAACATTTCCCTCGCCTGGGACTCTTCGTTCCTTGCTCTTAGGGCACTGCCGTAGTTTCGTTTGATCATGCTGAATACCGTTTCGACCTGCCAGCGTTGGCCGTAAACTTTATGCTTGAAATTGGTTCGCATTTCTCTGCGGTATTTGCCTTTTGGCAGATTAGAACCTGGCCTGCCCGCTTTGGGCGGTATAGTTGTTTGGATGTTACATACTTCTCGTGCGTACTCATGATTTGGTTCACTGTCGTAACCGGCATCGGCGAGAAGATGATTGATTTTGACTCGCTCGGCTGCGGGCTTTAAGGGCTCGCGAAACTGATTAACATCGACGCTTGGCCCGCGGGTTGTCATAGCTGACAATATCGCGTGATTTGAACAGTCGCAGACGATTGCTAGTTTCGGATAACGCTTGTAAATGACGTCCTCCCAAAGGTTTAGCTTCTTTGAGCGTCTTCTGCGAACAAAATATCTGCTGACATAGTTGGAGTCAAGACCGCTGGAATCTATGGCGGCCAGTTCGACAATATCTTTGCCTTTGGTGAGTTTTTTGATAGTGCTGATCAGTAGCTTATCTGCGATTTTGTGACGCAGCAAACGCTGCGATGCCTTGTGTAATGTAGTAAAATGCGGCACTGATTTTAAGCCGATAGCGTCGCGCAGATCGGAACAGTCTTTAAGAAAGATCGCAACGCCGCGGTAGTCGGTTTTTAGTATGACTCGCAGCAGGATACAGGCAAATAATTGCGGCAGAGTGAACTTCTGCGGGCTGAATTTATGCCAGTAATCGGGCAAAACCCGACGTGCTGTTTTTAATGCTATGATCATAATTTGTTTTGGAGATTTAGATGTCTTGCTCATCCCTGATTGTATACAGGAAAGTAGCCGATAGCGCAAGTCTTTTATTGGGAGTTTTAAAGATTTTTTTGAGCTTTTCTACAGAGCAGGTCTGACCCCTTAAATTCCTCGCAAGTATTCTTAACTCTGCCTTATGAACCTCCACTTATCAACAACATTGCACTAATTACAGGAACATAAAGGGCCCGAGAAGCAAACTCTTCCCGGGCCCTCGATTCAGACTTTACATGAAATTGCGTTATCGCATGTCCACACAACCCGGTTCATTGGGCGTAGTGCATGCCAGCCAGCTGGACGCCCACTCTGCCAGGTCGGCGATATCAACTATGCAATCGCCATTGAAATCGGCCCAGTACGTACCCCACGCACCGCAGTCATTTTCTGTGATAGACACATCCACGGTAGTTTCCAGTCCTTCATAACCAGCGTCCGTAGAAGATGCCGTCAGCACGATTGTCGTGCCGTGAGGATCGTCTTCGGATACGTCGTCGTCAATCGCCTCAACAGTTACTGTCCGCGGTTGATTATAATCAGTGGCGGCAAACTTGAGGACGAGTCAGGGGGACTGGTATCTAGAATGATACATTAGTCAGCCAGTTAGACGCTAAAGCAGCAAAGTCAACTAAGTTAACTTTACAGTCCCAGTTCGTATCGCCTATGGTACGAGCCACAGATGCACCGTAAGCACAATTATTAGTATTATCGTCGTAGAGCATCGCCTCCCATAGATCGAACCGCGCGGGCGATAATGAGTCGAGTTCGGCCAGAGACTCCGAACCGGCGCCCAGACAGACGGCGTACAGTTGAGCGAATTCGGCTAGATCTTCCCAGGTATTTTGGTCACCGTAACCGGAGACCGACACATTGTCCGACAAAATGGCCGCCGCCCACTGTTCCAGAATAGTCGGGTCGCTTTCTCTGGCCACTTGTTCCAGCGTGTGGCCTGCCTCGTGGGCGATCACCCGCGAACCGGCACCGGCAACCATGTTGATGTAACTCTTGCCGCCATGAGCCGTGGCACCGCCTATGTCGACGTAAAGCGCGATTCCGTCTTCTCCATCGTCGGAAACTTCCTTGCAGGCTCTTATGTATGGTTCGGGGAGTTCTTCGATACGACTAACCAGGTCGCCGATTGTGACACCGGTCGCATCTTCAATCGTAAGCTTGAACTGATACTTTCCGCTCTCTGCAATCCACTGTTTGCCCACAGCGGCGCCCCGGTTCATCGCGACGATTTCGGGACCTGAAACAATACTAACTTCCGTCGTGCTGTTGTCGCCGAACGTCGAATACAAACCCACGAAGTGGTCCTTCAGGCGTTCAGCATTCGTCTCCGAAACGGCAAAAAGTACGAGAATAACGGCGCAAATAATACTCATCTTCATAGATCACATCTCCTGTTTCATGTTAGATTCGACCGGCTCAAGGCCGAATTAGCCCGTCACTCACAACGAATCGGGCTTGTCTACAGCCAGCATTGTACCGTGGAATCCCGCATTTGTCAAGGCAATTCTCAGCTTGTTTCTCTTTTGCTGATTGAGGACGATGAATCTAGTTGGGTCTCATTATTTTCCTTTGGGGAAAACTTAGGGGTCAGACACCTTTAAATTTTAAATCGCTTCTGAGCCTTTAAATTCCATACCCGGTTTGCTGAACTCAACGTGGTTATGATATGTCGCATACTCGCTGACTATCGCACCTTGTGCACCGGCACGCTGAAAATGCCATGATTCGGCATCGGCCATCTCGTAAAGTTTACCCGACTGCGCGGTTCGTTTGGTGACATACCTGGACTTAAACCAATCCTGGCCATAACCCCATGGCTGCTCAGACTCAGGCATATCGCTTATTAGCGACTCTTCGCCGCTATCGTACTGCCCAAAGAACTCAACCGATCCATACCGAACCTGCCATGCTTCCATCTTGGGGCCATACCCTTCGGCTCCGCCGATATGCCTGTGTTCGGGCAGCATCTGACCGGGCAGCAAAAATATCTCATGGCCCAGGTATCCATATTTCTGGTCTTTGAATTCACCCTTATAAGCTTTTGCTCCGGCGGTACCATAGGTTCCGCTTGCGTTGAGCCAGAATATCCCGGCCATGCCGAGCTTTTCGAAATCACGCGAAAGAAAGTCACACACCCAAAGCTGGTCAGACCGAAGAGCATCAGTGATCGGATACCCAAAAGCCTCCATCATATCATGGTAAGCCTTGATCGAGCTTTTAGCGTCAAAGGCCCCATCCTTGCCATAAAAAGCCGCATTACCAGGGTTGACGCCACCTTTTGAAAGGCTTTCCCGGCACCCGCCGACACCCATCGCCGCCGCACCGGCTATAGCCATCGCAGAACCCTTGACAACGTCCCTGCGTGTAACACCCATTTTTGAATCAGTCATTTTCAGTCTCCATTACAACAAAATTGATATTAATGTATAAAATCCGATATCACCAATATACCATCCCTGTCAATAGCTTTCAAGGGGGTAATTTTAAGGTGTCGGTACTTTTTTTGAAGAAATCGCTGTTTTTGGTATTATAATCAACAATAGGGGACAGTAATTGTGACACAGTCTGTTCGCGTCAATGACAGCTCGGAGCAGGTTTTCTACAAAGCATGTCTGACCACTTACTCTTGACACTGAACAGACGGTTATTATAAGACCAGCCTATAATTAATAGCGAAAATAATTGCGTTTTTTTTTGCTTCTGATGCCTTTATTTCTCATACTTTAACTGACGGGTAATTATGTTCAGTTAGGAGGGCCTTTATTATGAAGAGCCTAAAAAAACGAAGCAAAAATCGACGTGGTATTGTATTTATTATCGCAATGATATTTATTGCGATACTCGCCTCTCTTTCCGTCTCAATGGTTACGATGTCGTCAGCAAATGCCCAGCTTGCCAATAACCACAAACGCGGAAACCGTGTGATGGCCAACGCTCAATCCGGTGCGCAGATCATCAGGCACATGCTTGAAGGAATGCCTGTGCCTGCTACGCTTGCATCAGGGATGCAGGTCCAGCTTGCCGTAAAAGGTTTAACGGGTATTAATGCGGTATGTACAACAGATACTATTACACTTTCCAGCGTTACCCTTGACTCGGCGACGGAAAGCTTCAATGCTGTCATCACGGTGCTTGCAGACCGCTGGCAGGCCGACATCACAGGAACGAGCGGCAGTCTCAGCCGCACCATACGCTTCAATTTCAATATAATTGAGCAGGCTAATACCGTTTTTGATTTTGGTGTCGCCACAAAAGGCCCCCTGCTGATGAGCGGACAGACGGAAATTACCGGTTTCAATCTTGCCGTTGAGTCTGACATATTTATTGACACTAGCGCAATGGGAAACTCATTCGAGATCGGCAACAAGGCAATGGTGGAAGGTAAAGTTCATATAGTCGATCCCTTTGCCACTTATCAAATAGGCGACAATTCTGAGGTCGGCGGCGAAACAGGCTCAAGCGCAGAAGACAATATCATCCTCGGCGTAGACCCTGTTGGTTTCCCTACACCTAACCCCGAATATTTCAGGCAATTCGCGACAGGTGACGTGATAGACTCTTCGACCGATTTAAGCAGCTATACAGAGCTAAACAACGTAATTATCGCGGCGAACACAAACCCCACTTTCTCCGATAACATGGAGATTAACGGCGTACTATTCGTCGAGCACCCCAACAACGTAAAATTTGAGGGAAAAGCTGACGTACAGGGTATCATCGCAGGCACCGCTCCCATAGGTTCCGATACCACTTTAAACAGCTTTTTCTTTAGCGGCCAGGTAACATGCAGTGATGTTTCATCGCTCGTAGGAGCTGAATATGATGCAATCAAAAACGAAACTGGAACTTTTCTGATCGCTCCCGGTTCGGTTGTCGATTTTACAGGCCAGTCAAACCTGATCAACGGCGTTATTGCCTGCAGCGGAGCACGTTTCACCGGTCAGGCAGGCGGAACTATAAACGGTTCGATAATAAATTATTCCTCAGAGCCTATGATCATGCAGGGACAGGGATCCCTTAGTTTTAACAGGTCGGGAACAACCAACAATCCCGCAGGATTTGAAGCTGTTGTCGTGCTGGATTACGACCCCGATTCTTATCAGGAAATCAGAAATTAGTTTAGGCTCTATGCCTGAATCATGCACTAAAAAATAAATACTAACCACTCCAAACTGGCCTTTCGGTCAGTTTGGAGTATTAGACAAAAGAGTGAGGTCTGAATGCGTATTCTGTTTTTTTTGTCGATAGTTGTACTAGCCGTCTCCGGTTGCGCCAGTTCCGGCGTTTGCATGTATTCCGTACCAAAGCAAGGCAGAAACAGTATGCGGCCTCAAAAAATGCAGGTAAACAAGCAGATTGCATATAGACCGACGATCAGCAAAAGGCAGCAAATTAAGGAATACAGCAGCCGGCAAAAAAAGGAAAGCAAACCAATTCAGAAAAGCAAACCAAACCGCAAGAAAAAAACAGGCAAAAAGAAAGGTATCTTAAACGATGCAATGGGCGTATCTGTAAAGCTCCTCAAGGAAGCATATCGGCAGATCAAACCAAAACTGCCAAAGATACCAGGTTTTTAAAAATGGTTTTAACCTAAAACTAGCGATTCTGACCTAAATGCCTTATCACTTCTACAAGTGCCTGTGTGCCGTCTTTTCCTCTACCTACAGCCTGCAAAGAGCTCATAAGCTGCTCGGCCAGGGCCGTGCCGGGAAGCGGCTGTTTGATCTGCCTGGCGCAATCCATCACGAGCTTTAAGTCCTTAAGCTGCAGATCGACCATGAAAGCAGGCTTGAAATCTCCGGCGATTATCTTCGGAGCAAGATTTGTCAGTGAATGACTTCCCGCCGCCCCTGCCGATGTTGCCGCAAGCGTCGTTTCCAGGTCCAGTCCGGCTGCCTCTGCGAAAGCCAGCCCTTCGGAAATACTCATGATCGTATGGATCACCATTACCTGGTTGACAAGTTTTGTCATCTGCCCGGAACCGACCCGGCCGCAGTGTGTGATAGATTTGCCCATAGCCTCGAGGATCGGGCGAACCTTTTTAAGTGCCTCAGCCGGCCCTCCTGCCATTATCGAAAGCTTCGCCTCTATCGCACCGACCTGACCGCCGCTTATTGGAGCGTCTATCAGAACGGTACCTTTTGCTGCAAGCGAAGAGCTTATCTGCTTTGTTACTTGCGGTGAGATCGTCGACATGTCGATGCAGATCATACCCTGCCGTGCCGACTCGATAACTCCGCCTGCACCAAGCAAAACCGCTTCGACATCCGGGGTATCGGTTACACAGGTGATCACGACATCAGCGTCCGCTGCAGCGGCAGCGGGAGACTCAACCCAGACACCCCCTGCTTCGATAACGGCCTGGGCCTTTGATTTTGTCCTGGAGAAAATATTGAGCCGAAACCCTGCCTTAAGCAGGTTAACAGCCATAGGCGCCCCCATGATCCCGGCGCCAATAAAAGCAATCCGTTGCTTTGACATTTGACTAATCCTGTAAATTTGTAATCTTGATTTCAGGTTATCTGAGGATGCCTAGTCTGCGAAGAGTAGTTTTCGACCACTTTGACGACCTTGCCTGTGCCATCAGTAAAAGCAGCAGCGATATGCCCCACATTCCGCTAAATCTGGCAAAATACATGATCTTGCAGACGAGCGTCGATTCATCGGTCAGAACCCATTTACTGAATAGTTCGGCGGGCAGATATATCACACCCAGGACAACACCATCGAAAAGTCCCTGCCAGGGCAGCAGGATAACCAGTGCAAAAAGTGACAGGAAGAAGGCTCTGGATATGTGGCTTATTCCGCCAAGCCTGCCGATAAGAGATATCTTGACGCTCATAAGCAGGATAAGACAATAAATCGTCGCCGAAATGACAAGGACAAAGTTACATATCCTGACAGCTATAACGGCGTGCTCATATTTTGGCATGTATTTGGCTAAACCTCCTGTAGATGCTTCTTCGTCAACCTCATCGGCAGTTGCGGCTGCATCTTCATCTGTTTCGGTTTCGGAATCCGTTTCACCTTCAGTTACGTCCGCGACAACTTTATCGGCATGCTCTTTGATCGTAACGTCATTTGCGACTCCACCGGCAACAGGACCGGTAAGTGCCCCAGTTCCGCTTTCAATAATAGCTTCAATATCCGACATAGCCGGTATAGCCGACTCGGCCGGTTCTTCAATAACAACGGCCGCCGCAGGCTCTACAGAAGCTTCGGAAACATCAATGTACCCGAGATAATTCAGCCAAAAAATGCCCTGAAGGACTATCAGGCAGATGAATACCACCATAAAAAAGAGGTTTTTCATTGCCTTAAAAGCCCCAATTGCTTCCAGGCAATCGGTAGTATCAACAACATTGTTTACTTTTGGTTTATCATCCATCATATTTTCTCCTGAGCCTCAGTATTCACATTTCACCGCGTGTGATCGATACACACCTTAAATATACAGTTCTAACGTCTTTTCGGTATATTATAAGCGAAACCTTTGCAAAAATCAATCTCAAAGTACCAAAACCGCCAGATAAGTGGGTTTTGAGGGATTGTATCAGGTTTTTAGCGGCATTTTTTCAATAATCCGCCCAACTAATCGCCAATCGCTAATTGCTAATTGCTAAAATTATGTTGTTTTTTCTCAACAGCAGTATTTTACTTGCATTCAAATTACAGATAGTTATATTCTTATGTTTTGCCATATTATTAATATAACAATACTATTAAATACCCAAAGGTAGTGCTATGAGTCTAATAAAGTCAATGCGGAAAAACAGCAATAAGATCATGGTCTTTTTGCTCATCTTTATTATGGTAGGTTTTGTTCTGGGATCTTCGCTTCGCCCGATCATAAATCAAATCAACCGATGGTTCAGTTCGGGTAAATCCGTCGCGGTCTACGGAGACAATGTAAAGGTCACTTCTACCGAAATTTTCAACGCAGGGACCGAGCTTAAGATACTGCAAGAACTGATGGCCGTCGATTACCTTAACAGGGTCGATCGGCAAGGTAATCGTAACACGAAAGACTTGCTCCTGTCGCAGGTTCTCTTTCCCGACCCCAGGATGGCCGCTGAAGAAAACAGGCGACTGAAGTATTTTGCAATGTCAATGCAGCAAAACAGTCTCCAGGCATCGGCTCAGCAAATCGATTCGTTCTTCATGCAACTGGAAGGAAGAAATGACATTCGCTGGCTGCTCCTGAAAGCCGAAGCCAAAAACGCCGGCATCGCCATATCTGACGCAGCAACCAAAGGCCTTCTAAGGGATATGGTGCCTATCTTTTCAGGTCGAAATATGGATGCGGCAACGCTGGTAGGCGCTATCTCAAATCGTTACCAAAAACGCTCCGACGAGATTGTATCAATTTTCTCGGACCTTCTCGCCGTATCCGAATATGCCAAAACCATACTTACCAACGAAGATACAACTATCGCACAGGTTCAATCGCTTATGGGCCTTGACGGAGAAAAGATCAAAGCCGAGATGGTCAGGTTTCAGGTCAGTCCGATCGAACCGAATCTGCCCGAACCGACCGATGATGAGATTGCCGCTCAATTCGACAAGTACAAAGACTTCACACCCGGAGTTTACACAAAAGAAAACCCTTACGGTTTCGGATACAAGCAGCCTGCGGCAGTTGTCTTCGAATATATAATCGTCAAGCTTAAAGATATCGAGAAAGTTATTGATCAGCCCACCGCACAGGACATGGAAGATTACTACCGTGACAATCTGCAGACTTACACCAGCGAGGAACCTGTTGACCCCAATGAACCGGACGGTGATAAAATACCCGTTACAAAGGATTACTCCGATGTTGCCGCCGGAATACGCGGAATTCTAACACGCCAAAACACCTCAATTAAAGCCGACCAGATAATGATCAACGTAGTCGACGCCGCCGACGAAGGTTTTGCAGGCATTGACATGCAAAAGCCTACCAGCGAGTTATATAAGGAACACTCCGCCGATTATAAAGCTGTCGCCAAGGCAATCGCAGAGGAACACGGTGTTACAGTCCACACCGGCACGACCGGCAAACTAAGTGAAGAAATGATATTCAGCGACCCGAACCTTCGCACGCTGCAGTTACCGTCAACAAGAAGCACGGCAGGTCTGGGACTCGACAAGATCCTTTTTGCCGTCGACGAACTGGGGATAACAAAACTGGGAAGGTTCGATCCGGCAAAACCGAATATGTGGCAAAATATCGGCCCGCTAAAGGACCGGTATTCAAGTATGGTCGCACTGGTCAGAGTTGTAGAAGCCAATAAAGAATATGTACCGGAGAATCTTGAACATTCCTACGACATTAAAAGTGTCGTTCTCGATGAGAGCATAATTTTATCCGAAAACATCTACAACGTTAAAGATGACGTCATCAAGGACCTCAAAGATCAAGCCTCTGTAAAGATCGCAAAAGAACTAGCAGAAGAATTTGTCAGTTTACTCGAAACTAAGGATGATTGGGAAAAAGCCATCGAAGAGTTTAACGACTCGCTCGCCGGCAAAGAAGTAAGCGTCGGACAAATAAGTCTTTCAGCGCCGCAGGAGAAAACAAGATCTTCGCTGCGCGACAAGAAGGACTTTGAAATACGCACAGCGGGAATGAACGTTTCTCTAACACAGAATACGATCAGGTGGAGAGCTGCTGAAGAACTGCTAAATGAGAAGCTTTATGGACTCATACCAGCAGACGAGACAGACGCCAATGACCTGAGCGTCATCATAGAGTCCCCGGCAGAGAGAGCATGCTACGTAGTAAAAAAAGTATCCCGTTCGCGGGTCACTATAGACGATTACGAAAAAAGCAAAGCAATGACTGCCTACAACCTGGACGCAAGCCGCAGTGACAGCCTTGCTCTGATACATTTCTCGCCGGATAACATCATCGAACGCATGGGATTCGAGTGGACCGCCACGGCAAGCGACTCTGAAGAGCCAAAAGACGGCGACAGCGAAGAAGATAAAGACAAAACCGACAAAGACGGAGATGCTTAATGGCTAAGCGCAGCGATATGGACCATGGGCTTTTACTGCTGATCGTGGCGATCCTTGCATGGATCGTTCCAGGCGGCGGACATTTCTTCATCAAGGAGAAAAAACGCGCCGCGATCATTTTCGTGACGATAACGCTGACTTTTGCAGTCGGTCTCTATATCGGCTCGGTAGGCGTAATTGACCCGCCCGGAGCATGGCCATGGTACATCGGCCAGATGCTCACAACGCCTGGGGTATCCCTGCTGGCAAATATTAAGCAAATGGACCCGAACGGAGAAATGGTAGGGATTGTAAGCTACGGAAACCCGCATGACTACGGACAAATATACACCGCCATCGCAGGAGCATTGAACCTGCTGGCGATCTTAAGTGCTGTTTATATGGCACACAGCGGTCGCGGCGAGATGATCGGGAGCGAAGAAGATGAATAGCATTTCAATCATACTAGCCGGTTTTATGTCGCCAATAGACATCCCAACATCCCCCGCTTCGATGCTCTGGATGTTCCCTCTTATCTTGTCTATAGCGATCGTCTACAAAGCGACAAAACTGAGAGTCATCTTCCCAAAAATATTCATCAAGGAAGTTGTTGTTCTATTTTTAACGATCAGCATATTCCTGATTTTAGCCGGCGTAGGACTAAATATACTGGTAGCCTTCATAACAAGCTAATCAAAAAAAATGAATAGCCAATATCCAACAAGGAATATCGAATGATGAAGGGAAAATCTGGCAACATTGCTTAGAAAGGATTCGTTATTTGTGAAGGACAATTACAGTAAAGATTGTAACGGTAAGAAGAAGTTTGATTTACAAGATCGATTTGTTGATTATTCGGTCAGTATTATCAAGGTTACTGAAGTTCTTCCTAATACAAAAGCGGGTAATCATATATGTTCTCAGATATTAAGAAGCGGAACGTCTCCTGCTGCTAACTATGGTGAAGCTCAAAGTGCAGAGTCAAGACCGGATTTTATTCATAAGCTAAAACTGGCTCTGAAGGAATTGTGGGAAACTGAAGTGTGGCTAAAAGTCATTGCCAGGTCTGGAATGGTTCAGCCCATGTCAAAACTTTCTCCATTGCTTGAGGAAACGAATGAACTGATCTCAATTATGTTCAAGAGTATAGAGACCTCAAAAAAGAAACTCAATGATGGGAAAAGGTGAATGGTTTAAAGTTTCTCTTTTGGTTATTGGTTATTCCTTGTTCGTTATTGGATATCCAGGTCGTTAAAAGCGAATAGCCAATATCCAACAAGGAATATCGAACAAGGAAGTAAAAAACGAACAGGTCAGAGTGCTTTTATTTGGTTATTGGTTATTCCTTATTCGTTATTGGATATTCAGATCACAAGAACGAATAGCCAATATCCAACAAGGAATATCGAATAAGGAAGTAAGTGCGAACGCGGCTGATCGCTACTCCTCAGCTGGTTCTTCCGGCTCCAGTACCCCCAGTTCCACCAGCGTCATGAACGCCGCTTTCTGTTCGGCGTCTTTTTTTGTTACCCCCCACGCCGTCGGAAAATGTCGATGCTCGATAACGATCCCAATCTCGAAACACTTATTATGGTCAGGCCCCTTCTCATCAAGAAGGAGATAATCCGGAGTCGTCGAGTATCTTCGCTGGCAGTGCTGCTGAAGAAGTGACTTGAAGTTTTCGTGATGCTGACGCGAGTTTGCCTTATTGATCAGCGGGTTAAACAATCGCAGGATAAACTCCCTCGCCGCCGCCTGCCCACCGTCAAGATAGATCGCGGCAACTATCGCCTCAAAGATACCCGCAGAGATCGAACCTGCCATAGCACGCGTCTTTTCCATACCTTTTCCGACTTTCGCAAAACGTGAAAAGTCCAGCCCCATGGCGACCCTTGAACAAGTCTTACGCGAAACGAGCATGCTCTTGATCTTCGTCAAATCGCCCTCCTGGTACTGAGGAAAACGTTCAAAAAGTGTCTCGCAGATCACCAGGTCAAGTATCGCGTCTCCGAAAAACTCAAGCCTTTCGTTGCTGTCTGAACGATTGTCGGCAAGCGATGAATGAGTCATCGCTTTAACGAGAAGTGACTGGTCCTTGAATTGATATCCGAGCAACTCTTCAAGCTGCCCTAAATTACTTTCTTTCATCCGGCGGAATCCTGTGATAAACCGCGAGCAGATTTCGAAAACCGCCAGTAATGCGAGTTTCGAGATCGGCTTGCCAATACATTACAAAACAATTATATAAACCAAAAATGACTTTGTCAACCAAAAAAAAAGATCGCCCCGCACCGCACCTGTCACTTTTCGCTTGCAACCATCTGCAGCGAGGCGAGGGCAACAAACTGGTTTTCGGCAAACTCAAAAACCGTATCAAGAGCGACTACCTTGAAAAGATTCATTGTCTGTCTGCTGACACTGCAAAAGACAAGTCGCCTCTGACGCTCGCCGAGTTCCTTGCGAAGTTTGAGCATTTTAGCGATGCTCGAAGAGGTAACTATGTCAACTACTGATAAATCCAGCACAATATCGCGGCAATTATCGTCTCCGGTAAGATCGATCGCAGTCTGTAATTCTTCGCCCATCTGAGGCTCCTGCCCAAGATTGATCAAGATAATTTCGTCAGACCAGTTCTGAATACCCATAGTAAAATCCTTTAAATAATAAACATTTGCACTTAAGCTTATCGTCCCTAAAAGGAGGTAGATTTAATGAAAATTTATATCTGAGCCGAATTTCACGCATTTTTAAGCGTTTTAAACCTGTCAACGCCCGCCTGAACCATATCGCAAAGGGCGGCTTGTCAGCATTTTTGACTTGCTTATTAACCCGACACTCCTATAATATACGCAGTAAGATAAGCTAATACGAGTTATTACAACTAAAGACTATAGACTTAAAACTATAGACTATTAAGGGGTGTGCAATGGAAAATGACAATTTGAATAATCAGGAAATTCTTGACGATGATATCATGCAATGCCGCGCAGACATCCTGCGCAACCGAAACCGGACCAAAGCCAAAGATAGCCCAGCTCCAGATCCTGATCCGGCAAGCCCCGCCGATCAGACCTCCCGAGACAACCCTGTTAAACGGTCCGACGTAGTTGCCACCCGGGTAGATCCGAACGCCGCGAAAAAAAACGTTGAAAGCATTTCAGAGACCATGGACTCATCTCCTGACAGCGGCGCCGACGATGCTGCGGGCAAAACCGTCAGAATTCCTCAGTTCGAAGACCTCATCGCCTCAGAAAATCAGGTCGTTGACGGATTGTGGGAAACGCCTTTAAAGACCGAACCAAAGCCAGAGCCGCAAATCAAGCAAGACGAGGAAGCTGCCGTCGAAACAGGTGCTCACGAGCAGCCGACGCAAGAGCAAGTTCAGCCTGTAGACGCTGGGGATGAAGATGTCGCTGAGGTTGGTTTTGAGCTCGACCAGGACAATATCGTCACCCCCCAGGAAGAGCAGGCGCTTTTCGGCGCATCCGAAACAGAAGATTCTGAAATTAACGACACACAGTCGCAAACCGAAGCGACAGAACAAGGACTTGAGGCCCTGCGAAAAGTCGTCGCCGAAGCAAAAAACCAGGCGCAACCAGAGATCGACGAGCTTGAAGACATCGAAGACATAATGAACAATGAAGACATTCAGCAGATCCCAGAGGCAAAAGCCGCAGACGGCCCCTCAGAAAAAAACAACGATACTACTGAGATAATGAACATAACCGACCTTCTCGAACAAACAGAAGACCCGGACGATATCTCCATCGAAGATATTCAGGAAGATTCAGGCGAAGAAAAAATGACCGACCTTCCGGATGAAAGCCCGGCTCACCGGGAACCTGCCGCAAACACGACGATACCAAAGTTCGACCTTGCCGAGCAAATACTAAAAGAACAACGCCAAGTCGCATCAAAGAGAAGGCAAAGACCGGCGCCTGCTAGAAATCTAAATGTAATGCCAATCGCAGGCACTGTCGGCCAGATCATAGAACAAGCCAGAAAAGCTGTCGCCGCAGCCGCGGAAAAAAAAGATTCTGAGCCCAAAACACAGCCGGCCCCGATCCCGGACGAAACCGACGAGATGAAACCTGTCGTTTTCGACACACTCGAAGTCGCAGAGTTCCCGAATGACCGCCCGGAACCTGTCCTCAGCGTAGCGGCCTGCTGCGTCATAAACGAATCCGACAGACTTAATCCTTTCCAGGAAGATATTATTATTAATATTGTTTCGAGAGACATCGCAAGATTCTGCGGCGAATTAACAACAAATTGCTAACCCATGATTCCTTTATCAGCGACAATTTTTGATGGACTCATCATCGGCGGATGTGTTTTTATCCTTTGCCTCGCCTTGATCTACATGCTTTTCTTCAGAGGAAAAATGCAAGACCAGGCCACCGTCTCGGGTAATGCCCTCTCCGGACACAAAACCATCTCAGACTCCGACTATGAGCTTATAACGGAACGCCTGATGCAAATAGAGGACAAATACACAACTGTCCTCTTAGCCGCCTCTTCGATAGACTGCCTTCCGATCACCATACCGGTAAACGTCGGCATTAGCCTGGCCCAATCCGGCAAGCGATGCCTGCTCATCGACATGGATATCCAGCGAAACGCCATCGCAAAAGCCTTCGAGATCGACGAACATGCACCCGCCGAACTGCTCAGTCCGCGAGGGTATAAAACTTCTTTCGACAATCTGCGTCTATGGCCGGCCCACAACTTTGCGCATAAAAATGCACTCATAATTTCCGACGTAGTCAAATGGGCAAAAAATGAATTCGATTTTGTTATTATCAGTGCACCTGATCTGGAAAATAGCCCGAATCAAAGACAGATCGCCGCCGCTTGCGATTGCGCTTTTATTTTCGCCCAAAACGCAGGCGACACAACCAAACTGTCATCACTGATGAAACCGGCAAAATGCAGCATCATCGGCAACGTAAAAGTTGCCGGCAGCTAATCGCTAATCGCTCTTTGCTGAATAGATATGTTTGTCACACAAGGAACCATTCCGCCTTCCATAAGTTCGTATGCGACAGTCTGACCCTTGTCCAGATCATTGACCTGGTGTTCCTGGACATCCGTGATATAAAAAAACAAGTCGTCGCCTCCCTCTTCAGGTGAAATAAATCCAAAACCTTTACCGAAATCACACCATTTAATTGTACCTGTCCCCATTTTATTCTCCCGTGCAAGTAATATAAAAACGAATGCCAGAATATTGGGCTATACGTTTCAGGTTGATTAATTCAACCCCCATTTGATTAGATAATCTCTTATCGGAATGAGTCGGAGGGGACTTTAGACAAAAAAAGTCAGACCATGCAATCGCGCCTTTTCGATTATACAAAAAAGGGCATTAGGCCATTGAAAAAGCTTTGTTCATCACTTTGTAAATCTGATCAATGAAAGTATCGTCAAGGGGCTTTACTATATAACCGTCACACTTAAGCTGTCTGCATCGCAAAACGTTCATCGGATTGTCGCTTGTTGTAACGATCACTACTGCAATATCCTTAAGATCAGGATGTTTCTTTACATAATCAAGAATTTCAATACCGTCAATTTTCGGCATACGAATATCCAGCAGAAGCAGGTAGTTGGCATCATTATCTTTGATGCAGTTATTATTAAGGAAGTCAATCACTAACTGACCGTCGGGGAAATGTAAAATCTCGCTGGAAACACCGGAATTGCGAAGCCGGCGCTTTGCAAGAAGAAAATGACCAATATCATCCTCAGCTATTAGAATAACAACATCTTTTTTCATATGCTGTTCCAGATCGAATTAAACATCTAAGTTTCAAAGTTGTCAAGATTACAACAGTCTAAGTATTTTCAAAAGGCCTGGAAAAAACACATCCAAAAAATGCCTTACTCAAGAAAAGAATTCAATTCAACAAACAAAGCATAACCTTTTTATCGTCACTTACAAGGAAATCTGGAGATATTTCACGAAAATCCGATAAAAGAATGTAAAAAATATCCATAGCCTTGAAGTATCGAGGAATTGTAACGAATAATTATAGAATAAACCCGCGCGCAAGAAAAAGACCTACTAAACAGTAGGCCTTTCTTATATAAGGTTAACCTCCGCATATGCCGTACCTGCGTTTCCTGGAAAGAACCCAGTATTTCAAAGTGGGTGGACATCCCCGCCGTTCGTACGTCCCGTCAAGCGGGCTTGCACGATCCAACGGTTCTGACCTCCCGAAAGATGGGCATCGGTTCCCTCCACATTGTATAACGCCAACACCAACATCGCAGGGGTCACCCTACAAATGCATGGTAACAAAATCGGCATAAAAAATCAAGGAATTTATGAAAAAACCCAAAAATATTCAAGAAAAAATCCTCGACAAAACACGATTGGCCCTAAGCAGTTCTAAGTTCTGCATTCGGCGAATTCTTCAATTCGCCAAGAATTTTTGCCTCGAAACCGTTGACTATATCATGCCGCAGCGTAATTATCTTAAACGATTTTGAGGAAAAATTCATCCGAGAGAGAGCTCTTCATATTTGTCATCAAACCCAGTATGTTCTTTCCGTTGACGTCTTGCGGCAAGGTCACAATTGATTGGCTGATGTCTGACCGCTTTAGATGTTCAGCTTTAAGACTATATTTTGTGGCTCGCTTGTCAAGTCCAAGGTATGTCAAAATCTCCGCCATTTTCTTGAAATTATCCGAGACATAAGGATCTATTAGGAGAAAGTTTCTTAAAATGATGGCATATAATCGATGATTATTATCTTGCTCAGCAAGATGAAGTAATTGACTCCATGCCTCTTCATGGTAAGGGTCTATTGAGATGACCTGACACCAGTTGTCATAGATTCTGCTTAAGGAAGATTCCGTTTTCGTCAACTGAATTAGGCGATCAATGCTCGCGGCATCATCTGGTAATGGCGTTACTCGTTTAGCAATTGGTGACTGGTATCTTCTATTGCATGACGGGCAATTAATGCGAACAACGCCCCCCCCAAATCGGCGTTGTGCAGATACTCCACAATAGGGGCAAATACATGTTGCAATAATAGTTCCGCTCTCATCTACTTTGCAGTTTAATAATTTCCCTGCATAGCCAAATATAATTTGTATTTGCGCTATGAGTATTTGCGCAAAAGTAACATCTCCTGCAACCATGGATGTCCCATTTAATTCACAATTTCCAGACTGAAGATATTCGAGTTGATCACTAATCAATCCGTTTTTGACTGCTTCGTTATAGATAAGTGAACCTGGATGATACCCAACTTTTGCAGTACGAAATTCAAACTGTGGATGATTGTTAAACCACTCAAGCGACTCATCCACCGTCTGAAGGGTTTCGGCTGGATCAAAAAATATTAAATTGGACCATATAGCCATTTCTGCCTCATATATCTGTGTTAAGGCAATCTCTATCTGCTCGACGGTCGCATCTTTTTTCATGCTCTTTAGCACGGTTGGGCTCATGCTCTCAACGCCAAGGCCAATGCAGCAACATCCGCTTTCCTTCATCATTTTCAACATTTCAGGATTAATTTGCCTGGCAACCATTGAACATTCCCACCGTACACCTAATGGTGCAATGCGACGACAAAACTCTTTAAGGCGAGTAGGGTTAAGACAGAACAGATCATCATAAATGAAAAAAGCATTTATATTGTAAGTATCGATAGCATACTGGATTTCAGTAAAAACACTATCCAAAGAACGGTTTCGGTAACCTTGGGAACAGACTTCATGTACACAGAAGGTGCATTTAAAGGGACAGCCGCGACTGGTTAACAGAGGCGTTACTCGCGTGTCGGAATCAACAACAAGAGCTGGAGCACATTCGCCGGGTTGATGCAGGCTTGCGTAAGTGTCTATGCCTAAGCCCTCCATATCAACCATAGGCAGAGAATCCAGGTCATCAATAAGAGGCCTGGAGGGAGTTTGAATTAATGTCTGAGGGTTTTGATCGTCCCGGTAGATGACACCTTTTATTGAAGTAATATCTGACCCTGCTTCCAGGGCGTCGACCAATTCCACGGTGGAGTACTCGCCTTCACCAACAATCCCGAAATCCGCAGACTCTACTCCTGCCATCGCCACTTCAGGAACGTAGGTAACGAGTGGACCCCCAATAATAATGGTTGCATCAGGAACTATCCTGCGTGCAATATCTGTAATAAACCTAATATCATTTAACTGAAATCCCAGGCCGCCCGTGGCCACAACATCCGGTTTATGGAATTTGATCTCTTTTTCCAGAAGGGATTGGTACTCTTCTAAAGAATGATTGGGATTAATCATAACCACATCGTGGCCGGCTTGTTTTAAACAGGCCGAAACTAAACCGATTCCAGTAGGCAAATGATAACTTCTCATTTGTACTTGTGGACATATGACAATAACAATTTTCATATCTCAACTCATTAGTTTCGTTACTAATTAAAAGTTTGACTTAACTGGAACTAGAGAAATCCTTATCCTAAACCGTTCTGAGTTCTGCATTTAGGGAATTCTTTAATTCCCCAAGAATTTTCGCCTCGAAACCGTCGACTATATCATGCCTTAACGTTCCGTCTTCATCCCTGAATCGAAGCGAAACGGTCACACTTTTTTTACCTGCTTCGATCGGTTTGCCCCGATACATTCCGGCAAAGCAGATATCTTCCAGTTCCGCCGGAGCCTTACTTTTTACAGCCGCGGTGATCTCGGCCCATGAAACTTTTTCCTCTACTATCAGCGAAAGGTCACGGTCGATCGCCGGGAATCGCGGCAGGGGTTTGACCTTAACTACAACCCCCTGCATCGCCGCAAGCTCATCAAAATCCAGTTCCGCCGCCACAAGCTGAGCATTACCCAACCCAAAACTGCCTGCTGCCTTATCTGACACAACCCCGCAAACACCGATAGTCTTGCCGTCAACAACAACCTGTCCGGCTGCCGACGACCAGCTCTGCGACGAAGGTACGATCTCAACCTTTGCCTCTTTGTTTGCAAGAGCGACAACACCTTCGATAACGCCGCGAATCTGACGCAGATCGCAATCGGAAACCATCGCAACCCTCGTCTTTTCGCACAGCTCATTATCGCCGGACACACGGAAAGTATCGGCAAGCTCGAAGATACTGCATGGCAGATTACCCGCGTTATGGTTTGACTTATAAACCGTCATAAGCGACCCCAGCAATGTCTGCCTAAGCAGGTTCGCCTTCCGCGACTCATCCTTTACACTAAGCGATGTAACCCCCTCCTCGGCAAACACATCCGCCGTCGCCTCATCGGTAAAGGTCACGTTTACAGTCTCAAAGAAACCGCAGCCGTTAAGATAGCTTCGCAAACCGCAGGAAAGCTTCTCACGAAGATCCGGAGCGGCCACTTCAAGGGTAAGCTTTTTCTCAACCGGAATATTGCCATAACCGTGCGAACGGATAACCTCTTCGATAAGGTCAACTTCACGGTAGATATCATGCCGCCACGAGGGGACGGTTACTTGTATAATATCTTCGTCTTTGATCTCGGGACAAAGGTCAAGCCCCTGGAAGATAGATTTGACTTTTTCCTGAGAAATATCTATGCCGAGAAGTTTTTTCATCCTCGAAAAACGCATATCTACCGTTGAGACCTCGATCTTTTCCGGATAAACATCGGCAACGCCGCGAGCCACCTGCCCCCCCGCCGCTTTGATAATAAGATCCGCCGTCCTCTGCGACGCCCAGTCAATATTTTCCCTGTCGACATGCCTCTCAAAGCGGAAGGATGATTCCGAGCTGAGAGTAAGCTTCCTGCTCGTCGTGCGAATACAAACCGGATCGAAGCACGCCTCTTCCAGAAGTATAGTAGTAGTACTCGCACTAACCTCCGTATCCAGCCCGCCCATTACACCTGCGATAGCCACCGGCGTGTTCTCATCTGCGATGACAAGCATCTCATTGTCGAGGTCGCATTTCGTCTCGTCGATGCTGACAAGCCGCTCACCTTTGACGCCCTTACGAACGATGATCTTCTTACCGCCGAGCTTGTCATAGTCAAAAGCATGCGGCGGCTGGCCGGTTTCAAGCATTGCGAAATTGCCCGCGTCAACGACATTATTGACACTGCGAAGCCCAACGGCCTCCAGCGGCTTTCTCAGCCAATCCGGAGAAGGCCCGACCGTAACGCCCGTTATCACCCTCGCCGTGTACCTGGCGCAAAGCTGGGGCTCTTCAATGGCAACGTCGACAAACTCACTAATATCCTTATCGCACTGAGGCAGTTCGACAGACGGGATATTCAACGCAGCCCCGCACGCAGCGGCCACCTCACGGGCAATGCCGATATAGCTCAAACAGTCACCCCGGTTGCTCGTAACCTCGATATCGATAACAGAATCGCCGTCGGGATACTCGATACCCTCCAGCGGAAAACCAAGCTCGCTAAGAATATCTGCGACCTCTTCGGGCCCCTTGCCGTCAATATCAACATACTGGCTTAACCAATTAATCGAAACTTTCATAGAACTACCTTATCTGCATAAACAACAATTTATCTCTGAGAGCAAAGAATTTTACCCAACCCCGCCGATAATGTCAATTGCATAGTTGATTTTGTCGGCCATAGGTGGTAATTTAGAACTCGTAGCTTAGGTAGGATGGGCTGTGCCCATGCTGTTTCCAGTATTCTTGATTCAAGAGGCAAATAATATGAAAAAGTCAAAAATAACAATATTCGCGTCCCTGATCGCCCTTACAATCGCCATGACCGGCTGTGTAGAGCGTAAACTCACCATAAACACCAACCCGCCCGGCGGGCTTGTCACGCTAAACGACGAAGAGATCGGCGTTGCCCCCGTTACGGTCCCCTTCAGCTGGTACGGCGACTACAACGTCAGAATCACCAAGGAAGGCTACGCGACCCTCAAAACCCACAAATTATTGAAAGCCCCCCTCCACGACGGCTTCCCATTCGATTTCTTCGCAGAGTGCCTCTGGCCGGGCCGCATAATAGACGAATACGAGTGGACATTCGACCTTACCCCATATCAGGCCCCGGACCGCGACAAACTGATCCAAAAAGCCGAAGAAACAAGAAAACGAGCAAAGGACCTACACGAAGAAGCCACAAGGAAAAGCTGACCACAAGCACCGGGACAAAACCTCACAAAAGCAGTGAAAACCCCAAACAGAAGCCCTAAGCGCCAGCGCCGGGCTGACCAACGATTACGAAAATCTACAAAAAACCGAAATAAAGCATGTCGCTCGCGATCCACGCTGCTGTTTCAAGGCAACAAACCCGCAAAACCAATCAAGCAAATAATAAATCATCATTCATAAATAATAAATGAAAACGGGCCCCCAAGAATTCACCCGGGGGCCCGATACTTTGTAACCTGGTTATCTTACTACATTACTTAGCAACCGGTTCTGTTAACAAATAATCAACAAGCCACGTTTCGCCCATTTCAGCAAGATCAGGCAACCGTCAGTCTCAACGCAACTGATACCCTACAAAAGATTATTAGATTTATATCCCTCGTACCTGGATCTGTACAGCTCTGTTTCTCGGTCCGTCGTATTCACAGAAGTATATCCCCTGCCATACGCCCAGAGTCAGGCGGCCGCCCTTTATCAGCACCTGCTCGGAGCAGCCCGTGAGGGTACTTTTTATGTGGGAGTCAGAATTGCCCTCATTATGGCGATAGCCGGGGCGGTTCTTTGGGAAAAGCTCTTCGAGAGTCATTAGCATGTCATGGACTACGTCCGGGTCTGCGTTTTCATTGATGGTAATCCCGCCGGTGGTATGCTGGCAAAAGATTATGCAGTCGCCTTCGGTTATTCCGGATTCGGCGACGGCGGCGGCGACCTGGGCAGTAATATCTATCATGTCGCAGCGTTTTGATGTTTTTACCGGGATTGATTTGGTTGTAATGTTCATCTTAGACTCCTTTTTACCACGGATTAAAATATAAGACAAAAATAATGATTCGCATTCGGCGATGCTTTTCTTATCAGCATGGGCATAGCCAATCCTGACGGACTATAAAAGTTTTTCAAGCTTTGCTTTTATCTTGTCGGCAATTTCGTGGATTACTACCGGTTTTGTGATGTAGTCGTCTGCGCCTATTTTGAATGCCTGCTCTATATCGCCCAGCATTGATTTGCCGGTTAGCATTATCACCGGGATATCTTTTGTTTTGTCATCGAATTTTAATTCTGAAAGCACCTGCATGCCGTCCATCCCAGGCATTACGGTGTCAAGGAGGATCAAAGACACCTTCTTTCTGCGGGCAATTTTAAGCCCCTTGGGGCCATTTGATGCTTTAAAAACTTTAAAGCCGCCCAGAAACATTGCGCGATCCATCAGTCCCAGAAAATCCTTATCGTCTTCTATTATCAATATTGGGATACGATTTGCCATTAGATATATCCTTAAAACACGATTATAGTTTATCTTTGAGTTTTTACATTTTTTCCACTACTTCAATTCCCAGTAGATTTGTCAACCCGTGGGCAATTGTTTTTGCGGTCAGGTCGCATAGCATCAGCCTCGTTGGCCGTTTGTCTTCTGTTGCGATGAGTACCGGGCAGGCGTTGTAGAATGTGCTGAACTTCTGGGCCAGGTCATAGAGATACGCCGTCAGGTAGTTTGGACGACAATCGCCGGCTGCGACATTGATAGCCTCGCTGTAACGGATAATGTGCAGCGCAAGATCCATCTCGGCAGGCTCGGTAATGTTGAGAGTATCGAGGCTCGTCAGTTCGGCTGCGACGTCTATTCCTTTGTCTACCGCTTTCCGTTCGATGGATTTCACACGTGCGTAAGCATACTGCATATACGGTGCGGTGTTGCCTTCCATGGCAAGGCTCTTGTCAAAGCTGAAGATAAAGTCGGTCGTTCGGTTATTGGAAAAGTCAGCATATTTAACAGCCCCAATTCCAACAGCGTTAGCAATAGATGCTTTTTCAGCATCGCCAAGATCGGGATTCTTAGCCTCGACAACCTTAGACGCCCTTTCGACGGCTTCGTCTAACAGGTCAGAGAGATTGACGTTCTCACCGGAGCGAGTCTTAAGCGGTTTGCCGTCCTCTCCCATCATTGTCCCGAATGTCACATGTGAAACTTCTACATCGTCAGTTAACCATCCGGCAGCTTTGGCGGTTGCGAAAAGCATCTGGAAATGAAGTTGCTGCCGAGCATCCGTTACATATATGATCTTTTCGGCGTCAAGTTCTTTGATGCGGTAATTGATCGCAGCCAGGTCTGTGGTCGCATAAAGAAACGCACCGTCTGATTTTTGAATAATAAATGGAAGCGGGTTGCCCTCTTTGTTCGTAAAGCCTTCGGGGAAAACACACATTGCACCTTCGGATTCAGTTGCCAGATCCTTATCCTTTAATTCTTCAACTATGCCTGGCAATCTGTCTTTATAAAAACTTTCTCCACAAACATCATCTTCAGTCAATAAAACAGAAAGTCTATCATAAATCTTCTGGCAATAATTTAATGTGAGTTCACTTATATATTCCCATGCCTTGTTTTCCTGATCATCCTCATTTTGCAGCATTACTGTTGCAAGGCGAGAAACAGATTCGTACGGCATATTTGAGTATACATATTCTCCATCTATCATTTTACGGCTTGGGACTTCCAGGTTCATTCCGGTTATTGATTCTTCCACAAGATTTACATATTGATATACTTCTAAAAACTGCGACCATAATTCTCCCTTATCTAATCCCTTGAGTTTCTTGATGTAAGGGTGGAAGAGTACCTCCCCGTCTCCACGCTTATCAAGACGATCTTCCTCCCAGTCTTTTTCGTGTCGATCACGTATAGCCAGACAAAGTTCTTTTAGTTTCCCATCATCTTCTTTGCAGTCTTTTAGTTCCTTTAGCTCAGTTCGATAATAAGTGTTACCATGCTTTTGGGCCATACAAAGATGCCACAAGCCAAGAATTACTCTTCCAAATTGTGTGCCCCAGTCTCCGATGTGATTTTGCTTAATTACATCGTGTCCGAGGAAGTTTAGAATTCTTGCTATTGTATCACCGATGATTGTGGATCTTAGATGGCCTACGTGCATTTGCTTTGCAATGTTTGGGCTGGAGAAGTCTACGACAACTTTCTTCGGAGTACTTGTTTTATCTATCGCCAGACGTTCCTTATCATCTGCCGCGATCTCCATAAGCCTGTCGGAAAGGAAATCGTTTTTCAGGGTTAGGTTGATAAAACCCGGCCCTGCGATCTCCGGGGTTTCGCAGATGTCGTCAATCTTCAGATTTTCAACAACTTTTGCCGCGAGTTCACGGGGGTTTGTCTTAACCCGCTTAGCAAGCGCCATACAGCCGTTCGCCTGGTAGTGGCCGAATTTCACATCACCCGATTGTTTCACGATCGCCAGGCAATCGCTCTCGCCCGTTGCCGCGGTCATAGCGTCGGCTATTCTGGTATTTAGTATCTCGATTACAGGTTTCATTGGTTATTGGTTATTCCTTGTTCGTTATTGGATATTCAAAATTAGTCCCTGTAAGTTTAACCATCGGGCTCGGAGGGACCGATGCCACCGGTCAATAGTCACTCATCTTTCGGCTGGGCATGCGGAGCGTGGGGCTTCTTGAACTCGGGCAATTCCAGCTGCTCAGCATCTCCCCACAGGGTTTCCAGTTCGTAGTAGTTTCTGTATTCCTCGTCGAATACGTGTACCACTACGTCTACGAAGTCGGCGAGTATCCACTGGCCCTGGTCGTGCCCTGCCAGACCGAAACGGGGAAAACCGTGGGCCTTTGCGAATACTGTGATGTCGTCGCAGACGGTTCTGCCCTGGCGGTCGCTTGTGCTGGTAGCGATCACGAAAAAGTCAGTCGCCGGGCTTATCCCGCGAAGGTCGACTACCATCACGTCTCTGCTGTTTAGCTCAAGAGCGATCCGGGCCGCCTGGATAGCGAATTCTTTACTGTCTATTGATTCTTTTTTTGTCACTTTAAAACCTTTACTTTTTTCAGCATTTGCTGAGTTTTTTATCCCTGCGCTTGCGCTTCGGGTTTCTGTTTGTCTTTTCTGCGATGCAATGGGCAGGCACAAGACCTGCCCCTACAAAACATAAAAAAACGGGGCAGCCATTTCTGACTGCCCCGATAGATTACACAAATTGTTGCTGCTTGTCAAACTGTTTACAGCTTAGTTGCTCATATGGAGGAAATCGGAGATGACCGTACCGAATTTCACAACTACGCCTGAAAAGACGACACTTACCATCGTCATCAGCTTGATGAGGATGTTCAGCGAAGGACCAGAAGTATCCTTGAACGGGTCGCCGACTGTATCGCCAATGACGCTGGCCTTATGAGCATCCGAGCCCTTGCCGCCTAAAGCACCCTTTTCGATGTACTTTTTGGCGTTGTCCCATGCACCGCCGGCATTATTGAGGGTGATAGCGAGAACGAAACCAGCTGTCAGACCGCCAAGAAGGAGGCCGAGTACACCACCAACGCCGAGGATCAGGCCTGTAATGACCGGGACAACGATCGCCAGGGTCGAAGGAAGAACCATTTCCCTCTGAGCACCTGTTGTTGAGATCGATACGCACTTGGCATAGTCAGGTTTGCCGGTACCATCGAGGATGCCCGGGATTTCCCTGAACTGGCGACGAACTTCGTTAACCATCGCACCGGCTGCACGACCGACCGCCTTCATTGTCATTGCTGAGAACACGAATGCCATCATGGCACCGATGAACATTCCGCAGATAACCTTGGGATTCATGATCGTCAGGTCGTATGCTGTGACAAAGTCAGAAATCTCAGCGGTAGTGGTGCCAATAAGTTCCGGAGCTTTTGAACCGGCTTCTTTGGCTGCATCTGCGATAGCGGCAAAAGCAGTAGTTGCTTTTTCAGTAGCTTCGGCACCTTTGTAGAATACGACATTGCCAACCTGATAGATGCCATCAGTTGTCTCAACAGCGAGTCTTCCAATCCAGATCTTGATCTCTTCGATATATGCGGCCATAAGAGCCATTGCTGTAAGAGCGGCAGAACCGATTGCAAAACCTTTACCGGTCGCGGCGGTTGTGTTACCGAGTGAGTCAAGAGCGTCTGTGCGTTTTCTAACTTCTTCGCCAAGTCCGCTCATTTCAGCGTTACCACCGGCGTTGTCGGCGATAGGACCGAATGCGTCAGTGGCAAGTGTGATACCAAGTGTTGAAAGCATACCGACAGCAGCAAAACCGATGCCGTACAGGCCCATCGCCATGTTTGAGAAACCGCCCGCAAAACCGTATGCACATAGAATTCCGCCGACGATGATGATTACGGGAGGACCTGCACTGTACATGCCAGTACCGAATCCGTCGATGATGGTAGTCGCAGCACCCATCTCAGCTTGCTTGGCGATACCCTTTGTCGGGCTGTATTCGTCAGATGTATAGTATTCTGTAAGCAGGCCGATGAGAACACCTGCAGTGAGACCTGAGCAAACCGAACCGAAGATGCCCCAGGTGATCATTTCAAACTTTGCCAAAATGGCTATGGCGATGAGAATTAAGATACTGCTGCCGAGCGTGCCCGTAAGCAGCGATCTGAGCAGGTTCTTCTGGGTCGCGCCTTCTTTACACCTAACCATGTACATACCGGCGATCGAAAGAAGGATACCGATACCGGCAACGATCATGGGAGAGAGAACTGCCTTCATAGGATCCATACCCGCCGCCGCCAGCGTGGCAATGGGAAGAGCCGCACCAAGAGCGGCGGTTGCCAGAATCGAACCGCAGTATGATTCGTAAAGGTCAGCACCCATACCGGCTACGTCGCCTACGTTGTCACCAACGTTGTCGGCGATTGTTGCTGGGTTACGTGGATCGTCTTCCGGAATACCGGCTTCGACTTTACCAACGAGGTCTGCACCGACATCTGCGGCTTTAGTAAAGATACCACCGCCAACACGTGCAAAGAGTGCCTGGGTTGAAGCACCCATACCGAATGTGATCATTGTTGTTGTGATCTCGACGAGCTTGTGATGAGCATCCATGTTTTCAGGAACCAGTTGGAGACCGAGGAACCGTAGACCGCTGATCATGTTATCATCGGTATAAACTATCCTGTCAAGAACCCAGTACCAGATCGAAATGTCAAGAAGACCGAAGCCAACTACTACCAGACCCATGACAGCACCTGATCTAAAAGCGACCTGGAGGCCTTTGTTGAGGCTTTCGCTGCAGCCCTGGGCTGTTCTCGCCGATGCGTTTGTCGCTGTCCTCATGCCGAGGAAACCGCAAAGACCGCTAAAGAATCCGCCTGTCAGAAACGCCACAGGTACGAATGGGTTTTGTACACCCATATAGGAAAGGATTGCGAAGATGGCAAACAGGACGCCAAATACAACCGCGACAACCTTGTACTGCCTGAACAGGTAGGCGTATGCACCTTCGCGTACGTGCTGGGCGATCTCGATCATTTTGTCGTTACCCTCAGGGGCTGTCATCATCTTCTTATAGAAGACGACCGCGAAGATAAGCGCGATGATCGATGAGATCGGAGCGATGTACCACAGAGGCGGAATACTGGCTGCGGCCGCTGCACCTTCTGCTGCAGCTGGAGGATCTGCACCCATTGCAGTTGATGCCAGCGCCATTAGCGGCGCTGTAAATACCATTGACTTAAAGAGTCCCTTCATAATACAATTCCTTTCACAACATAAAATTATAGGGGGTTTATATACTCGCTGGCCAGTTTAAAGTTTTAAGGTTCCATTACAAGTCTTATCCGCCCAAAAAACACGAAATATGTTTAACAGGCGATTTTTGTATATATCGGCTTATGCCGGTGTTTGGCAAAAGTAAATATTGAAGTATTAACACATTTAAGCAACACTAACAAGCCGATCCGTTACCGTAAAGCTACCATCAACAAAAAACCAACGGCAATGAGCATTTTCCGGTGGCGCGTACAGTCATCTACTCGAAAAGGTTGACCATAGGTTGTCCATTTCCGACCGATTTTTCGGTTGCGTTTTTTTAAATATCCGGAATATCCTTTGAATATTGCGATTAGCGCCTAATATCGGGGTTTTTTTGCCGTTATGGAGCTTGAGGGCCTGCTGCATCTATTTTATCGGCTTTTGTACTTGAATTATGCTGTCAAGAGTAAAAAAGCATGCTTCATTCAGTAAATTCGCATGTGATCCGGGGTTGCCAATTATTTCAGATTTTCAGATTGATTGACTAACGCATTCTCCGAATGAGCCAAAAACCGCCAAAGAAATCACCAAAGAAATGCCGACATAATATACATGCTTAAACAATAGGAACCAAAATGAAACGAAACCCGATCTTTATAATAATTGGCATTTTCATATTTATCGGCATCATAATAGCAACGATATATCTGGACGGCGGCGCTCTGATGTTCTTCCATATTCCATCAATGATATTTGTGGTCGTTGTCGGCGGATCACTGGGACTGGCATCATACAGAGGCGGCGGATTTATTAAGTACATCACCGCATGCAAAAAACACTTCATGTCCGCAGGCATACTCGGAACCGTAATAGGCGTAATCCAGATGCTGCAAGGTCTAAGCAGCCCCGATTCGATAGGCGCCGAAGTAGCAGTAGGCCTACTGGCAGTCTTTTACGGAATAATCCTATACTGCATAGCAGACGCAATATCTGCATGATCCTGTAGGGTAGGCCGTATGCTCACAAAATCCTAATCAATAGGAGCCAAAATGAAAGCAAATACGATCCATATTGTTCTGGGAATTTTATTATTTATCATTGCAATAACCGGAGCTATTCTCTGTGGAAGCGATTATCAGCTGTTTATATGTTTTCCTTCAATAATATTTGTCGTCGTTGTCGGCGGTTCACTGGGACTGGCGTCATACAGGAGCGGAGGCTTTGTCGGGTATATCAAGGCTTGCAAAAAACACTTCATAGCAGCAGTCATACTAGCAACCGTAATAGAGATAACCAAGATGCTGTACGGACTCAGTTACGATTCACTCGGAGCAGCAATAGCAATATTCCTAATGCCACTCTTCTACGGAATAATCCTATACTGCATAGCCGACGCAATTTCAGCCTAACCCCGTAATATCGGCATCCTGCTGACAGCATTTTAAATTTTGATTTGTCATTTTGCCTTTTGATTTTTAATTTTTGATCTAAAAAATAATCCGTGTAATCCGCGGAATCCGCGGTTATAATTACCGTATGAAAATTCTCGCATTAGAACCATATTACGGCGGCAGCCACAAATCCTTCCTCGACTGCTGGATATCCCGCAGCGTCCATGACTGGGATTTGCTTACACTACCGGCTAACAAATGGAAGTGGCGCATGCGCATCGCCGCCGTCTCTTTCGCAGATGAAGTAAACAATAAACTCGCCCAGGGCCAGTCCTGGGACATGCTGTTCTGCTCGGACATGCTAAACCTTGCCGAATTCTACGGCCTCGTCGATAAACGCATCCGCGACATCCCTTCGGTCGTCTACTTCCACGAAAACCAGCTCACCTACCCAAACCAGGTAGAATCCGACCGCGACTACCAGTTCGTCGTAACAAACATGACCACCGCCCTTGCCGCCGACCGCCTCTGGTTCAACTCCCAGTTCCACAAAAACGAATTCCCAGCCGAGCTCAAAAAATTCATCAGAAAATTCCCCAGCGAAAAACCCGAAAACATAATCGAAAGAATACAGGCCAAATCAACCGTCCAGCACCCGGCAATAGACGTTCCTGTCCCCGAAACGATCGACAAAACCGGCCGTCCTCTGCAAATCCTGTGGGCGGCAAGATGGGAGCACGACAAAAACCCCGAAGACTTCTTCGCGGCAATAAAACAAATCGCCAAAAAAGGCATAGACTTCCGCCTGAGCATAATCGGCGAACACTTCACCGAGATACCCGAAGTCTTCACCCAGGCAATAAAAGACTACACAGCCATATTAGACCATTGGGGATTCCAGCCGACCCGCGACGACTACATAGCCGCCCTCCAGAACGCAGATATAGTAGTCTCAACAGCCATCCACGAATTCTTCGGAATATCCATGGTGGAAGCAATCGCCTCCGGTGCATACCCGGTCCTGCCAAACCGCCTGTCATACCCGGAGATAGTAAGCGCAATAGAACAAACCGAGCCAAACGAATTCCTATACGAAGGAACGGTAGACTCCCTAACCGAAAAACTAACAGACCTCGCAGCCCGCCACAAAAAAAACAAACTATGGCAAAACGCCCCAAAAAGAGGTATAATAGCAATGCAAAAGCACAACTGGCAAAAAAGAGCAAAAGAAATGGACAAAGCTATAGAAATAACTTGACAGGTGTATAGTTTTAGTATACAATGCGAATATGCAATTTGGCTCAAAAGAAATACTGAATGCTCTCAAGGAAACCGCTGCTAATCTGGAGTGGAACGGCGACATTGAGATATTACTCGTCGGAGGTGTTGCCGCCATGCTAACCGGACAATTACCCGCCGAGAGAGTCACTCAGGACTGCGATATAATAAATCTATCTCCAAAGCAGGCTCAAAAGGCAATATTAAATTCCGCCCGCGAAGTTGCCAGGATCAAGGGTCTTCCCGAAAACTGGCTCAATTGCCAGGCCATGCAGCTCGATGTCCTTCCCGACGGCTGGCGATCACGCCGAGAGTATATATGCAAATACGATCAGCTTTCCATTTACGCGGCAAGCAGACTAGATATGCTATGTATGAAATTCTATGCAAACCGCCCGCAGGACCGTGAAGATATCATGGAAATGAAACCGAAATTAGAAGAGACGTGCTTTGTTCGCAAATATCTTGATATGCTCAAACTCCCCTCAAGGCACGCCGATCTAGACCAGATAGTTACAGCACTAAAACTCATTGATACGATCGAGGAGGTCCTTGATGAATGTTAAATCAGTCTTAATGCAGTGGAGCAAACTCGGTGCAGCTTTTAATATCAAGGCCGCCAATACTACTCCGGACATCGAACAGCTATTGATCGACACCGCCATGGTTTTGCCGCAAAACGCACGCTTATTTCCTGTCGCGGTAACCTGGCTCTGCAAAAACTACCGGCTTGTTTGCAGACACCGGCTCGCCGGCCTTGCCGCCCGCATCGACGATCCGCAAACCTCAGCTGCATTAGGATTGCTTTTGGACACAGTAAAATCCAAAATAGACATTGACCATTTCAATATCGTCATAAAAAAATGCAAAACATTTAAAGAACCTCAACCATTATTCGAAGTAGACCGAACTAACCGCAAACTCGCGGCAATGGCTAAAACCACCAGCTGCGAACTGGGCATTAAATGGGGCCTGTGGTCCCCCGAGCCTCAACTAAAAGAAGACACTCTGAAGCCAACAGACTGGATAATGAACGAAAACACCAAACTCATAAACAGAGCCATCTTCAATGGAAACCTGCGTGCGTCAATACTCGAAACTCTAACCTACGACAAACAGGCAGGCCAAAGCGAATCAGCACTAGCCAGATACTGCGGAGTAACACGCAAAGCCCTAAGAGACGCACTCGACCACCTCGAATTCTGCAGAATGATAACAAGAAGCAGCATAGCAGGAAAAACAAAAATAATGATACCGTAGGGTGTACTTCAGTACACGCGTTCGCAAGACCTAACATACTGGAATAGATTTAAACTATGAATACAAAACCAGAACTACTAGCTCCAGCCGGCAGCCTTGAAAAACTTAAATGGGCCGTTGCCTACGGCGCAGACGCCGTATACTTCGGATCCGAATTCGGTTCGCTAAGAAGCTACGCCGGCAACTTCACCTTCGAAGACGCCGCCGTTGGCCTTGACTACCTCCACGCCCGCGGCAAGAAGGGCTACGTCGCACTAAACATCTACCCCTTCTCCGACGAATACGAAAAACTCACCCAAACCGCCCAAACACTCGACGAACTCGGAGCAGACGCATTCATAGTCGCAGACCTCGGCGTACTTACCGAACTAAAAAAGCTGAATCTCAATGCCGACCTCCACATATCCACCCAGGCCAACACCACCAGCTACCAGGCGATAATGGCATACAAGGCTCTCGGAGCCAAACGCGTAAACCTCGCCCGCGAACTGTCCATCAACCAGATAAAAGAAATCCAAACCAAAACAAGCGGCAAAATAGAAACCGAGGTTTTCATCCACGGAGCAGTCTGCTTTTCCTATTCCGGCCGATGCGCAATCAGCGACTACATGACCGGCTACCACGCAAACCGCGGCGAATGCAAACACCCATGCCGCTGGCAATACGCACTAATGGAAGAAAAACGACCCGGCGAGTTCTATCCCGTATTCGAAGACGAAAGAGGCCTATACTTCTTCAACAACAAAGACCTCGCCCTGTTCCCATTCGTCCCCGCACTAGCCGCCGCCGGTGTAAACTCAATAAAAATAGAAGGCCGAATGAAAGCAATCCACTACATCGCCTCAACAGTATCCTTCTACCGCCAGGTACTCGACGGAAAACAATTCACCGAACAAGAAGGCCTGGACCTCCTCGGCCAAATCCCAAACCGCGGATACTCATACGGTTTCATGAAAGGCGAAATAACCCCCGATGACTACTCCACCGGAGAAAGCCTCTCAAAAGCCCAATCACTATTCGTAGGAAACGCACTAGCCGAAAAGAAAGACGGCAAAACACAAATAGAAGTAAGAAACAAAATAAAAGCAGGCGACAAACTGGAAGTACTAAAACCAGACGGCAGCATAACAGAAATAAAAATGCCAACCCCCCTGCAAACAATAGGCGGCAAAACCGAACAAGAAGTAAACAACTCAAGATTCATACTAATAAACCAAGACCTCCCAGAATATTCAATCCTACGAAAAATACTGTAGGGATAAATTAAAGAAACCTGGTTTCTTTTTCATAAGATAGGCAATTTAGCTGCTCTTACAACTTCTTCTATTCGTAATGCGACCACATCCGCAAAACCTTTACGATTTTCTCATCTGGCAGAACCTGATAAACAAGCCGGTGTTGAATGTTTATTCGGCGCGAATAAGCACCAGTCAAATTCCCAACAAGCTTTTCGTATGGCGGCGGATTTTGCCACGGGTCCTCTTTCAGAACCGCTATCAGCTTTTCCGCATTGGCTCGCAGCCCCGAAGACGACAGTTTCTTCGCGTCTTTTTGAGCGTGTTTTGTGAATACGACCTTATAGCTCACCAGTCCAACTCCTCGGAGCATTCCTTAACATCCGTCTTCATACCCTCAACAAAGCTCTCGGTCATTCCGGGGATCGACTGTAGGTAAAGCGTCTCCTGGATCGCCGCGAAGTCCTCCGCGGAGATTAAAACCCCGCTCCCGCGTTTGCCGGTTATAACGATCGGTTCATGCGACTCCTGCACCTGATCGATCAGCTTATAAAGGTCCTTCCGGGCGTTTGTAACCGTAATATTTGTCATAATTTTCCCTTAATTAAACAACCGTACGTTAAAGCGTACACAATATCCCGCCCAAAGTCAAATAAAAAAATCTCAATCCTTTAATATCGACTGATTTTTGTTACAATCGGACTTATTAAGCCTAAATTTTGGAGAAAACACATGATAGACCTTAGAAGCGACACAGTAACAGAGCCATGCGACCGCATGCGAGAGGCCATGGCAACCGCACAAGTTGGCGATGACGTACTCGGCGCAGACCCAACCGTCAAACAGCTCGAAGAATTTACCGCCGAGATCCTCGGCAAAGAAGCAGCCCTCTACATGCCGTCCGGAACAATGACCAACCAGGTAGCCATCCGCCTCCACACACAACCCGGCGACGAGATAGTAATGGAGGAAAACTCACACACCTACTACTACGAATCCGGCGGACCGGCCGCACTGTCCGGCGTAATGTGCCAACTAATCAAGGGCGACCGCGGACTGTTCACCGCCGAGCAACTAACCGCCGCACTCCGCCCAAAAAATCTGCATTTCGCACCAACAAAACTCCTCGTACTGGAAAACACCCACAACCGCGGCGGCGGCAAGATCTGGCCGATAGACCAACTCCAATCCGTCACAAACACCGCCCGCAACGCAAACCTCCGCACACACCTCGACGGCGCAAGACTATGGAACGCATCCGCCGCAACAGGCATACCGGAAAAGGAATACGCAAAACACTTCGACACCATCAGCGTCTGTTTCTCCAAGGGCCTCGGAGCACCCGTAGGCTCGGCACTAGCCGGTTCCGCCGAAATGATCGACCGCGCACGCAGGTTCCGAAAAATGTTCGGAGGAGGCATGCGGCAAGCCGGCATAATAGCAGCCGGAGCAATATTCGCACTACAAAACAACCGCCCGAAACTAAAAGCAGACCACAAAAACGCAAAGCTCCTCGCCGAAGGCCTAACCGGCCTGAAAGGAATAGACATCGACCCGGCTGCCGTAGAAACAAACATAGTATTCTTCAACACAACCGACCCAGCCGCCGAGCTGGTCGAAAAAATGAACCAAAAAGAAATACTAATGCTAGCACTGGGCGAAAACTCAATAAGAGCGGTAACAAACCTAATGGTAACAAAAGAAATGACAAACCAGGCAATAGAAACAATAAGATCGATCTGCCAGTAAAAACCGATACCTGTAGGGGTGGACCCATGTGTCCACCCGTTAACCAACCCAACAAAAACAATTAACGCCAACCAAATATTCCAGGCATTCTGCCGTTGATGAATTTATTTGGCACCTGAAAATTAAAAGAAAAAAATAAATAGAAACTACAGAACATTGCTGGCATCACTGCGTACAACATAGAAATCTCTGGTTTCTTTCTTTTAAGGATGTCAAACGTGTACGATATTGCAATTATCGGTGCCGGTCCGGCAGGCAGTACGCTTGCACGGTTAATTGGAGACAGCTATAACACAGTCGTTATTGACAAACGCTGTTTCAGAGACATTCCCGAAGGGTATGGTTCCGGAAAATGCTGCGGCGGTTTGCTCGCTCCCGATGCTCAGGCCGCTCTCGCCAAAATGCAGCTGTCTTTGCCCCAGGCGGTTCATTCCGAGCCTCAGCTCTTTGTTGTCAGAGCGATCGACATACAGCGAAACCTCGAAAGGTGCTACCAGCGTTACTACATCAACATGGACAGGTGGCAGTTCGACCGCTGGCTGTTATCTCTGGTTCCGGCTTCGGTTGACATTATCGAAAAAACCACCCTCAAAGGATTCCAGAAACGCAGCGATCATTTCGATCTTACACTGAGGTCGAACTCAGGTACTCGTAAAATAAAAACAAAGCTTATCATAGGAGCCGACGGCGGGTTTTCCAAAGTCAGAAAACTCGCCTTCGATGCAAAACCATCCCCGAAAAAATACATCTCGATCCAGCACTGGGTCCAGTCCTATGAGACTCAACCTTTCTTTTCATCTATCTTCGACACCGATGTCACGGATTATTACTCATGGACAATCCCAAAACGAAACGCGTTGGTCATCGGCACCGCGGTTGAGCCGGGCCCGGACGCCGGCAGCAAATTCCAATTGTTAAAAACCAGGCTCAAACAATACGGTTTCGAGTTCGGAAAAACTCTCCACACCGAAGCGGCATACATACTAAGACCGACCAGGCAAAACCAGATATTTACAGCAAAGGATTCTATCGCGCTAATCGGAGAAGCCGCCGGATTCATCAGCCCAAGCTCCGCCGAGGGCTTTAGCTATGCCTTCAGAAGTGCCGCACTGCTGGCCAAATCCCTGAAACCCGGACTAAAAGGCTTCGAAAATCGTTACCGAACCCTCACAGGACCGCTGCAAACAAACATCGCTTTAAAAAATCTAAAATCAAGAATCCTCTATAATCCAACTCTGAGATCAATAATAATGCGAACAGGCATAAACAGCATAAACATAAACTACTCCAACACCCCCGCACCCAACCTTGCTATCGGCAACATGTAAATTAAAAAACCAAACCCATAAAAATAGCCTCAGCCAAAATCCGAATCCAAACAAAAACTATCATCTTTGTTTTCCATGGATCGCTTTGCTTTATTTTTGTTGTAACCGTTCACGGTTTTTCCTGTTAATCACTCTAAGCTCTCTTTATTGACGCCGATAACAGGATGATTATAAAATCTTTCTTCTTGTTTTTGATCGTCTTTTTTAAAAAAGCAAAACACCAAAACCAGCCATAAGTTGTATGCTTGTGACAACAAAACACCTTGTGGCGAATTTAATTATTATCATTTTTGTCGAGTAGACATAATATGGTCCTTCATTTAGATTTAATTTGTTTTCTCTGTTTCTCTTGCCTTTCGGTATC
>VRUI01000148.1 GCA_019456225.1 Planctomycetota bacterium | reverse complement strand
TTACCAATGTTCCGCAAGAAACATATCTGTTGTTATTCCGCATATATTCTAATGGGGATTTACGCCTTTGTTTTGTTTGATTGCCCGCCTGCCCGGGCAGATGTTGACTCGTCACTTGATATGGCTGAATATGTCAGGAACTCGGGCTTAATTTTTAAGGGTAAAGTCACGAGAGTAGAGTACAAAAATTCGTAATCTGACCCGAAGCTGGATCCTTTTGGCCAGCCGGTATATGAAGATGGTAATCCGGTATATGTCGACGGTTCCAACATGGCGCATACCTTTGTCACTTTCAGCGTTGAGCAGATCTTTAAGGGTTCACTTTCTACCCGTGACCCGAAAGTGGTTTTGCGTTTTGAAGGAGGAGAATCTGATGTACCTGATCCCTGTGAAGTGGGGCCTGGAGGCGAACCGCTATACACCTCCTTTTTAACGGTGTCGGGCGTTCCTCTTTTCGATGTGAATGACCGTGACTTTCTTTTTGTTAAAGGCAACACCCCCACTCCCTGCCTTCTTTACAACTGGGCCGGGGGACGGTTTCGGATTCTGGATGATCCCAATGAACCGACCTCGATCAATATGATCTACAATGAATACGGTCAGCAGGTGCGGTTGATATCCGGTGCTCTCGGCGGCGAACCCAATGGATTCATTTTGGGCGATGTTCAGCAAATCCCTGATGTTCTCTCAAATACAATTGGTCACGTTGAACTGCTCAAAGTTTATGATGATGGCGAAGGTGAAGAAGACCCCAATGACGTCAATGACGTGCCTGTTTTGCCCGGAGAGCACGCCACTGAAAGTGATTTTGGTGCGTTCATAGCTCGGGTTGTTCTTGATGAATGTGGAACGGGTGTCCCGCCGGGAGATTGCGGCATTGAGTTTGTAAGCCCGGATCCGAACCTGCCTTTTTATGGGATAGAATTAACGGATGACGAGCCTAACGATGTGGAAGAACCCGAGCCCGTTTTTACCCGTCCCTGGCTCGACGACCTGGATCCGAATCATCTTGCTGTGATACTCGAACAAGAACGAGTAGAAAAAGGATTATTTGAACTTACAGACAGCAATCCTGTTCTTCCGGAAACTCCGTGCGAATTCCAGATACTATATGATGGACCTCTCATTGGCGATGTATCCGGGCCGGAGGGTAAGCCTGACTGTCATGTCGATTTCT
>VRUI01000147.1 GCA_019456225.1 Planctomycetota bacterium | reverse complement strand
GGCTTTAAATACTTCAAGGCTATCTCAACTATGCTGGAAAGCCTTCATGACGCTGGCTGTGAGCGTGACATTGCCGGTAATCGCACTCTTCACATGGACCAGTACGCCTCGCTGATTTTGCTTTATATGTTCAATCCGATTTGCAATTCACTGCGATCGCTACAGCAGGTAAGCGAACTTAAAAAAGTCCAAAAGCAGTTTGGTGCCGCACGCGCATCTCTGGGAAGTCTTTCAGAAGCGTCCACGGTATTCGACAGCGAACTTCTCAAAGAAATTATCCAGGAACTTTCCACGAAGCTAACCAATGTCGCACACATCCCCGGCTTTGATAATTCAAAGGGTATACTCACTGCTGTCGATGGTTCTGTTATAGAGGCCGTCGGTGAAATGGCATGGGCTTTATGGCGTAGTGATCGCAACGCGATCAAGGTACACTGTCAGTATGAAATACTCAAAGGCGTTCCTGTCGGCATGGAGGTAACAGGTGCAAACACCAGCGAAAAGGCCGTTTTAGCGTCTATTTTACAGCCGAACAGGATTTATGTCCTCGACCGTGGCTATGCCAAATACGGTTTGCTGCAGGAGATAACAAAGATCAAAAGCTCGTTCGTATGCCGCATTCGTGACAATTCTGTATATAAAATCAATGAGGATAAAACATTAACCGACAAGGCTGTCAAAGAAGGAATCGTATTTGACAGGACCGTCAATCTCGGCGGTGAAACAGCTGAAACAAAGCTCAAAAATATTCGCATCGTTGCTGTCAAATGCAATCCCAAACACGGTCCATCTCGCACTGGTGGACGAGGGGGCCCAAGGCAAGGGCAAATACTATTGATAGCGACAGATCGTTTTGATCTTGAGCCGGAAACGATAGCCGCAATTTATAAGCATCGCTGGACGATAGAAATTTATTTCCGTTTCTTCAAACACATACTTGGCTGTCGCCACCTGATAAGTCATAACAAAAACGGCATCGAGATACAGATGTATATGGCGATAATCGCCTGCATGCTGATCAGCTTATGGACCGGCAGCAAGCCCTCGCTGCGAACGTACGAGATGGTCTGCTGGTATTTTATGGGAATGGCCGACCTGGAAGAGTTGGAGGCCCATATAGCCCGCCAAAAAATTCAGAAATAAGCATCAAAAGCCGGTCTGCCAAAAACTACAGGCATGGCAGCA
>VRUI01000035.1 GCA_019456225.1 Planctomycetota bacterium | reverse complement strand
GCAGCTTAAAAATCAAGGCAGAAGTGTAATCTGCCAAAAATCGTTAAGGCCATTTACACAGTTAAATGAACACTCCCCAGAAAGGCAATCGAAAACATAATAGGCCCCGATTCCTTCCGTTGAGATTATGGAATGGACCTGCGTTGAAAAACTTTCGAAACCACTTTTTGCATCAAGCTGATATACTGTAATATCGGGGTGGTTTTCGATAAGCGGGGCATGTTGGGCGAATCTTATATATACAATGTTTCGTCCATCTTCCAGGGCTTTTTCAACGTAAGGGGTAACAAAACGGTTATAGTCTTCTGCGCTGTCAACCTGCCAAACAACATTGTCGCCTTTTTTTAAATCACAAAGAATTTTATCAAGACCCTGTAGTCCCGTACTCGCCCATGCTGCCATGATTTACTTCCTTTTTCTGAAATATTGTATAGGATCTATTGATAAACCCTTAACTTTGTATCGTATTATTCTTGCGGTAGTCTGCAAGTCCCTGGCAACTGCGGTAATGTTGCCGTTATGATTTTTAAGAACATCAATTATTATATTTCGTTCAAAGAGTTGAGTTCTTTCGTTTAGCGAACCGCTTCCAGTTATTTTTTTACTGTGCTCTTTGTCTTTCAGTTGAGCATATAGCCGTTGGGTCTCATCTTCAAACAGCTGCCGTTCTATGGCGGCATCGCGGTGAGTCTTAAAAACAATTGCTATTATGCCCGAAATAATATTTAAAACCCGCGCATCATCATCAAGTAATGCTGCGTGATGATATGGCTTGTCAACAGAAAGTGTTCCAATTACTTCGCTGCCGACAGAAATCGGTACGCAAATGAAGCTTAAGTCTTCTTTTGTGATGTTCCATCGTTCGAAACGATTCAAAAACAATGGTTCCTGAGAGACTTTGGGTATGATCATTGCCTTGCCGGTTTCAACTACTTTACCGGTTACACCTTCTCCCAGGCGATATGTTATCAGCTGGCTCTTCTCTTTTGAAAGGCCGTGTACAGATTCAATGCTGATTTTGTTATCGTCCGGAGCAAGAAGCGTGATCGTTCCTCTATTGAGGCCGAGTTCTCCGTCCATTAAGTCCAGAATACTGCTAAAAGCTTCTTTAATGTGTGCCCTGCATGTAAGTGTCCGGCTAATCTTGTTAAGAATTTCAAGCTGCTGTGCATACTGGGCGGCATGGACTTTGTCATTTTGCCATTGTATGTTTTTTTTTGTCATTCTTAGGATTCCTTCATATTTTCGCAATGTGACATAATTGTAACATTATTGTGTGGTATTGCAAGCTTATTTTTTAAATATCGGCAAACAGCATGCCTAATATTGTATAAGTCTATTCTTAGTAAGCCTTTATATGAGGTCTTGTTGATATTATTGCCCTGTTATTTTAGTGCTGGTTGTCACTGACATAGAATTTTTATTAACAAATATGTTGCAATAATCAATGTTATCCCCTACAATATTGCAATAATAGTCCTGGTGACAATATTATCGTTATGAATAAGGAAAAAGGTTAATCAAGGACCGCTGTTAAAAACATGCGGTTTAGTTTTGGAAGGTTTATATGAGTAATCAACAGTCCACCGATGTTACGAAAGTGGTTGTGCTGTATTGTCAGCAGGCCATTTCCGAAGGTGCAAAATCTACCGACTGGGCACAGGACGCAGAAGGCATCAATGTCCAGGCGATAATGTTACCGTGCTCGAGCAAGGTCGAAGTTCCATATATTCTGCGATTTCTCGAATCCGGCGCAGATGCTGTTGAGATAGTTGCGTGCCCGGAAAAGGGGTGCAGTTTTCTCATCGGATCACGCCGCGCGGAAAAACGAATCGAATATGTCCGCGGCTTGCTGGAAAGTATCGGCGATAACCCCCAGCGTGTAGGCATAAGCCGAAAACTTTCACAGACCCCGGATGAGCTTATAGCAATCGCCAAGGCTCGAGCAGAAGCAGCTAACTCAAACTGACCTGTCGGCCAGTTTGGAATTACGAATTACGAATTACGAATTTAGGATTCGGCCTTGCGGCCGAGGCTGTTTTATGAAAAACAGTTGCTATACGAAATTTTAATTGCCAATTTTTTACATTAAAAATAGGAGACATGCAGTGATTTTTGCAGAATGGAAACCTATTGATGAGCTGGTTGAGAAACTTAAAGCTCACAAGAAGGTACTCTTGGTTGGATGCGCAACTTGCGTAGCCGAATGTGCCGCCGGCGGCGAAAAAGAGGTAGAAACTCTTGCACCGCTTCTTAGCATGGCTTTAAAGAAGCAGGGCTGCTCGGTTGAGATTATTACAGCTACGCTGGAAAAGCAGTGCGAATTTGAGTTTGTCGAAGAGCTTATCGAAAAGGGTCACGACGTTGACGCGGTAATGTCTCTGGCTTGCGGTATCGGTGTTCAGGCTATGGCCGATCTCTTCGATCCGATCCCGGTATATCCGGGGGTTAATACTTCGGCTCTTACTATTCGCGAAGAAGCGGGTCTGTGGGCCGGTCGATGTGCCGCATGCGGTGACTGTGTTCTTGGCGAAACTTTCGGTTTGTGTCCGATCGCCCGTTGCGCAAAGAGCCTTCTCAACGGTCCTTGCGGCGGAACACGGGGTAACGGCAAATGCGAAGTATCCGAAGATACCGACTGCATCTGGAACCTTATTGTCGAACGCGGGGACGAGCGAGGACAACTCGATTCGCTCGCGGAAGTCAAGAAGTCAAAGAACTGGTCCAATTCCCGTCATGGCGGACCGAAACGTGTAATACGGGAGGATCTTAGATAATGAAGAATCTATCAGGAAGTAATTTAGAGTATACACTTGCATCCGGTGTTTTTGCAGTAACAGCCGAAGTCGGCCCGCCAAAAGGCCCGGACGCCGGGGAAGTTAAAGAAAAAGCAGCTGTTCTTAAGGGCTTTGCCGATGCTTATAATGTAACCGACAACCAGACAGCTGTTGTTCGCATGTCGAGTATTGCCGCCTCTAAGATACTTTACGATCAGGGTCTTGAGCCTATCATGCAGATCGTCTGTCGCGACCGCAACCGCATTGCTATCCAATCCGATCTTCTCGGGGCACATGCACTTGGTCTTAGAAACGTTCTGTGTCTTTCCGGCGACCATCAGTCGGCCGGTGCAGGCGGCAAGCTAAACGGCCACCCAGGTGCAAAAAATGTTTTCGACATAGATTCGATCCAGCTGATCTCAATAGTCAAGGGACTTGGCAAAGGTATTCAGGAAAGCGGAGACCCCATCTCTCCTGCAGCTCCGTTCTTCATCGGTGCGGCATGGACGCCATTTGGACCTCCGGAGAAGTTCCGTACGATTCGTCTTAAAAAGAAGATCGATGCCGGTGCAAACTTTATCCAGACCCAGGCTGTCTATGACATCAAGCGTTTCGCCGAAGCAATGCGAAGAGCAGAAGATATGGGACTGACCGAAAAGGCCGCGATTCTACCCGGTATCATCGTTCCACGGTCTGCCGGTATGCTCAATTACATGAACGCAAATGTCCCCGGTATTGAAGTTCCGGACGAGATGATCCAGAGAATGAAAGACGCACAACATCCTAAGGTTGAAGGCATCAAGATCACCCTGGAATTAGTCGATGCCGTCAAAAATCTCAGCGGCGTAAAGGGTGTACATCTACAGGCCATCGAAGCGGAAGGCCTTTTGCCGGACATCATTAATGAGGCAGGCCTTTTACCTCGTCCATAGAACTGATAATTATTAATTACGAATTACGAATTACGAATTGAGGTTTCGGCCTGACGGCCGAGGCTGATATTATTATTTGTGAGAATATTATGCCAGCGAAATATCATTTGGAAGTTAAACCTACAGAAGCGAGATTTTTTCCGGTTCCAAAGTTTAGTGCGATAGAAAACGACGGATGTCTGGGCTGCATGCAGTGCATCAAGCGCGACTCATGCGTATACGACGTCTACAAAAACCGAAAGTTCGACACTCCGCAGGTGGTCGACACCGCCGATGTCGACTGCATCAACTGCATGCGATGCGTTCAGGAATGCAAAAAGAATATCCTGTTCCGCATGCCGAATCCGCAATACGCCAAACTCGGGAACGATTACTGGACTCCGGAGCTTATCACCAATATCTGGAAGGTATCCGACAACGGCAAGATCCCGGTATCGGGTGCCGGTTATCGCGGTCTTTTTGCAAGCAGCGGTTTTGACTCGATGTGGACAGATATGTCGGAGATCGTTCGCCCGACAAGGGACGGCATCCACGGCAGGGAATACATCAGCACGGTGATAGAGCTTGGTGTCCGCCACAGGCGACTCGAATTCGACAAAGACGGCAATATGTTATCTGCCGACCCGTCGTTTACCGAGATTCCGATCCCGATCATTCTGGATCTTCCGGATAATAAGTTTGTCAGTGATTCGGTTAAAGAGGCAATCGCTTCGGCGGCTGTAGAAGCACGCACTTTTGCCGTTGCTTCACTAATAGACTCCAAGGGAATTCTCGCCGGCCACGCCGAGCATCTTATAGTTCGTTTTGATCCGGCGACCGACGATGTAAACGATGTTCAAAGTGCAACAATAGTAGAGCTTCAGTGGGCCGATGACGTTCTGGCAACAATCGAAAAGATCGCTGCGGTTAACCCGGGTGTTATCCCTTCAATTCGCCTGCCGCTGGACGAAAACGCCGCTCAAAGAGCGGTAGATCTGACCGCCGGCGGAGTTGGAATGATCATCCTTCAGGCAACCGGTGACGGCATGGGATTTGGCGAAAAGAAAGACGATTTTATTATTGAGCTGGTCAAGGAAGTTCATTTTGCACTTCTGGACAATTCAATGAGAGATCGGACGTCGTTGGTAATCAGCGGCGCTATGGCGACAGCCGAACATCTGCCAAAAGTCATCGCCTGCGGAGCTGACGGTGTCGCCGTTAACCGGGCATTGCTCGTTTCCATGGGCTGTAGACTCTGTAAGGATTGTTCGGACAGGAAAGAGTGTCCTGTTGACATAGATAACGCGCCGTCTGAATGGGGCGCAAACCGGATCAAGAATCTGGTCGGGTCGTGGCACAACCAGCTTATCGAAGTAATGGGTGCGATGGGACTTCGCGAGGTGCGCCGTCTTCGCGGCGAGCTTGGAAGGGTGATGTTCTTCGACGATCTCGAAAAAGACAACCTCTCTCCATTCTTTGGGACCCGAACCAGGACGCTGGAAGAATCGCTCGAAGCAGCGGCCCAGCCAGTAGTTAAGGACCCGGCCGAAGAAGCACAGATCCTAAAAGATTATCCGCCGGTCGACGAAAAGTTTGTCACGAAATGTCCGAGCAGGTTTAGAAATTCGCTGGCGATCTATAAAGTTTCAAGAACGACAGACTGTATATCATGCGGCAAATGCGCCGAGGTGTGCCAGTATGGCGTTCACGTTAAGGCCGGCAAGAGATTACTCGCTCCAAGAAGTGAATATTGCCGCGGCTCTAAGGCTTGCAGGGAAGAGGGCAGATTCTGCGTAAACAGTTGTCCGGCAGACGCACTGCGTGTTGGTCCGGATCCAATGTGGCAGGCTTTCGGCGATCCTCGATGGACACAGGAATTGCTGGCAAGTACCTGGCAGCAAGCCGAAGACGGATTGCCGTCAGAGAGAGACTTTGAGTATAAGAAGGGCGAATCAGGCGGCGGTTTCGACAGGATCGACATCGTTTTCCCGGACGAAGTTCCGGATACGTCATTTAAGCCGGAAGATGTCGACCTTGGCATTACGCTAAACAAGAGTAACGACGGCAGACCGGAAGTACCGATCGGGATTCCATTCTATGGCGGCGGTATGAGTTACGGATCGATCTCGCTTGATACGATGCTTGCCCGTGCAAAAGCGTATAAGGCGTTCAATTCGTTTACATGCTCAGGCGAAGGCGGATTCCCTGCCGAGCTCATGGAATTTGGCGATAATGTTATCACGCAGGTCGCGACGGGCCTGTTCGGTGTTCGCGAAGAAACTATTCAGCGCGTTCGGATCGTAGAGTTCAAATATGCCCAGGGTGCAAAACCCGGCCTCGGCGGTCACCTGCTTGGCGATAAGAATACGCCGGCTGTGGCGGAGATGCGTGAAGCCGTTCTGGGCACCCCGCTGTTTTCACCGTTCCCGTTCCACTCGGTTTACTCGATTGAGGACCATAAGAAACACGTTGACTGGATCAAAGAGATCAACCCGGAAACACTGGTTTCGGTTAAGGTGTCCGGGGCAAGCGACGTTGATATGGTAGCGGTCGGAAGTTACTACGCCGGCGCACATATCATCCACCTGGACGGCAGCTACGGCGGGACAGGTGCTGCTCCCGATATCGCCAAGAAAAATATCGCAATGCCGATCGAGTACGCAGTGGGCAAGGTTCATAACTTCCTGACAGCCGAAGGTGTACGCGATAAGATCACGCTAATCGCTTCCGGCGGTGTGAGAAGTGCGTGGGACCTGGCTAAGACTATCGCACTCGGTGCAGACGGCGTTGTGATCGGAACGGTTGAAGTTATCGCACTGGAGTGCATCCGCTGCGGTGCATGCGAAAGCGGACGCGGTTGCCCTAGAGGAATCGCGACGACCGATCCGGAACTTTCGAAGATGTACGACGGTGAGTGGGCGACCCAGCGGCTGAAAAATATTTTCCACTCGTGGGCAAAACAGCTACAGTATATCTGCTGGCGTCTGGGATTGAAGTCGATCACGGAACTGACCGGTCGAAGTGATTTGCTGAAACACCTGGACTACGATAATCAGCCCGAGGGCTGATCAATTACGAATTACGAATTACGAATTACGAATTACTAATTTTGGAATCGCCTTTGGCGAGGCTAATTAAAGGTTTAATAATACGATGAATGATTACGCACAGAAGATTTTTGATTCGAGAAAAAAGATCATAGCCGGTATCAACCCGGACGACCTGTACGATGAAGATGTGGTACAAGAGGGCGGTTGCGGCGTTGTAGGTTTTGCAGCTAGCGTTCCCGTCTGCGGAAGGAATATCTTTGAGGCGTCGTACCAGATGCAGAACCGCGGTAACGGTAAAGGCGGCGGTATTGCTGCAGCGGGTCTGGTTCCCGGCCAGCTTGGTGTTGACGCAAAGACCCTTCGAGAAAGCTATATCCTGCAGATCGCTCTGCTGGATTCAACCGCTGCCGACGAAGTTGAAAAGTACGTCACCGAAAATCTCGACGTCAGCCATAAGGAACAACAGGGGCATGTCGATGATTTTCGTTCTGTCGGGCTGGAAGTTTGTCCGCCGGAGATCGTGCGGTATTTCGTTCGTGTAAAAAGCGACAAGCTTAACCAGTTTGCCGAAGAAAATAATCTTACCGACCAGCCGTCACGGGTTGTCGAAGATGAATTTATTTACCAGAACAGCTTTACTTTTAACAAAACTTACTACGCCTCTCTTGGCGAAAAACGTGCTTTTGTTCTTAGCCATGCACGCAACCTGATGATCTATAAGGTTGTTGGCTTCGCCGAGCAGGTCGTGCAGTATTACCAGCTTGAAGATTTTAAGGCCAACGTGTGGATCGCTCATCAGCGTTACCCCACCAAGGGCCGCGTCTGGCATCCGGCTGGGGCACATCCGTTTATCGGTATGAACGAAGCTCTTGTGCATAATGGCGACTTTGCGAACTATTATAGTATCTCGAAATACCTCCATCAGCATAATGTTATGCCGCTGTTTTTGACCGACACGGAAGTATCGGTGCTGCTCTTTGATCTGTGGCATCGTACATGGGGTTATCCGGTTGAATATGTTATCGAGGCACTGGCTCCGACGGCAGAGATCGACTTTGATAACCTGCCGGAAAAAAAGAAAAAGATATACCGAGCCATCCAGGCCTCGCATATGCATGCATCGCCGGACGGCCCGTGGTTCTTTATTATTGCAAGAAGCAACCCGGATACCGATACGCTGCAACTGCTCGGCATTACGGATACAGCAATGCTTCGGCCGCAGGTATTCGCGCTTCAGGAGGGCGACGTCAGCATTGGGCTTATCGGTTCGGAAAAACAGGCGATCGACGCGACGCTTCATTCGCTAAGCCAGGAAGATCCGCGTTTCCGTCCGGTCGCCGATAAATACTGGAACGCTCGCGGCGGCAGCAGTACAGACGGCGGAGCATTCTCCTTTACTATCGAAAATGCCTCCAGCGAAAACGGTAAAATGTCATGTGCAGATAAATTCGGCAAGGCGATTGAATGCCCCGGCGGCAGCTGGAATATCGACTTGACCGCTAACCCCAAAGCAGATGCCGCTGTCTGTGAAAAGTTTGAAGCATCAGCGGTTGTAAGTGATGCAAAAGGCCTTTTCAAACAGATCGCCCGAGACATTGCAAGTTGGGATTTCCTAACACTCCAGGCCGCAGCGGCAAAGATTCAGGAAATAGCCTCAAAGGGACGAATTCAGTTTAATTGGGCACTGGAATTACTTTCGCTTATCAATAATCGCCGCTTTGATTGCGGCGACAAGAAGCGTTCTGTCGTCCTGCAGGTTGTGCGTGAAACAATTGATGCTATCCTCGGTTCGTGTCCTTCGATAACAGCTAACTCCGATGCACACGCACGGCTGGTCGACTGGGATACTCGCAATGATGTCAGGGCGCCGGCCGGCCGGGAAGAAACGCTGGTTATCGACGCTGCCAAGTTCCCGCCTGAAGGCGAAGAATGCGATGCCAAGGTAATCGTCGCTGCATTTCATGCCGGCTGGAAAAAATTTATTGTTTACGGTCTTCGCGGTCAGCGTTTCCACGGCTGCGGACTTGGTCCCGGTACCACCGGCGTAAGGATAGATGTTTACGGTGCATCTGGCGACTATATCGCTTCGGGTATTGACGGGATGGAAATTTTTATCCATGATAACGCGCAGGACCAGCTCGGCCAGATCATGAAAGCCGGAAAACTCGTTATCTATGGCGATGTCGGACAGGCATTTATGTACGGTGCCAAGGGCGGCGAAGTTTATATTCAGGGTAACGGTGCGGGGCGTCCGCTTATCAACGCCGTTGGAAAACCACGCGTGGTGATCAACGGGACTTGCCTTGATTTTCTTGCAGAGTCATTCATGGCCGGCGACCCGCTAAACGGCGGGGGGTTCGTGGTTCTAAATGGCGTAGAGTTTGACGACAAAGGCAATGTTATTCCATTGGCGTCGCCATACCCGGGCTCGAATCTCTTTTCGCTGGCTTCGGGCGGTGCGATCTATGTGCGGGACCCGCATAGTAAACTGGTGACCGAGCAGCTCAACGGCGGGCATTTCGCCTCGGTGACCGAGGCCGACTGGCACCTGATCCTGCCGTATCTTAAGAGCAACGAAGAATTGTTCGGGGTATCGGTGGAAAGGGACCTGCTGACGGTTGACGGGGTAAGACGCTCGCCGGAAGACGTATACAGAAAAGTCGCAGTTGGCAAGGCACCGGCAGTTGTAGACCCGACCGAGTAGAGTCAAACTGACCTGTCGGCCAGTTTGAGATTGATTATTGATTATTAAAGGATTTCCGCCTTCGGCGGATTTCGCTCCGCTCAACGCGGCCGAGGCTGTTTTATTAATAAACTGCTGCCGTTTAATTGCATACATTTACTTAGTATGCGGGCTGTTTCAGGTTAGTTTGGTGACTCTGTAAAAGGTGTCTTTCCGGTGTGCCGGCTGCTTATTGGTACGAATATAATATTTTTTTACTTAATTGTCTTGCATTAGCTGGTATTAATGTGTAAATTGTCGAATCCTTATCGGAAGCGATTTTCGGTAAGCGTTATCGCTCATTTTCAAGGCTTTGCGGCTTTGGCCTGATCACCTGGAGAGGTGACCGAGTGGCTTAAGGTAACGGTTTGCTAAACCGTCGTAGTGATACAATCGCTACCGGGGGTTCGAATCCCCCCCTCTCCGTTATGCGTTTATTCGCGTTATAAGCTCTTGTTCTGCAAGGGCTTATTTTTTTGCGCTCATTTTTCTTCCTTTCATGGTATTTCGTTGTAACCTGCAAAATTAGCAGTAATATCGGTTTTTAGTGAAATAAACTCAGCGGTATGACCGTCTACTGCTCAAACTTGCCAATCGGTCAGTTTGAGTAAAAAATGGTTGTTTGAGAGATGGAATTGAGCTATATTCCTAGACAGCCGACTAATCCAGCGTAATCGATTACGAAAGGAAAAACCTGTGAGAAAATTGACTGTTACTATTTTACTCTTATTGTCGGTTGTTTTATCTGTTTGCAGCAGCAATGCATTTTGCAAAGATCCTGAGTATTACATCAGGAAAGGCTCCTGGCAGGAGTCAATGCAGGCTTCGCGTGAGGCGTTGGTTGTGCATTTGAACAAGCCGTCCAAGCCAAAGACGGCGGCGAAACCGCAATTCGGAACGTGGTTTGAGATGGGGCCGTTCAGTGATAAAGACACGTTTAATAAAGTTTTTGGCCCGGAGAAGAAGATTGACCTTTCCAGCAGCTACGGCAAGCGGAAATGGAAGCGGATCAAAGTTGTCGACGGAAAAGTTCACGGACTCAGACTGCCGGGTAATTCGGCGAAGTATTTCTATCGCAAGATCATTGCAAGCCGCCCGCAGACTGTTATGAGCTATTACGGCAGCGATGACGGTTTGGCGGTGTGGCTCAACAATAAGAAGATCATTTCGAACAAAGCAAGTCGTGGGGCCGCGGCAAACCAGGACAAGGCCAAGTTGGTGCTCAAGGAGGGTGAGAACCATCTTCTTATCAAGATATGGAATAATGGCGGAGGCAGCGGCTGGTATTTCTCGACATCGAAAACAGCCGGTGGAAAGAAAGATATCAGGACTGTGATGAAGGAAGGGCTCTGGGATCTGGTTGCGCGAGATTTCGATGAGGCTGCGGCCCGGAAACAGATGGCATGGGAACGGGCCGACAATATCTGGATGGCGGACTGGAAGAAAGGTGATCTTGCCGGTCTTGCCGGGCGATACGCCGGTCCATCCAAGGGCAGTTTAGCGGGCAAGAAGATAAAAACGCTCGCCAGGAACATCGGATCCCAAAAGGACCTCAATGCTGTTCGAGAGATGTACTATCGCGCTAAGACTATCCAGGAGGCGTTGGCGCAGTTGGCGCAATTAAACCTGCAGGCCCTGCGACTGGCCATAGAGGATCTTTCCATGAGTTTTCCGGAGACGTATCCCGCTAAGTATCTCAAGCGCATCAAGGAAATCGAAGAGATTCTTAACGATGCCGACGAAGCAAAACTAAGGTCGATGGCTACGGAGTTAGTTGCGTTTCGCCAGGAAGCTTTGCTGGCAAATCCGTTGCTGGATTTCGATAAGCTATTGATTGTCAAGCGTCACGGCAAGCCGGGTATGCCGCAGAACTGGGTGGGCAATTGTTCCAAACGCGGACCGTTCAACAATGAGATTGCCGTGCTTTCACCTGTGAGTCCTGACGGCAAACTTACGACGCTCTACCGCCCGAAACCCGGAGCATTCGTGGGCGACGTTGATCTGCATTGGGATGGGAAGAAGATGATCTTCTCCTCCCAGTTGCCGAACAGGCGGTATGAAGTTTTTGAGATCAATGCCGACGGTACGGGTTTGCGTCAGGTAACCAAAACGATAGAGGGTGTTGATAACTACGATGCTTGCTACCTGCCGAGCGAGAAGATTATATTTGATTCAACGGCTTGTTTTCAGGGTGTCCCTTGTGTCGGGGGTAACAGCCAGGTTGCCAATCTCTATGTCATGAATCCTGACGGAACCGGCGTTCGTCAGCTCTGCTTTGATCAGGACCATGACTGGTACCCGTCGATCATGAACGACGGCCGGGTGCTCTTTACTCGCTGGGAATACAGCGACACGCCTCACTATTTTACACGCATAGTGATGACCATGAATCCTGACGGTACGAACCAGCGATCTTACTACGGCAGTAATTCATACTGGCCCAACTCGACCTTTTACGCACGGGCAATTCCGAATCATCCGACCCAGTTTACGGGTATTGTGTCCGGTCATCACGGCGTGGCGAGAGAGGGTGAGTTGATCATCTTTGATCCGGCAAAAGGTCAATTCGAGGCTGACGGTGTTGTTCAGCGAATTCCCGGGTACGGCAAGAAGGTAGAGCCCATCATCCGTGATCAGCTGGTCAACGGATCGTCGCCGCGTTTTCTTCATCCCTATCCGCTTAGCTCGAAGTATTTCCTGGCCTCATGCAACCTCGGCGGTAACTGGGGAATCTACCTCGTCGACGTATTCGATAACATGCTGCCAATCTGCGTCGAGCCTGGTATTTCCATGCTGGAGCCCGTTCCGTTCCGCAAAACAAAGCGGCCGCCGGTTATTCCAGAGCGAATTGACCTCAGCCGCAAGGACGCGGTCGTATATATGTCCGACATCTACACCGGCGACGGTTTGAAACGTGTCCCGCGCGGCACGGTCAAGAAGATGCGTCTGTTTGCGTTTGATTATGGCTATCACAAACTGGCCAACCATACATACATCGGCAGGGAAGGGCCGTGGGATGTGCACCGGATTTTGGGCACGGTTAATGTCGAGCCTGACGGGTCGGCATCGTTCCATGTGCCTGCCAACACGCCGATTGCTTTGCAGCCCCTGGACGCCGAGGGCAAATCGCTCCAGCTTATGCGGAGCTGGTTCGTTGCCATGCCCGGTGAGAATCTCTCCTGTGTCGGTTGCCACGAGGACAATAAAAAAGCGCCTCGACCAATGCTAACGACGGCTTCAAGAAAGAGACCGCAAAAGATTAAACCGTGGTATGGCCCGGCGCGCGGATTCAGTTTTCGGCGCGAGGTGCAGCCGGCGTTGGATAAGTACTGCGTCGGTTGTCACAACGGCACTGCGGGTAAGAACGGACGCAAGCTTGTTGATATGCGTGATAACGGCGGAGGCGGCTTTAGCCCGGCTTACAACATATTGCAGGCGCACGTGCGTCGCCCGGGACCAGAGGGCGACTATCACATGTATCAGCCAACGGAATATGACGCCGACACGAGTCCGTTGATCCAGATGCTCAAAAAAGGGCATCATGGCGTTAAGCCTGATCGCGAGGCTTATGAGCGCCTCTATACATGGATCGATCTGAATGTTCCATACTACGGGACCTGGGGGGAATTCCGCAAAATTCCGGCCGGTCAGCGTGAGCGCCGCATTGAACTTCGCAAACTGTATGCGGGCATCGACGCCGACTATGAGGTCGTACCGGTACTGGATAACAAGAAAATCGAGCCGATTATCCCTGAAGCCCCCAAGCCGGTAAAAGCTATTGCGGTCAATGCTGCCGGCTGGCCGTTTGACGATGCTGAGGCGAAGAAACGTCAGGGAACCGGCAGCGTCCGGAAGGTCACTATTGATATGGATGGCCGGACGCTTGAGCTTGACATGGTTCGTATACCGGCCGGCGAATTTGTGATGGGCGATGCTGCCGGAGCCGGTGACGAACAACCGGTATGCGCCGTGAAGATCGATAAGCCGTTCTGGATCGCCAGGCGTGCGGTCCTGAACAAGGAGTATGCTCTGTTTGACGCCAGGCATGACAGCGGGTATCTTGATATGCGGGGCAAGGACCAATCCAGACGCGGCAACCCTCTCAATAAGCCTGACCAGCGTGTGATTCGTGTTTCGTGGGAACGCGCGATGGCCTTTTGCGATTGGCTTTCAGAAAAGACCGGCAAGCGATTTTCGCTGCCGACCGAAGCCCAGTGGGAATATGCCGGACGCGCCGGTGCTGCAGCCAGTAAGAGCGGTTCAGACGTATGGGGCGCAGGAGTTGCCAAAGGCGGTGCCGAGTGGACCCGGAGCACGTATCAGCCGTATCCGTACAAGTCGACAGATGGCCGCGACACGGGCAACAAGAAAGGCCGCAAGGTCGTTCGCGGAGCCAAGGGTATTAAGGTGCCGGCCGATCGCATTGATACTTACCGTTTGAGTTACCAGTACTGGCAGCCGGTGTGGGATGTTGGTTTCCGCATTGTCTGCGAAACGGATGAAAAGACAATCACATACAAAGCGTCCAAAGGCGGGTCTTCGATATCCAACACGGAATAACCAATTATGAAAGGGTGAACCTGTGAAAAAACTGACTGTAATTATTTTAGTGTTGAACGTAATTTGCGGTATCTGCTTTGGTCAGGACGCCGGCAAAAGCAAAAAGATCGCAAAGCGTATATTGTGGGCTGACAGCCCGATTATCATTGGCCCGGAAGTCAAAACGCGTTACAGGATAAGGCAATGGGAGCAAACCACTTATCCTACCGGTAACGGCAATAACACACAGCGGCTGGCTGGTATTTACTACTCGCCGTTCCTCGATCAATATGCTGGCGGCGATAGTGGTTCTAATCATGGCGCGGACGTCTGGACAGGAGGTTTCGGAAGCGCCGTTAACCCTCTGGGCAACTCCGTTGACCCCGATTCTCAAATCCGGGGCAGCCATGGCAGCTCCAACGCGAACAACACCGGCCGCGTTTGGAACCGCTTCCAGAGCGGCACCACCTCCGAGCTGAACGTCTACGTCATCTCTGAACCGCTGACGGTGCAGGATGCTAATGTCGATCCGAATCTTCCTGATGTCGAAGCAGGGGATAACTGGATCACCTGGTCGGGTGAACCTGTAACAATCAACGCGACCGTTGTTAATAACGATACCCTGGGGCGAACCCTGGAGTATGCATGGACTGACGATGCTCCTGCCGGTTATACTGTCGAGGTTGTTGACGGCGTTACTGATCCGGAAGATGCAACGATCACCATCACCAAAGATGGAGACACTGACGATGCAACAGTAGTGACGATTACACTTGCAGTTACCCTCGATGGCGTCGGTACTGTAGAAGATTCTTTTACAATCGATATCTATGACGATGCCTGCGCCGCTGCCGTGGCCGTTGGTACGGAGACAGTATTTGATCCAGCCGACTTTAACAAGGATTGTGTCACAGATATCAAAGACCTTGCACAAATGGCCGCAGCCTGGCTTGTAGATTATTCGCTGACAGCACCGACAGAAGCGTTTTAATAATATTGCAGGGAAGCTCTTGTATGGGCGGCAATATTTTCCCATTTTATTTTTCAGGAGTATGTCGTGAATACTAAAATAAGAATTAAATTACTATTGACTATTGCTGTTGTAACGATGGCCCTTATGGCCGTACCGGTTAGCGCCGTTGATGTCATTTCTCAAAATCCAATAGCTGATACAGAAGTTGCCAATGGCTGCAACATAAGCCTGGTTGTTTCAAGTGGTCCATTCCCCGTTTCGGAGTTAGCCATCGCAGGGGTTTACCTGGCGCAGACCCACGTACTCGAACCGGACGATTCACTCTTTAAACTGGTTGGCAACCGGGATGCGCTGCTGAAAGTACAGGTGGTCGCCCCTCCTGGCACGGCTGTGCCATTACGGTCCAGATGCGTTCACTCCAGTTCCTGCCGTTTTCGCGGCGGCTTGACAATATCCGACGATGGCGGTTTGGAAGAGGTGGACGAATTCTTCGACAGTTTAGCCACCTTGTCAGTGAGCTTGGCGACCTGTTCGGCCAGTTCCGCATTCTTCTTGACAAACGTTTCATTGATTTCAACAAGTTCAGCAACCTGTTTTTCAAGTTTCGCGATGCGGCGAATATAGAATTGTTCTGTTTTTCAAGTCAAGTTTCGTCCTCAAGTTTGCCAACACGATTATTATTGGACAAATTTAGGGCTTTGCTTGAGACAAATATTGACATACCACCTTGAATATGCTATAATTCATCAAAAGCATAGGGATTTGTATTTGATCGAGTCGAAAATGGGCATTTTGACATTGAGTGCGTTGCTCAATACGCTCAAAATTCCCGTGAACGGTTACTGAAAATTTAAGAGTGTTTGGTAATGGATAGAAGATGTTTTCTTAAAACCGCTGTTGGTGCTTCGGCGGCTGTTGGGCTTGGTTTAGGCGGCAGTGTCTCTGCCGGGCGATCTGCCGGAAAACGGCCCAATATTGTTTATGTCCTTGCTGACCAACTCAGGTATGATGTTTTTGGCCATCGCGGCGATGCCAAGGCAATAACCCCGAATTTTGACCGACTTGCAAGCCAGTCTGTTTCTTACGATAATACTGTGACGTGTATGCCGGTCTGTTCCGCCTATCGGGCGTCTTTGTTTACGGGCAAATACCCGACCAGCCATGGCATGATCATCAACGAATCATGTATGAATCCGAATCACCAGACTATCGGGTATGCTCTTGACGACGCCGGTTACCGGATGGGTTATCTTGGTAAATGGCACCTGATGGACGATAAGAGGGCGGCGATTCCCAAAGGACCTGCCCGGCTTGGTTTCCAGCATTGCGATCTCTGGCGGACATATAATTTCAATCATCAAAACTACCGGGGATATTATTGGGAGGAAGACGAAAACGGTGAGTCAAAGCGAACCGCTCTTAAAGGGTGCCAGACGCCGCAGTGGACGGATATGGCGATAGATTTTATTAACGACTCGGCGAAAAAGGACGAGCCATTCGCACTTTTTCTATCTTATTCGCCTCCGCATGATCCGTGGGGTAAAGGTAATGTCCCGAAGAAATACTATGACATGTTTAAGGATGAGAGTTTTCCGCATCCGGAAAATTTCTCGCCGGATCCGGATCAGTATGCCGACCGCAACAAAGATCCAAAAAAGTGGAAAGACCAGATCGTCGGCAGTCTGGAAGAATGGCGGCGATGTTACTATGCGATGGTCGCGATGATGGACGACGAGCTTGGCAGGCTTAGCGAAGCTTTGAAAAAAGCAGGCGTTGAAGACGATACGATCTTTGTTTATACCTCCGACCATGGAGAGATGTTCGGAGCGCAGGGACGTATGTATAAGCTCACTTTTTACGAAGAGTCGGCGCATGTTCCTTTCTATATTCGCTGGCCGGGTAAGATCAGGAAGAATTCGAGTACTGATGTGTGTTTAAACACTCCGGACATCGCACCGACCTTACTGGGTATGGCGGGTGTGGAGGTTCCCGGTCAAATGGAAGGGACCGACCTAAGCGGTGCGGCTTTGGGGCAGAAAGGGCCCGATCCGGATTACGCATTACTGCAGGGAGTCGGGCATACTTATTTGTGGAAAAACGGTGCAGAGTGGCGGGCTGTCAGGGATAAGCGTTATACGTATGCGCGTTATCTTACAGACGGTAAGGAGCATCTCTATGATAATAAGAAAGACCCGTTCCAGAAGAACAATCTCGTCGATGACAAGCCCGCTAAAGCAATATTGAAAAGAATGCGGAAAGCTCTAACCGATAAGATGAAAGAGATAAATGACGAGTTCCTGCCGTTTACGGATTACCGTAAAAAGTTTATGGCCGCCGGCGACCCTTACTCGATAGCAGCCGGCGCAAAAGGACCGTTCAAGGGGCCATATCAACCAATTCCAAGTACAAGAAAAAGAAAAAAATGATTTAGCAGTAAAGCGACTTGTAGACTGCATAAATCGGGGATATGTTAAATATCATGACAACATGTTAGCATTTTGTTGTTCCTACCCATGAATTCTGCTGGCAGGCGAGATCGTTTGATTTTATGAGTGTCGCCCTTGCCGGAATAGACGCCAAAACAGTACTTATAGGCAATTTCGGCAGTTCAGGGAAAAAGGCTTGAATAATTGCAAAATAATAAGGATTATTGCTTAAGGAACCGCCATTCCTGGATGTGCCCTATTTATGGTGATTCCGATTGCACAGTGGAATCTGCTTTTTGTGAAATATATCGCGCCGAATAAGCGTTCTGGTTGGTAGTTTCATCTGCTTCAATCCTGCGGAATTCGCTAGCGGACCAACGTACTTTATGATATAATGAAACCTTCATGGCAGAAATAAAAAAAGAAGGGAAAATAGACTAATGAGACTTAACGTATCACAGAGATGGGTTTTTATGGCTGCGCTCCTCGTCAGTTCCGTATTGGCCGGCCAAATCGCCGCCGCCGAGATAAATGTTAAGGCAAGTCGCAATGTTTATGTGGGGAAACTGAAGAGCGGTTCTCTGATACATGGCAACCGCGAGTATACCTACACGAATATCCCCAAGCCGGTACAGGGTATGGAATACACCCTGCACGACCACAAAGCATCATCGCAGCTGAAATCGGCTGACAAATGGGGATCGATCCTGATAGCCGAAAAAATCAGCGGGCTCAAACCAGTTGACAAGTCTCTTGCCAGAACTCGTCAGCCCAAAAAACAAAAGAAGAATTATCCCAATACAGAGTTCGGCAACCTGCAAATGCAGATCGCCCAGAGCAAGACCTGGAACATGCCGCGACTGGAAAAAGAGGCTCTGCGCAAAGACGCCCTTATCCTCGCCACCGACAAAACCCCCATAGACATCGTCCTCCGCAGAACTGCCGTCTTACTCAAACACCTTCGAACCATGCCGAATGGTCCCGCATTGAATAACGAAGAGAAGGCTCTAAACGCCCTGAAGACTCAGTGTACCCCCGAAATATCAGATGAACAAACCGCCAAACTATTTCCGAAGATCACAGCCCTGCGCCGTAAGATCGCCTTCCAGAATCCACTGCTTGACTTCGACAAGATCGCCTTTATCAAACATCATGGCCAAGGCCGATTCGGTCACATGGTTGACCAGTACCTCGGTTTTAACCAACCCAAAGGCGGCGGACTCTACGTCCTGGAAAATCCCTTCTCAAACAAGGCAAAAGTCAAGAGTCTTCTCGCCGACGTCAAGGTAGCCAGCGGCCGTCTTAAGGGCAAAACCATCGAAGACAACGGCTCGTTTATGTCCCTGGAACTTGACTACGACGCCAAAACCGTTTACTTCGCATTCACCGAAGCCGTTACAACCAATGTTGAGGTTAAGGACCGGGTTTGCGACGACCCGGTTGAAGGATTTAAAAACAAATACGAAGGCCAATTCAAATGGTACTATTGGGCCGCCGACCGCGTCTTCCATATCTACAAAGCCGACCTCGCAGAAGACGGCACCGCCTCGAACCTGCGCCAGATCACATTCGGCAAATACAATGACTTTGATCCATGTGTGCTTCCAAATGGCCGACTTGCCTTTATCTCCGGTCGCATCGGCGGAAACCAGCGGTGCGGAGACCGAATGTGCTCGACCTACACCCTGCACGGAATGATGAACGATGGCTCGGACATTATCCCCTTCAGCTACCACGACACCAACGAATGGCACCCGAGCGTTGACAACAACGGCATGATCGTCTACAGCCGCTGGGACTATGTCGACCGCGACTCTGACATTGCCCACCATATCTGGCACACCTTCCCGGACGGACGCGACCCGCGAAGCTACCACGGCAACTACCCGAAGGTCCGCGAATCCCGCCCATGGATGGAACTTGCAATTCGCGCCATCCCGAACAGCCGAAGGTACGTCGCAGTCTCGGCTCCTCACCATGGTTTCAACTACGGTTCACTGGTGATGATCGACATCAGCAAAAAGGATGACGCTTCTACCTCCCAGTTGAAACGCATAACGCCGGAGGCTCATTTTCCCGAATCAGAAGCCGCTCCTGGAGTGATGCACGGTAAAGGCACCCACCGGCCGCGCGGCGAAGTCTACGGACAGCCCTGGGCGCTAAGCGAAGATTTCTATCTCTGCGTATACAGCACCAGCCAGAGGAATCATGGCGTCTATCTGGTCGACAGCTTCGGCAATAAGGAACTTCTCTACCAGGACCCAAAGATCGGCTGCCTCGACCCAATGCCGCTGCGCTCCCGCAAGCGACCGCCAGTCATTCCCGTTCGCACCCAGCAGGCAAAGGCCGACCGGTTCGACTCAAATGAAAAGCTGGCCTACGGTATTGTCACGATCATGAATATTTATGAAGGCGAATACGATTGGCCCAAGGATACGAAGATCAAAGAGCTTCGCATTATCAACGTCTTTTCCAAACCCAATTTCTGGATGGACAAACCGCGGATCGGCGTGCCGGCTCAATCTTTGGCCCGCGGCATCCTGGGAACTGTTCCTGTCGAAGAAGACGGCAGCGTTCATTTCAAATGTCCGACAGGCATGCCAATATACTTCCAGGCTCTTGATGAAAAAGGCATGATGGTTCAGAACATGCGGTCGGCGACTTACGTGCACCCCGGCGAGACATTAAGTTGTATCGGTTGTCACGAATCAAAGCAGGACACCCCGAAAAATACCGGCACACCAATTGCCCTGAAACGCGGACCGTCGAAGATCAAACCCGAAGCGACCGGATCATTTCCGCTCACTTTTCCGCGGCTTGTCCAGCCGGTGCTCGATGCAAAATGCGTATCCTGCCACGACAAAGAAGAAAAAGCCAAAAGCCTTCGCGGCGACAAATTCGCAAAGCATGGCTGGTCGCAGGCGTTTGCCACTCTTGAGCGTTACGCCTGGGGAAAAAGCGGCGGCAATGGCGCCATCCGACAGAACAAGCGATCCTATTCGATTCCGGGTCAGGAGGGTTTTCGGGTATCCGGTCTGTATAAAATGCTGGTCGCCAACGACCACTACGGCGTAAAGCTGACCAAAGACCAGTTGCGACGAATATCAGCCTGGGTCGACTGCAACTCCAACTTCTACGGAGCCTACTACGACAAGGAAAAACAGGCCGCCGGCGAAATCGTAAAACCACTACTCAGCCTGCCGCGATTGGTACCGTTTGAAAATCTTAGACGTTAATCGTTTATAACAAACAGAGAGCGAAATAAGAGAAAAAGTATTACAGAGATGTATTGTGACAGGTTAATCTTCAAGAGGCCATTGCTGATTTTCTTTTTCGTCGGTGACATAGCAGAACCTGGCCCACTGAACCTCTACATCAGAAACGGGACAACGAAGAGTGACCTTTTTGTCGGTTACGCTGACGACCTGCCAGTCACCCTTGCGGGGGCCGCTGTCAATACGTATTTTCTGTCCTGCCTGAAATGGGTATGGCTTAAAAACAGTAACCTTATGTGTCATTTCTTTCTCCTTTGAAATTACCTGTCTTGCCGAAAAGTGACTGAGCCCTTAAATTTTAACAACTAACAATAATTATACCACCCCCCGGCAGATTCTGGCAAGAAGATTAAGCAGCTATAATAAATTGTTTAAAAGCCTGCCAATGTTGCGCCACTTTAAGTTTTCCTCTTGAATGCGCATCCGGCAATATGGACTGTCATGAGGATCATTGATATGGGCAGCCAGATATGTATTATTTCGTAGAGCAGCACCCTCAGCTTCCATCTTATCGCCATGACGCTTAGCCCTATCGACGAAACTGGCAGCGGTGTCCATGGAAAAAAATATCTTGTGTTGTCAAACGGTGCAAAAAAAGCGATGCCCAGACCGCCATTGGTCAAGGCGTCGAGTATTCCGTGGCTTGCCCCGACGATGAAAAAAAAGCATACAAATGCCCACCAGGTCCCTGAAAATAATTTGAGTTTGCTGAAAAGGCAAAAAACAACAACGAAGCTCAATATCAGGGCGAAGAAAATTGAATGGGAAAGCCCTCTGTGACCTAAAACATGCCCATAGGGGATGCCAAGCGAAAATGCGATCACGTCGGCATCGGCAAGCACCGAGCAGATAATAGATCCCAGATAAATACGCCATGATGCCGTTTGTTTTGGAAACAGTTTAGCCCAGGCGGCTCCAATTACGGCGTGAGTGATAGTGGTAGGCATGCGGATTCCTCGATAGCTGTTATTTATTCTTACATTTTCCACTTTCACGTTTTAAAAACACAATCAAGTCCTTTCGATGTCAGTAACTAAAACCGTCAAACCATTACTTCACCGTCAATATGAAACTCTCAGAGTGGCTGTTGAACTCCGGTGCGTAGAGGCACTGGATATTCGCCATGCCGGAATGATAGGCCCCGCGGTGCTGGACTCTGACCGAATACTCGAAAACGTAGGTTCCCTTGGGCAGGTAATCGATGAAGAAATGGCTCGCCGTGTCGCGGGTGGATTCGTAGTATCCCAGCCCGTCCTGGTAGCGGTAGCGTGAGAGCACATTGACCGGCTCTGTTCCGCTGCCTCGCTGGTCCTTCAGGTGGAGATATTCCATGTCGCGGTCGCTTCGCAGTTCGATCCGCGCCACCAGTTCATCGCCGACCTTAAGCTTGTCGCCGGCTTTGACGCGTGTTAGCACAGGTCCTTTTTTCGTATTAGTTTTCGTGTAGAGTGCCTTCTTCAAAGTCAGAGGTGTCCCTTCATGAGGCGTGATCTTCTCAATCGTCTCGAAGTACTGCCAGTGCACACTGCCCCAGGCGACACCTTCGTCGACTTTGGTTACGGTAACTTTTCCGTGCTGCGGCTCAACCTCTTTACGAAGCAGCTTCTGCTCGTAGAACCCGGTTCCCGCTTCTACGTTTTTCGGCTCGATCTTCATATCGCCGATAGTAACCTGCACAAGCTCATCGCTGGCGAGCAGATCGGCTCCCCTTAGAAGCAGGGCGTAAACCGCATCGGCTGTGCCCTTGGTGGTTTTCCAGTCGCGAGTCTGCTTTTGCTTGAGCAGCCAGACCTTGCAGTCCTCGACCGCGCCGGAGTCCTTGGCCACCTCGTCAAACGCCTCGATCATCATCGCCTGCGTTTCGATCGGTGCCCGATACCACCAGTAACTAAACTCGGTGTCACGCCAGAACATACCCATTTCCTCGTTGCTGACGGAATGTTCCTTGATCGAATTCATGATATCCATCGGAGTCTTTTTATAGACGCCGAATCGCTGCAGTGCAAGGGCGATATGCGCCTTGGATTGCCTTGGACCAAGCCTTAGCCAGTACTTCGCTGCCTGCCCGAGAAAATAATCTACCGCCTCTTTGTGACCCTTGCCAACAGCCCGGTCTTCGAGGAAGAAGCTGCGGCAGTATAGATACAGCGCCACTCTTGACGTCAGATGGTTTTTATCTTTGTTACCGTGCTTGAGGATTTCCTTATACCGTTTGTCGATCCATCTGTCGAGACGATTCAATGATTTAATCGCCGGTTTCATATCGACACCTTTAGCGCCGAGGTGACGCAGCCGACCGTACCCGGTGGTGATATACAGGGTAATATAGTCATTGGCTCTACCGCCCGGATACCATGGCCATGCGCCATCGCTAAGCTGCTGCTGTGCGAGTTGACGCTGGGCTTTGGCAAGCTCGGTCTCGAGACGGTTTTTGTCAAACAGGATGCCGACATTCCTGCGTGCCTGGCTTTCTTTTTCGCCTTGCCTTAGCCACGGAGTTTCCTCAAGCATGATAGCCTTGATATCTTCGTTCTTTTCCATCGGGCTGTCAAGTGCGGCTGTGCCTTTCCACAGGTCGAATATCCGGCGGATCTTCGGGTCGGACCCGGCGATGTGGCTGGCGAGAGTGTTGGCGTAGAGGCGGTTAAAAATAGCCTCGGAACACTTGCTGGGATGTTCCATCAGGTAGGGCAGTGCCATAACCGCATACCAGGATGGGTTCGACACCATCTGGACCGTCAGGCTCTCATGAGAGAGCGAATCCGATTTACCCGAGTTAATTAGCTTGGTGAAATCGAACTTCTTTGTCATCGCCCCGCGGATCGGCAATGGCAGCGATTCGGTTACCATAATACGGCGAGGCAGAACAGGAAGATACCCTTCTTCGCCGTCGGAAAGTTTGCTCGTAGCCGCAACTGCCTTGTAGATCAAAAATCCCTGACCGTCCGCGACATTAAGCTTCCATGAATACGAACGCGATTCTTTCGCCGGGATATCAAACTTCAGATCCGTTTTCGTATTGCCCAAAGCCTTGTCATTGCTTTTGAGCGTCCTTGCGTTCGACAGTGTAAGACGAACAGTACCTCTCTGACGGGTCGGCGAAAGGTTGATAACCTTAACGCTGAATTCGAGCACATCGCCCTCACGCATAAAGCGCGGAGCGTTGGGCTGGACCATGATGTCCTTCTGCGTTACCACCGAATCTGTCAGGAAACCGGCCCGAAGCTCTTTGTCATGGGCAAACGCCATAAACTTCCACTTCGTCAGCGCCTCCGGCATAGTAAACTCCAGGTCAACACTGCCGTCTTTGTTGGTAATAAGATTCGGGAAAAAGAATGCCGTTTCCTGAAGATTCTTCCTCGCCGTTACCTGGTCAAGATTCGGCGAAGGTTTAGTAGTAGTTTCTTCCGCAGGATACGTCATTTCCGATGACGATGGTGTTTTCTTCGCAAAGAAGCGACTTGCCCTTGGGGCTGGTACGGTAGCGTCCATCGCCGCGCTCTCCATCTCAAGTCCGTCATTTTTCGCTATTCCACCTAAACTTCGATGAGCCCTACTATATTTTATGATGCGATTACGGTTTGAAATGATATCCGATGGGAAAGACCGGTACAGCAGGTAGTGTGATTGGTAATGTCTTGGCCAGTTCCCATGCAAATGCCTGAATCCGTTTACTCTGTTTTGCAGCGTCGAATTCATATTCGAGTAGTCCTGGTAGAACATACCGAATGCACTCATCCAGCGGTGGGGCAGGTATGCGTCGAGTGATTCATCATAGAGGGTGGCGGCTATCTCGGCGACTGCGCCTTTTGCATTGGGTCCGGTCACCTTAGCTGTCCACGTCTCTTTCTGTCCCGGTTCCAGCTTGGAGGTGTGGTGGGCCCACTTGATGTTGAGCTTTTTATTCGACCACGGTACGTTGACTTTCCGCTGGGTGACATACGCCCGGTTTTCTCTCACCTGTGTTACCCGCAGAGTAAATCCGCCGCGGAGTCTTTCGGTAACAGACTGCTCGACGATAGCCTGCGTCCGCCCCTGGTCGGTCCAGTAGGCCAGCAGAGGTTTGTTGCGGTGGACGATCTCGATGTATGCACGTCCCTTGTCATAACCGGTTCCCCAAAGGGCGTTGAAGCTTTCCCCAGGCTCGAGTGACCACTTAGGTGCGGCAACGAGGTTGGGGATCTTTAGCGTCAGATGTTTTGTAGAGGTATCGAGTACCTGTATCGGCAGTCTTGCGGTGACTTTCTTACCAAACCGGTCCTTGGTTTCGAGCATCGCCCGGTATAGACCTGCGCCAAGTTTCAGCTTGAGTAGTTTGGTACCTTCGTCGCTGGTCGTAAATTTCTTTTCAACCGCGATATCGCCAAGTTCCCACGAATTGGGGTTGGAAAGGTCAGGTTCTGGTTTAACGCCGCCCGCCGATCCGATTCTTCCTCTGCCGTAGTAAGGTCTTGGGTAGCCTGACAGTTTTACACGGTGAACTTTCTTGGGTTCTTTAAGCTTGTAGATCTTTACCTTACCCTTTGCAGACTGAGCAAGACCGTCGAGGGTTTGTGTCGATATCGTAAGCTCTACCGCTTTGCCCTTTTCCTGCCAGTTGGCCGCTGACATGTTCGCTTTAAGTGCCGTATACCCAACGTTGACAGCCTTCTGGTCAGAGCGGGTTTCGCCGCTGGAATCGGTGACGTCAGCATAGATAGTGTATCTAAATGTTGGCTCATCCTTTTCAAGGACAGTGCGATCCGGAGTTGCCGTAAACGAAATATCGAACGTTCCGTCCGTTGCAGTCTTGACGCTTCCGTGAGCGATCTCCTGGCTGGAGCCACGGTTCGGGGGCATCCACCAGTAACACCAATGCCACCACATTGGGTATTGCACTTGTCTGACGACACGGTAGGTTACCTTTGCGCCGTCGATAGCGGCACCTGTGTAACTTGTGGCGGTTCCGGTCAGCTTAACGGTGTCGTCAAGTTTTGCGCCTTTCTTAGGAGCGGCAAGGGCGACCTTGAACTTAGGACGCTTGTATTCTTCGACAGTAACGGAAGCGTTGCCACTACCGTTGCCATAGCCGCGAAGCGACATCCGGCCCATAACGCGGTCGCGCGGCGCGGTGAAACTGCCGTTAAATGATCCGTAGTCATTGGCCGTGTGTTTTCTCCGCTCGATCTCTTTACCGTTGCGGTCGCGGAAAATAACCTCCACGCTTGCACCTGCAACGGCCGTGTAGTCGGCGTTTTTCTGGTCGGCCCTGATAGCCAGCCCCTTGTAATTGATCGTCTGTCCCGGTCGATAGATGGACCGGTCGGTGAAGAAATAAGTCGCAAGGAACGGCTTGTCTTTTTGTTCTCTAAAGTAATTATTGATGGCGTTATTCGTGGAAATCTGGTGACCGCCGCTGCTGGCCAGCAGAATATGGCCTTGGTATCGATCCCCTTTTAATGAAAAGCTAAACAGTCCGTCCCTGTTTGTCTCCACAGGGTTGATTGCTGCGGCATTGCCTTTTTTGTCTCTGGTCCAGGCTTTTACTACCGCATCGGCGACGGGCTCACCGGTGATCGCATTGAGCACAAAACCGTTGATCTTCCCATTGGCGTGGATGTAACGTATGACCAGTGCCAGTTTACTTACCCAGCAGGTGGTGTAATTGGTGATATTGTTTTTGTTCTTCTTGAAATCCTTGTCATGACTGGCAAAAATGACATAGAAACCTGGCTTTAGATCCTTAGGGGTCGCGAACTTTTCGCTGCGAGTCTTGTAATCGTCAGTCTTGGGCAGGTCCGAACTCCACTCGCTGACCGGATCAAGTTCGAGCAGCTTTCTGACTTCATTATTGGATCGGAGGCTGGTTTTCCATCTACCCTCGACTATCTTCATCCAGTCATACTCAACCATGCGGAAATAGACCTTGTCGATGTTTTTGTACTGCAGCTGAATTTCCGGTGCCGGAGAGTTCCAGACGCGTTCTACATTGATCGAAGCGCTTTTTGATTCGATATTCCGAACGATGTGATAACATTCAATACCGCCGGGAGTCTTGGGGAACGCCTGTTCTCCCTGTTTGGCGATTTGGCGGGCTTTGACGAGGTCTCCGTCTTTTTGGATCTGCCTGGCCAGTTTCGCACGTGCCCTGGCCGAAATCCGGTGGTCGGCCCATTGGTCGATGAATTTTTCCAGAGCGGCATTGTAGCGTTTGTCTTTGCTTTCGCCGTATGCCTTATTGTAGGCATAAACCAAACGTGCCAGGTCGGCGTCGATCAGCGCACTCGGGTCATCATCATTCTTATGGAAAGTAATTAGTTCTTTGAGCAGATTGATAGCCTTCAGCTTTGTTGATGCATCATCGGTCGTCTCGATCTTCCATCCGAGAAACTCCTCAACGCTGCCCAAAGCCGGTGTGTCCGCAGAAAAATCAAAGGCGTCCTGCGCCGCCGCTGCGGCCTGCTCGCCGGATGAATAAAACCTCAGTGCCTCATGAGCAATAAAATCATAGAGGGTGGGCCGAAAACTGTCCGGTACATTTCCTTTTCTCAGCAGGTCGTCGAAGTCTGCGATGGGGGTCTTTTTCAGGATATCACCCGAAGCCAAAGCCGCGATAAAATGCTTGTCGATCTCTGTAAAGATGCGCGGCAGGGACCAACTCAGGATGTCGTCACCGGGCGCTTCTGCGGTTTGGGTCCGGAGCAAAAACCGCCAGCGGTTCTGCTGGAAAAAGTTCCAGTACCAGTGGGCCAGCACCGTTTCCAGAACCGGATTAGCTTCCTTGGGCCATTCGCCGATCACGGCTTCAAGGCGGACGATATTCTCCTCGGCCTTGCGTCCCTGGACCTGTCCCTCGTATGCGATTCTTTTGGCAAGCGCCTTTACCGCCTCGGCGTATTTCTTTTCGGCGAGAGCTCCTTCAATGATCGGCTCAAGATGTTTGATAGCTGTCTTCGGCAGGCCCTTCTTCATAGCCGCATCAACCTGTTTCCACAACTCCTGACGGGATGCCACCTCCGCGGCTGTTACTGCTGAGGCCATGACAAGACCAGAAAATACGATGACCAGAATTGCTATTTTTTTCATGTTGCGCTCCAAAATTAAAACTGTTTACAGTGATAAAATATCTATGGTGAGAACTCCTTTTTCGCGAAATCTGTATAGACAGATACCGCACTACTCTAATGACGTCTATAGTAGCCTGAAGGTTGACAGGAAAGTATAAAATTAATGAAATTCCCAAATAATTTTGCATTGTTATTGGCACAGCTATATTCTCCGTGAACAGGGTATATTACCTTTGTTGAATTTATATATCTACTGATTTAGGCACCAAAAAAAGTTCAAAAACGCTCTATTTTTCTTCATAAATTTTAAAATATGTCTTTTTTTGAAGTTTTTTGAGTTTTTTTGAGCATTTTTGACGCAAAAAAACGCCCAAAACCACAGGTGGGAAATGTCTGGAATGTCCGGAATAGCCGGGTTTCTCAATCCGCAAACCCGCTTAATTGGTTAAACTTTTGCTTGCTATTTGCCTTTAAAAGCGTGATAATATGCCCAAACTAATTTAAGGGATTGATCAGATGAAAACAAAATCTTTCATGCTATTGTTCGGATGTATTGTATTGCTCACAGCTTCGGTATATGCCGGAGGTATTCAAGTCGACTATCTTCGTTGTGATTATATGGGCGATCCTTTAGGGATTGACAATCAAAACCCAACGCTAAGCTGGACTTTGAAATCTGATGTTAACGCTCAGGGGCAATCGGCTTACCGCGTTGTTGTTGCTTCGAGTTTAGAGTTGCTGCAGCAAACCAAGGGCGATCTCTTCGACAGCGGCAAGGTCATCAGCGATGAAACAACCGCCATCGTATACGCAGGTAAAAAGCTCAAGGCTGGGCATCAGTACTATTGGAAGGTTATGGTTTTCGATAAGTCCGGCAAGCAAAGCCAATGGTCCAATACGGCCAGTTGGACAATGGGGCTGATGGATACTGAATGGAATGGTGCCTGGATCGGTTTCGACAAGCCTCGCGTCGATGCCGAAGCTGCATTTAAAAAAGACAAACTCAAATACCTGCTTGTACCGCCGCGTTTTCTGCGTAAAGAGTTTAAGGTCAAAAAGCCCATCGTCAGGGCCACACTGTATGCTTCGGCACTTGGCAATTACAAGATGAGCATTAATGGCAAGCCAATCGGAGACGATTATTTCACCCCCGGCTGGACTGACTACAAAACTCGTGTTTACTACAACACATACGATGTTACAAAAATAGTCAACAAGGGCCCAAACGCTATCGGCGGTATTTTGTCTGACGGCTGGTATTCGGGTTATATCGGCTGGAAGAAGAATCGCGATCATTACGGCAAGAACCCGCGGCTTTCGGCGAAGCTTGTCCTGGAACATAAAGACGGCAGTAAAACTGTAGTTGCAACCGACAAAAACTGGCAAGCAAATACCGGACCAATGCTCGAAGCCGGATTCCTTCCCGGCGAAACTTATGACGCGCGCCTTGAGATGGACGGCTGGAACAAAGCTGGTTTTAACGACACCAGCTGGGCAAAAGCCGATGTTACCGAAAAGATCAAAGCGAAGATCGAGGCCTACCCTTCAAATACCGTAAAGGTATTCCAGGAGCTTAAACCCATATCCGTAAAAGAACCCAAGCCGGGCAATTTCGTTTTTGATATGGGCACTAACTTTGCCGGTATCGCAAGGCTGAAAGTCCAGGCCCCCAAAGGCACGAAGATTACACTCATATTCGGCGAACGCCTAAATGCCGACGGCACGGTTTATACGAAGAACCTGCGTGCTGCAAGGGTAATCGATACTTATATATGCAAAGGCGGCGGTGTTGAGACTTGGCAGCCGACTTTTACTTTTCACGGTTTTCAATATGTCGGCATGACCGGTTTTCCCGGCAAACCGACCGCGGACGCTATCACAGGTCTTGAACTAACGTCGGCGACTCCGGTGACCGGCAGTTTCGAATGCTCCGACCCTCGACTTAACCAGCTTTATCACAACATCTGCCAGACTCAGCGTGCCAATTTTATCGACTTACCGACCGACTGTCCGCAACGTGACGAACGCATGGGCTGGACAGGCGATGCGCAGGCTTATATTCGCACCGCCGGTCTCAATACGGATGTTCAGAGCTTTTTTAGAAAGTGGCTCGTCGATCTTACAGACTCTCAACTTGCCGACGGTGATTTTCCGAAGGTTGCTCCGATGGTACTTGCCAGGGGTTCGGGCGGACCTGCCTGGGCCGATGCGGCCATTATCTGTCCATGGGCGATCTACGAGATTTACGGCGACAAAGTTATTCTGGAAAAACATTATGACGCGATGGCGAAGTTTGTCGATTACCGTGTAAAAGCCGCCGTTGACAACCTTGCCCCGAAGAAGTTTCACTGCTACGGCGACTGGCTCAACATCAAAGCGAATACTCCAAAGGAAGTCATCTACACTGCCTATTCCGCAGGCGATGCGCAGATCATGGCCAAAGTCGCCGCCGTGCTCGGAAAAGACGGAGACGTAAAAAAGTTCAATAAGATTTACGAAGATTTCAAGGCCGCGTTTAACAAGGCCTATGTAGGCCCGAACGGCATTATCAAAGGCAACACGCAAACTGCTTATATTCTCGCGTTGTGGTTTGACCTCGTCGACGGCAAGATGAAACAAAAAGCCGAGCAATACCTGGTCGAACGCATCAAGCAGCGCAATTGGCACCTTTCGACCGGTTTTGTCGGAACGCGTGATCTGATGCATGTACTAACAAAGATCGGCCGCACAGACGTTGCATACCGGCTCCTCTTTACCGATACCTATCCGTCATGGCTCTTCCCTGTAAAAAATGGCGCAACCAGTATCTGGGAACGCTGGAACAGCTGGACCCCGGAAAAGGGATTCGGCAGTGTCGGAATGAATTCCTTTTCGCATTACACATACGGAGCAGTCGGCCAGTGGATGTTCGAGAATGTTGGCGGAATACGCTCGGTCGGCCCGGGCTACAAACACATCGAGATAGCACCCAAGCCTACCGATAAGCTCAGTTATGCCAGGGTAAGCTACAATTCCATCCGCGGACAGATAAAAAGCCAGTGGAAGCTGACCGATGGTAATTTCGAGATGACCGTAACGATACCTGTCAATACTACCGCAACGATCCACGTCCCGGACGGCGGAAAGTCATCCCGAAGTGACGGCGCAAGATTTATCAAGATTAAAAACGGTGCCGCGATATATGAAGTGCCGTCAGGTACTTATAATTTTACAGCAAAACTTAAAAAGTAAATTAACCGTAGGGGCAGGCCTTGTGCCTGCCCAAAAACGCAGCAAAACAAAAATGTAACGAAAATCTATTTTTTTAAAGGAAAGTATCATGAGAACATTTGTTTTAAGTCTGACAGTATTGTTAGCACTGACATTCACACAACCCATCTATGCAGAAGAAGCGGCAAATACTAAAATCCCAAAAGAGCTGCAAGGTTCCTGGATAGTGGATGCGGAGGCATCTATCAAGAATGCCAAAACCAATCCAAAATGGAAACCTGAGGACGAGAAAAAAATCACGATGATGATGAAAATGGTTTCAATGATTTGCTTTACATTCCATGAGGACAAAGTTGTCAGTGCCAAGGGGACTCAAAAGGAGCAGGTCGATCTGGAGTTGTTGTCTGCCAAGGACGGTACATATATAATCAATTTTGCAGACAAAAATAATCCCAGGGTCATGACGGCGATACTGGCCAAAAATGGGACATTGAACCTGAAGCTTAATTTTAGCAATGACATGGATTACTTGATCTGGAAGAAAGGCACTCTTTCAGCTGCAAACGCAAAGACTGATATAGTTCAGGAAATAGTCAAAGAGACTTTGAGAAATGGAAACTCTAAGACATCAAACAATAAGATCGCCGTCGTCAGCGGCCAGAAGATCGCTTTCCTCGGTGACTCTATCACCGCGGCAGGAAAGAATCCGGGCGGTTACTGCCGACTGGTTATCGACGGTCTGAAAAAACAGGGCATAGATGCCAAACCTATTTTCGCAGGCATCTCAGGTCACAAATCAAACCAGATGCTGGCACGTCTCGATAAGCACGTAATCGACAAAAAGCCCGACTGGATGACTCTAAGCTGCGGTGTAAACGACGTATGGCACGGCAAAAACGGCGTTAAGCTCCCAGATTACAAAACCAACATCACCGCGATCGTCGACAAGGCCCAGGCACAAGGCATCAAGGTAATGATCCTGACATCAACAATGATCAAAGAGGACCAGAGCGGTTCTCTTAACCAGCAGTTGCTGCCATACAACGCCTTCCTTAAAAAGTTATCCAAAGAAAAAGGCTGCCTTTTCGCCGACCTCAATACCGATATGCAGCAAGCGCTAAAGAAGTTCCCGAAGAACGCTCCAAAAGGAAAGCAGCTCACCAGTGACGGCGTCCACATGAATGCATACGGCAACATAATGATGGCAAAGGGATTGCTTAAGTCATTCGGTGTCTCCGGCGCAAAGTTAGCTACCCTCGACAAGGGCTGGAAAGACGCTCCCGGAAGACATAATATTCGTTTAAGTATCTCCATGTCACTAAACGAATACGAGCAGATCCAAAAGAAACTGGACAAACCAGTCCGCCAGTTCCTAATCGACACGGTAAACAAAGCAAAAGAAGAACTACTAAAAAAATAACCGTAGGCCCGCCCCTTGCCGGTGCCCAATAAAATGCCAACGGTAAGGTGTGCTTCGTCTCACGCGGTCGACTGTAAAAATGAGAAAGAAATGATAAACAGAATGAAAACATTTATATTAATATTATCGGCTATACTTATCTCTTCGGTGTCCATGCTTGGGGCCTACGACAACCTCGAATCCGGCTTCTCCAATCCGCCTGCCCAGGCCCGTCCTCACACCTGGTAGCACTGGATGAACGGTAACATCCACCGTCAAAGGATCACCGCCGATCTGGAGGCCATGGCACGGGTCGGTATCGGCGGCGCCCAGATCTTTAACATCGCAGGCTCCCATGGTTGCGACATCCCGGCAGGTCCGATTGACTACCAGACCAAGAAAATGTCTCGACTACAAACCACCAGATGTGGTATACTTTAGCAACGCAGCGTAACGTACTCTTATGTCACGCTTGAGAGTTGAATCCGCCTTGGTTTTAAGATGGACTTATGCAATAAATTGCCTTTAAGAACCATCAATTTAGGTATAAGTTTTTGTTTATGTTGACTTTTAGCGATAATTATGATATTTTATCAGTTAAGATGTCCGGTTTAGGTGCTATCGGGTAAATAATGTTTAGTGGGGTGTCCCATACTAGTTTATTTTTCAGAAAGGGAGTTACAGTGAAAACATCATGTATTTGCAGGTTTGGTTTATTGTTCGTTCTTCTTGTATGTGTTTCGGCCGCTTTTGCGGGCCAGCCCTGGGTTGAGCTTTTTGATGGAAAGACGCTTAACGGCTGGAAACAGCTTGGCGGTAAGGCCGAATACAGAGTTAAGGATGGAGCGATCGTCGGAAAAACTGTCGCTAACACCCCTAACAGTTTCCTTACTACCAAGCAGTACTATTCCGATTTTATTATCGAGTTGGAATTTAAGGTTGATCCAAAACTCAATTCCGGTATCCAGATCCGCTCGAACAGTTTTCCTGAATACAGAGACGGGCAGGTTCACGGTTACCAGGTTGAGATCGATCCTTCTAAGCGTGCCTATTCCGCCGGTATTTATGATGAGGGCCGACGCGGCTGGCTCAATAACCTGGCAGACAATGAACCGGCTCAAAAAGCCTTCAAACAGAATCAGTGGAACAAATATCGCATCGAAGCTATCGGCGATATGATCAGGACGTGGGTCAATGGCGTCCCTGCCGCGAATCTTTATGACACACGTACCCGCACCGGTTTCATCGGCTTGCAGGTTCATGGTATTGGAAAAAACAAGACTAAGGAAGGGATCGAAGTTCGCTGGCGTAACATTCGCATCATCACCGAAGGGGCGGCCGCTTATGCCAAGCCTTCACCGCTGCCGGTTGTTTGCAACGACAACAAGGCCGGCGGGGGCTTTAAATTGCTCTTCGATGGCAAGACGACCAAAGGCTGGCGTGGTGCAAGACTAAAAGATTTCCCCAAAGGCGGCTGGTCGGTTAAAGACGGTATTATAACGGTACATGAATCGGGCGGCGGAGAGTCTGCTCACGGCGGCGACATTGTTACTATCAAGAAATACAGCAACTTCATACTCGAACTCGATTTCAAATTAAGTCCCGGCGCCAACAGCGGTATTAAATATTTCGTCGATCCGGACCTGAATACGGGCAAAGGCTCGTCCATTGGTCTGGAGTATCAGCTTCTTGACGATCAGCGGCATAGAGATGCCAGACTTGGTAATCACGATGGCAGTCGTGCTTTGACATGTCTGTATGACCTTATCGAATCGGACAATTGCAGCAAACACCCCAATCCGATCGGCCAGTGGAACCATGCGAAGATTATCTCTAAGGGCAACCATGTCGAACATTGGCTCAATGGGCGTAAAGTGCTCGAGTATGAGCGTAAAACTCCTGAATTCCGTAAACTGGTTCAGGAAAGCAAGTATAAGAACTGGAAAGGTTTCGGCGAGTGGGATCAGGGACATATTTTGCTGCAGGACCACGGCAACACGGTATCGTTCAAGAATATAATGATCAAAGAACTTAAATAATTAACCTTAAACTTTTTGAAGTGAGGATTTTAAAATGAAAAAATTAGACCTGTCTCGCAGAGATGTATTAAAAACAATGTTGTGGACTCCGCCGGCTATCATGTTTGGCGCTGGATCGACTCTTTTCGCAGCCGATAGGATCGAACCTTTGTATAAGCCTCGTATCGTTCCAAAGGGACGTAAGGTCCGTGTCGCACAGATCGGTGTATATAACCGTGGTGCTGGAGTTCTGGATATGGTTAATAAGTTCTCAGGCACGCAGGTCGAATTTGTTGCTTTTGCCGACGTTGCGTTTACCTCGCATGATTCAAAGAGAAAAGATTTTGAAGATGTTCCGTGTTACCGCGACTACCGTCAGATGCTCGAGGAAATGCATTCCAAGATCGACGCTGTGATCATTTGTACGCCTGACCACTCACATTTCCCGATGATCATGCATTCGATGCTTCTCGGCAAGCACGTCTATGTCGAAAAACCGATGGCTCAGAATGTCTACGAATGCCGTATGATCGAAAAACTCGAAAAGACCTGCGGCGTTGTCACTCAGTTGGGTAACCAGGGCCATTCCGGTCACGGAACTATCCAGTTCGGCCAGATGGTCGAAGCCGGTATTATCAAGAATGTCAAGCGCATCGACGCGTGGATGAACAAGGGCCGCCGCTGGCATGGGTGGACCAATACTGAATATCCTGAAACTATCCCGCAGCCCGGTTATGACTGGGATCAGTGGCTTGGCCGTCGTCAGTTCCGTCCGCACAGTCCTAAGATGATCAATGGTAACTGGCGATGCTGGTATGAGTTCGGTTGCGGCTGCATGGGCGACTGGGGTGCTCACATACTCGACGCATACCATCGTTACCTAAAGCTCGGACAGCCTTACGAGATTACCACAAAGGTTACAGGCCCAAGCGATCTTTACTATCCTCAGGCTTCTGTGATCACATTCAAGTTCAAAGCACGCGGTGACATGCCGGCTCTGGAACTGAACTGGTATGACGGCAAGGGTAATAACGCTCCGCGTCCTGCCGGTTACGAAGGTGGAATGGGTGCCCCTGGTTCGATGCTTTATCTTGACAATGGTGTAGTAAGCGGCAGGAGCCATGGTTCGGATTACCACTTCCATCTGAACGACAAGCTCGTAGAAATGGAAAAAGCCAAGAAGCTGCCTGAGCCCGGCCGCGACAATTACAACCACTATAAGAACTTCCTCAACGCCTGTCAGGGTATCGAGAAGTCCAATTCGCCGTTCTCGGTCGGTGCTCCGCTTTCTGAGATGCTTGCTCTTGGCTGTGTCGGCCAGAAGTATGGCGGAACTCTCAAGTATGACGCCAAGAATATGAGGATCACAAACCACAAAGAAGCTGACGCGATGCTGCGTGGCCCTGAGGTTCGTGATAACTGGAATGCTTACGATAAGTTCCGGCCGGTTAAGTCTAAAGTTTCTCTGGTTAAATTGCCCGGACAAGCCCAATGGACAGATCTGGTTGACTCCAGCATGAGCAAGTGGGAAAACCCGTATGACTTTGGCGAATACAAGAGCAAAGACGGCGTTGTCAGCCTGACTTCGGCAGCAAAAAAGAAGTGGTTCCTGCTGACAAAGAAGGAATATGCCAACTTCGTCTTTGAAGCCGAAATTAAGATGCCGGTAAATATCGGCAATTCGGGCTTTATGTTCCGTTGCCAGAAGAAAAAGAACAAGGTATGGGGTTACCAGGCCGAAGTGGATACCAAAGCACGCAAGTGGTCGGGCGGTTTGTATGATGAAGGTCGCCGCGGCTGGTTTATTTCGCCGATCAGGGGTGATAAGGCTTCTGAAGACGCATTCCGCAAACGTGCCGGTGAATGTTTCCGGCAGGATCAGTGGAATAAGTATCGTATCGAGTGCAACGGTTCTCGTATTAAGATCTACGTCAATGGCATCCTGACGACGGATGTGCATGATGAAATGGATATCGCAGGTTTCATCGGTATTCAGCATCACGGTGAGAAGGGATTGACTTATCAGTTCCGTAAACTTCGTGTCAAGGACCTCGGCGCAGGCGGCGATGTGTTATATCCGCACCGCGAAAATGCCGAATCCGGCGCTGTCGCTTCCAAGATGAAGGGCGATATCTACGAGGCCGAAGACGTCAAACAGTCCGGCTGTAAAGTATCGAAAAAGAACAAAGGCTTCCAGGGAACCGGGTATGTGCAGATGGGCGGCAAGGACAGCTATGTCGAATTTGACAATGTACTTGGCGAAAAGACCGGTAAGTATAATCTGAAGTTCCGTTATTCAACTTCGGGCAAAAATGCTCCTTGCGAGCTTTTCATCAACGGTAAATCAGCTGGCAAGATCGCTTTTGCAAAGACCAGAAAAGCATCCCAGTGGAAGACCGTCGATATGAAGGTTAGCCTGATCAAGGGCGGCAATTACATTAAGGTTGTCTCGCTTGGTAAAGGTCCAAACCTCGATGCTTTGGCACTGACCAAGTAGTTTTGTAACTTAATAAATCCTCCCTCGTTAATGCGTGGGAGGATTTTTTTGTGATTAGTAAGCGGTAAAGGGAAGAATATGCTTCAGTTTAAAAGAAACCTTCGTCAACTCATTCTTTTAGTTGTTCTGTTATTTGCGATGCTATCGGTTGCTTACGCCGATGGTAAAAAAAGTGACTCAGCCGGCAAGCTTGAGCAACGCTTTACCTCTCAACTGGACGCGCCTTTGCTTTTTATCAAGCGGTATTCTTACACAGGCATTCACATCTACGACACCTTTTACAAGTGGCCTGCCCATGACAAGGGCAACGGCGCCGGTATCGGGGGGATTTATATCCTTAAAAATCCATCGGCGCCTCGCGATCAGTGGAAAGTACGTACCGTTATAGACGGCAAAAGCGAAGGAACGCTTGGTAACGGAGTATATACGCACCCGGATATTTCATTTGACTGCAGCAAGATCATCTTCTGTTATAAGGACTCGCCCAAAGGCAGTACCATGATCTATGAGATTGATATTGACGGTAAGAATCTTCGCCAGGTTACCGACCCGACACCGTGCCTTGCCGCCTACAAAGGCCGCAAGCACGGTATACACGACCTGTCGCCGACCTATATGCCGGACGGGCGTATCGTTTTTCTTTCGACTCGACCTGCTGGTCTCGTTCCATGTGCCGACGAAGGTGTTAGCGTATTGCATGTTATGAATGCAGACGGCAGTGACATTCACCCAATCTCGGTGAATTCCGAGACCGAGTTTGATCCTATGATCCTGCCGGACGGGCGTATCATTTACGGGCGTTGGGAATACATTGACAAGACCGCTTTGACCGTTCAGTCGCTCTGGACGGTATACCCGGACGGTTCCAACGAAACGGCGATGTACGGCAACAACATGGTTTTTCCAGAGGCAATTCTGGACCCTCGTCCGGTGCCGGGAACAGGGTTGATCATTGGGACTATGACAAAACATAATGCCTCGCCAAGAGGTACGATTGCCATGATAGACCCGTTTGTGGGGAAAAATGATAAGGCGGCGATCTTTAATTTTGAAAACAAAAAAGACCCCACTTTTGACCGGGGTAATTCCTGCGAACCTTATCCGCTAAGCAAGGACGTAGTTCTTTACAGCGGACGCGGCAAAGGGGCCAAACGTAACTCTATTATGATGATGAACCGCAAGGGCGAGCGAGTAACGCTTTTGTCGGATCCTGATATCAGTCTGCATGCTCCCATGCTTATAAAGACGCGCAAAGCCAGAACGATGCCGCAGTTTGTCGACCGGACTAAAACTACGGGTAAGTTTTATGTTCAGAATGTTTACGATGGACTGAAAGGGGTTAAACCCGGTGAGGCAAAATGGCTCAGGGTTATTGAAGAGTCCTCACGAGTCAGTAAATCTCCGGGTAGCAATATCTACAACCAGACATTCTCTATCAGTGCGGCGCTTGCATTCAGCGCGAAAATCTACCATGGTATGGTTCCGATCCATGAAGACGGTTCTATATACTTTGAGGCTCCTTCGGGACGGGCGATTTTCTTTCAGGTGCTCGACAAAGACAAACGCCTGCTCCAGAGCATGCGAACGTTTATACAAGCCGCACCGGGGACGACCCGTTCGTGTATCGGCTGTCATGAGAAAAAGACAAACGCTCCGACATCGCTGAAACCGATCCCGAATACGATGGCCCTGAAAAAAGGGCCGGCTAAACCCAAGCCGGAATCGTGGGGTTCGGGGTATATGGATTATTCGACCTTGGTTCAGCCGATCTGGGATAAGCACTGTGTCAAATGTCACGGCGGAGAGAAAGGTTTTAACGGCCGTCTTGACCTTACCGGCGGGTGGACAACGTTTTTCAATAACAGCTACGAAAACCTCGTCGATAGGCGGCACACGCAGCTTATTCCGTACTACACCGCGGGTATCGACTGCATGAACGGGACGGCTCATTACTCGGTGCCTCTTTTCCCTCCGAAAAGTTACGGTTCGGCGATCGCTCCGCTGGCCAAAGTCATCGCAAGCGGGCACAAAGGCAGGATCAAAAATCTTACCGAGACCGAACGTGATATGGTCATGGCCTGGATCGACTCCAATGGCCTGTATTTCGGTACATGGGATTATACAGCCTCTGGCCCGAATCTGAAGGCATGGGCGCAAACACGCAAAGAGTTGACGCATGTTATGGGCAAGGCGAAGTGTTACAGTTGCCACGATAAGCACTTTGCAGGCGACTGGATAAATCTGGAGAAACCAGAATTTAGCAGGATCCTCCGTGCGCCTCTCGCAAAAGCCAAAAAAGGTCTCGGTCTTGGTATTTGTCGAAATCATAAGACAGATCCAAAGCGAAACCGAATTAACCTGTTGAAGGGCGGATACCAGCATGCTGTAAGACCACTGTCGGCATATGCAGCGAAACCCAGACCGCGTTTGCAAGATGGCGGCAAGGAGCAAGTGACATTTGCGTCGACGGATAATCCGCTCTGGCAGGAAATGCTGAGCATCATTGTCAATGGACACAAAGCCGCACTGCAAAGTCCGCGCGTTGATATGCCCGGCGCCGAACTTATCGCCGGAAAAAGCCGCATGATGGTTCCGCCAACCGTCCCCGATCAGGCTCCTGAACTGAAAGGTTACGTAGACGATGCCGGCGCAGTAACCCTCCAATGGAAGCGTTCGGCACGTATTATAGGTTTGACTTATCAGATATATCGTTCGCAAACCAAAAACTTTAACCGTGGCGGAGAGACAACCCTGATCGCCGAAACCGAGCTATCGAAAGTAATAGACAAAACACCGGCGGCCGGCAGTAATCACTATGCCCTGGTAGTCGCCGGCAAGGACAAACGATCCCGACCATCCCGCGTAACTGTTAGCATACAAAAACCGGTCCTTTCGCAATAATATACCAAATTGCTGAGAATGTTTTCTTAACAATATTTTCCAGACCTTCGCCCGGCTCATCGGAAGTGATATGCCGATCGATCGCGTGATCGACGGAAAGGATATATTGTCGCTGATGACCGAGGCGGGTGCGAAAACGCCTCATCAAGCCTATTACTACTATAGGGGCAGCTATGGCAAATTCCAGAAGGGCAATGATACCTCGGCGACCCTGACGGGCGTGCGTTCAGGACCATGGAAGCTCCATCTCGCAAGGAACGGAAAATGGGCGCTGTACAATCTTCAGACGGATATCGGTGAAAGGATCGATTGCAGTAAACAGCATCGGCAAGTGCGTCAGCGTTTGGAAAAACTGCTGGAGCAGGCGCGCCGAGATCTTGGTGACAAGGGAACCAGAGGCGCAGGCGCACGCCCGCTGGGCAAGGTTTCCGAAACCGAGGGCCGACGGATCGGCAGGAAATACCGCCGGTTTTGATCGATTTTAAAGCTAAGTAAGTGCTTATTGCTAATCGCTAATAGCTCAATTAAGTTTCTTATCTTTCCAGTATTTAGCCGCAGTGATAGTCGCCTGAAGGGCGAGTCCGCTTTCGGTCACCTGGTATATTTCCATCCCGCTGGAAATATCGCCGGCGGTGTTTGCCGCACCGCCTTTTTCGCCTGCTTTAGCCGAGGCATCGGCATGGGCTCCGACTTCCCAGCCCTTTTCAACAAAAGTGTTCATTGCATCGGTAGTTTTGAAGATTATCAACTGTCGAAAATCTTTAACACCCAAACCAAGTCCAACTCCGAGAAGGCCCATTTTCATGTATGTCTTTTTTTGGGTTTTGTTGTCTACCACCATACCAAAACCATTGCCGACGCTGGCGATAAGCAGGTTAACATTCACATTGCTGAATACGCCATAACCAGGCGATTCTTCCACTTTTTGCTGGATATCCGGGTATTTGGCAGCCATCTTGCCGATGATCTCTTCGTGAAGTTCAGCAATACTTTGTTTCTTTTCCAGAGGCGTTTTTCCCTTGGCAGAACTGCAACCGCAAACACTAAAAGCAGCAGGCACCAGTAATAAAGTCACAAGAACCATTTTTTTCATAATTCAAACTCCTAAAAAGTTAATAATTAACAGCATTTCCAATAACAAGTATCGGCATATTCGGCAAATGAACATTAAAACACTGCGGCCAAATACCCAAATTCATAATAAGCCCAAAACCCACCTTATAAAAAAGTTTTTTTGGTCTTGACAACGGGGAGTACTTTACTTTTCAGTGATAAAGGGCACAGAACGCATAACTATACGGTCAGTATGGTCTTTGGTTAAATCGATAAGAGGTTTCCACGACGGATCATTATAAATATTGAACGGGTCTGGGTCATTATAATCCTCGTCCAGACCGTTGAGTTCATAAAACGATACCGCCGGCCGGTCCACAGGCTCACCGCGTAAAGTTGCCATTAATTTCACGTCTGTTCATAGTGGTTTTTCCTGCTGCAATCTTTCAACTTCGCGGTTTGAGTGACCAAAAATGCTGTTGTTAGCGTCTTTTCTGCCGAAAAAGCCACCTGATATTTTCAATATCTCCCCATCCTTTACCTGCTGCGGCTACATGACCTGCTCCCTTATATTCGCTATAGCGTGTTTTTCCACCCTGGGCCAGGATTTCCTTATTCACCGCTGCACTGCCGAACCGCATTTTGTCTGCTCCACCGGCAAAAATAAACACCGGAACCGCCTTATAAAGCGAAATTTCCAGTTTGAGCCGCTCCAGAAATTTCCCCCTGGGCTCAGAATAAGCTCTCCCAACCGGCCATCCGCCGCCACTGGCAGCCGCGGCAAATATAACCGGATCGGCCTTTAAAAACTCCCAGCAGGCTTTGCCGCCATAAGAAAATCCCGTCATGTAAATCCGGTTGATATCTATATTTATCTCACTACTAACGGCAAGCTCTTTTATCAGCTTGATACTTGCCGCGGTAAACCACCCACCGGCATTAACCGCCGCCCAGTCAGGATGAAAATCAGTCGGCGCCCCCATTTTCCCCTTAGGCCAAAACGGCGATGGTATAGATTTATTCGGTGGTATCTGAGGCACCAAACTAAAGCACTCAAGGCCCTTATCGTGGTAATACTGCGTATAAAGGTACCTCGCCAGCGTGATCATCTCCATGCTCCTGGAGTTGTCGCTGCCAACACCACCGGAGCCCGATACCGAAACAACAAGAGGATAAGATTTCCTCGGATCGTAATTTTTCGGGTACATCAACCGGTAAGGTAATTTCGCGCCGGCGAACTGGAAAACTGCTCCTACATGCCCATAAAGCGTATTTCTGCTCTGGCGACAGTTGTATTTAATATTCCTGATCGCAACTTTACCGCTCATCCTGACGATAACCCAGGCGAACCGCTGCCCCTTATACGGGCTGGTGATCATTACTTCCTTGTCGGGTTGCAGTTTTCTAAAAGTCGAATGGAGGTGTTTTTTTTCGATCATTTCATAGATATTGTTGGACGTCGAATACCCGAGACTAACTTCGATCGTACCGGTGCCCGAAAAATCGGCAGTGACCCTGTGGAAGTTGAACTCGGCCTTTACCGGCCCGGCGATGGCCGGGCTGATCCGGCAAAGGCTGTCTGCGATCTTTCTTTCGGACCACTTTACGATATCGCCGCCGCTAAACGTATAGCTGACAGTGTTAACAATCGGCTTGGGGATAGTTATCCCGGCAGCGGTGCACATTGCTGACATGCAGGCCAGCGACAGTAATATGACCATACTGCATTTGTAAGTGCTTATTTTGTAACGTATTAAAGGCATCTGCGATTTTCCGTCGAAATATTTAATCTCTACTTATTTCGGCGATATTGGTTGTTGACTTTGGTTTTTCGTCAGGATGTAGTGAATAATCGCCGCTAGCAGTATTCCTGTAGTATAGCATATCAGATCGCTGAACTTAAATCCAAACCCAAATATCAAACCGCCTAAAGTAGTTTGTCTAAGGCTCTCTATCCACGGTGCGTGGTAGAATTGAGAGAACTCTATCCCATACGAAAACGCGATGGCAGCTAGCGATACAATCCACGTCTTTGCCCGCGGCGCGACAATACAAAAACACCAAAACACCATCATAGCCCACAAAGTATCGCCGGCATAATCAGAAACAAAAACCGGCAACGAAACATACGAAGATCGCGAAGCAAGCCCGCACAATATAGTAACCACAGTCAATGCGATAAATATGATAAACTTCTGTTTATTTGGATTGTATAACATGCATCGGGTTGTTGTCGGAAGAGTGTTGGTTGGTTTAGTTTATCATGTTAAATGTAACTGCTGCTAGTGCCAGCATTAAAATTCCGGTTACTATATAGAAAACTGCGGTGATGTTGTTTGGCTTAATGTCGTTTTCTGAGTAATATTGGTTTATTCCCGTCACAATTTCCGATAATATTTTTGGGTCACCTGATTTTTTGAACTTTATCTGGCCGGTTCCTACCCAGGACTGTATTGCAACTTGCAGATTTGCATCGATCGATGTCAGGGTTATCGTCGAGAGCTGTTCTTCAAACGGCAGGTTATTTTTGGTTAGAGAAAAGTGCAGCGCCTGGCGGAAGGAATCATCCGAAATGCCAATCGCCATGTAGCCCTTCATCAGGAACCATTGGAATACCAGGATAGAAATAATTATTAGCGGAGATATATAGAACATTATCTTTATGCTGCCCGACATTTCCTTAGAGAACATAGTAAAGCTATTGATGAGTACGGGTGAAAATGCCAAAACCATGAAGACGAAGAAGTATCTCGAAGGTATGAAAAGCGGTTTTTTCGAAAGTACCACCTTTATTCCAATGAATAAAAAAAAGAACGACATTGCGACGAATATGAACGGGAAAAATGAATTCATTGTTTTCTCCTAATTAACTTGAGGTTGTGTTTCAGTTGTATGCATATACTGCTCTTTTATTGTATTGTGCTGGTCTGGGGTTATTATCAGGTTTTCTATTATGTTGTCTACATCTGTCTTTTCCTTTTTGTCGGAATCTGTGGTTGTTACGATTGATTTTACGGTGAGGTAATGGTTCTGGTTGCAGTCGGGGCAATGTACCAGGTCTATTTGGAGATATGCATCGCTTACTGGTTCCTGTTTTTTTAGTGAGTTTAACATTGTGTAATCGGATCGTTCCAATTGCTCCTTCAACTCATCGTGGTTGGTTATGTTGTCGAGCGGCCCAATCGTGTGTTTCTCTTCGATCCATTTTTCGCACTCTTCGCAGAAGGGGATGGAAGTTAGTTTGAACCATGCCACACCGGCTGACATACCGATGATCATAATCGCCTCTATCGTCCAGATAGAATACAGGGCCAGGCCCTTCGGGGTCCATCCGAATATGTCCCACGCGCCTTCTTCAGCGAGAAACTGGAGAACAGCGAATATTTCTGACGGCATTAGTGCGAGTCTTTGTTGTTCTGAAGTTGCGAATATCCAGCTTACCCAGCCGACATACTCGGCAAAGCATCCAAATATAAAACCAAAAACAAGTAGTGCTTTTGTGTTTCTAACCTTGCCGATCTTTGCTCCCAGGCCGACAAAATATCCAACGCCGGCACCGAAGCCGAGAGTTATGAATAAGTTGATATAAATAAAAGGTATGTAGCGTATGGCATAACCATAGACGGTTCCCAAAACCAACGCGGCGATAGTGCCGAATACGGTCATATTGATCGGACCGGTTAAACCAATTACTCCCGAGTGTCTGTAGTACTTGTCGTCGTCGAACATTTTGCATTCTCCTTATTTTTTATTGTTCCTATTTGCAGGTATCTGTGATTTGATTTATTTTAGAGTATGTCATGTCTAAATAAAAGTGAAAAGTGATTCGTATGGATGATTATTTTACAGTGACAGGTTGCAGGATTAAAGAGATGGCTTGGGAAGGTGGATTCACAGGATACAATAGGTATTTAAAATTCCGCAAAACTAAAAAGTGTGTCAAAAAGGTGTCACAAAGTTCCATTTTTCGGGGGTTTGTCTATGCGAAAACTGAGCGTTTTTCTGGAAACCGTGTTTAAGCCCTGATGAAACCAAGGGTGCCGCTAAAACGCCGTTATGACTGCATCAACTCAATAATTTTGTCGAGGTCGTTTTCTACTTCTACCGGCGGATTGCTGAATGGACCTTCTTCGTCCTTGTGATAGTTGACAGTTACGGTGGGGTCCTTTAGCTGGTGGCCCGTCAGAACGCATGCTACTTTTTCGTCCGGTGTGACAGTTCCGTCTGCGAGGAGGTATTTGAGACCTGCGATCGATGCCGCAGATGCCGGTTCGCAGCCTAGTCCGTAAAGGCCGACCTGAGCTTTTGCGTCTTTGATCTCCTCGTCGGTTACCGACAGGACTACGCCGTTGCAGAAATCCAGTGCTCTTAAACATTTCTTCAGGTTTACCGGGCGTGAAATTTCTATTGCCGAAGCGCATGTTCGCGGCGAGTAGTTTCTTGCTGTAAGGTCGGCGTAATGGGCGTCGATAATTGACTGGTCGACCCTGCCTTCGTTCCAGCGGAGTTTTTTTTCATTGTAGAGGTACGAAAGGGTGTCTGCACCGGCGGCGTTTATTACGGCTAGCCGCGGGACCTTGTTGATCAGGCCGAGGTGTTTTAACTCTATGAATGCCTTGCCGAACGCGCTTGAGTTTCCGAGGTTGCCGCCCGGACATACGATCCAGTCCGGAGTATCACATCCGAGCTGCTCGATTATACGCAGCATGATGGTCTTCTGTCCTTCCAGGCGGAATGGGTTTAGCGAGTTTACCAGGTATATTCCGAGCTTTGCGCAAACGTCCTGCACCTGTTTCATGCAGTCGTCGAAGTCGCCGCGAATCTGGATGGTGTGTCCGCCGTAGTCCATCGACTGGCTGAGCTTTCCGTAGGCGATTCGGCCCGAGCCGATAAAGACGGTGCATTTCATGCCGATGCTGTGTGCGTAGAGGGCCATCGACGCCGACGTGTTGCCGGTCGAGGCACATGCACTGGCTTTTGCGCCGGTCATTTTTGCGTGGCTAAACGCCGCCGTCATGCCGTTGTCCTTAAACGAACCGGAAGGGTTGAGTCCTTCATATTGCAGAAACAGGCTGCCGGGTTTCATGTCCAGTGCTTTGGCGAGGGCGTCGTTTTGCTGGAGTATGGTTTGTCCTTCTCCGACTGTGACTTTGCTTTCGTCGGGGCAGAAGGAAAGCAGGTCGCGGAATCTCCAGACGCCGGAAAAATCGAGCCGATTGTCGCGGGTGGCCCAGCGTTTGGCGAAATCAGATATCTTGCCGGGAACTTCTATCTTGTCCCAGTCGTAGCGGATATCCAGGAGATCGCCGCAGGAGGGGCACTTGACGAGGGTCTGGGCGCAGTCGAACTGCCCCCGGCAATCGGGGTTGATACATTCCTGATACGCGACTGATTTTTCTGACATGTTAAATACCTTAGTCCGATATTTACGGGAGCTTCAAATTATGTAACCGTTCACGGGAATTTTGAGCGTATTGAGCAACGCACTCAATGTCAAAATGCCCATTTTCGACTCGATCAAA
>VRUI01000034.1 GCA_019456225.1 Planctomycetota bacterium | reverse complement strand
CCAAGCTCATTTCTCCAATCAGCCTTTTTCATCACTACTGGGGCCATAATCCACATTTATGCCCTGTGAACGGTTACTCTTTTTTAATACTGAGAGCGTCAGTAGAATCAGACATCGTTGTTTTCTGGGTGACGGACCCGCCGGTTTTAGGGTCCAGCCCAACAGGACAACGGTTTGGCACAGCTTTTTCTATACGAAAAGACAGCTCATTTGCTGCTGCCAATATCTTTTCTCCAGCAACGGCAATACTTGTTGTGTAAACATCTGAACCCTTAAGAATAATTGTCCTGGTCAAATCCCCTGCAACAATATGGACTTGATCACGATCTGAATAAATTTTATAACTATCAGCAGCAGCAGAAGGAGAAACAGCTGACGACAAACATCCACCGCAAATAAACGCCAATAGAAATATACTATAAATATGAAAACCAAATCTTTGCATGATAAATCCTTTTCCTTTTTTTAACTAACATTTCACATTTAAACTTTTACAAAACAGAATTCAGGCCTTTAGATGCCAATAATCATACAAAATTCAACTTGAACTATCAAGATTTCTCTTTTTCAGGGCAGTTTTTTGCATTATAAAGGGCTTTCTTGTGGTATTCAATACTTACGGGGACCTCTAAAATTTCATTTGAAACAATATCCGTTTGTGATAGGATATCGGTAGTGATAGTAGCTGACCGACGGGACAGACAGGCATTACATGCCCCTGGACTCGGAGGGATATAAACGTTCAAAAAAAATTTGATATTTAACAGGATTCAGAAATGAAAATACTATTGATCATTCTGTCGTGCCTTTTCGCCGCGGCAGGCTGTAGTAATCAGTCAGTGATCAAAAACACTGACCCGCATATTTTAATTCAAACCGATTACGGAAATATCGAGGCGGTGCTCTATGCAGACAAGGTTCCGATAACCGTTACCAATTTCCTTCGTTATATAAAAGAAGACCGCCTCGGCGATGCACGGTTTTACCGCGTGGTTCGTCTAAGCCCGGATAACCAGCCGGACAATGAAGTAAAGATAGAGGTACTTCAGGGAGGTCTGTATGACGAGGACAACCCCGACCTGTTGCCGCCAATAAAACACGAAACAACCGAAGATACCGGCGTCGAACATTTCGACGGTACACTTTCAATGGCACGCTATGGGCCGGGGACGGCGACGATAGAATTTTCAATATGCATAGGCGATCAGCCGGAACTAAACTATAAAGGCCGACGCAATCCCGACGGCTGGGGATTCACCGCATTCGGACGTGTCGTAAGTGGAATGGAAGTTGTCCGCAAGATACACCGACTGCCGGCAAAAGACCAGTATCTCGAAAAACACTTTCCGATGAGAAAAGTAACAGTAATTAAAAAATAAATTCCGAGAAATCAAAGACGGCAGGCGAGACTGTTGAAAAGTCCCGCCGCTTCCTGTTATTTATCATATTTGCCCCTCATAACCTTCTTAACTGCTTCAAGATGACCGAATCCATATTTCATATCAGGCAGAAGGTACATAAAACTTCATCTTTTCGTTATTCTTTGCCTTCAGGAACCCGTTGTTAAGCTAGCTTTCCAGGAAAGGCCCATCATCAAACCAGTACCAGTCGAATATAAACACATTAACACCATGATCCGTAGCCGCATCGATCCAACGCTCCATAACCTTTGGATCGTCATCAAGTTCATAACCCCACAAAGGAACTTTCGGCTGATAATGCCCCTCAAATCGCGGGTTGCCTTTTTTTATGATCTCCCACTCCCCTTCACCATCGGGCCAAAGCATATCACCAAACCTCGCATCATGATGACAGGAAGGCCAAATATAAGCAGCAACGTCATATTCATCATTCATATTTCCAGAAATTTGTGCTTTACTTTTCTGACTGCCGCAACCGGTAAATAATAAAGAGACTATAACCAGTGTTAGTATTGCGACATTCATTTTTCTCATTTTTTTACCTTTCCAAAAGTGCATTGATTATGTCAGCAGCAAATTCCTAAGCCTGATTTCCAATAGAGTATCAAATCTTTCTTGAGAAATAAAGTCTTATTACAAAACCAGGAATAGTGGGCCTGTTTAAAAAAAACCTCAGAAACGAATGGCGGTTGCTTAAGGTTTTTTATTAAAAAAGAAATGATTCATAATATCGTTGCTTTCCTGCGTTAAGCCCTAAAAAGCTGGATTCTCAGGCTACTCCAATTTAAAGACAAATGAAAATAGAAATATTTATCGTTTTTCTCTTGAACATTTACGGATAGTGTGTAGTATAGTTTGCAGAAGCCGTCTTTCGCCTCTAAAGACGGAACTATTCAACTAAATTAAGAGAGGCACAGTTTAACGGCCAACATAACGGCCAAGGAGTATAGTAGTATGAGTAGTGGTACAGTAAAATGGTTTAATGCAAGTAAGGGTTTTGGCTTTATCGCTCCGGACGATGGTGGTGACGATCTTTTCGTTCATCATTCAGAGATCCAGACTGAAGGATATGCAAGCCTCGACGAAAATCAAAAAGTAACTTTTGAAGTTGGCGAAGGCAAGAAGGGCCCGTGTGCTACAGCAGTAACACCTGCGTAACCCGGATTCAGCTAAGAAATCGAAAGTCCTGCTATATTGTTAGCAGGGCTTTTTTAGCATAAAAACCCTGTATCTTAAGATACAGTTACAAAAGCAATATAATACTAAAGATTTTATGATCTTTGGGTACTTTGGTCTTCGCACTGATACTCAAACCTTTTTTGATTGATGTTTAACTTATTGGGAGTAACAATGGCAAAAGCTCTAAAGACTTCGTCTGAAGGCAGGAAATGTCAATTTCCACTTTGCGATCATATCTTGAGTATCTACAACCACAAGACTTACTGTCGTTTGCATTGGGATCAGATTCCTGAGGATCAAAAAAAAACAAAGGGTTATACGCCCCCCAATTAAGACAGGCCCACAATCCAAAATTCTAACCGGTACTAAAAACGACAAGGGAACAGTGGAGAGAGCAAAATGCCGCTTAAGCAACCGCCATTCCCATCAGGAACCTTTTTCCTGTTCAGGTTTCTGCGTGAACGCATAATCCTTTCCGTTTAGGCTTCTAACAACAGAACGCATCCATCCATCCAGCTCTTTCTTCATGCGTTCAAATCGCTGTTGATGCTCGGGGCGGACCGATAGATCTGCTGCTTCCATCGGATCATCTTTTAGATTATAAAGTTCGTATACTTTTGAATTTCTAAGATGCAGCTTCCACGGCCAATCATTCCAGGCGGTATGCCCTGACGCGACATCTTCCGGAAACTGCGGGAACTCATCTACATCCTTCCGCATACGTGGAGGGTCATGCGGCAATGGCGCACCAGCTTGCTGCTTTTCCATGACAGCCTTCAGAATCCGGTCGCTCCAGGTAGATTGCCCGCGCTGCAGACCATGCCAGAAACCTATAGGCTTGCTGCGTTTGTCTGTCCTGCCGGCAATAATCCCGCTGACATCAATTCCATCAAGCCTGTGTGCAGGTTTAAATTTCACCCCGGCCATAGCCATCAGCGTTGGGTACATATCACTGGTTGAAACCGCCGCCGCAGTTCGCCCTTTGAGCTTGCGAGCGGGCCATTCAATGATCGACGGTACTCGCAATCCGCCTTCATAGATACTCCCCTTCCTCGCCCTGCCGCCGGAGGTTTCCTCAACAAGACCGCCATTGTCACTGCAATACCAAAGAATCGTATTGCCGGCGATACCCATTTTTTTCAGTTCGCTTCGCAGCCGACCAACCTGCTGATCAAGCAGTGTGATCTCCCTGTAATATCCCGCATGTTTTTTCCCGTCGTAAAGAGCAGCCCCTTGCGGCGTTTCTTTATGCGGGTCGTGAGGAGATGGAAACCATATCACCGTAAATAGAGGACGATCATTATTCTTATGCTTCTTCATAAATGCTATCGCCTCGTCCATCAGGATTACCGAGCCTTTACCCTTACGCTGCTTGATTTTCCCATTGTGGCTCAAAATTCGATGCTCAACTGGCTCTCTTTTAAATGCTCATCACCATTTTTACCCTTTTTCTGTGATTTCCCATAAATAATCGTATATATAAGCTCAGCTACCCAGGGCGTCCTGACAAGCTAATCTGCCTCATAAAAAAACGTTTCTCGTGCTTTTTTTATTTCCAAAAAACCAGGGTTCAGTAATCACTTAACAATGCTAAAAAATGTATATTTGCTGAAAGAAACCTGTTATTTTCACTCCTTACAGCATAATATCCACCCCAAAACCCGATAAAACAGAACAGCAGGCCCATTGAATCGTTAATCCCCCAAAAACCCTAATAAAAGCCCCAAATCGCAACTTTCAAAGGATATTCCGGATATTATAAAACGAACCCCCAAAAAAGCGGTGTAGTAATGGTGTAGTAATGGTGTAGTTTTTCAAGGCGTTAACTGCACAGACCACCGGGAAATGCTCATTACCAAACTGTCCACCGCAGTACCTATGGTTGTTTGAGTGTCAGAGCCTTTGTTTTGAATTAAGTTATTAAGGTTGGCCTGAATAATTGATAGAATCAGAGACATTGATCTGGCGGAATGGTTGCCTCTGCTGAGTTTGCATGGTTGCATGGATTGCCGGCAGTCGTTTAGGAGATGGACTTGACAAAATTTGTAATATAGCTTATAATAACTTTGTAAAATAAGTTTTTCTGGGGTCCAACTATGAAACTTACGGTCAGGCAAAAAGGCAAAAAGATCAATGAGTATAACTTTGCGGTCGGGCCAATTTATATCGGCAGGCAGATGGGAAGCCAGGTGTTCCTGCCCGATCGATCGGTCTCGCGTCAGCATGCTGTAATTTATACCGCCAAAAACGGGGCGTGGGTGGCAGAGGATCTGGACTCGGCTAACAAGACCTATCTCAATAAACATGCCATCCACCGATCCGCAATAAAAGACGGCGATACCCTCAATGTCGGTGAATTTAATATCAAGATACAGATCACAGACGACGAGTCGGAAAATGACAGCCATAAAACCGCGATACATCTCGATGATACTATCGCCGAGATCAACCCTGACATTCATGCCGATATTCGCGTGGCAAATTCCAAGAGCGCCCCGATGATCAAGATACCGGCTTTAAGAACTAAAGACATTCTTAAAGCATCGTGCGCTCTTAGCAAAGTGAGAAGCATGAAATCGCTGCACCGCCAACTGCTGGATATTGTCCTAAGCCAATTCGCACCGCTAAACGCCTGGGTCGCTCTTAGGAAAGATGACGATGGTCCGATGGACCTTGAGGGCGGAAGGAAGATATCGAGCGAAACTGTTAAACTTGCCGACCTGATGATGGCCGAAAGGATCAATGAAGCGACTGATAAAAAACACTATATTATCGTGCCGCAACTGCCTCGCGGGAAAGTTCGATCCGTCATTATCGCTCCAATTCTTAGCGGCAGGAAATGCCATGGCGTCCTTTATGCAAATAACTCTTCAATGCACGAAGCGTATACGATGGCGGACCTTGACTATCTGATGCTGTTGTCGATCCATGCGGCGGCTATTATGGAATTGATCTAGTTCGTAAGTCGTGAGTCGTGAGTCGTAAGTCTTTTTTTATTTCCATCGGCCTGCTATTTTTGTTTTGCAGTTTGCGCAGGTCCCGTCTTGCAGGTTGATCTCTTTGACTGTGTAGCCTACCCTGGATATTACTGTTTCGCCGCAGTTATAACATGCTGTGCTTTCAGCATCTACTGAGGGAAGGTTGCCTATGTAGATGTAGCGAAGACCGGCTTGTTTTCCTATCTCGTAGGCTCTTTCGAGAGTCTCTGCCGGGGTTGGATGTTTGGAGTCCATCTTGTACATCGGGAAAAATCGGCTTACGTGCCATGGTGTGTCGCAGCCGGCGTTTTCGGCAATGAAATCGGCGATGGACTTTAGCTCGTCATCTGAATCGTTATCACCGGGGATTATCAGGGTTGTTAACTCCATCCAGATGTCTGTGTTGTTTGCTATGTATTTGATGGTGTCCAGGACCGGGGCGAGCCTGGCTTTGCAAAGCTTTTTGTAGTAATCGTCGCTGAAAGACTTGAGGTCTATATTGATCGCATCTAACCACTCGGAGGCGAAATCTACGGCTTCCGGTGTCATGTAGCCATTGCTGACGAAGATGTTTTTGAGGCCTGCCTGTTTTGCCAGTGTGCCGCAGTCGGCGCATAGTTCCATGAAAATCGTTGGTTCGGTGTAGGTGTATGCGATGCTGTCGCAACGGTTGATCTTTGCCTCTTCTATGACCTGGTTTGGCGGATAATCCTGACCGTCGATGCGTCCGGAGTCCTGGGCCATCTGGCTGATCTGCCAGTTTTGACAAAAGTCGCACTGGAAATTACAGCCGGGTGCGGAGATGGAGTAACTGGCGGTGGCAGGGAGGAAATGGAAGAGGGGTTTTTTCTCTATGGGGTCTGCGCTTGCGGCACATACCTTGTGATAATTCATCGAGTACAACACTCCGTCGATATTCTTGCGAACTGCGCAATGACCGATCTTGCCTTCTGCGATAACACATCGAAAGTTGCAGAGTTTGCAGGCTACTTTGTCATTATCCTTTTTGTCCCACAATACCGCGGTTTTGAATGGTTGTTCTTTTGGCATTGTTTTCTCCTTTGGGCATTTTAAAACCAGCATCGTTTTTATCGGGGAGCTTGTGCTCCCGCGCTTTTATGGCCGCTACATGCCGTATGCCTTTGCCAGTACCTTTATTGGATGAACTACTTCTTTGCCGGTGAGGTGGGCTATCTGCATTTTGCAGGCGGCGCACTCTGTCAGGACGCACGGCTGGTCGGCTGTGTCAATAGCATCGGCTAAGTCACGAGCAATCTCAAGGGATAAATCGTAATTTTTCTTCTGCATTCCGAAAGTTCCGGAAAGGCCGCAGCAGCCGGCATTGACATCTGTAACTTTTACGCCGGCAATGTCGGCGAGAAGGGCTATGCTTTTACCGGAGGCGCCGAGGGCTTTCAGGTGGCAGGGGCTGTGGTATATGTAGCCAGCGGTTTGCGGGGTCGTGGCGGGTTTTAGCTTGCCTTTGGCGTTAAGCTCTGCGAGGTAGTCCATTAGTTCGTATGTGTTTTGAGAGACGTCTCTGGCGTCATCGCTGTCGATTAGAAGCCGCAATTCGTCCTTTAGGCACAGTGCGGCACTTGGTTCGGAACAGACGATCTTGTAACCGTCGCGGACGGCTTTGGCGAGAGAGGCGACGTTGAAGGTCAGATCCTTTCTGGCTGTCTTTATGTCTCCGTAGGCCATTGCCGGCAACGGTGCAGGGCGTTGGTCCGGGATGGTCACTTCGATATTGTTGTGGTGCAGTGTGTTGATTACCGCAAAGCCGAGGTCGTGGTCGTTGTATGCCGCGTAGGTGTCTGTGAAATATGCGACTTTGTCGACAGGCTCACTTATCGGGGCGAGGGATTTGAGGTGCTTTCTGCCCTTTTGTATGAATGAGCGTCCGGCAAAAGTCGGCATTGATCTGCGTTTGTCGAGGCCGACTGCTTTTTCCAGGAACCACTTGAACGGAGCCAGGGACAAGAAGAAATTACTGAGCGGTTTGAAGGTGCTGCCCATCATGCTTAGAAGGCGGTTGTGGATCATGAGCTTTTCGGTTCTTGTGAAGGGTTTGGTTTTTGCGAGTTGGGCTCGGGCTTCTATTATCAGTTTAGAGATGTCTACGCCGGATGGACATTCTATAGTGCAGCGTTTGCAATTGATGCAAAGCGACAGGATTCTTTTGTATTCGTCGGACTTCAGATCCTTTTCGTCGATCATGCCGGTAATGGCGGCGCGTAGAAGGTTGGCCTTTGCACGCGAGCAGCCGAGTTCGTCGCCGGTTGCCCTGTAAACCGGGCACAGTGCGGTACCGGGCTGGGTGGAGGTGCAGACTCCACATCCGTTACACTGGCCGATCTCGAAGCGGAATTCGTCGGGCTGAAAATTCAGGACGGTGTCTTTGCACTCGTCCATCTTCCTGGATGCGCGAAGATTTCTGGTCATAATATCCGGGTCGCTGGAGATGATCTTGTCGGGGTTTAATATTGCGGCGGGGTCGAATGCGTTTTTGATCGACCGCAATAACTCGTAATATTCGTCGCCGTACTGTTTGCGGATAAACGGGGCGCGAACGAGTCCGTCTGCGTGCTCGCCGCTGATCGTTCCGCCCAGTGACCAGGCGAGGGTGAATACGTCATTGGCGATGTCTTTCATTTTCTGGATGTCGGAGTCTTCGCTAAGGTCCAGGTACGGGCGAAGGTGCAATTCGCCGTCGCCGGCGTGCCCATAGAATGCCATTGGGATATCGTATTTTTCGCCGATCTTTGCCATGCCGTTTACGTAGTTTGCGAGCTGGACATTTTCTACCGATACATCTTCGATAAACGGAACCGGGCGGCGGTGGCCCTTTTCTCTGCTTAGCAGGGGCACTGCGTCTTTGCGTGATTTCCAGATGCGAAGTTGAGCGTCTTCTTCCAGGAAAATTCCCGATCCGCCCGAAAGGCTGCCTACGTCTGAAATGCACTTCTCGATCCTTTCGAGGACCTGTGCGGGTGAATCGCCGACCTGCTCGACGAGCAAAACGGCTTGGCAGGAACTAGGGAAGATGTCCGAATATTCCGGCATAGTTTCGAGGGCGAGGTCCATGACTTTTCGGTCCATAAGTTCGCATGCCGCCGCGCCGCCTGCGGTGATTATCGGTACTGCGCAGGCCATATTTTCAAACGAATCAAACTCAAGCTGCAAAAGTCCTTTGGCTTTTGGAAGGTCGACGGTTTTGAGGGTGATCTCGGTGAAAACGCCGAGGGTACCTTCCGAGCCTGCAAGCAGAGCGGTCATGTCGATCTTTCCGTCGCGACAGATATTTGCGATATTGTAACCGGAGCGATTGCGTTTTGTTCGGGGTTGAGCTTTGGCGATTGTTTCTTCTTTGCCGGTGAGAATGTCCAGGCAGCTTTTGGCGATTTCGGCGGCTGGGCCGGTTAACCGGGCGGGGTCGCAGTTATTTTCGAAACGGACGATCTCGCCGTTTGCCAGAACTGTTTCGATAGATGCAACGTGCTCGGCGATATAGCCGTACTGTAGGGAGTGGGCTCCTGTAGCGTTGTTAGCGACGACTCCGCCGATGACAGCGCGGTTTCCGCTGGAAGGGTCAGGGCCGATCTTCTTGCCGAATTTCGCCAGGTAATTGTTCAGGTCGGCGAGGACTGCGCCGGGCTGACAGACGACCTGGGTGCCCTCGGCCTCCATAGAGATTATCTTGTTCATGTATCGGCGAAAATCTATGACGATCCCTTCGGTGAGGCACTCACCGGCAAGACCGCTGCCCGCGCCCCGACCGGCTATCGGGATATTGTTGACCGATGCGTATTTAACCACGGCGGCGACGTCTTCGCTGTTCTTTGGGCAAACCACGCACGACGGAACGATCTGATAGATGCTGGCGTCAGTGCTATAGGCGATGCGGTTAAAAATATCCGACATTACATCGCCGTCGACAAGTTTGGCGAGGTCCGTATTTATTTTTTGAATTTGATCAATCGACACTAATCGTCTTTCTTTAACAGGCGTTATCTCATATCGCTATAACTCTAAGCAGCACGAAACATTCATTATACATAGTAGCGGTATAATATACAACACCCTGCGATATTTGCAACAAATATTGGTTTGAGGACGTTTTTATGGCCTATAGCGGCAAAGCCAATACGCTACACACCGGCTACAGAATATATTCACCCGGAATGTCACTCTGGAGCATAGCATACTGGCCCCCTGAAGAAGCGAGACACTTGTCAGGTTTTATCAGTCCTTGCTTTTGTCGTGTACCTGTTTTTCTTGATGATCTTATGCGCAACAAACAGCAAAATCCCTATTGCTACTACTGCTGCATAAGCCAACCAAAATGGTATCGCATTTTGTAGAATACTGACAACGGCCAGGCTCTCAGTAAAACCATATGCAACATTATACTTTGCTTTGATCACTATTTCGCCTGACTCATTAACGAAACCGTATTTCCTTCCATCAGTATAGTATGCTAATCCATCCTGGAGATCACCCAGCTCCATCCAGTTGGTCCTCTTAATGACATTTCCGCTTTGATCTACTAATATGATCCTGTTGTTGGGTGCGGCTAAAAATATGTCATTTATGAAATAACCTTCTATTTCATATTTTGATCCTTTTACCACATTACCGGCTCTATCGATCAGGCCGCCTTTGTCATTCAGGCGAATATACGCATAACCATTTTTGAAACCAAAAGCATAATCGTACTTATTATCGATAACTACCTGCCCACTTGTATCTATGTAGCCGGACTTGCCGTCTTTCCCAAAGCTCGCCAATCCTTGGGAAAACTTTCCTATTCCAGAAAAATCTGTTTTTACGATAACGTTACCGTCTAAATCAATGAGCATAGCCTTGTCATCTAACTTAACAGATGCCAGTCCTTGCGAAAATGGACGTCCAGATTCATACTTCGGTTCAATAACGACATTTCCTTCTGTGTCAAGATAACCATATTTATAATCATAATTATAATCGACAGTGAAATATGCCCGTCCCTGAGAAAAAGATTCTATTCGACTATACTTTGGCTCAAGGATAAATTTGCCGGTTTTGTCAATGATCCCCGACTTATAAGAGATGTCAGCAATCGCCAGACCCTCTGAAAATGGTGCTGCATGCTCGAATTGGGGCTGGATGACATACTCGCCTGTTTTGTCGATATATCCCCATGCACTGCCATCGTATGCCGGAGCCAAACCTTCTGAAAAGCTCTTGAGAGGGTAGTTCCCCCATGAAGCCAGGTCAAAAGTCTTAAATCGCGGCTCAATTACAAACTCACCAGCCTTGTCTATATAACCCCATCGTTCGTTGTTTCTCGGCAATTTATAATACGGCCAATTTGCGTAATGATATTGACGTATACGAGAATGAGGATTAAAATCAGGAAAAACCGTATGAACCTGCCAGTTATGATTTGAGATGTCATACTGGAAAAATATAAACGTGGAGATCAGAGCCCAAATAAGGATTAGCAATCCCCCCATCTTTCGGCGAAGGCCGGCGATCAATATACATATCGAAGCAAGTAAAAGAATCGCGGTTGGCAAGGCGTCGATATACCAGTCTTGATGAATATTAGAAGCGACTCGATAGCCGCTCTTTACGGGGAGCAATCCTTTCCATTGCCAGACGGCATAGCCGAAATGTATCAGGCCGGCAATGCCTGTAGAGATGAGGATGATCTGCAAAAATATCCGGACGGGCTTTGTGAAATAGAATTTTGTCTTTTGATGATAATTGTTTGCCATTTTTTTCATTCTATTTTAACATATCCTGCACTACATTAAGACTTGTGACCCTTTTCTTACTCCGGGACAATTGCGGCGTGTTGACGGAGAAGTTTGCGGATTATGCTGAGCGGAACATCCAGAGGTGTGGTTCCACGCGCCGCGGCAAGTGCGGCTGCGACACCGGCTGCCTGGCCCATCGCCATACAGGACGCCTGTACGCGCAAGCCAGAGTTTGCCAGACGGTCACTTGAAACACATCTTCCGGCAACTATGATATTGCGGCTTCCTTTAGGTATGAGGGCTCTAAGCGGTATCGTCGGCACGGTTCCTGGTTTGAGCGGTTTTGGTTTTACACCTGTCTTTGTATGAAGGTCAACCGGGTAGAATGCGTTGCAAACGGCATCGTCAAAACGCCTGCCGGAAGTGTAATCATCAACCGTAATCATCGTTTCACCGACGATGCGGTAGCTTTCGCGGAAGCCGGGCTCCGGCTGCATGTGCATCAAGCGTTTTTTCGCAGCACGGACTTTTTTGAGAACGGCCTTACGACCAGTCAGGTTTGCCGCTGTGACGGTGCGGGAGTTTGTCGAATCGGCGCCATGGATGTATAAAGCATCCAGCAAACCGGTTCCGGGCCCGTTTGGGCGTCCGGGGTTATTTGCTTTATCCAGTTTGAACAGCATCGAGCCGGGCTGTGTTTCTTTTTCACGAAGTCTTGCCAGCCCCAGCATTCCTACCACCTCGGCGCCACCGGTGCAGTCAATGATCTGTTTGCACAGAACACGACGCCTGGTTCCGAAACCGGCGCAATCGATCTGCCACCCCTTAGTAGTTTTGGTGATGGTCTGCGGAAACTCATAGTAAGCGATCTGGACGCCGGCCTTTTGGCACTTTTCTTCGGCAAGTATGGGATAAAGAAACTGGTTGACCCGAACCTGGTTCATCCAATGGCTTTTTGGCACCTTGGAGAAATCAGGCAGCGTTCCTCCGTCTAGTTCGACGCATTCTTTGACCAGTTCCCAGCCGATACCGGCGATAATCTGTTTGCCCCAGGCATCGAATAAACCCGGAAACGAAACACCGCCGGTAGTAGCAGTTCCGCCAAGCTTACTGTTTCGTTCGACCAGCAAGGTCCTGGCGCCTATCCGAGCGGCCTGGATCGCGGCGATGGTCCCGGCCGTACCGCCGCCGACAACAAGCACATCAACATTGTCAGTAACATCACTATCTGTTAATGATGTCGTTGGCTTAAGCTTTTCGCCAATCGCGCAACTAGTTGTCGATGCAACTACAAATCCGGCAGCACCGGCCATTGAACCCTTTAAAAATTTTCTTCTATCTGCCATTTTAACTCTCTTTCATTTGTAAGCTTTTCTTTCCTTTAGAGGGTACCAATTGTCAATCTTAGTCCGAAGCGACTTATAAACATCCGGCAAGGTGTTGTAAAGATTCTTCTTTTCGTGCGGATCCTTGCTAAGGTCAAATAACATAGGGCCTGACTTGGCATCTGGTTTATCGCGACCGTAACCTTTATCAACACCGTCATAACTGATGATCAGCTTATAGTTACCCTGGATGACCCATCTGCGTAATAGCGATCCTTCGGGCTTGTGTATGTCGGCGATGTTATGGGAAAAGTTCTCACCAAAGACAGCCCTGTCTTTGATTTCTTGTTGTCCGGCAATCACCGGAAGCAAATTCATGCCGGGCAAAGACTTCTTCGGCTGCCTGGCGCCGGCAGCGGCTAAGATCGTAGGAACTATATCAATACTGGTGACCAGTCCGGGATGATCGGCGGGTTTAATTTTTGCCGGCCATGAATAAATTGTCGGCTGCCGCACACCGCCTTCGTATGCCGAAAGCTTTGACCGCCTCGCAAAGCCGGTTTTGTCATCCCTTGAAATCCAACCGTTATCGCCGACATAGACTATTAAGGTATTGTCTCTTATCCCTTTGCTTTCCAGATACCCGACCAACTCGCCGCAAGTTTCATCAAACCATTCGATCATGGCATAATATTTTTTATGGGGAAGGGGGATGTCATATTTTTCGTATTTCTTCAGCAATCGCTCAGGCGGGTTATGCGGGGTATGGGGCAAAAAAGGAGCGTACCACATAAAAAACGGTTTGTTGTCTTTGACCGCCATATCAATGAAATCGGTACATGGCTTCAGACCAGTGCGTCCAATGGACAAACCCTTATCACCATGACGCCCGCCCGGATTCGGAAAACCTTGCGTCATCCCATGAGTAAAACCGCCATTTTTAAAGTTGCCTTCCCACCATTTGCCGGACTGATGGCTGACATATCCCTGCTCCTTTAAAAGTGTCGGAAGCGTTTCAAAGTTTTGAATAAAACTGATCAATTCGGCTTTATCCTTTCTTTTGTTACCCTGAGGATCATTGCCCGTAATCCCGTTAACATGGGCGTACTGTCCGGTCGCCAACGACATCAAAGACGGACGACATAAAGCTGTCGGCACATAACCCCTTCTAAACAACACGCCGGATTGGGCTAATTTGTCAATATGAGGAGTTTTAACCTGTTCATGACCAAACATCGAATAATCGGTCCAGGCCTGGTCGTCTGATATAATAAGCAGGACATTCGGCTTGTCGCGATTGGTTCTTGCCTGACTTTCAGCAAAGCCGCTGACTGGCAAAGTAACGAATATAAGTATCATGATTAAATATTGTTTTCTCATTTTTTTATCTTTCTATTTGCAGTAGTATTTTCTAACAGTCATATTTTAACGCTATCTGCCGGGATTAAAGGTCCGCGGTAGATTTATTTTAAACTCAACGATCTTAATCTTTTAACTTTTTTGGTTCCCGCATGCCCCCCTCTTTGTTCATCAGGCGGCAGCCGTCTTTAACAAGAGTGTCCTGCAATTGCTTTATATGTTTCTCGTAGACACCTCTCGGGGTTTGTTTGCACTTTGTCGCGATCGCGGCGGCTGTTCCTACGGCCTGCCCTGTGCCGGCGCATGGACGCATCACTCGCGTACCGCCCAGTGCGATATGGGTTGCCGAAAGGCAGCGTCCGGCCATAAATAGGTTCTCGATATTCTTCGAGTACAGACTGCGGTAGGGAATACTTGTTCTTCGTCCCTGGTAAACATGGATGCAGTCGTTACCTCTGACCCAAAATCCTTCGGGATGGTGGCAATCCGGGCCCCAGTCCGTAAAAGCGACCGTATCGTCATGTACGATCCGCTTGTCATAGTCCTGCTGACTTAGCATATAGTCACCTACCAGCCGGCGGCTCTCGCGAACGCCGGGAACGTAGTTTAGCCATACAAGCTGACGATTTGCATTTTTTTTCTTTGTCGCCGGGTTATGGTTCTTTGCATAGTTCCATAGACCGAGATTGATGCGGAACAGTTCGTCTCGAATGTACTCGGCATCTTCTATTGTGCTTTCCATGCCGCCGTATTCTACCCACCACTTATAGAGGATCCCTCCGTCAGGGTCGTTGCCCGGATTTCGACCTTTCCCGCGGCTGGGCCGGTCGAAATTTTCCGGCCGAACAGTATCTTTGCGGCGCCTGTGTGTACCGGGTTTTTCGAAATCGGTACTGCTTTTCCACTGATACGCCCATTCGGGACATTCAAATTTAACGGGTTCTTTGCGTGTGGTGATAACAGATTTGTAGAGAGTGTTGCCCTGAGTACGTTTGCCCGCTTTGACCGGGGCAAGCGATTCGTTGAACTCGGATCGCGACTCCTGCCCCATTCGCCACTGGGCGCCCGCATAGAAGCCAACCCAGCCGTGTCCGGTAGTATCGGCAAACAACGGTGCCGTAAATCGCTTACGCTGACCGCTGTGAACATTCTGCGCAATTACAGCCTTAATCCGGGTTTTGGAATCCATCTCAACATCAAATGCGCGGGTATTCAAAAACAAAGAAATATTATCTTCGGCGCGGACTATTCTTTCCATCTTCTCAGAGTCGGCAAAATTACTCCAGCCCTGCTTTGGAAATAGTTCTGCGGTAATCCCCGTGACGTTTCGTGTATCCGGCGGTTTTCCGATGTAACCCATGGGAGGAACCTGAATTTCCGAAGACGAATTGCCTCCCAGAACCGGCCTGTCCTGGATGAGCGCAACCTTTATCCCATTGCGCGCTGCCGCTATTGAAGCGGCCATGCCTGCCGGTCCGCCGCCGACAACGACAAGGTCGAAAGTTCCCATATCCCTTATCGCAGTGCTTACGCCTGCATATTTAAGACGCTGGGCAGAAAGGACTTTTCTGTCATTTGAAGGAATAAAGCCTTGCCCGGCCAGCACAACAGCATCGCAGCGAGCCCACCATCCGGTAAGGTCGTCAAGTCGAATCTCGGTATCGCCCTGCTCAAGTTTGAACTTACCGCCGGCGACCCATTGCCATTTATCGGTTTTTGCTTTTCCAAAGATAACATCAGACGGTTTGCCGTTGACTATAACCTGAAACTGCCCCGGGCTATGAGAAGGCAGCCAGTCACGGCAGCGAACCCAGAGAGTGTATAGACCTTTGTTTTTTACATTTACCGTGGTAACGGCATCATCGACGCCCTTGCCGAGACCTGTCGCGAGCAAGTATGGCGAGCCCATTATATCCATGTGCTGCGGATCGTTTGACCATTTGCCGGTAGAGTCAAATTGTTCCGCCTCCTGCCAGATGACATTGTAGTCCGCGACAGTGAGCGATACGACTGAAAGCAACAGCACGATGACTATTAACATTTTTGTCTTCATATACAAATCGATAATTCCTTCAGCTAAATTAAAGAAACCGGGTTTCTTTTTGGCAAAATAGGCAAGCTAGTAGCAGCCAGTTTTTATTTATCGTATATCTTTTTGCCTTGCCGTATTGCTTTTCTGTTTTGCAGTTCGATCTCTACGCGTTTATTATATTTCTGTAGTCTCTGGCTGTCCTTGGCACATGGGACAAAGCCGTCCATATCGCCGCGCGGTAGTTTTTCGAGCTGTGCTTTACCGGCCTGGATTATTGCCAGGGCCTCTTTGTACTGGGTAGAGTTTTTGTCCAGTTTTTTCAGGCATGGGCTAAGCACCGGCCGATCAAATGAGATCATCGCACGCTTATTTTTCCCGTGTCCCGTCACAAAATGAGCCCCCGTCAGTTTCCTAAGCCTGCTAAACTGCTTACCATCGATAGGCGACCTTCCGCACGGATTGTTCGGATAAGCACATTCATAGTACGGGTAATACGGCGCGTTAAGATCGACCCAAGTGATCAGCCGGTCCATTTCTTCGGCGCTAAGTTTTATCCCCTTATGTTTGTCATACCCCGGCGTACCTTTTTTATGCCCTTCACGAAGCACCTTGATAAGCTTGCTTGGATGCGAACCCCAGCTTTTGCCCTGCTGAATGGCAGCCGGTCCGCCGCCGACACATTTGATAATCTCTTTGCTCCAAAGGTCAATATAAGAAGCGTTAAAGCTGATCGTCCGATCACCTGCAAGTATGAGCTTTTCGCCAGCCGGTTTGTCAAAGTCATGACATTTGACGCAGTGCTTATCAAATATCGGCTGGATTTCCTTCTGGAAGCTGAACATTCTCGGCTTTCCGTACCAGCCGTTAAGCTTGCTTGGGCCTCGTCTCATGGCCTTGGCACTTGCAACCTTGGGCATTGTCGTTTCCGTGCGGTTTTCGTGACATCCGACACAGCCCTGTGTTTCACCGGACTGGATCATCGTGCCGCTCCGCATAGAGTGGACCATCATCCCATTTTCATCAAGCAGCTGGAAGAAAACAAACTTATCCGAAGGACACTCGAAATGCGCCGAGCCGTCATCTTCAACCGGTACCGTCCCGAGAATCCGTTTGTTTTCAAAATTATGCCAGTTCATACCCGGGCAGTGCACACCCTGACCGCCCCACTGACCGCTGGTCCAGTTCTTCTTCGGCGGAGATTCGATAACACGCAAGGATTTCACATCGCCACGTTTGATGCCTTCCATATGCGTACCGATATAAACATCCTGAACATAGAAAACGCCTTTGTCGTTTTTGTAGTCCCGCATCTCGGGCTTTGGTTCAGGCCGCGGGCGAGGCGCCAATGGCATCGGATCGAAACAACCCTGACTGTCAGTATGTATAACGATCTCATTGCCGAACGTATCGATCAGGCAGATACCCATCGTCTTGCCGACCTGTCTGGAGACCAGAAAGTAGTTTTCCGAAAGCGGGAATGGGTCCTCGTATTTGACCTTCAGACCCTTGGTACTGTCAAAACTGCCACGGGGGTTCCAGAGCCTTTTGGCATCGGTCGGCCAGGTCCTGATTATCGCATCAGTCGAATCGATACCTTTGTTGCGGTCTATAATACCGATAGCACCCCATGGCCGATCATGGCACGAACTGAGCGTACTAATACAAAGCGTGGTTCCCGGAATGATCCTTCCGTCAAGAACTCCGCCCGGCGATCCGGTATTATTACCCCAGTAAACAGCATGATTAGTACCGTCCGCGTTTACAACCCACAGCCCCTGCGCGTCGCCGAAGTTACGGTCAACATATTCCCAGCGGTAGTACAATATCCTGCCGTCCGGCATCAGCGAACCATGCCCTTCAAAAAGCGTGCTTACCCCAAGCTGATGAATGTTGGCACCGTCGGCCTCCATCTTGAACAGGTTACCCATGATATGCCGATTGCACATACAGTATTTCGGGTCACGCGAGGAAGTAAACGCGATCTGACCGTTGGCAAGGAAAAGCGGATCAATATCAAAAACCCCCGCCGCCGAAGTAAGCTGCTTTAAACCGCTCCCGTCTGAATTGATGGTATAAACGTGATAATTGTCCTTGATATCCTTACGCATTGAAAAAACGATCCGCTTGCCGTCAAAGCTCACCTCAGGATCACGCGGAATTGAAGTCGCCCCGGGATCGAGAAGAGTAGTAACTTTCCCGTCTTTAGAAAAATCAACTGTTTTAAGATAACCGCGACCGCGATACTTACCTGTATTGATCTCATCGGTCTGGAACATCGTCGCCGTATTGTGGTGGTCCGACGGATACTGATCGCGACAGACGTAAAGTATTGGATACTTCGTCAAAAGAGGATTGGCCAATAGAGCCTGACGCTGTAATTGAACCAAACGCTCTTTGACTTCAAACATCTGAGCGCCTTCCGACTGAATAGCCTGACGGATCTTTGCAATTTCCGCCAAATATTCTTTTGCCGGATAATCCCCCTTAAACTTACTGCCCAGATCATTCACCGCGTCTGTCAGAGATTTCAAAGCAGGCTCAATTTCACCAACCATGCAAAATGCGGTACTTACAAATATTAAACTTACGCAGAGAAATAAAACACCAAAACTCTTCATATTATTCTTTCCACTTTCCAGTTAAAGATTGTCGCGGAGGACAGGTTGCTCTCAAGCATTGCCTTATTCACCGCAACTACGTGATCTATTATAGCAGAAACCACTCAAATTTCAATAGCTGACAACGACAATATATGCCCGTCTTTGATAGTAAAAACGAAAAACACGTGCTATTTATTGCAAATCTTTCGATTTATGGTTACAATTACGCCAAAAAGAACATAAACTATCTAAATTGACGGAGTAAACATGCTTGGTGAAATTACAAACCCATGGTGGGCATTCGTCCTGCTCGGAATTATCGCGGGAATCGCAAGCGGTCTGCTCGGTATCGGCGGCGGAGTTATAATGGTCCCGGCGCTTGTGATCCTGCTAGCCGCGTTCGACCAGAAAACCGCCCAGGGAACCGCCCTTGCCGTAATGGTCCCGCTGGCAATAGTCGGCACGCTGAGATACATGCAAAATCCAGATGTCACGATAAACTGGACAGTTGTGGCATTGATCGTCGCAGGCGCCATCGCCGGATCTCTAATGGGAACAACCCTGGTCAGACACCTCCCTCTCGGTTTCATCAGAAAATGTTTCGTCGTCCTTCTGATCGCAGTAGCATTCAAAATGTTCATCTCAAAACCGCAGCCCCCTGCCATCGAAACCGCCGACGAGCAAACGCAAACAACGCAGACAACTGAAGACTAAAAACTACCGACTAAAAAATCTCAGGCATTACTACTTCGCCTTTTGCCTGCTTGTCGGTATCGCGGTATGCTCCGTAGAAATTTGTGTTGCAGTCGAGCCACAGTGTTATTCGGTACATCTCTTCGTCGGTTAGCTTAACATCGTGATGGCCCTTCTTTAGCATCTTATACAGCTTTGAACCGCCTGCCCCAACGTCACCGATGACCGACCTGCTGCCCTTATTTCCGCGTATCGCACCATTACCGCCGCTCTTGCCCCAGCCGTACTTTGAAAGCGTCATAAACGACTGCGTCCATCCATGCTTGACTATCTCCGTACTCAGGTTTGGGGCCTTTTCTTTTTTGCTGTGACAGCCGATGCATTTCTTGTCGATCACCGGCTGAACGAGTCTCGGATACAGGACAGGATACGAACCGTCAACATCACGCTTTAACTTTGAAGGACCTCTCATAAGCGCCAAAGGCCTGCTCTTCGGCATACTGCTTACCGTCCGCAACTTAGGTTCGTGACAACCCTGACAAGTAAGCTGTTCACCGGCGTGGACATAAGTATTCGACCGCATGTTCATTACGGCCATGCCCTTTTCGTCGAGTGCCTGGAAATACATCGGGATATCGGCCGGTGCTTCGAAATACGCACTGCCGTCGGTTTCGACCGGAACCGTACCAAGGACACCTCTGCAAAGCGACTGAGCGGCCAAACCAATATTAGGCTTATTCGCATTCGGCGTTGCCTTCGGGAAAAGCTGAATGACACGTAAAGCCTTGATCTTAGTTCCTTTGGGCCAATCAAAATCGCTGTCATAGACATTCGTAACGGCGATGGTCCCTTTGTTTTCAACCTTGCCGATGCGATCCTCGGCCGCCTGCATTGTTCTGGAAGGGATGATCTCCGGCATTGCCCTCGCCTGTAGCGGAATAGGATCAATACACGATATCGAATCGTCGCGATACAAAAGCTCGCGGTTGCCGAAACTGTCAACGAGATATATCCCGTGATTGAAGGCTTGTGAATCATAAACGCAGATATAGTAATCCTCACTCAAAGGCCATGGAGTAGAAAAAACGTGCCCCTTTCTGGCATGGCCCTTCTGTTCTCTTATATTACCTGTCGACCACCCGGCTGACTTTTCCGACTCGGGCAGATGAACCTCTGGCGTGACCCGCTTAACCTGGCTCATCGAGTTGTCATCTTCGATTCTGTGGTCGATCATCACGAGCGAACCGTAATTCTGGCCGTGATGAGGCGAAGATACAGCGATGTACTTATGACTGCCGGGAACTGCCCGAACACTCATTTCCATCCACGGCCGGCTCTCACGCTTAACCGGGTAATTGCCGTGATAACTTCTCGGGTCACGGCCGTCCGGATACGTCAGCCAAATATGGTGGGCAATGTCGCTGTCACGGTCGACATAATCCCATCGCGAATAGACTATCATGCCGTTATTGTCGACGCTGGGGTGCCATTCGTTGGTCTCGTGCGAACTGATGGCGATAATATCGCTGCCGTCGTCTCGCATCGAATGCAGGGTATAAGTCGGAACCGGGCGACCATGACACCTGCCGAATCCGCCCCGCCGCTCGGAGATAAAAACAATACGACCGTTGGGCAGAAAACACGGATCAAAATCGTTCCACTTGCCGTCGGTCAGTTGAGTAAGATTACTGCCGTCTACATTGACCTTGAAAATATGAAACGTGCTTCGCTCGGTCCAGACACGCTTGGTTGGCTCTGCCTCGGTCCAGGCGAAAACTATTGTCTTACCGTCAAAAGAAAGGTCCGGCGAAAGGAAACTGCCGTTTTCAAGTTTCTTGCCTTTAAAGCGTCCGTTGACACAAACAGAATCGGCAATAACATTGCGAACCTTTGCCTTGCCAAAAATATCGTCAAGAATAAATACCCCGCCGCCTCTGATAGCGTAAAAACCAAAGTACTGATCACACATGTGATTGCCGACACCCTCGCTTGGGCCGAGAACTTTGCGTTTGGCAAAAACCAGTTTATCAAAATCAAGCAATGGATTTGAAAACGCGATCTTGCGTCTGAGGCTGCAAACTTTTGTGAAATACTCTTTTCGCCTGGTGTCATCGATCGGGATAGTCTTGCAAAGTTCGGTAAATTTAGAAAGTTCTACGGCCTCTCTATCAAGATCAGGGGCGTTATCCATCCCGCCAAGATCATCAAGCAACGCCCGCGTCCGTCGCAAAACAACATCAAGCGGATCGCGGTCTGTCTTCAGGATCAAGGCTTCCTTGCCGAGTACTTCTTTCTCAAGGCGTTCATGCCTGTCACCAACAGGTTTTTGCTTTATCTGGGCGGCAAGATAATCATACTCTTTATCAATCTCGCCGGAAAAACCGCTGACAACAAACAAGCAAACTACAAAAAGCAAGAACATGAATTCACATTTGATTCGACCGCAATGCATGGCATCTTTACCCAATTTAAACACGTAAGCCTTTAATTTATAATTATCATACCATAAGTCGCTCCAAAAGACCAAAATATTGCTCTTAAAAAACTTTTAGCAAAAAAAATGGCTGACAACATCTCTGTTGTCAGCCATAAAAAGAAAATCTGCTCCATTGTGATCAATTCCACATTCCATTGTCAGCGGACCGATCGCAATGGTTATTATATCAAATTCTATTCAAACTCGATCGCAAGACCAATACTGGCCTCTTCGAGCATATTGCTGCGGTCAACCCTGACGACTTTTCCGGTCTTAATACGGGCGTATTTGCCCTTTTCCTTGGCAAGAGCGGCAGTTCTCGGAAAATTAATCTCAACTCCGTGACCGGCTTTGACAGGAGTAGTCATCGGAACTGATAGAAATACCCCGCCTTTGCTGATGTTTACGCTTTTTCCGTTGAAAAACCGGCTTGCTTTGGGAAGCCATACACTTACAGGCCATGCAAGGTCCGAACGAGTGTCACTACGCTGTTCAATTACTGCTGTGTCCATTTCCATTAGTTCGTTACTCCGTTAAAATAGTAAACTTAATTGCAATGATTCTTTTATCGGCATAGTTAAGCTGGGCTGTTTAGGATATTTGGCGAATTCTGGCAATATTTTTAATAATTTTTTGTAAAGACCTTCCAAAAAGCTCCTTTTCGGTTCTTATAGGACTTCAATCGAAATATTCCGCACAACCGTTATAACTAAACAGCGATTAACCGCCGTATTTCGGGAAAATTTCAATAGTGCTTGCCGAATTTTATCCGGGAAAAACTGCTTGCTTATCGTCTTCCTAGTCGATATATTACGCAAACTCCCTTGTATGCGAGGGTTTGCCGTATTGCAAGACATTGCTTTTTTGAGCAATGGTCAATGAAATCTAATCACATTTTTTTGAGGTACGTATCACATGGAAGAAAAAAAAGAAGAAATTAAAGACGAAAAGAAAAAAGGATGTATTTGTTCGCTGTGCTGCCTGATCAAGAAATGCATCGTGATCTTTGTTCCTGGTATTATCATTGCATTGATCCTGTTTGTCATCATTGAAGCGGCACTGGTTCCTACCTCCAAACCCAAATTCTGCGGAAAATGCCATGAGATGGATGAGGTCTATGCCAGCTGGAAGAAAAGCCCGCATGCCGTAAACCGTACCGGTGTCGAGGTTGGGTGTATCGAATGCCACCTCCCGCCGAAGGACAAATTCTTTTCACACCTGACTGCAAAGGCTTATACGGGTGCCAAGGATTCTTTACTTCATATCGTAGGCGCCGATTACGATGCTAAAGAAGTTCGCAAAAAGGTCAGAGAGCATATGACCAACGAAGTGTGCCTGAAGTGTCATAGCAAAATCAAAGACAATCAGTTCGACAAAGATATTGCCGATTTTCACGACGAAATGGTTTTCAATCCTGAGGAAGGCACTGAACCAGCTAAGTGCATCGAATGCCACGCAGATTCTGCACACGTAAGAGACGATGATGATGAAGATGAAGACGAATAATTACAAATTGATAATTCGGCCTTACGGCCGAGACTAATAACATTACTGAAGGCCCTCGATTAATACCGAGGGCCTTTATTCATTACAACTTTATGCTAATCGCTTTTGTCCCTTCGCTCGCGCTTCGGGATCTTATTGCCACTAAATAAACTCGCTCGCTGTCCATGTGAGTGAGATTTTTTAGTGGCATTTATAATATCTTTGTATAGCGGGTCTTATCGCAGTTTTCTGAAAGTAGATAGTAGAAAGTAGAAAGTAGAAAGTAGACCGCAGTAGCAGTTTTGCTGTATTTTGAACTGTCTTTAATGTCAAGTATGCTCTTTTTCTACTTTCTACTCACTATTTTCTACTGCTATGTGAGTGAGATTTTTTTGCCACAAAAAAATCTCACTCACCTGTCCATCATACCCCTGAAAAGTACGCTTGACAGCCAATCCTTATATTGTTAGAATATTCGGCTTGATATTATATTATGATCGCCAGTCTGGAGAAGCTTTTGAACCAGAATTCTTTTCGCAATCTTATTTCAGGGGCAGATAAGGGCTTTTTCAAAACCCTTCTTCGTATTTCGCTGCGCATTGTCTCTATCGACTACAGAATCGCTGTTTTTCTGCGTAATTTCGGTTATAACAAGGGTATTTCCAGCAGCCGTAAGGCCGGGGTTCCGGTGATCAGCATCGGCAATATTACGACAGGCGGGACGGGAAAGACCCCGCTGGTGATCTGGCTCTGCAAGATGCTTAAGGACAAATCGATACCGTGTGCGGTACTTACGCGTGGATATAAGGCCCAGGATGCTGAAATCAGCGATGAACCTGCGATCCTGGCAAGGGCCTGCCCCGATGCGAGAATCGTTGTCAACCCGGACAGGGTAGCCGGTGCCGCCAAAGCCGTCAGTGAATACGGCGCGAAAGCTCTGGTCATGGACGACGGTTTCCAGCATCGCAGACTGCATCGCGATCTTGATATAGTAGCTATCGACGCGACATGCCCGTTCGGTTTCGGGCATTTGCTGCCTGCCGGGCTGCTTAGAGAGCCAAAAACAGCGATAAAACGCGCCCAGGCAGTGGTAATAACCCATTACAACCAGTCTTCGGCGGAAAAAACTGACAGGCTAGTTGCCGAGATCAAAAGGATCGCCCCGGATATTACTATCGCAAAAGCTGTCCATAAGCACACTTCGGCAAAAATTATGAAGGGCAGAGAACTTTCTATAGAAGAGCTTAAAGAGCTTGATCTCTACGCGTTTTGCGGCGTAGGCAACCCAGACGCGTTTCTGGGCAACCTGGAAAGCTACGGATTTAATGTCAAGGGATCGAAAGTTTTTAACGACCATCACGACTTCACCGAAGAGGACATGGCGACGATCTATGATGAAGCAAAAAAACTAGACACAAATTTGATACTTTCGACGGAGAAAGACTGGGTAAAGACGGCTTTGCTGGTAAGAGACAGATTCGATATTGATTTCGCTTTTCTTACTCTCGAACTTGATTTTATTAAAGGTGCTGATAAAATAGAGGCACTGGTAGACGCAGCAATCAGCAGCTAATCGCTAATTGCAGTTGAACGAAGTGAAATCCGCCGAAGGCGGACTAATCGCTAGAATGGATTTTTAAAATGTATGACAAATTATTAAAAACGGTAACGAGCCTTGGTTCGCCGCGAATCTTGCTTGTCGGGGATTTCATCCTGGACAGCTATGTGTATGGCGACGCGCTGCGTATAAGCCCGGAAGCGCCTGTGGCGGTATTGAAAGTTATCGAACGCAAAGACAGTTGCGGCGGTGCGGCGTCGGTAGCCGCCGACCTTGCCACGCTGGGAGCCAAAGCCATCTGTCTGGGAGTCATCGGAAACGACTCTAACGGCAAGGTCCTGTGCAAACTTCTCGAAGATCTTGGAGCCGACGTATCCGGCCTGGTCAAAGCCGGCGACAGACCGACGACCAATAAACAGCGAATGGTGGGCCTTGCCCAGCACAGACACAGGCAGCAGCTTTTACGCATCGATGATGAAAGCACCGAACCACTTACGCCGCAGCAAAATGAAGAACTTATCAATAAATATAAAGAGGCCCTTAAAACCGTCGACATCGTCTGCCTCCAGGATTACAACAAAGGAGTTCTGTCGGAAAATATTTGCAGGCAATTCGTCGAGATAGCCTCTAAAGCCGGCAAACGAATTCTTGTCGACCCGCCTATGGGAAGCGATTACTCCAAATACACCGGCGCGTGCCTGATAACGCCCAACCGGCAGGAGACGTCCATCGCCGTCGGCTTCGATGTAAAAACTATCGACGACGCTAAACGAGCCGCCGCGATCCTCGCCAAAAAACTCAAGCTCGAAGCCGTAGTAGTAACCCTCGACCGTGACGGAGCATTCCTCCACACAAGCGAGTATAGCGAACACCTGCCGACAATACCCAGAAATGTATACGATGTCACCGGTGCAGGCGATATGGTGCTGGCAACATTAGCGACGGTAATCGCGGCAGGCGGAGATTTCGCATCGGCTGTCGAGCTTTCAAATATCGCCGGCGGAATCGAGGTCGAAAAATTCGGATGCGCCACGGTAAGCGTAGAAGAGATCGTGAACGAAATAATCGTATCGCGCCGCGGCAAAAGCGGCAAGATACACACACTGGAAACGCTGGCCCACGAGCTTGACGTACATCGCCACCAGAAAGACAAGATCGTCTTTACCAACGGCTGTTTCGATGTGCTTCACACCGGACATATCGAGTATCTCAAATTCTGCAAGGACCAGGGCAATATCGTAGTGCTCGGTCTAAACAGCGACAGCTCCGTCAAAGAATTGAAAGGCCCGACAAGACCGATCAACAACCAGCACGACCGTGCAAAGGTCCTGTCGGCACTGGAAAGCGTTGACTTCATTGTCATCTTTGACGAACCGGATCCGCTTGCGACGATCATGAAAGTCAGACCCGACATACTCGTCAAGGGCGAAGACTGGGCAGAGAAAGGCGTCATAGGCAGAGAATTTGTCGAATCCCTCGGCGGCGAAGTAAGACTCGCTAAAATGATAGAGGGCAAAAGCTCGACTGCGACTATCGAAAAGATGCAGTCGGAAAATACGGAGAATGCATAAAACATCAGGCTACCTGAAAAAAAGGATTTGATCATGGCTTTTAAGGCGATATTCCTGGACAGGGATAACACGATAATAGAAGACCCGGGTTACATTAACCACCCGAACCAGGTAAAGCTTTTACCAGGGACAACCAGTGCCCTTTCTGACATGAGAAAAATGGGCTATAAGCTCATCATCGTCTCGAACCAGTCGGGAGTCGCGCGGGGCATCGTCACAGAAGAGATGCTCTCGGAAATCCACCAGCGGCTCATAGGACTGCTTCGCAGCGAAGGCGTTATGATCGACGGGATCTATTACTGCCCGTTCCACCCGGATGGTGTGATCGAAAAGTACCGCAAAGAAAGTCGTCTGCGAAAACCTTCGCCGGGTATGCTTATGTTAGCGGCCGAAGAGATGGATATCGACCTTGGCTATTCCTGGATGATCGGCGATTCATACCGGGATATCGAGGCGGGAAAGCAGGCCGGATGCAGAACAATACTGATAAACTCCCCGACCAATCCAACGATCAAAGAATATTCCGATCCCGAAGCAGACAGCATCGCCGTCAATATCAAAGAAGCTGCCAACATTATCAAAATGTGTATCAGGGACGGCAAGCTGCCCTTTAAGGTTGCCAAGAAAAGAAAAGTCCCGAATACGCGTCCCGCTCCGGAAGTAGAAACCGACACAACGACAATGATGAACCAGCAATCGCAAGCCGAAGCTCAACAAGCACAGTCGGAGACCAAAATGCAATCCCAGCAAAAAGAAACAAGCACGTACCCCGATGCCCTCGACGACCATAACGACAACAATACCAAACAGCAAACATACATCCCCGAAGACAACGATTACAAGAGAGACGATTACAGAGAATATGACGTGCATGAGGGAACGTATGACGAGTCTGAGGACCTTACTCCGGAGGAGGTGAACACCCATCTGCTCAGGAAGATCGCCAACCGTCTTGGCAAACACAAACAGGCCGATATGTACGAGGATTTTTCGATGTTCAAGGTCTTTGCCGGCATCGTTCAGATCGCCGTGTTCTTCTGCCTGCTAATCAGCGTGTGGTTCATGCTCGACCAGACGAAGGAAGTCTCTTCTGTTCATACAATGATCGGCTATGCCATAGTTTTTCAGTTGATGGCGATAGCGTTTTATATAATGAATTGGCGGAAGTAGCCCCATGAAAAGTCAGAGAATACTTATCTGGCTTCCTTCGCCGCTTGGCGACGCGGTCATGTCAACTCCGGCACTGAGGGCAATACGCCAAAAATACAAAGACGCCGAGATTTGCTTTCTTGGCAACGCCCCGGTCAAGGCAGTTCTTTCCGACGGGATTTTTAACGACCAATGGATCAAGGCAGCAGGCGGTCCTTTCGCTCTTGCCGTCAGGCTTAGAAAAGCTGATTTCACAGACGCGATACTTTTCAAGAACTCTTTCAGTTGTGCGCTCGCGGTTTTTCTTGCAGGGATAAAAAAACGTATCGGATATGGACGGGACAGACGCAGTTGGCTGCTAACCGACAGTATCACCCCGCAAAAAAATCCCGACGGCACATTCAGACCCGCCCCGATGGTCGATTACTATTTAAAGATCGCCGAAACCCTCGGCTGCGAAATACAGAACAGAAATCTTGAACTGTCTGTCAACCGGGAGGCCGCCAGTACCGCAGACCTCAGGATCAAAAACATAATCAGCGCAGAAGGACCGGTCGTAATTCTGGTACCCGGCGGAGCGTTCGGACCGAGTAAATGCTGGCCCGCAGAGAGATACGGTGAAACCGCAAATCTTCTGAAAGAAAAATACAATGCACAGGTACTCGTTTCTGTCGCTCCGAACGAAGAAGAGCTTAAAACCGCCAAAGCGATCTGCTCCATTGCCGCCGAAGCCGTCAACCTCGGCGAATTCAAACTTCCACTGGGACAGCTAAAAGCCGTCTTCGCCGCCTGCGACCTCATGATAACAAACGACACAGGACCGAGGCATATCGCTATCGCACTACAGCGAAAACTGATTACGCTGTTCGGACCAAACGACCCCCAATGGACGCATACCAGCTATCAGGACGAAATCCAGATCGTCGGAACCGCCGACTGTCTGCCGTGCGAAAAACCACATTGCTTCCAGAAAAATCACATTTGCATGGAATCGATAACCGTCGACAAGGTAATGGAAAATGTCGAAAAACTGATCGGTAAAGGCTGCGTATGAGCGAAAACAATTTCATCAAATTTGAAGATGGTTTTTTCGTCGACACCGACTACGCAGACTCGTTCCGTAAACTTGGGCTTACTTCAATAGACGCGGTATTCAATTTCCAGGGCGACGAAAACCTCCACAAAAGCAACATGGCAAAACACCGCAGCAGGCTGAAGTTCGATCTTGCCGATACGGGCAAGACGCTTTTCCTGAAGCGGTATAATCACGTTCCTAAGTCCACGCAGCTAAAGAACTGGATCAGCAGAAAGAATAAAGCAAGCACTGCAGATTACGACCGCCTTCCGACATACGAATTAAAACCGGCAGGCATCGACACACCGAAAACAGTAGCATACGGCAGCCAATGGGGCAGTATATTCGCCAAGCGAAGTTTCATCTTCATGGAAAACGTCGAAGGCGGCATATCGCTGGAAGAAAAACTCCCGGAATATTTCTATGACATCAATTTCCCGTCACGACATAAACTGCGGTGCGAATTCATAAACAAACTCGCCGACTTTACCCGAAAATTCCACGACACCGGATACCGCCACCGCGATTACTATCTATGCCATATTTTCTTCGTCGACAAAAAGGATTTCTGCCTGATCGACATGCACAGAAGCTTTAAACCGGGTTTTTCCTCCGAGAGGTACCGCATAAAAGACATCACCCAGCTGCACTACTCATCGCCGGGCGATCTCATCTCGCAAGCCGACCGGTTAAGATTTTTCCTGCGGTATCGCGGCAAGGACAGACCCGACGAAAGCGACAGGGAGTTTTTGCGAAAGGTTAAACGAAAAGCATGGCGTGTAGCGATGCACGATATTAAACACGACAGAGAAGTCCCGTTTGCGAAATAATAATGATAAAGACAGCGATTATAATTGAACGTGTTGATGTTTCCCTCGGCGGCGCCGAACGGTCGGTTAGCGAACTTTCCGCCCAGCTTTCCGCCGATGGCATCGACGTGACGATACTTGCGGCAAAGGGTAGCGGCGATTCGGATAATATCAAGGTACTTTGCGAAAATTATCCGGGCAAACGCACACCGCTAAAGGTCTTTGGCGAAGCGTTAAAAAAACATCTCTGCGAAAACGACTACGACATCATCCACAGCACCCTGCCGTTCGACTTTGCCGACATCTATCAGCCTCGCGGAGGCAGCTACCTTGAAGCGATGATCAGAAACGCAGACACCTATTCGAACCCATTTGTACGGAATTTCAAAAAGGCGACCCACTTTACAAATTTCAAGAGATACGCAATGGTACGAGCGGAAAAACATCTCTGCTCAGCGAAAAACAACACGATCATCGCCGCTCTTTCCCAGTACGTCGCCGACCAATTCAAACGCCACTACGACATCGCCGGCGAACGTATCAAGGTCATCGCAAACGCCGTAAACACTGAGATTATCTCAAATCCGATAGAATCAGATAAGTTGCGAAATAACTGGTTAAATGATTTAAATGCCGCCAACCCATCCAAAGCGGTCATTTTCCTCTTCGGGGCAAATAACTTCCGCCTGAAAGGCTTGCCCTCACTGCTAAAGGCTGTTAGAATATTAAAGTCCGGCGGGATCGGCCACAATGTTTTTGTAGTAGTCGCCGGAAACGGAAAAATTGCCCGATATAAAACGCTAGCCGAAAGCGACGGTATCAGCAAAAATGTTCTTTTTGCCGGGGCAGTAAGTAATATGCCGCAAGCCCTGGCAGCAAGTGACGTTGTGGTTTTGCCGAGTTTTTATGACCCGTGTTCGCGTTTTATTCTCGAAGGACTCATCGCGGGGAAACCTGCGATAACGACACGTTTTAACGGAGCTTGTGAGGCTTATGAAAACAACAGGCACGGAAAGATAATCGCAGACGGCAGCGACGCAGAGTCTCTGGCCGAAGCAATGAAATATTTCGCGATAAAGGAAAATATCCAGGCGGCATCAACGGCTATCGAAGACGATAACCTGCAAGGCAGTATTTCGATAAAACGCCACAGCCGCGAAATGATAGAACTTTATAAAGAGATAATTACCAGGAGAGATAAATAATGTTATTTATTTTTTTGATCGTTTTTGCGTATCTGCTCGGAGCCGTCCCTTTCGGATTCCTGATTGCAAGGTACCACGGAAAGGATCTTCGCGAAATCGGTTCGGGCAATATCGGCGCCACTAACACCGGGCGTGTGCTCGGTAGGAAATGGGGAATTATCTGCATGATACTCGACGCCCTCAAAGGGCTTATACCGATGCTGATCGCCAAAACGCAGATCGCCGATCAACCCACAGCATCGATGCTATGGCTATGGCTTGCCGTCGGATGCGCAGCGATCTCAGGGCACATTTTTCCGGTATACCTGAAATTCAAAGGCGGCAAGGGAGTCGCCACAAGCCTTGGAATGGTCCTGGGTCTTTTCCCATATTACACGATCCCCGGAATCATCACCTTCGCCGTATGGGCACTCGCAGTTTTGCTCTGGAAGTACATTTCGCTCGCTTCGATCCTGGCAGCTGCCGTCTTCCCTGTAATACTTTTCATCACGATAATCGTCGCAGAGTCCTGGAAGTTTTCAAACCTCTGGCCGTTGCTGATCGTCGCACTGTTAATGCCGATACTCGTTGTAGTCCGCCACGCCGAAAACATTAAACGCCTTCTGGAAGGCTCGGAAACAAGAGTAATGCAAAGCGTAAAATAACTGCCACAAAACATTGACGCATGTTTATTTATTAGAAGTAGTATAATTGCTAATTGCTAATTGCTAATCGCTAATCGCTGATTTGTAGCCTTTTACCAGCGAGAGATTGATCTCTACTACACTATTCATAAAGCCTCTCTCACCCGAAGTGATCTTACCGGTAGAATGCATAACATCATATTCCGAAAGGATCGCGGCAGCCGGTGCAACAAGACTGCCTTGCCCAAGCTCGACACCCTGAACAACTGCCGACGTACCGACAAAAACCTCCGACGCAAGAGTCGAACTGTAAACAACCGCTTTAAAACCAACAAAAGAACCATCACCGATAGTACACGGCCCGTGAATGACCGCACCATGAGCGATAGAGCACCGACGCCCTATCGTAACCTTCGTACCGGCAATCGCATGAACAATAACGCCATCCTGAACATTAGTATCTTCGCCAATGCAAACCGGGGCAACTTTACCATCGGCCCCAACCTCATCGGCCCGAACAACGGCATATGGACCAACATAACAACCGCAAGCAATATAAACATTACCGATTATCCGCGCGGTAGGATCAATAAAAGCACCACCATCGATCTGCGGAACATCACCATTAGGATTAGCACTGATCATAGCATCAAATTCCAAACTCAAAATTCTTCATTATACATTATACAATAGACATTATACATTCCAAGCTGGCCGCCAGGTCAGTTTGAATAAGGACATTTGTGTTCGGGACAGCTGTCACATTTACCGCCCGGAGCCCTGTCTTTCACCAAAGGGGCAAAAGTCGAAAACATCTTCGACATATCCGCGCTTCCGCATTTCTCACAGGCATGTTTCTTTTTAGTCTCAGCCGATTCCAGAAACTCAGTCACAGCATCACACTTTCGGCACTTATATTCAAATAATGGCATTACAAATCTCCATAAAAACTCAATAAACCATAATGCCATATAATACAAGATGCTGCATCAGATTTCAACCACAAATCACAAATCGCTAATTGCTAATCGCTAATCGCTATTCATTACGCAATGCCACATGAAATGTCGTTCCTTCACCGACCGAAGATTCCACCCACATCCTGCCGTTATGCCGATCAATGATCCTTTTGACTATCGTAAGGCCGATCCCCTCGCCTCTTACCGTCCCTTCCGGGTCCAGACGATGGAATATCTCGAATATCTTATGATGACACTCCTGATCAATACCAACGCCATTATCGCTTACCGAGTAAATACTTTCGCCGGCCTGCGACTCGCCGCTTACCTGGATTTTTCCTTTCTTTGCCGGATCCAGATATTTGATCGCATTATCGAGCAGGTTCGTAAACACCTGGCTTATCTGGCTTTTATCCCCAAGGCACTCAGGCAACGGGCCTATGACAAGTTCTACATGCTGCTTTTTGATCTGATGCTGCATTCCGAGGCAGATATTGCCGATCAATTCGTTCATATTCAGCGTCTCAATTTCAGTCGCCTCCCTTCCAAGCCTCGACAGCTTGAGCAGCCCACGCATAAGCATATCCATCTTAGTGGCACTTGTACGAATATATTTTAGCGAAGCGGGGATATCCTCGTTCAATATCGTCAGTAGCGAATGCTCTATGCTATCGGGAAGATGAGTATGCATAAGCGTCTCTGTTACTTCCTGACAACTCAACGCAAGCTCAGAACTGAATCCGTCAATGTTAACCAGCGGAGACCTCAGATCGTGCGAAGCGGTATAAACAATGCTCTCAAGCTCTTCATTTTTTGAGGCGAGCGTCTTAAGCAAAACCTTTCGCTCCTCCTCGGTTTTATTCCGCTGTATAATCCGCCACATCCCATTCATAAGCAGCGTCAACTGACGCACATCCGAATCGTTATAAACATCTTCCTTGTTACCGACACCTGCGACAGCGATGATCTTGCTGCCGTCAAACACCGGTATATTCATATGACGCTCAATACGCACATGCCCCTCAGGATACCCTTTCTTCAACGGCTCATTCCCCTGGTAATCGTTCGAAATGATAGGCCTTCTCTGACGCACTGCCTCGCCCACAAGTCCCATCCCGCTAACCGGACCCTCCATCAGCATACATTCCCCCATAACCTCCTTTGACCATGAGAACATATTAAAAACACTTTCGTCTTCGTTCAAAAACGCTATGTAACCGATCTTGCTGCTGGTCAACTGGATCGTCTGCTCAAGAGCAAAGTCAACCAACTCCTTTTCAGTAACATCTGTCATCTGATTAAGCTCAACGAGAACCTGCAAACGCGCCTCATCGAGACGCAGTGCATCGGCAGCTTCTTTTCGTTCGGTAATATCCGTCAACATTGCAGTAAAAAACAAACCTTCCGGAGTGTTCCACTTTGAAAGGGACATCTCCATAGGAAATTCTCTACCGTCTTTCTTAAGGCCGACAAACTCAACAATTTTTTTGGTATAACCGCTTTGACCGGTTAACCTTATCTGCTCAAGATCGTTACTGTAATCTTCATAATGCTGCTGGGACAAGATCAGCGAAAACAACTGACTGAGCGCCTCGGCGGATGAATAGCCGAACATTTTCTCAGCTGCCGGGTTCCAGAAAACTATCTGTCCGCGATTGTTTAATGAGATCACACTGCTGTTGGCATTTTCGGCAAGTGCACGGAACCTCGCCTCGCTCGATGCAAGAGCATCCTTGCCCCGCTTACGTTCATCTATATCTCTTACAAGTGCAAGCAAACATTTCCTGCCTTCAAGAATCACGCTCCTTAAACTGATCTCGGTCCAGAAGGCCCTGTCATATTTATTCCTGCTGTGCCACTCGAAAAGCTGCGGACCTCCAGCGCCTGCTTTTCTTATCCATTTCATCGCTTCATCGAGAGTATAATTTTCTTCAATTACACTTAAATCCTCAATAGTAATATCCTGGAATTCCTCTTGAGAATAGCCGAACATCATCGCTGCCTGACTGTTGGTATTGATTATTTTTCCGGTATCGATCTCATGGATCAATATACTGTCGTTTACAGAATCAAAAATTGAACGGTAATTTGCCTCGGATATCTTTAGGGCCTCCTCGGAGCGTTTGCGATCCGTAATGTCTCGCCCATACAGATTCACATAGTCAGCTTCAGGAATCGGAGCGATCAGAAAAGAATAGACTCTCCCTGCCACCTCCAGTTCGATTTTATGCTCCAGTCTACCCAAAAGTGCGTCATGCACATTGCTCTGTAAGTAATCCGGTACAAGTTCTCCAACAGCACAATTCCATTCGTCCAACAAGAGCTTGCTGGCATCGTTGGCATAAAGAAGTTTGCCGTTTCTGCATATCCGAAGAACAGGACTCTGATTCTCTGCCGGAAATCTGGCCAGGACTGCTATTTGCTCCTCAACTCGTTTGCGTTCCGTAATGTCACGATCAATTCCACGGAAACCGCAGAATTCGCCGTTTTCGTCAAAAATCGGCACCGCACTTGTCTCAAGAATAACCTGTCTGCCGTCTTTATGAAGGTTTATATTTTCGAGACTATCGAACGGTTCGATTCTCTTTGATAATTCAGTGAAGTGAGCTATCATTCTTTCGGATTCATCAGGAGTCATAAGCTCAAAAGGCCTCTTACCCAGCACTTCCTGCGGTTCATATCCAAGCAGATCCTTTATCTTTGGACTTGAATATATATATATCCCGTCAGCGTCAATTTCCCATATCCAGTCACTGGACGTTTCAACGATCGAACGGAATTTTGCTTCGCTTTCGGCGAGCGCATCTTCCCGCTCCTGGATCTCATTAAGCATCGAATTAAACGAATCGATAAGCACACCGACCTCGTCGCCTCCATGTTTTATAGCACGAATGGAATAATCTTCCGTCTTGCTTATCGCCCCTGCCGTTTCAGCGAGCGAAAGGATCGGTCCGGATATAACAGTCTGAAGTTTAAAGGCGATCAAATATGCACTCGCCAGCGTAATAAGCATCACAATACCAAGCGTAACCATATCCCACCTGAAAGACGCGTAAACCTCCTCCTGGTTATCCAGCAAATACAACGTACCGATAACTTTATCGTCAAAACGGATATGATGAAATAGCTTGAGATAACCGCCTGAATATTCATGCCCCTCTTCACCGAGCTGAGGTGCTTCAATACTCACATCATCCCTATTCTTGTTATAGACCGCAAACACTTCTCCGTCCGGCGTATATATGGCCGCAAACTCGATTGATGGATCTGCAGCCAGCGAAGATAATATTTTCTCAGCATCTTCAGGTACATCAAACATAATTGCAGCCTGGCTGTTCCTGCACGTAAGCTCTGCCAGAACATGGTCCTTATCAAGGTGATCCATTTTAAGAAGAATAAACGAAGATACCATGAAAATCGCGCATGAAAGCGCTACTGCTGCCGCACTGACAACCATCATGATAACTGTCAGCTTACTCCTGATTGTCATATTGCGCATTTTTATCATCGCCTCGTCCTCCTGGCAATCTCGCTTTCCTTGTCCTTTTCAGACAGCTTTGGAATCTCGACGATCTTCACCGCACTGCGAAGCAATTGCGAACTCAACCGAATGTTAGCCTTTTTTAGAGGTGTACGATTGATCTCCCAGCGAATCTTCTTTTTTACTTTCACAAGGTTTATCATCCCTCCATACTTGAGAAAGCCCTCAACGTCGGCAATTGTCAGCGTCCTGCTCTCCTTAAGCTCCTTGATGATCTCTAAAAGACTCCCCTTTTCCGAAGAACACACAAACAGCAGCTTGCATCCTTCCAGCCCAAGCCCTTTTTTATATCTGCCATAACGTTTGACAACAAGCCTTTTGTTCAGCGACTTGATAACCTTGCCTTCGATCTCGGAAAAACTTTTCCCGAACGGATCTTTCCCGACAATACCAATGCACAGATCGCCGACTTTACCCTCGTCATCGTTACCCTCTTCATCGGACTCGGGCCAGCTGGCAAACAGCAAAAAGTTGTACAAATAAACCGCCTTGATCTCATACTCCGAAGCCTTTTTCGTCGGCGCAGCAGCATGAGCGACAGAACCAAAGCACCGTTTAAACGCAAATATCTGAGCAAACAGACATAGCGCCAAAAACAAGAATACTAATTTTTTACTGCCTTTCTGTCTCATTGCTCTTTAAAAACTCCGCGTCAACTGAAAGAAAAAACTTCTTGGCATCTCCGATGCACCCGTGTTTACAAATCTGCTTGGAGTAAATTCCTGATGTTTATTATCAGTAAGATTTTGGCCCCAGATGCCAAATTCTGTATCTTTGTTAATATGCCATACTAAACCTGTATCCAAACGAAACCATGAAGCAATATTAGCGTCCGTGTCTTCGTTTATCCTGTCCTGGAAAAATATATTCGTATTCAGTTCGATTTCTTTCGAAAAGTTCTTATATGAATTTATAGTAAACATATTTTGTGGTGTATTATCCTCAATGTTTTTGCTTCCTCTTGTAACCTTAGTATGGAACCAGGAATAAGTCCCTTTAAGTCGCCAACTCTCCGAAGCCTGCCAGTCAACGGCAAGTTCAATACCTTCAGTATTGGAAGTTATATCATTTGTTTGCATTACCGGTGACCTGACATCAACAATATTGTCGCTGTTCATGATATAACCTGTAACATCCAGCGATAACTTGTCACTAAACAATAATCGCCACCCCGCTTCGTAAGAGTTTACCCGTCCGCTCACCAGGTCTTTATTGCCCGTACCCGTTGTAATCAGTGTTGAAGAAGGAGCAATAGTATTCAGGAGCAGATCCAGATTAGCACGGCTGGGTATCCTTATCGCACGTGAATAAGCAGTCCAGAAAACCTGTCTCTCGTCATAATGATATGCCAGCCTTGCTGAGGGCTGATATTCAAAACCGGTAAATGTGTTATCGAGCAGTTTGACACCTGCCATACCTTTTAACTTTTCTGTAAAAACTGGAAATGAATCCTGTACAAACCCGCTGAATAAGTCAAAATTGCGCGTTGACGGAACAAACGACACCCTCTCACTGCCTCTGGAGTTAAAATGATCATGCTGATACTCCAAACCCCATACGATGGCATGATCGTCATTGACTTCGAAGTTATGCTGAAAATCTATATCGAAAAGGTTCCAGTCCATTCGGAAATCTATTTGATTGCCGGGTATACTAAAAGTATTCATATTGATATAAGCCTGAAACGACACTGACGAAGTATCGTCTATCTCATGCTCCCATCGCCCTCGCACATTTCCGCCATACTGATTTAACTCGGTATCCTGGTTAGACATCGTAGATGAACTAAGGTCGACGACGGGAAAAAACGTACTAAAACGACCGTCAAATGCACCTGTTTCTAATGTATACGTATCACTGTCGCCGTCGTCCCAGTCATACCGAAAACCCATAGTCGTCAATCCATAGTCATCGGTAAAATCGCTGTTAACAGTTGGGAAATCATTCGAGTATCTCTGTTTACCCCAGGCCCTCCAGTACCCGTTTTCGCCTGCTTTACCCCCGTAGCGTAATGAACCGATTGAATCGTAGTTGCCTCCGATACCGTCGAAATATCCCCCCTGCGTATCTTTTACTTTTTTGGTGATTATATTGATAATTCCATGAACTGCATTGGGCCCCCAAAGCGACGATCCCGGCCCGCGAATGATCTCTATTCGTTCGATATCTTCAAGCACTAAATCCAGTGTTTCCCAGAGCACACCTGAAAACAGCATGGAGTAAACTGCACGACCATCAATCTGAACAAGCATTTTATTCGCAAACCTGCCTGGAACTCCACGAATCGAAATAGCCCATTGATCGGCTCTTATACGAGAAACCTGAACACCAGGCGCAAGCCGCAGCAACTCAGGAATAGACTGCAGACCGCTTCGGCGGATATCTTCCTGGGTAATTACATATATCGCAGCCGGCGACGTAAAAACACTCTGCCCCTTCGTCCGCGTAACGGAAATAACCTCCATATCCATCAATTCCTCAAGCGGCAAACCAAACAATCCCCCAGCCGCGACAGCACCGTCGTTGGGGTCATCAGCCGCAAAACCGGCCGCCGGCAAAACAAACATCGCAGTTAGCAACACTAGAAATATCCTTTTTCGCACCATCTCAAATGGCCCCCGCCATACGATTGATTTATTTATAAGTATAAAACCCAACCAGAAACCGCCCCGGTCCAACAAATCAATCATTCGGCACTTAAAGGATACCCCTTTAGTAAGATTATAAAAAAAACCGACCAAGGGCCGGTTCTATTGGTTATTCAATATTCCTTGTTCGACGTCGAAGATCCGGCAGCAGTGACGGATTGGTTATTCAAAACAAAGCTCTCTACATACGAAATCACTCCAAAGTAGGCCGAACAATCTCCCCGCGCAACTGAGCCTGGCCGCCTTCCTTTTCATAAACCCCATAAAATATCGAGCAGGAGTCAAGCCAGACAGTGATCCGGTGCATATCTTCATCGGAGAGCTTAACGTCGTGATGTCCCTTTTTCAGCATCTGATAAAGCTTCGAAGCCCGCGCCCCAAACTGCCCCGGCTTAGTCCGCAGCGGACCGCCATAGCTCCAAAAACCATACTTCGGAGCAAGACTATGATAAGACGCATACCACTTCTGCTTCTTGTTTTTGCCTGTAATTACCTCGCTATCCAGCCGCGGTGCCTTCTTGGGATGTTTCTTATGGCACCCAAGACAATTCTTCTCGAGCACAGGCTGAACAAGCCTCGGGTAGCTGAACGGATTCGTCCCGTCAACATCAGGCTTGAGTCTGGATGGCCCTCGCCGCATAGCCAGCGGTATAGACTTCATCGCCTGAGGCGCACGCTGCTTGGGTTCATGGCACCCCTGGCAAACCAGATTCTCGCCGGGCTTAACATAAGTCGCCGACCGCATCGACTGAATAGCCAGCCCATTTTCATCAAGCGCCTGAAAAAACATCTCCGTATCCGCCGGAACCGAAAAGTGCGCACTGCCGTCCTTCTCAACCGGAACCGTACCTAATATATACCGTGCCAAAACAACCGAATCCTTGCTCGTCGGTTCACGCAAAGAAACCTCATGCGGAGGATTGCCCGAAGGAACCGACATAGGAATGATCTGATAAACACGAAGGTCCGTGATCTTAATATTTTCATCCCACGGCTTTAAAGTATCATAAACATTAATCACTGCAAGTGTCCCAGTGCCCTTTTCACCGGCCGCGACGCGAATAGATTTATCCGGGATAACTGGAGGTGCTTTTCTCGCCCGAAACGGCATAGGACTTTGCGACGCGATCTCCGCGTCACGGTATATCAGCTCCTTATTGCCGAACACATCGACAAGATATATCCCATATCTGCCCTTGACAGCTTTCCTGCCCTGCCTGCCGGCTCCCGGCTGCATCGAAGGATCGTATGTGCAAAGATAGTATTTCTCGCTAAGAGGCCACGGTGTCCCATATACCTGCCCGCCTCCCTGACTCTCAGGAAAGCCAACCTCCGGCGTAAGCCGTTTCACCGGAGCCATCGCGTCGTCATCTTCCACCTGCGGATCAACAATAACCAGCGACCCGAACGCCTGCCCATGATGCGGCGCAGCCGTCGAAACAAACTTCCGCGAGCCCGGTATCGCCCGAATATCCAGCTCCATATCCGGCCGCGATTTACGAGGCGCAAAATTACCATGTACAGAACGTGAGTCACGACCATCCGGATAAGTAATCCACGGCTGATGAGAAGTACACCCATGCCGGTCGACATAATCCCACCGCGTATAAATGATCATTCCATCGTTAGTCACACTAGGGTGCCACTCGTTAGTCTCATGCGGGCTAAGACACCGAATATCGCTCCCATCCTCTTTCATATCATAAAGCGTATACGTCGGACAAACCCTACCGCAACGCAGATACCCGCCCCGCCGTTCCGTAATAAAAGCAACCCGCCCGTTAGGAAGATAAACAGGATCAAAATCGTTCCACGTCCCGTCCGTAAGCTGCTTAAGCCCCGTCCCGTCAACATTAGCACTAAAGACATGATAACACCGCTGGTCATGCCAGTGCCCTTTGGAAGGATCGGTATGATGCCTGTGTTTCCTGTCACCCTTACACTCGACATACGCAAACACAATTTTGTCGCCATCATAAGACAGATCAGGAGAAAGAAACGAACCGTCCGTAAGCTTTTGCCCCTTTAGACGACCCTTTTCAACAACAGAGTCTGCAAGAATATCCTTAACCTGAGGATCATCCCCAAACGGATCGGACAAAACACAAATCCCCCCGCCCGGTTTAATATTTATTCCATAGTACTGATCGCACATATGATTGAAAGTGGCCCGGTGTCTTTTGATAAACAGCAATTTATCGAAGTCAAGCAGCGGATTACTAAAAGCAATTCGACGCCGAAGTTTACAAACCTTCTCATACAACCCATACCGCCCCGACACATCCGAAACCTCAACACCCGCCGAAGCCTTCTTCAACGCACGAAGCTCCATCGACAACGGGTTAACTTCGTCAGCTTCAAAAGGAAGATCATTAAACAAAGCCTGCGTCCGCCGCAAAACAATATCAAGCGGATCACGGTCTGACTTAAGAACAAGCGATGCAGAATTAAACACCTGGTCGGCATACTTTTGCATTTGCCCCCGTCTGGCAATATCCCCCTTAAGAACCTCAAACTGAACCTGCAGCTCACTAAAAGGCTCCGAAGCACCAAAAACCGAAGAAACCGAAAACAAAACCAATAAACCAAAAATACGCATAATAAATTCCTTCCGTAGGGTGGGCCGTGCCCACGCTGAAACCAAACCAAGAATGCCATTATTATACCAAAAAACGCCCCAAAACCCAAATATATTGCAAAAAAACAAAAAAATCCCCGATACCGCCCCCCTTTCGCACCTTCGCACTTTTCACACCTTCACACTTTTTTCACTTCTGCCTTCTGCCTTTCACACTCTTTTCTCTTATCCCTCTCTTTTCCTCGTTTTCCTCGGTGGCAAAATAACCACCAGAAACAAAACTGCCATAACAAAAGTTGTAAGCAATACCCAAAAAAACAAATTATTCCAAATCCGACAAAAAACTAATCAACCAATTCATTTTCAATTTGCTCCAGGCTTTTGCCTTTAGTTTCCGGCAATTTTTTCCAAATTACAATAAGACCCATTATGCTAATGAAACTAAATATCCAGAACGTTCCATGGATACCTAATTTCGCTTCCAAATATGGGAATGTCAATGTCAGCACAGTACAGGCGATCCAGAGCGAAAAGACCGCTACCGACATAGCCGCCCCGCGAATACGGTTGGGGAAGATTTCCGAGATCACAACCCACGTAATCGGTGCCAGCGTCATCGAATAGCAACCTATCGCCAACACCACCAGGATCAGCATATGAATGCCGGTGCTTTCAAGCTTATAGCAAATCCCCAGGATAATGTATATACCCGCCAAACCCGCGGCCCCAAACAGCATCAATGGACGCCGGCCCAATTTGTCGACAGTATAGATAGCGGCAAAGGTAAAGAACAGACTTACGATACCGGTGATTACAATATTGAACATCATCGCGCTGACACCATAACCAGCCGCTGCGAACACTTCCTGAGCATAGTTAAAGATCACATTGATACCGCACCACTGCTGAAATACGGCAAGAAAGACTCCAAGCGTCAAGATCATTAAGAGTTTCGGTTCAAGCAGATCTTTATAATTAACTCTGGCCACTTCCTCATTGCTGATCGTCTGCTGAATATTCGCCAGTTCCGTTTTGCCGTATTCCGAACCGCCAATACGCGTTAATATCGCTTCTGCCTGTTCGTTTTTGCCATATTTAACCAGCCATCGCGGGCTTTCCGGCACAAAGAACATCAAAAGGAAAAACAAAAATGCCGGGACGGTTTCTGCGCCGAACATCCATCGCCAGCCGGTTTGTCCATTCCAGGAATCGCGGATAATCTCCATTGTCGCATCTTCCGGAACAGGCCGAGCTATCATCATATTAACGATCTGCGCAGCCAGGATGCCAATGACGATCGTCAGTTGATTAATGGAAACAAACTTTCCACGCATTTTCGCCGGTGATATCTCGGCAATGAACATCGGTGAAAGGTTCGACGCAAGACCGATCCCAAGCCCCCCGATGATGCGGGCAACATTGTACGAAGTAAAATCCCACGACAAAGCCGTCGTAACTGCAGAAACCGTAAACAACAGGCCTGAAAGGATAAGCAATCGTTTACGACCAAACCGGTCCGTCAGCACACCGGACAGCACCGCACCGATAATACAGCCAAACAAAGCACTGCTCATCGCCCAGCCGCGCATCAGGTCCATATCTTTAGTAATGTTGAAATGAGGCTCATAAAAAGCCTTTGCTCCCCCGACGACAACCCAGTCGTAACCAAACAGCAAACCTCCCATAGCAGCTACAATACAGATCAACCAAAGAAAGCCCATATTATATTTTTGGCCGCCATTTTGCATCTCATCAAAACTGTTCATGTATTCACCTTTTATTTAATCACAAACTGTATTATATTAACAGCACACGAGCATTATAACCATAAAACGCATCAAATCCAGACTATTTCATTAAAACCCCAAACCCTACCTAAACAACCGACCTGTCAAGCCCGGAACCCCTGCTAAGCCCGGAAAGAAGTCCAATAAAATCGTCAATAACGGCAAAATAAAAATAATGATCCGTCCAATAATAACGTCTCTCAATGCACATTAAAATGCCTCCGGGCACTAAAATCCACATCATTACAGGACCAAAACAATTTCTGATAAACTTCAAAAAACACCCCCTCTGACGTTTGACTGCAACGCTGTTATTTCGTAAATTTTAAGTGTGAACAGTGGGTTACAACCCGCAAAAAATTATGTTTTTTTTCGTACAAAACGGTCAAATTATTGGGCGCGTTGCCCAAGCCGGATCGTATAACTAAAGTCAACTATATTTCTGTTGGAGATATTAGTATGGGAGGTTTACGCGGCAAATTATTAGTTGCCCTGATAATCTATTTCGCCGGTTTCGGATCTGCGATCTATTATCAGGCGCCAGCTTTAGAGGGACCTGAAATTACCCGGCATCAGATGTCGGAAGGAAAAACTTCCGGTAAAAAAGATGTGATCACCAGGGGCGAAGTCGCCGCAAAAAAGGTGCACGAGGATTTACTGAAGTTTTACAGTTTCGCCGAGGAAAAGGCTTCGAAGGTGGGGGCTTTGATCAAAGCCAGGCTTGACGAGCAGTAGCTCAGTTAAGCCGAAAAGAAAACCGGTACCGCTGAAAGGCGATGCCGGTTTTTTTTATGCGTGCAAACATACCAAATTGCCGTTACCCTGCTAAATTGTTGATTTAGACTCAATTAAACAGGGAGCCAATTTTGAGTATTGATATATTAGCAGAAACAAACTTTACTGCAGTTGACTGGGCTATTGTCATAGTATACCCGATGATCTCATTGGGTATTGGCATTTTTGTCAGCAAATTCATCAAGAACATGAATGATTTCGTCTGCGCAGGCAAAGGACTCGGCACCGCTCTAGGGGTAGCAACCCTAACCGGCACCGAATTGGACCTTCACCTTATACTTCTTCGCCTCATTCTCCTTTGCGATATTCTCTTTCGCCGGCAGCAGATATTCCGCATGCGTCCGTGCCCCCCAGCTGTTGTCGCCGCCGACCCCCATCTGCTTATAGTCGACATTCACAGTAATAAAGTCACGCTCCGGCAACTCAAACGGATGCATCGCCTTCTTAATATCTTCCATAGCATAAGGCCACGCACTAACGCTAAGCAGCGGCAAACCAGAGAACTTCAAACCCTTCCCGACATCATTAGTCAAAGTCATCCAGCGAACATCGGTCTTATTACCATTCTCCTGCGGCCGAACATACTCATGCGCAGGCTCGCTAACCTTTTCCGAATAGACCCCGACAGCCGCTCCCGTCTTACGATCCCAATAATTCTCATGCGGCCCGCGACCATACCATTTCATATTATCAAACGCCTTCGGCATCTTAAACTGCATACCAATACGCGGAATATTAGGCAGTTCCTTACCCGGCACAAGCCAACTCTTCACATGAATATCACCATTACCGCTATTTCGTAATATTAAATTCCGCAGGCGTCCTGCTGTCCTGACTGTAACCGACCTTTTTGCCGTTAACCCAGATATAGAACGCAGAGTTCACCCCGTCAAAGTTAATGAAAATTTCCTCATCTTTCCAGCTTCCCGGAATACTGAACGTTCGCCGATAACTCCCCACAGGATTGCGCTCCTTAAAATTCGTAAATTCCTCCCGAGGCTCGCCCATAACAAGCGGCGGGTTCACCTTGAACGGATATTTAATATTTACATACAGTGGAGTCCCATACCCTTCGATCTGCCAGTTGGACGGAACCTTAATATCATCCCACCCGCTAACATCATAATCAACCTTATAAAAATCCACCGGCCGAGAATCAGGGTCAGCAGCCCAATTAAATTTCCACTTGCCGTTTAAGAGTTGATAATGCCGCGAAGAATTCCAATCCGCTTTTCGCGCTTCTTTAATGCTGTCAAAAGGCATCAGCGTACAGTGAGCCGCTTCTTTGTTAATCCGAAAGACCTTCTCATTCTCCCAGTCCCTTTCCACACCCGCAGCAATATTCAACCCAAAACAAACAAAAGCAAACCCAAAAAACCATTTCCAATTAAGCATATCAATCCCTTTCAACCAAAAATCCATAATCAAAAAACCAACTGACCAGCAATCCAAATACTAAGCAAAAAAACAAGCAATGGCAACAAAAAAACCAAACAAAAGCCCGAAGCGCAAGCGCAGGGATAAAAACCTCAACACCACAAAAAACCTACCTCCAACAACCCCCATTGTCATTCCCGCGAAGGCGGGAATCCACACTTCGCTTGCGTCCCGGCTTTACGTCGGGGTCGGATTTCGTGCTTCGGATTTGGGTAACAGCCACGCCAGCGCCGGGCAGTTCAACGATTATGAAAACCTGCAAAAACCGCGATACAGCATGTCGCTTGCGCTCCACGCTGCTGCTTAACTCAAACAAAAAGCCCATGCTGTCTAATCGATCTCTCAACAGTAAAAGTAACATCATGATCTTCCAAGCGGTTCTCTTCAGTCCGCTCTCTTCCGCCGTTATCAACACCGTCTTCACCGACACTGTAAATAAAATCCCTCAAAATAACCAGAGCCACTTTAAAGCATAACACCATCAACTTCAATGCTTACATATATTAAGACTCGAATTCCTGAATAATGATACAAGAAAAACCAGAAACCCCCAGCCAGGCTGATAAATAACACTTGAACTATCCTGCTGAAAAGACTATAATACTATCTTGCTAAAAAACAATGATGCTATCTTGCTAAAAGCGGCTTTTTATAGCAATAACTCAGGATTTTGATAGGTTTTTCATGGTTAAAAAATCGGCAAAAACAGTTGAGCTGCTCGACATGTTCACGAAAAAGCATTTTGAGCGTATTGACAAGATGTTTGACAGGAACTTCGCCCTTGGCATCGAAACTGCTGCTATCGACGGCAATGAGATCGGATCAATGTGCAGTTCCAGCTGCAGCCGTGAGTTTTGCAGGATCGTTCGTTCATCACGGACCGGCGCCAGCCGCTGCAGGCAGGATCGGCTGCGAAGCCTTAACCTGGCTATCGAAACCGGCCAGCCGTATACCTCGCTGTGCCATGCCGGGATCGTTTTTGTATGCGTTCCTATTATGGATCAGCATATTCCGCTGGGCGGTCTTTTCTTTGGCAAGTGCCTGACCGATGAGTTCAGCTATATCGCTGAGGAAGACATTTTAAAGCGCCTTAAAGGGCTGCGGCTAAACCGTACCAAACTCATCGAAGCGGCCAGGAACCTGCCTCTTATACCAAGCCGACGCATTCACGACGCTGCTGAGTTTCTCTTTATCCTGCTGTACGAGGTGACGACACTGGACCCCAGCACTGTGCACTGGCGCCGACAGCAGGCCCAGCAGCAAAGCGAGATCAGCGAGCATATACAGAAAAGTAAAAAACTCGGCCATATAACCCAGTACCCCTACGAGAGCGAACAAAAGCTAATCGCTAAAGTGAAGATCGGCGACAGAACAGGCGCAAAAGAGACCCTCAACACCATTCTGGGCACGATCATGTTTCGCAATCCCGGCGATCTCAATGTCCTCAAAGCAAGGCTCGTTGAACTGTTGAGCGTCCTGTCCAGGGCCGCCGCCGAAGGCGGGGTCGATATCAATCTGCTGCTGGAAAAGAACCTTGCCTATATAGGCAAGGTACTTAACATCAATACCCAGCAGGACTTATGCGCGTGGATCAGTCATGGGCTCAACGATTTTATTGAGAGTGTTTACACGTCGCAGGACGCTAAGAAGATCACACAGTTGAAGCCTGCGATCGACTATATCGATGCAAATTTCGACCGTCAGATCACGCTTCCTGAAATCGCCAAACAGGTGCACCTGAGCGTTTCGAGACTTGCGCACCTGTTCAAGGAGCAGATGGGGATCACGCTGATCGACTACCTGACAAATGTGCGTATTACGCACGCAAAACGGCTTTTATTGACGACTGACGACAGTTGCACAACGATATGCTATCGGGTGGGATACAACAACCAAAGCTATTTTACAAGGACGTTTAAAGATATTGCCGGGATGACGCCGGGGCAGTTTCGCCAGAATAATAAACGCTAAAACAGCTGAAAACCGGCCCATTATAGACATTCTGGACATTTCCCACCTATGGTTTTGGGCGTTATTTTTTGAAATTAATTGAAATTAATTGAACGAAAACGCGAAAAAA
>VRUI01000033.1 GCA_019456225.1 Planctomycetota bacterium | reverse complement strand
GTCACATCAACCGTTAGTGCCTCGGGCGATTCTGTCAGGACCTGGGTTCCGCCGCTACCATCTTCTAACGTGTCCCACCAGACATCGACCTCTGTGGAATCAGCCACATTACAGGGATCTGGTGGCAGATTCGACCAACTCAAAGCCATAGGAACAGCTGATGTTAAAACGGTAGCCTCGTCCGCCGGTGTAGGATCGAAATCAAATCCGCCGCCGCGGAGGAAGAGCGCATCGACTTCCGCTGCCGAAAGCGCATGGTCATAGACGCGGAGATCGTCGATACCACCGTTGAACGGTTCAAGATAACTTGGGATATACGCACCAATCTTAGCGTCCTCGGTACTGTCCGTGACCATGAGACCGCTGTGCTCCCCACTTCCTACAACCTGACCATCCCAGTAGAGGAACATATTGTCCTGACCGCTTACACTGCTGTCGTATGTTCCTACGGCCAGATGCCAGTTGCCATCCCGCATCTGGGCATCGGTTACGGTTCCAACCATCTCGACATAGCCGTCCGGGGTCCCAATACCAATCCAGAGGCCTTCATCGCCCCCCCAGGTGCCTACGTCAAATAATATGCGGGTATTGCCATCACCGGGCCTGCGATAGATAGTCTGCCACCAATCCGAAAGCTCCCTTTCCACCTTGATCCAGGCGGTAAAGGAAATAGCCGTCGCCGGCTGCAGGGAGGCATCATTGCCCACGTTTACCCACACGTCCCCGTCAAAATGAGCCGCCTGACCACTGGGGTCGGCACCATAGGGTGCCCCAGAGATGTAGCTGAGTGTACCGTCGCCTTCCGCGGTGCCGTCATTGGTCCAGACGTTGTCGGTCAGGCCGCCGTCAAATTTCCATTGGGAAACCAGAGCTGCCTGAACCACACCACAAAGACTCAAAACTAAAACTAAAATTATTAACTTCTTCATAACATACCTCCATCATTAAAAACGACCGCGTTTTGGTTACACACCAAAACACAAGAAATTAAATAAAACAGTCTTTTACACATAACATTTCCCCTTCTCAAAAAAAGTAAGTTTAGATGCGCCCTGGCAACAAACCTGGACACCCTGATTGTTCTCGAAAGAAACCATCTCTGGTGGGATATGACTTAGTAAGTGCGATTGCATCTTTTCACCTTCTGAATGATTATCCACTTCTTTCAAGTCTGGAGTACGCCACCAGACTGACGCATTCTTAATTTACCAATATTCTGACGCAAAGTCAAGGATATAATTTTTTTTCGTCTTTGAGGCATTCCGTTTGTCGGTATTTTTGGGAAAATTAAGGGGTCCGGTACTTTTTTTGAGTAAATCTCCATTTTTGCTGCCATAAACACTGATTATTAACCTCTTTGAAATAATATCTATTTAAAACAGCATTCATTTGCGACCTCATGCGCTTGTCAAGCAGAAATGGAACCACTGCATCCGGATGCTGCGGCGGACAATCGTCTGCACCGAGATAATTAAAGAAATCACCAACTTGTGGTTCAGAGCTTTCCACAAACAAATATAAGGCCGGACGCCACATCACGATCGGCGTCCGGCCATTGTATTCAATACCCCTGCAAACAGGAAAGCATTACGGTACTTGTACTTACAGTGCAGTGTTCACAATCCATTGGGCTGCAAGTATCGCTAAATCTTTGAGATCGGTGATACAGTCTTCATTGAAATCGCTTTGCAGTGGCAGCTCTGGGTCTTCTCCCTTTGCAGCTTCGCACGAATCCTCGTAGACGGTTATCGTCACCGTTTCTTCACCGGTGGCCAGACCGTCAAAGGCCGTCAACAGCACTACGTGTTCACCGGTTTCGGTCCAGGTCAGGTCGATGTTTTCTGGGCTTGCTCCGGTGTGCTACGCATACAGTTAAAAAAAGCCGGGAGTCGCAAAAGCAACTCCCGGCTGAAAACTTCTAAAAACTAAAACAAACTAGACTATTTTGATACATCAGACATCCAGTTAGATGCCATAATAGCAAAGTCAGCTAAGTCAACTTCACAGTCATAGTTCGTATCGCCTAATACTCGAGCATCACTTTCAGTGCTACTCGACAGGCAAATCATTTGCTCCGTTAAGCCACTCTTCGGCAAATTTTAACAGGTCATTTATGTCGATAACAGTATCCGCCGGTTGTGCCAGGTTATATTTCTGGTCAAAACCCAACTCACCTTCATTGCTCAACCAGGCTTTTGAAAACATAGAAAAATCGATAAGATTAATATTGCCGTCACCGCTGAAATCGGCAGTTAAAACAGAATGGCTTCCCAGCGATACCTCGGCTGATTGCCAGTTATCCGGGTTATTGCCTGACACTCTTGTATCAATCCGTGTCAGGGATTGCCCGGTTCCATCGGCTTCTGTCGGCCAGGGCCACAGATCCAAATAAATCACTTCGTCAACAATCACCCACCCCATAGGGTCGCCAGGATTATCCGGCTCCAGCGGTTTTTCCAGACTAAGACGTTCGCCGCGATTATCCATGCCGCCAATGTAAGGGCCGAAAACTTGAATACCACTGGTAGAGCCGTAATCAGCTTCAAAAGCAGCGAGCAGGCCAGGGTCGCCGGGATCAAAGTCAACCACAAGCAAACATTGGTAAGCCGGCAAAGTAACGCCGCTTGCGAATGAATATGAGACAGCGCTGTTGAGCCGCCAGCCGGTATTGACTGTAGAAGTATCATCATAAAGGACTATTGGTGACGATGTCGGGTTACACAATTCAATATACTCACCGGCGCCGGTCAACGGGTTGTACATAAACTCGCTGATGACAATATTTCCAATAGCTGAGCTATTGGCAGCATCACGTGTCGGTGCCATATGAACAAGATAATTGTCACCATCGGGGTATCTGCCCAATGAAGCTGAATTGGTTTGTCCCTCAAACTCCACAACATCAGCCATGCGGTCGCTGGAGTCTCCGGGCAGATAAGAAAGATAAACCTTCTCGCCGAGTTTATTCAGACCGAAACCTTCCGGCCCCGTGCCGTCCTGATTAAAGCCGGTTACCTGATCAAAAACAACCCTTTCGTAAGCGGGTATAACTGTTGCAGGAACGGGCCATTTGGTCAGGTCATTATCGTCGTCACTTAGATACCATTGGCCGGCTGTCAATGTAACAGTAGAATCAGTGGTATTGTATAATTCGATCCAGTCGTTCGAAACGTGCGGTGGGATAGCGTAATCGGTATGGGCCATGATTTCGTTTATAACAATGTCCGTTACCGGCGCAGGATCAGCTTGGCCTGGTGAACCATTTATATATGTGCTTGCTCGCCAATTGGCGCCGTAATCCATTGTGCCAAGATCCTGACCAGCTATAGCGCCTGTGACCGGCACTAATGAATGGCCCGGTCCGTCGGCAGCCAAGGACCATCCTCTACTGTCGTTATAAGAGAAATCAAAAATATCGGTATTGTAGCCGGAATAGGCCGCACGCAGTTGGACACGTTCGCCGGCGTTGTTGAGCTTTCCAGAGGTAAATTCACCGGCAATATTAATTCCGTTTCCGTAACGCGCCTCGAAGAAAGCCTGGTTTCTGACGACAACAACATACTCGCCAGGGGCAAGACTGCTGACCGTACTGGTCGCAAAATCAAAAACCACTCCATCAGCTATAAATACATTGCTGATGTCCAGCGCAACTATGCCTATATTGAGCAGTTCGATATATTCGTAATCACTGCCATCGATTGGATTGTACATCAATTCAGTCACACGCAAATTATCGCGCAACGGCCGCTGCGAAACAGTACTGGTTACTGTAATCGTGTCGATAGTAATAAGATAGCCCTGATAATCATAAGCCTCAAAGACAAGACTGTTCACGCCCGGTTCGAGCGGTACAGTGGCAGTCCATTGGAACTGCTGACCCGTTCCGGAGCCGCTGTGTGTCCAGGATAATTCCAGGGGGTCGTCTCTGCCCTGAATATAAACATCTTTAACATCAATAGAAGCTTGGCCATGAATAACAGCGTTGTCGGCAGCTACCGAAAAATCTGCATCGGTTATCACAAAATGTTTTCGTTGCGTCGGCAGTTGCGTTTGTACATAGTTCGACCGGTCTGTAAACCCGTTAATACAAGAGCTGTAATTATCACCCACTAAATTCCCGAAGTGATTGCCCCAGGTGTTCAGGTAAGCTGAGTTCATCGTAGTTGTGATTATGTCAAGCATATTACCGTAGAACATCCTTCGATTAGGAGCCAACTCAATAATTTTCTGTAAATTACTGCCGCCCCACAGAGGGCCAGTTGTGGATGAACGGAGCAGTCCGTCCCAGTCCCACGGAAAAGCCAATGTCCTCTGATCGGTCGAACGGATATATACTCTGAGATTATGCTGGTAGCCACGTGTGTAAGAATCTTCTACACAAAGCAGTGACTGCATCGCGAATGTTCGCATCCAGTTATCAACATCCATTGTTATGGGCGCCTGCTGTTGCAGGGTCGAACCAGAAAGGCTGAATGTTTTAGCGAATTCTATCAGTTGGCTGTAGTCGTCCTTGGCACGGTTATTTTTGATCAGGAATATCCACCGGTAATTCTCCTTATCGTCACCGAGGTCCCGGATGTCCACACCAATTACGCCGTCACCACCAGAACCGGATGGTAGCTTAATGCCTGTGGCTGGATCTGCATCTCTCATGAAATATATCAGTTCATATTCGAACAGTTGCCCATCACTGCCATCTTCAAATTGTGCATCGAGAAACACATCTTCGTTTCGTGCCGTTTGCATTATGGCAGAGCCGTTATGTGCATCGCTAGGTGCAATCAAGTGTACGATATCATCCAGTGGCCAGTAAATACCGCCGGCGTGTGCGCTTAGGTGCTTGGCGAAAGCCTCATCATGTGCAACGCCATACCTCCCCCAATTGCTGCGGTCTAAAGCCACTTTCTGATGGATGCCTCGGAAAAGATGGTCACTGTTGAATTTCACGCTGAACCCGACCCATCTATTAACATTTCGTGCTCGTTCGCCGCCTTTTAGTCTGACGCCGACATCGTAAAACACTTCTTCTTCGTTATAGATAACGGTGGCCCCAAGTCTGTCATTACTCATAACATTGGTCGGGGTGTGTAGTAAGGTCTCATCGGTATCTGTCATAATAATACGGAAGTTGTTGCTGTAGCTGCCGGACGCCTCACCATTGTCAACTTCATACATTGCTCGTGAGTTCTCTTGGCCAGCTGGGCAGTATGATCTTGCTCCAAGCAGATCAGGTGACTCGATGTAGAACTGCACCTTGCTTCCGGCAGACTGTCCGGGAATTGTTCCGGTATATAGGCCGTCGCCCTGATGGCTCATAGGATCGCTGGTCCATGATCCGCCATTTATGCTACGATAAAGCATTGGTATTGCGGTGCCGTCCGGGTCCTCGGTGATTACAGAAACAGTAACCGGTTCAGATGGGGCAGGGACAGCAGGGCTGTGAGCCAGTTTGCTAAGAGTCGGGCCCATGTTACTTTCATATTGCGAGTTCTGAGCGCCGGGCGTGCAGGTAGTGGATGGGTGCGGGACATCTATAAGTGTTGTTTTAGCTAATCGGTTGAACCATACACGGGTGTTAACCTGGTTAGAACCGCCCAACCACTTGGCACGGAAAGAAACCTGATACAGAGTGCCGTTGCTTACACCGGAGCTAAGAGTGATCTCAGCATGGTTGTGCATATGCTCGGTTGATCCATTGGCAGTTAGATGCAGGACCTGATTGCCGCCGTCATCCGGGTCAATAATTATTTCACTATGATGGTTGCCTATGATTCGCCAGTCGGCAGGCTCACTGTTGATAGTGTCACTTTCAAATGTGCCGTTTGAAATCAGTTCGGCCCCGCTCGGATATGCGGTAAGACTAATGTCATCCAAGAGCACCTCACCGCTCATCAGTAATCCCAAAATAAATTCGTTCCACACCGAATCGGGTCCTATACTTGACGAGCATGATTTTGTATATGTATAAGTGTTCCAGCCAGCCTTGTCTGTTTCGTCACTGGCGGCCCAGGCCTGTGGGCTGGAATTATCGGCATACGGGTCGCGCAGTTCCAGGCTCGAACCTCCTCCGTCTGCGAACTTGGGCCAGGGACTGCTATCAAAATAATGTACCTGGTCAGCCGGATTATTGTTGGCGTCTTTGAGGATTATAAGCTCACCTTTATTAGACAAATTTCCACTGAAGTTACCTATAACAATGCTGCTGATATCGGGATAAAGGGCCTTGACATAATCGGCGTCCTCAGCAACTATCAGATACCCTCCTGCCGCGATGGTCGTATCGGTCGGGAAGTCAAAATCTATCCCTCCCCTTATCTTCCAGTCGGTAAGAGTTACCGCAGAGCCGCCTTTGTTATAAAGCTCGATCCAGGCTTTCGGCGATTCACCGCCCGGGATATGCGGGGTCAGTTGCCACAATATTTCCAGTTCCGGTACCATCAGAAGATCAGAGCTTGAGCCAGTCATGTTCATTCCGTGAATCGCAAGAATATTTTCACCCGGTTGGAGAACATTGATAAAAGCGGATATATCGATTGGCTCAAATATCTGGGCAACATTGTCAGGGTGCTGGGAGGCACGGGAATTCCAGGCAGGTGAGCCAATAAAATTTCTTCTGGCGACTTCAACACCATTGATGTAAGCGACAAAACCGTCATCGTATTTCATCTTGAGATTTAATATTTCAATTGTCTGCGGGTCGGTGACACTAAAGGTAATGCGAGTGTAAAAAGAGTTCTTATGGGTGTACATCAAAGCCTTTAGATCCGTGTTAATTAAATCGTCGTATGTTGTCTCCGTGTCGTATCCGATGCCGGTGGTGCTTCCTGTGCCGTGCGTCCAGCCTGTATCGTTGAAAGATTCGTTTCCACCAGTCCAGGTCAGTCCCAGACTACCGTCGCTTGGCACAAATGTTTTGGCTGTCGCTCCAGAAGCTACCAATATAGTCGGAGGTCCGTAGGTTGCCGGTGCTTCAGATATTATGCGGGGATGATACATGATTTCGTTAATAACAATTTCATCACTGAAATCGAAACTGTTTGCGAGCCACTTCGTTACAAAATCAGGATATAGCCAACCACCCATGCCGTCAGGAAATCTGCCACGATGTGAATTCTTAACCCTGACAGCGTCAATTACCGAAGTCTTACCGGGAGCATACAAAAACAGCTTGTCTTCATCGGCAGGTTGAAAACCAATCGTTGCTTCATTATAAACCAGATAATCGCCAGGGCTGGTAGGTTGAGCCGGGAAAGTATATTCCGCGTCAGTAAAGCCGGCACAGGTCAGCACATAGCCAAGCAAATCAATAAACTGATCATCATAATTAACTATCTCGTTCCAGAAGTCCGGCGTCTGGGCAGAGGCAATTTCGTTAAAAGCAAGTTTGGCTGGTATCGCAAGGGAGAAATTATATGCACCCGGTGTGCCGCCAATTTGTTCGCTCCAGCTCCAACTTGCCGCTGACGAGCCGTTGTAGTTCAGTTCAAGCTTAGCAAGCGATACACCCGAGCCGTCCGGCGCCACCGGCCAGTCGCCTCCGTCACGATAATCGATCACGTCCATAAGCCTGCTGCTGACATTACGCAGCCGTAACTCTTCACCGCCATTATTTAATTGCCCGGTAAAAGGACCAACTACTATAGTGCCGCCTGGAATCGCACCATAGGCCGTCTCAAATTCCCCCATGGCAGGTTCGTTTTCAGGGTCAAAACTGACCAGAAGCAAAAAACCACCTCCATCGACAACAGTACCTTGTGGGAAATCAAAATCGATTCCGCCCCAGAGTCTCCACTGGGACATATCAACGTCAACAGCCATTTGATTGTAAAATTCAACCCATTCCAGCGTTTGGTCCGTCTCAGGGGCCGGGTGGTACATTATCTCATTAAAGGTAACAGTGCTGTCGGCGGTGTCGGGTGAGCCGCCGGTCTCGTTGATGTCATGGCTGGGTGTATCGTCGTCTGCAATGGCAACTTCCACGTTGGCGATACTGATGTTGTTGTAGCCCTGATCGGTGCTGACGGCGGTGTGCGTAATCGTCGAGAAATGGGCACCTTCCTGATTGCTGTCGTCGATGGCCTTGACTGTAACAGTCTGCGGTGTGCCCCAGTTGCTGGTGGTGAAAGTCAAATCTTCGGGGTTGCCCGCGCCGTTGTTATTGACTTGTGTCTGGGCATCCGGATCAACGGTGACAGTTACGCTGTAATCCGGCGGGGTGTTCAGGACAATGGTGTAAGTATCAAAAGCGGATTCTCCTTCTGCCACAACGGTGGAGCTGTCGGTTTCAGTAATAATAACATCATCAGCATAAACAGTAACTACCAAACTGTCGCTTACCGGAGCTGCTTCTTCGTCGTTCGCGGTCAAAGTTAGAGTATAAATGCCGGCTTCGTAGAAAGTAACATTTACATTTACATTTACACCTGCACCAAGAGGGTCTACCGGAACGTCAAACGTCGGAAGATCGACAACTTCGGCTGGACTCGTAACTGCCCAACTGTTAACTGTAGTGTCTCCAGGATCGTCAACAGATGCGTCCATTGCAACGGGTACGCCTACGATGCCTTCGGTCAGAAATGCAAAAAGATCATCCGCACCTACACCATACCCAGCATTAACAACAGGCGCCACATTGTTACTTGTAGTTGTTAACGAGTAAACAGCCTCTTCCAGAACACTAGACGTGCCCGGATCAGTAGCAACGATCTTCCAGTAATATGTCCCAATGCCAGGGGCTGACACATTAACCGTTTTTGGAGTGGACACTTCCGGTATCAGGATCTGGTCTTCGTCGTTACCATTTATGTCCGTGTCCCAAAAGACCTCGACCGATGCGGAATCACTCGGATCACTGCATTCTGGCAGATTCGCCCAACTCAAATCCAAAGAATTAGTTGCAAGAACGGTAGCGCCGGCCGCCGGATTAGGATTGAAATCAAATCCGCCGCCGATTACACCGGACATAGCAAAGAGATGACGGTTTGGGGCGGTGTCCCCTGACGAGTCCCCACGTAACCATCCGTTTAGAGGATCGTTTCCTCGCGTCGAAACGATATTGCCGGCGAACCCAAGATATCTACCATCGCCTGAGGTCGCGGGGGTTCCGTCATTATCCGAACCCGTAAATGCCCTGTAGATGTAGTCTATCGCTGTGCCATCCCGGCGGGCCATGAGTGCTAATATGGTCCCGTCCCACAGGTCAGCATTACCCGTCGCCAACAGGACGCCGGCCGGCGTGTAAATCGGGACGTCAGTTGCGCCGCCGTCGGTGAGTGTGGTGCCGGTGTTTACCTTCGCGGAGACGGCCTGGGTTGAGCCGATGCAGTTCCATGTAGCGCCGAGGGCGTTCAGCTCCGTTGACCCAGCGGCATCAGCGGCTACGGTGGTGTTGTACGTAGTAATGTCCGTCGAAGTCGCGAATGACATCGTTTCCGTGACAAAGGCGATACGGTAACCGCCATTTATGGAACTAGTCCAATCGAGAAGGGCCGCCTGTGCGGCCGGGGCCAGTGCTAACACCAACGCGGCTAATACCAGTAATACAATTGAAAACAATTCCTTCTTCATCGTTGTGATTCTCCGTTCAAAAACTTTTCATTTAAAAAACATACTATATAAAAACTTTCATCCATCATCACGCTAGTATACATGACGGATTGCACATTGTCAAGAAAAAAAGCCGGGAGTCACAAAAGCAACTCCCGGCTGAAAACTTCTAAAAACTAAAACAAACTAGACTAGAGTGATTCATCAGTCAGCCAGTTTAATGCCATAGCAGCAAGGTCAACTAAGTTAACTGCACAGTCATAGTTCGTATCGCCTATTTCTCGAGCCATAGCTTCAGTGTACTCAGGGGCCTCACCCTTAGCAGCTTCACAACCATCAGCATAGACAGTAATCGTCACCGTATCTTCACCGGTGGCCTCACCGTCATAGGCCTCCAACCGCACTGCGTATACATTGGTTGCACCGAGTAGTGGTACGTCCAGGTCTGCTTCGGTCAGGTCGATGCTATCTGTGGTCTCGCCTGCGACAAGCACGTCGTCAACAAACCACTCATACGAAAGGGCATCGGGCCCGTCCGCATCCGTAACCACACTGGTAATCGGGACCGAAATAATGCCATCTGTAAACCATGCAACTCTATCACCACCGTCGATATTGACGCTTGGCGCCACATTGGTACTTGTAGTTGTTAACGAGTAAACAGCCTCTGTCACAACAGGCACGTAGCCAGTGTTCGGATCAGTAGCAACGATCTTCCAGTGAAATGTCCCAATGCCAGGGGATGTCACTTCAGTCGAATTTGAAGTGAGCAGTGTCAGGGACTGGGATTCGTCGTCACCCGCTTCGCCCGTGTCCCAAAAGACCTCGACCGATATGGTATCAGCCACACTATTGGGCTCTGGCAGATTCGCCCAACTCAATGCCAAAGGATCAGCTGCAGGAACGGAAGCGCCGTCTGCCGGTGTAGGATCGAAATTAAATCCGCCGCCGCCGATTACACCGGACATAGCAAAGAGATGACGGTTCGGGGAGGTGTTCCCTGACGAGTCCGCACCTATCCATTGGTTTAGAGCATCATTTCCACGCGTCGAACGGACATCGCCGACGAACCCCAAATATCTACCATCGCCTGCGGTCATGCTGCTTCCGTCAGGAGTCGTGCCCGTAAATGCTCTGTAGGTCTCGGTTATCGGTGTGCCATCCCGGCGGGCCATGAGTGCTAATGAGGTCCCGTCCCACAGGTCAGCATTACCCGTCGCCAACAGGACGCCGGCCGGCGTGTAAATCGGGACGTCAGTTGCGCCGCCGTCGGTGAGTGTGGTGCCGGTGTTTACCTTCGCGGAGACGGTCTCGGTTGAGCCGATGCAGTTCCATGTAGCGCCGAGGGCGTCCAGCAACGTTGACCCAGCGGCGTCGTCGGCTACGGTGGTGTTGTACGTAGTAATGTCCGTCGAAGTCGCGATTGACATCGTTTCCGTGACAAAGGCGATACGGTAACCGCCATCTATGGAACTAGTCCAATCGAGAAGGGCCGCCTGTGCGGTCGGTGCCAGTGTGAATAGAAGTGCGGCTAATACCAGTAATACAATTGAAAACAATTTCTTCTTCATCATTGTGATTCTCCTTTCAAAAACATTTCATTTTAAAAACATACAATTATAAATCCTTTATCTATCAACACGCGCCCTCTTTTATTGATTCCTGACATAATCGCCAAAAAGAGATATAACGCTTAATAAGTTATCGCCTGGATATTCAGGTCGATATATGACACGATCCAACTCTAATGAATCGCACTAAATAACTAAAAAACAACTTAGTACTTTAAACTAATATATTTTTACAAGTGTCCGCAACTTTGGAGCAGTAACAGACAGGTAGAGAAAATCCGGGGCGCTCCCGCAAGGGTGCGCCCCTTGGATAATCTAATCTATTCTATTGTCTATGCGTCAATTACGCACGTTTGCGTCTGCGAAGCATCATTCCGCCAAGACCCAGAAGCAACATCGTTGCGGGTTCGGGGATCGGCTCGGACATAGCAAAGAGATGACGGTTCGGGGAGGTGTTCCCTGACGAGTCCCCACGTAACCATCCGTTTAGAGGATCGTTTCCTCGCGTCGAAACGGGACCGGAAGTCCCAAGTTGTCTACCATCGCCTGAGGTCGCGGGGGTTCCGTCATTATCCGAACCCGTAAATGCCCTGTAGATGTAGTCTATCGCTGTGCCATCCCGGCGGGCCATGAGTGCTAATATGGTCCCGTCCCACAGGTCAGCATTACCCGTCGCCAACAGGACGCCGGCCGGCGTGTAAATCGGGACGTCAGTTGCGCCGCCGTCGGTGAGTGTGGTGCCGGTGTTTACCTTCGCGGAGACGGTCTCGGTTGAGCCGATGCAGTTCCATGTAGCGCCGAGGGCGTCCAGCAACGTTGACCCAGCGGCGTCGTCGGCTACGGTGGTGTTGTACGTAGTAATGTCCGTCGAAGTCGCGATTGACATCGTTTCCGTGACAAAGGCGATACGGTAACCGCCATCTATGGAACTAGTCCAATCGAGAAGGCCCGCCTGTGCGGCCGGTGCCAGTGCGAGAACCAATCCCGCTACTGCTACTACCAGTAATACAATTGTCTTTTTCATCATTCTTCCTTTCAAAAAAAATAAAGTTTTCGAGGTTTAAGTAACCAACCCAAACCTCAAGTGTGACAATGCTGGCCCCACGCAGGCCCAGCCTAAATACGAACTAAATTTATCTAACCAACCAAAAACTAATATATTTTTACAAGTGGGCAGATCTATGGAGCAGTAACAGACAGGTAGAGAGAAACTGGGAAGCCAATTTTCAAACAACTGGGAAGCTTTATCAGTTGGTGAAGAAAGGTGAAGAAAGGTATCCCAACATGCCAGGCATATTGTAAATGAATAACTTTATAAAATTGAAAGAAATAACAAACATCCATCAAACCCTTCTAATAACAGAACCCTCCAATGAAACTAATTTAGCATAATAATCAGTAAAATGTCAAGGAAAAACACTAAAAAAACAAATTTTTTTCAAAAAAGTGAGAATTAAAGGAGCTAAACAAGATAATTGAGTAAAAATACTCAATTAACATCTTGCTGTAGTTCCTTTTACGTTTTTTATTTTATGCTTGTTATTGACAGGTCCTGACAGCGTTTTTTGATCTCAAGTAGCTCTTTTTCCTGTATTTCGCTAAATGACCCTGCTTTTTGGGCATAGCTGTCCATCCAGATTATCAGCCTTTTGGTGCTTTCGGCGTTGAGGGACAGGTCCGGGTGGATCTTTTTGTCGTTTATTTTTTTCAGGACCGCGCTTGTCATTGCCATGCAGTCGCCTTCTACGGAATAGCCCTTTTTGTATTTTTCGTTTACCTTATCTTTCAGGCTTGGTTTGCCGTAGTTTACGAGTGTTTCGTATGCCTTTTGTTCGGTCAGGTCGAATTTTGCCGCGGCGATATTTTTGCTTTTTGGGTTGTGGCAGCTTTTGCAGTTGTTTTCTATTACGCCGCCAACCAATTTGTCGAATCGCAGTGGCCATGATCCGCTTGGGCCCGGGGTTATTTGTGATGGCAGGCGTTTTACGGCGTCGACGACACGTTTAACAGGTGCGGCCTGATGGCGTGGTTCGTGGCATCCAATGCAGCCGGCTTGTTCTCCGGGCTGGACGTATGTTACGCTTCGCATTGTCTGGACAGCCATGCCGTTTTTGTCGAGTGCCTGAAAGAATACTATTACGCCGGCGGGGAGTTTGAAATAGGCTGAGCCGTCTGGTTCTACGGGGACGGTTCCGAGGACGCATTTGCCGGGGTCATCTCTTGTCAGCCCGATCGGCGGGTAGTGCATTTTCGGGTGAGTCTTTGGCGGGACGGCGATTATGCGGATTGCTTTTATGTCGCCTCGTTTTACGGTTTTGAGGCCGCGGTAGACGTCGCTTACGAACATGGTGCCCTCTTTTGGGCCGAGCCAATCTACTTTGCTGGGTATCTTTGCCGGCGGGGTGGTTTTTCTTAGTGGTATCGGTGTGACAGAGCCGATCTCGGGGTCCCTTGTTATCATTTCCATATTGCCTTGAGCATCGAATGCGTATATGCCCATTCCGTTCGGTGCTCTTAGGGTGTTTTCTCCTACGTCCCAGTCCTGGGCCTTCATGTCGCCTTCATTGGACCATGCTGTCAGGTAGAATCTTTCGGAGAGGGGCCATGGGTTTTTGTAGAATGTTTTTGGCCAGCCTTCGGCTTCGGGGAAGACTACTTCGGGTGTTAATCTTGTGATGGGGTCGGCGCCTTCGGTGCCTATGGATGTGTCGAGCAGTACCAGCGATCCCATTGTCTGTGCGTGGTGGGCCGAGGCTGTGAAGATGATCTTATTTGAGTTTGGTATTGGCATTGGCTCGAAGGTGCAATGCGGTGAAATGGTGTAGTTGCCGTAGACGAGCTTTGAGTTTGTGCCGTCGGGGTTTATTGACCAGAGGCTCATGTAGGGGTTGTTCCAGCGATCGATGTAGTCCCAGCGTGAATAAAGGATTCTGCCATCTGGGGTGAGGCTCGGGGTCCATTCGAACATCTCAAAGGGAGATATTGCGTTTAGGTTTTTGCCGTCGGCGTCTATGGTGTGGAGGGTATAGACGGCACAGGGGCGACTTAGGCCGCCGCCGCATCGGACGTAGACGTCGGGCAGATCGTTTTGTTCCATTGTGCGGGTTGCGCTGTCGAGTCCGCACTGGACGGCATGGCCGCGACGTGTGGAGAGGAATACTATCTTGCCGTCTGGCAGGTATCTTGCATCGAAGTTATCGTACTTGCCGCTTGTAAGACGTTTTGCGTTTGTGCCGTCGATGTTCATTTCGTAAAGGTGGTAGAAGGCGTCTTCGGGGACATTGCTTTTGTCGAACTTGTTTTGTTCGCCGAGTGCGTATTTGAAACGTCCGGTTTGTTTGCCTGCTAATCTTTCGTAATATTTGCACCATGCGAAGAGTACTTTTTTGCCGTCGTATGAGATAGCGGGCCGAAGGAAACTGCCCTGGGCGGTGAATGAATCTGTGATGCAATACTCTTGCGGATCGTCGCTTTTAAAATCGCGAAGTATGTATATGCCGCCGCCGGGTCTTGACCACCAGCCGAAGTACTGGTCGGACATATGATTGAACCAGCCGGGTTTGCGTTTTACGAAGAGAATGTCATCAAAGTCGAAAGCTTCGTCGGCGAGGGTGAGTTTTCGCTGCAAACGCTTTGCTCTGAAAAAATCCTGGGTTGTATGCCCTTCTGATGCTAAAAGCTGTTTTAGATTTTGTTTGTATTGGCTGACGTCAGTGCTCTGCTGGGCTAGTGAATCTATTTGCTTTTGACAATAATCGGCGATTTCGTCAATGCGTTTGGAGCAGTTTTTCGCATCAGTGAGGGCCTTAGAATCCTTTCCGGGTCGATATTTCTCCCGCAGGAGCCAATCCTGCTCAATTGCGGTTAGACTGTTGGCTGAAGCAATATTAGCAAAAATAACAGCAATAAAGATGTGAAATCTAAACACTATAATGTCTCCTAAAAGTGTAAAACTGTTTACCAGTATAGCCAAAACAGCAAAAAACGTAACCGTTCACGGGAATTTTGAGCGTATTGAGCAACGCACTCAATGTCAAAATGCCCATTTCAAACTTGATGAATGGTAGCATACTCAAGGTGGTATGTCAATATTTATCTCAAGCAAAGGCCTAAATTTGTCCTATAATAATCGTGTTGGCAAACTTGAGGACGAAACTTGAAAAACAGGTTGCTGAACTTGTTGAAATCAATGAAACGTTTGTCAAGAAGAATGCGGATTCTCATAACCCAGCAGCTTAGCCATATAAAGCAGATGCCGAAATGGAAGCTTCCACAAGCACCTGCCAAAAACAGGAAGCAGTCTAAGATAATTCGTTAGTTTCATCGATTTTTGTTTCTTCGGCAGTTTCGTTTTTATCGATCACTTTCCACATATACAGCGAAGTGCACAAGGCCCCGGCCGCAAAGCCGACAATTGCTCCGGTGACTTCGCATCCCACCACGATAGCACTCCACAGCCCGTCCCAGTGCTCGGTCAAGGGTTTTTCAGAAGTCATTACAAGTATCCCTGACAATATTGCATGTATAATAGTAGTGCAGACCAGCCCGCAAACAACAGCCGCCAGTGTTGGCAGCAGCCACCTGACAAATGCATTAAGCTCGCTCGCGATTATTCTCACAAGGTACTTGAGGTATAACTTCGATAGCACAAACCCGCTTGCGCCCCCTAAGACGGCCCCGAGTATCGCAGTCATCCCCCTGCCGGTCGATTCGGCATACATAACCCCTGCCCAGCCGCCAAATCCAAAACCGATGACTGTAACAAGAATAACAACAAATTTCGCAAACTTGCCGTAAAAAATTTCCATTTCATTTTTATCCATTTTATCTCCTGTATATTGAATATGTCTCACGTATTTACACTCGTCATAATATCCAGACCATCCAAACCAGTCAAGCGACAATACCTTTTAATTGGAAATGTTAGTTTATATTCGATTTCCCAAAAAAATCATTGCTTTTGCCTTGCCTGGTGCTTATAATTCGAGGATGTGTATTATAGGCAGGCTGTAATACTGAAAATGCTTTATTTGCTATGAAACCTTCCGCAGCGTGGCAGGTTTGATAAAAACACTGAAAGGGAATTTTTATGGGACGACGTAGAGATAAAATTAATAAAAGACGAACAAATCAACTGAAAACGCGTGCGGCCAATTCCAATCGTAAGACAAGAGAGCGTGAACGCAAAGCCGCAGCAATTGCCTCCTAACCTGGCTGAAATTGCCACTATTGCCGATTAAACTCACAAGGGCTGTGAACCAAAAATTCACAGCCCTTTCTTTTTGCAAACATTTAACCTGAAACTAATTCAAGAATCAAAACCCACACAATTATTTCACATTTATTTTCACAGTGGTTTTATTTTTGGGCGTAAAAAAAGCTCAATACTTTGGTTTAAACCGTAATATTGAGCTTTAAATTAGTGCCCGGGAGAGGATTCGAACCTCCACTGAGTTGCCCCAACTAGCCCCTCAAGCTAGCGCGTCTGCCAGTTCCGCCACCCGGGCAGGTTTTGGAAGTGCATATTTTACGGGCAAATCCACATTCTGCAAGCCTTTTTTGCCCATTTCTGCAATTTTACCGTTATTTTCCCCTGCTATTGCCCCAAAGCTGCACCTGGAGCCGGGGCGAAAGGGCAAAACCGGTATTTTTGGCGATCTCTGCGACCATCGGCAGCTTGTTTACATACTCTGTTTTGGTGGCCGCCTGCGGCATCAGCATTATCTTATACGGGTTTACGTTTTTAAGCTTGGCGATAACGGCGGCGATCTCGTCAAGATCGGCCGGTGCGTCAACGACGAATTTGATCTGATAATCATACTCGTCAATAAGCCGCTGCATCGCATCGATATTCAGGGGATCGATTTCAAGCGCATCAGCCGCCTCTGCCGAAATCGAGTTAGAAAGCTTCGGGCTGATGCTCATGAGATCACACTTAAGCGAGGCGACATACTCGATCCCGCTGGTTTCGATAGTAATATGCAGCGAAGGGTCGCCGATCGCATCGATCAGCGCGATCAACTCATCATTAACCAACGGCTCGCCGCCTGTGATCACTATATGGCGAACCTCAAAGGCAAGCACCTTCGCCTTAACAGCCTCAATACTCATCTCCTCACCGGCTGATTTGTCCCATGCATACTTGGTATCACACCAAACGCAGCGTAAAGGACAGCCTGCAAGACGAACAAATACAGAAGGAACCCCGGCGAGAGAACCTTCGCCCTGTAATGAATAGAATATTTCGTTTATTATCATTGTTCTAATTCTAAATCGCAGTAATTTTTAACATAACTTTCAAAAGTTGAAAATAATTGATCATGGTCAATGTTTAATATATGTGCTGAGATACTAATTGGCGTATCCGTCGATTTTAATTGATCACGATTTAACAGCCTTTGTACCAGATTTCCGCGACCGACATATTTATCCGGATCATTGACAAATATCGAAATGGTTTTTATACCACTGACCTCAAATTCAACAATCCCAACAACCTCTGCCCAGGGAACGAAAACTTCCGGCAAACCACATGAATTATTATAGAAACCTTGATCATTAAGCACAAGTCCGGCAGAAGTTTCAAAAAGTTTATTTATCGCACATATTAAACAAAAGCCGAAAAAGAGTATACACACAATCCCAACACCTATCGCCCCAAGCATCAACACCCAAACTCCGGCAATGACAAAGCCTAAAGAGCCAATCGCCATTAAAAAAGTTTTTTTCCTGCTTAAGGTAATAACAATCTCGTCCTGGTTTTCCATAAATTATCCTTTATCGACTTACAAAGAAATTTTTCAAGTGTGGTAATCTGCGTTTATTGTTACGTAATCTTTGCTTAGGTCGCAGCCGTAGCAGAAGTCTGTTGCTTTTCCTGTGCCGAGGTTGATCGTTATTGTGTGTTCTTTTTTCGCGATTATCTTGCTTGCCTTTTTTGCGTCAAACTTTGTTGGCTGGCCGTTTCTAAATACCGTTATGTCTCCGATCTTGCAGGACAATTTTTCGGGATTCAGTTTTACTCCGCATGAGCCTACCGCGCAGACGATCCTTCCCCAGTTCGGGTCTGCTCCGTGGATGGCGCATTTGACCAGGTCATAGTCGGCGACTGCTCGTGCGGCTTTGGCGGCGTCTGTTTTTGTCGCCGCTCCGTTTACTGTTACCGTAAACATCCGCGTTGCGCCTTCGGCGTCCAGGGCCATTTGTTTTGCCAGGTCGCAGCAGATCTCTCGAAGTTCCTTCGCAAATTTTTTGTATCGCGGGCACTGGCTTGTGATGGGCCTGTTTTCGGCTGCTCCCGAGGCGAGTATCATCGCCGTATCGTTAGTACTCTGATGGCCGTCAACAGTCAGCCGGTTTAGCGACTGGCCGATAGCTTCTTTCAGAGCCTTGGCGAGTAGCGGCTTGCTTATCGCCACATCGGTCGTGATCACACATATAGTCGTCGCCATATTAGGCCCGATCATCCCGGCCCCTTTTGCGGTAGCTGCGATGGTTACATCCTTGCCGGAAATCTTAAACGTTGTCGCCGCTTGCTTGGGCCGTGTGTCGGTCGTCATCATCGCCCTGGCAAAATCGAGGCCCGCCTTTGCACTGTCGGAGGTTTTTTCGAATGCCTTTTTTATTCCCCTGGTAACCTTGGCAATAGGCATAGGCTCACCGATGATCCCGGTAGAAGCGATAAGCACGTGGTGCGGATCGCAACCGATCAGCCTGGCGGTCGTCGAACACATTTCAATGGCATCATTAAACCCCTTCGTCCCGGTACAAGCATTAGCATTGCCCGAGTTCACCACAGCAGCAAAGACCTTACCGCTCTTAACATGCTTTTTGCAAATGCTGACAGGAGCGGCGAACACTTTGTTGGTAGTAAAAACAGCAGCCGCCTTAGCCCCGCCCAGACAAACGATCACGCCAATATCAGGCTTACCAGACCGCTTAACCCCGCTGGAAAGCCCAGCAGCCAAAAAACCCTTCGGTGATGTTATTGTATTGTTTGCCATAATAAACACCTCAATAAACTATCATTCTAAACATGTCATTCCCGCGAAGGCGGGAATCCACACGTTACTATTTTTATTTAATCTTTTCGTATAAATCGTTCCGTTTTTACGATTCGCCATAATGTACACGCAATAATATCGCATAGTTTTAGATTCCCGCCTTCGCGGGAATGACAGTTTGGGGGCTACAGTTCTTTCACATTATTTGACCGTGTATCCTCAATTGACGCACCATTACTCAACATTCCATCCATCGCCATCTGTCTGAAATCCTTTGACGGGTCGTAGTGTTCTTCGGTGGTGTCTGCTGTGTTTATCGTTATTCCGTCTTTGTGGTCTTCGAGTTTTGCGATTATTTTCCCGTCCGGCCGGATAAAGCATGACGCGTATGGACAGAACCAGCCGCTCGAGTTTGTCATCGACACCCAGAAATAATTCGTCGCTGCACGGCATTGCATTGATTGCTGCATTATGTCTGTGTGGATGCTTGGGCCCTGCTGGCGGGCATTATAGAATGACTGGAGGATGCACTGGACGCCTTGCTTTTTTAGTTCCCGATATATTTCCGGAAACCGCAGATCAAAGCATATCAGCAGCGAGCAAACAACCCCATTAATTGTAAAATTAACAAACCGGTTTCCCGGCGTGTAGTGTGGCATTTCTTTGCCGATGCAAAAGCGTTTGTCGTATCGATCTGCAATTTCGCCGTCTGGGTTTATCAGATACAAACTGTTATGCGGTTTGTTAGGTTCGGTCAGTTGATGGCTGGAACCCAGCACAACCCAGATATTAAGTTTGCCGGCAAGGGCCATGATCTTTTTGATCTCTGCCCGCAAAAACTCCCAGTCGTAACCGTCGAAACTCTCAAAATCGACCCCGGCATACCCGCTCAGAGCACACTCAGAAAAATGCACAATATCCGCACCGCCGTCTTTAGCCTGCCGCATAAGCATCTGGATCTTACCAGAGTTATGCTCAACCGAGCCATTGACAGCAAACTGACAAGTCGCAACTTTTAATTTTCCGCTTTCCATAATCAATCCATCTTGTCATTCCCGCGAAGGCGGGAATCTACGTTCTGCGATTTTGGACTTACTTCAGTCCAAGCGTTTCATCCAATCCGAACATGATATTCATATTCTGTATCGCCTGTCCCGATGCGCCTTTGATCAGGTTGTCGATTACCGAAAAACATACGATCCGGCCCTTTGACAATGTCGGGAAGACCTGGCAGTAATTGCTCCTGGCAACGTCTTTCAGTTTTGGCGTTCCGGTCAGTACCGATACAAAAGTTTCACCGGAATAGAAATCGTTATAAAGTTCCAGCAGCGATTCCTGCGTAACTTTGCCTGTCGGTTTGCAATATACCGACGAAAGTATCCCCCGGTCGAAAGATGCAACATGCGGCTGAAAGAGAACAGTCGTTTGTTTGCCGGCAACTTCCGAAGTGACTTGTTCGATCTCGGGCATATGCCTGTGTGCGCCGATTCCGTAAGCGAATACATTTTCGTTCATGTTTGGAAAGTGAAAAACCGGCGACGGGTTTTTGCCCGCACCCGATGCTCCCGTCACCGAGCTTACGATAATATCGCTCACGTCGATAAGCCCGGCTTTGAGCAGCGGGGCTATCGCAAGAGACGCTCCGGTCGGAAAGCATCCGGGGTTTGCGATCAACCTGGCGTCTTTGATCTGATCCCGGAAGAGTTCCGGCAGACCATAAACCGCATGAGCGAGATTATCCTGGTCGGTATGCTCCTGGTAGAATTTCTCATAGACGTCAACATCTTTGATCCGGTAGTCGGCACTAAAGTCGATAACCTTAACACCGGCATCGAGCAGCTTGGGAACGAATCCCATGGAAACTTTATGAGGCAGACAGCACAGTGCCACATCCGCTTTTTGGCTAAGCACGTCAAGGTCCAGCGGCTCGATCATCATATCCAGCCGACCCCGCAGCTGGCCGAAGGTATCTGCAACATGGGCGCACTCGTCCGGCAGGGCGGTCAGATATGTAAGCTCCGCGGCGCTATGGAGCAAAAGTATCTCGATAGCCTCAACACCCGTATACCCGCTTGCCCCGATTATCGCTACTCGTATCATTTTCATTTCCTTTCAAACATTATAAAATCCGCCAATCATCATAACGCATCGGCAAGATTTGTCACTAATTATTTCTTAGCACCGTTGATTTTTCCAAGAAGGCTGCAAACGCATGCAGCAAATATCAATGCGGTACCTGCAATCGAACGCATACTCGTTGGTTCGCTGAAAATGACCACACCGATACTGTAGTTCAATATCAACTCACCCATCCCAAGGATGGAAGCGATATTGACCGGCAGATACCGAAAACCTTCCGTCATCATCAACTGCCCGGCAAAGGCGGCGCCGGCGATGCCAAGCAGCAGGATTATACCGTTTGCATCGATAGACTGATCGCCCATATTGGCAGGGATTACCATAAGCAAAACGCCAAAGAAGCACTGGGCGAAGAATATCTCAAAAGTTGATTCCGTTTCGTGCAGCTTCCTGATGATCGCAACAGTTAATCCCGCCGCAACGGCGCCGACTATCGCTATGATTTCAAATTTGCCGACGTCAAGCAGCGATTCGCCGGGTTTCATGACCAGCAGATAAAGCCCGCACAGTGCACAGCCGATTGATATGAAATTTGTCAATCGCAATTTTTCCTTGAGAATGATCACACCGAACAGGCTTGCGTACACCGGGTACGAGTACATGATCACCGTCCCCTTGCCGATCCCGAGTTCCTTGATTGCAAGATAAGTGATCCAGACCGCGGTGCCGCCGATGATCCCGCGTGCGGTAAGCAATGCCCAGTTAGTGAACTTTAGCTTTAGCTTGCCTGAAAGCACCAAAATACAAAATAAACACAAACCGAACAGAAATCGTACGAACGCTATCCTGTAAGAGCTGATGCTATCGGCTGTGATCTTGATCAAACAGGCCATCAAGCTGTACATGCAGCTTGAGCCCAATATCAGCGCAGTGCCTTTAAATTTGTCATTTTCGATACTCATTATTTTTCTTGTAACCGTTCACGATTTTTCCTGTTAATCACTCTAAGCTTTCTTTTTTGACAGGATAACAGGATGATTATAAATCTTTAACTTTTCGTTTTATTTCTACCTTATCTTTGGCAAAATTCAAAATCAGGCCGACAGGCTTGTCGGTACTAACGAGAAATTGGCCAATTGAATTTCATGTGCCTTAATCAGGCCTGGCCTGAACCAAACAGGCGAGTATTAAGTCAAGCTCAGGCATTAATATTTTGTGACCATCTAGCGCACAATTTCATTTGTAAGAGATTAACAATTTTACTAACTGATTTCAGTATCCCATTTTATTATAAACCGTATGAGCACAGGCTATGATCTTTTATGTCAGTTCGCTATACAGCATTTTTAACCTTACGCAAGTAATAATATTTCTTTTGGATTGACATGATTTTTCATAATCTTTTTTTCATCCTGTAATCCTGTCAAAAAAACTGTGAACGGTTACTTTTTCTTTATATCAATCTGGCTTGAATATAGTCCAAAAAAAAACCGCCGAGCTTTTCCAGCCCAGCGGTTTGAAAGATCCAATCGGATAAAAATTAACGCTTCGAGAACTGGAAGCTCTTTCTTGCACCGGGCTGACCGGGTTTCTTACGCTCGACCATACGGCCGTCACGGGTAAGGTATCCGCTGTCGCGAAGTTTCAAAAGCATAGTCTCATCGTAGTTAACCAGAGCTCTTGCGATACCGAGCCTAACAGCACCGGACTGACCGGTAGTGCCGCCGCCCTTGACGTTTACGTAGATGTCAAAAGCCTTCATGCAGTCGACGATCTTAAGAGGTGCAACGACATCGTTTCTGTCTTTGACCTGCGTAAAGTAATCGCTTACTTCTTTTTTGTTGATGAGCAGTTTGCCGTCGCCGGGTTTGATCCGTACGCGGGCTACGCTGCTTTTGCGTCTGCCAAGACCCCAGATAAAGCCGCCGCGGTCGGGTACTTTTCTGCGAGCTGCGACATTGCGGGTTATTGCAACAGGAGCCTGTTCAGTACTGACTTCTGCAACAGATCCGATATCGATTAGAGGGGCTTGTGCTTCGTTTTCAGCCATTTTTATATTCTCTCAATAATATTACAATTCAATTTTTTCCGGGTTTTGAGCGGCATGCGTATGTTCGGCTCCGCTGAAAACTTTCAGCTTTGAAAGCATTACGCGGCCAAGTTTATTCTTAGGAAGCATCCGCCTGACGGCCTCACTGATGACCTTTTCCGGCTGTGTTTCCATCATATCCGCATACGACTTAGCCTTTTGACCGCCGGGATAACCGGTATAGTACTGATACTCCTTCGTGTCAGCCTTGTTGCCGGAAACCCTTATCTTCGCGGCATTTACAACGACTACATAGTCACCCGTATCAACATGCGGGGTGTATGTAGGCTTTGTCTTGCCCATAAGGATAGGGGCGATTTTACAAGCCAGACGTCCAAGGATCATATCATCGGCATCGACAAGCTTCCAGCCGTGGACAACATCTTCTTTTTTTGCTATATAACACTTCATGATTTTAAAGCTCCAACACTATTTTAGAAAGCGAGTTATTATACACGGATGAGTAAGGTTGTCAATCTTTTTTAAACAAAAAATAAAATCATTCACAAATTTATGTGAAAAACAACAAAAGCGACAGGGTTGATCCTGAAGTGCCGGCGGTTTAAGGTGAGTTATTATTTGTTCGAACCGGCGATTTTGGCTATTGCAACCGGGTTTGTGAGCCCTTTATCGGCAAGAACCCGCAGATTGTCATCTTCTCCGGCCTCGATTCCCGCCGCTTTTAATTTTTCTATTGCACCTTGTATATCGATGTTTTCTTCTTGTCAGAATTGTTTCAGTGTTTTTTTGCCAGGCCCTCTCTTCTGACCGTCGCACGCAGCCAGTTCAGAAACAGCCTTTACGGACTTATGGGATGACTGTGAAGGAGTTTATGTAATTAAGAGCCTTTAGCCTGAATGGTCGCAAGTGTCTTTTTTAGGGTATTTGGGAAAATTAAAAGTCTCCCGGTACAATTGCCGGGAGAGGGGTAATTGTACCCCTTTGGCTGTCGTTGCAGCAGAAAAGTGAGCGAGTTTAGCGGCAACAAAAGCTCGAAGCGCGAGGGCGTGTTGCTCAATTAGTGCAGGCTTAAAAATGTTGTCACCCCGGACTTGATCCTGGATCCGGTATGTAATAGTATCCGCCGTAAGGCGGTTTCCTAATCGCCATTGTCTGGCTTCTTAAAAAATCCAATCGTAGAAGCCATGATCGACTCCTGCAATGATTTTTGCTTGACAGAGCTATACTTTTGCCGGATGTCCTTAAAGCTTGCCCTGCAGAAATGACACCCAAACGTAGTCAGATGGAAATCAATGTATTCGAACCATTCAGGATCGAGCTTTTCCATCATAAAATTCACCAGAGTGCTGTATTTAGGACAAGTCAACTGAGTTGTTTCCCAGATTTCCGAAAAAATATCACTGCTGCTCAACATACTGTTATCTGCAAGCCTGAACTGCTGAGGTATTCTCTGGGTAACCTGTTTGAGAAACCGATGTTTGAAAACTCTCACCGATGACTCATTCTGGTTAAGAATATTTGCAGTTTCAATACTCGATATTTTTGAATAGAACAGCAGATCGCACATCTTAATATCACGAAAATTCAGCGTCTTTTTATATTTACCGATAATATCTACCAATGCTTCGGTAAGAAGCTGATGCCTTTTTGCATTTTGTTCGCTGCCGCTTGCAAATCGGCTTACACTAATGTCACCGGAAGTAATTTGTTCGGATACATTTATAACCTCACCTTCATCCTTATTGTAAAATACGTCCTCGATCAGGCAAACAGACCTTGCCCATCGACTCCGGTATTGCGAACATATCGCATTCTTGAGAATATTAAACAGGTATGCATCAAGCCGTTGTATTTCAGTTTCCGGTTTTTTGTGCAAAATATTCAATAAAGAAGTGAACGTTTCCTGAACCATATCTTCAGCATCGCTAAGTTGCTTAACCTTACCTCTGGCATAATTAAACAACCTGCCCTGATATTGGTCAATAAGAACAGTCCAAGCATCGACATCCTTATTTCGGATCGATTCTAAAAGATCTCTGTCACTGTTTTTTTCGTCATTCATTCTATGCGATTCTGTCATAAGGAATCATTAATACAGCATTTGATAATAACATGACTCTTTTTCGCATTCAAGAATAAAACAAACCTGAGATAAAAAATACGCCAACTCAAAAGCACTCTTGCGATTCCAAGTGACGCATTACTCATTATAAGTCAGTCTCTTCAACTCCAATCAGTTCGGCAATTCCAAGATATCTATCAAGCCAATCAAGTATCACCTTGTTGTATTCATCCCTGAACTCCCACGAAATACTATGCCCGCCGGGAAACAGGACATGTTTTTTGTCTTTTTCAGGAGTACCAAGCGTGTTAAAAATGTATTTTTGGCTTTCAAAAGTTTGTATGGAGTCGTCTATCCCGTTAACCATTAAAACCGGAGCTTTTACGAATCTGGAGAAGTTTGCTGCGTCATACGCCGGATGACGATAACAGCCGCATAAACCACCAAGAAGATATATGCCCGTCTTAAAACGCTCCTCAACAGACATCATAAGCGGACCAATGGAGGCTCCCCAGCTAAAACCGATATAAGCGATTTTTTTGGAATCAAGATCCTCACGCCACTCAATATAGTCAACCGACCTTCGAAGATCCAGGGCTCTCTGAATATTTATATTCCTGGAAGCAATGGTCATTTGATATAATTTGTTATCTTCAATCCTGCGGTTATAGGTTCCCTGATAAAAAGGTAACAACACTGCTCGTCCGCTTTTAACTATCAGTATCTGTTCTGTTGTTATATCTCCTTTCCATGCCGTTCTAACAGCACTGGACCCTGGAAACCAGACACACGTTTGATACGGCTGCTTAGCGTTTTTTGGAAGCAATAATATAGCTGTAATTCTCTCCGGATAAGCAGCGTCATAAGAAACTCTTTCAATCCGGCAATAGTCAAGCTCTTCAAAAGATTCCTCTAAAGCATTCAAAGGAGTTTTATCGTACTGGTATAATGTGTCAATGTAGTTCTGTACAGACTCCATTGATTCAGGTGTAAAATCGCTCAAACACCTTCCCTTTCTAAGCAGAAAAGCAAACGCCGCTCCTGCCACCTTATCTTTACCTCCGGGATACTGAACGCATCGAAACCCGTTGCGAATATCACGGTTCCACGGCGATGCACAATTGGTATCTCCAAACATATAGCTTGGATCACCAAATGCCCCCCCCAAAAGACATCTCTGTCCGTTCTCATCTTCAACGGCATTATGACACCATTCACGCACATTACCGGCGCAGTCATAAATACCGTACCGCCCCATCCCCTTATTAGCTCCTACAGGGGCAATAGAGTCACCGAAATTGCTTTGTTGAATAATTCGAAACTGCCTGTCCCAGTTCATAGCCGCCCAATACCAATGAAAAGCTGTTGGCAGTTCCCTGCCGCGAAACTTCGCATAAGCGGCCGCCTCGTACCAACTGACACCGGATACCGGGTGATCTCCCTGTCCTTTTCGATAGCTGCCGTTTACCCACGTCGAAGGCCCCTGCTTGCCCGTTGAATCGACAAACTGCTGCACGGCCTCTTTCCACACAAGAAACACTTTATCTTTAACAAAAACTTCTTGCCAGTAATTAACATTTGCATATCCCCCATGATCGACGAACTCTTTAAACTGTTTGTTTGTCACTTCAAACTTGTCGATAAGATAACCAGGACTATTACTGACATCGACATCATTATGGAAAAGCGTTCGGCTAAGATTCGAAGGCGGAATCCAGACCATATTCTCAGGATACTTGCCGGCCTCTTGCAGGATAAAAGCCAGGCTTCCCTTCTTTGTGATCTTAAATCCGCTGCCTGTAATAACTTCATTTGACCATGCAACCTGCCTGTCAACATAACCGGCTTTTGTCAACTTCCAGCTGTTAGTCCCGAACGGTACTCGAACATCTTCCATAGGTGATTGCCCGATCTTGATCCAGTCAGACTCATCATTATAATAGTCTCTAATATAAATATCCGCTCCTGACGGCTCACTGGTAATAGAATGCTTTCGGGTGATCTTCGGCCATAGTTCTTCGAGCATCGGGGCATTGGGCTTAATACGTTCGACCTTTCTGGCATGCATATAAGCGTCGAAAAACTTTTTCTGCTCTATCAATTGCGCAATATGAGGAATGATCTTCTGTACGCGATTGTCCTGAAAATTACTCCACCCGAAACTGGCGGCAACGGCTGCGACAATAATAATGCCGCAACTTAAAGCCGAGGCGATCTGATGCCTCTTGACAAACTTGGAAACCTTATCCAACGGCCCCGCAGGCTTTGCCTTAATTACCTGCCCGTCAATAAATCGCCTCAGATCTTCGGCAAACTCACCCGCTGACTGATAACGCCGGTCCATATCCCCCTCTATCGCCTTACAGCAGATCGTTTCAAGGTCCACCGGAATTTTCTCATCGATGGACCGCGGTTTTGCCGGTATCTTGTTGAGAATATGTGTAATTGCCTGCTCGTGAGTCTTTAGTCCCTTAAACAAAGGCTGCAGCGTCAACATCTCATACAAAGTCGCCCCAAGCGAATAGATGTCTGTACGATGATCTATATTACTGCTTTCTGATATCTGCTCAGGGCTCATGTAAAGAGGCGTACCGAGAAATGACCCCGTAACCGTCATAGCATTATCGTCAACAACCCGTGCGATCCCAAAATCCGTGATCATCAATCGACCACTATTAGACAGTATTAAATTGGAAGGTTTGATATCCCGGTGAATTACCCCGTTCTGATGAGCATACTCAAGAGCATCAGCAGCTTCTGCAATTATCCTGGCGATATTAAAAAAATGTTCCCTTCTGCCATGACTTTTTGTGAACTGTGTTTCGCTGCCGAATCTCGTTTCGAAAATTTCAGTTAATTTAGTCTTTGTACTGGAAAGATCTTCTTGTTTGCAATTATTCTCTCTATTTTCGGTTATCAGTTCGCTTAGACTTTTCCCCTCGACCAGTTCCATCGCGTAGTAGCATACTCCCTCTTCAACTCCCTCTTCATAGATTGACACAATATTCGGGTTCTGCAGCTTTGCCGCCGCACGCGCCTCCCGATGAAAACGCTCAACAGCCAATTCGTTTGCCAGCAGCCTGACACCAAGTACTTTAAGGGCAACCTGCCTTTTCAGCGATATCTGATGCGCCTGATAAACAACCCCCATCCCACCGGTCCCAAGCCGTTTCTCGATGCGGAAATCACCGATCTCAATATTAGGCTCCAGAGAATGTTGAATTGACATGTTGCTCTTATCACGAGTAGTAAATGAAGAAGTTGAGCATTGCAGGCCTTTAGATCCTATCCGAAGTTCAGCAAGCCGCCCGGCACACCTGTCACAAATCCGAAGATGCTGGCGATGATTCACTGTCATTACGTTAGAAGCTGACTGCGAAAGCAACATTTCAAAATCTTTATCAGATAAACACTTACCCATCTAATTTCCCTCTTAATTGCCAATAATATCAGCAGGGTATCGACTTTTGACGAAACCCTGCTTAAACAACAACTATAACATTTAGCCTCTCTTAAATCAAGAGAGCACAAAAGACGAAACGTTACATATAATTAATAAATTTCCCTCAAAGACCACTTTTTTCATTTCACCAGGCCAATATTACGACCCCGGAGAAAGAAACGACCCCTGGGGGGATAGGCAATTTAGCAAAGCCATTACTTGTTGAATTGGGTAGAATCCGAGACCGAGCTTTTCCCTCTCCGCAATACAGCCAAATCTTAAACAGCCAAGGATGTCAAAAAAACCACTATAATAGACACACTGGCTCCATCTTAACGTAAACCCACCAGTGCAGCCCCAAAACCAAGAAAGATCGAAAAAACTAAAAAAGAAAAAACTAAACCAAAACCTGCCGCACCGCAAAGCCATATAGACTGGGATTTCCCATATAACCTTATTCTGTTTTTTTGCTTACAACTTCTACCTCTGAGTCGAATGTGATAAGCATAATCCCAAAGGTTATCAGTGATGATGGAAGATATATGGCATTTCAAATATGCAAAATTGGGTGACTGGGCAGGCATCGGCAGAGGCATCCTGCTTTTTGATCTTGCGGAATACGAAAAATCAAAAGATCGTTAAACTTGCATATCAAATGTTCGTTAAGCTTACCAGAGGATGTTTCTCATAGAAGAATCGAAATACATTCGATATCTTTCCATTTCTCCAAACCTGTAGAACGGCATAAAGTCATCTCGTTGTGAGGACTGCTCCTGTCCGGCGTACTGGAAGACCGCAGGGTTGTCCGTTGGAACCATCCATTTGTTAAGTGCATCGTCGTCGGGGGGGATGCTAACAAGGTTTTTGTGGACGATCTGCTGGGCGTAAACGACGGGGCCTCTTACGATAGCAATACGGTTGGGATGCCATTTATCGATGGGGCTTCTGCGAAAGGTCAGAGGAATAGTCATCTGGATCTGATCGCCTGACCTCCATTGTCTTTTTATTGTTGCCCAGTTGCCAGGTTTTACAGTGACATTTGCTACAGAGCCATTGATCTTAAATGAAACATTTTTAGACCAGGCGGGTACGCGGAATTTCAGAGAGAAAACGAATGGGGCTGGCATATCAAGTTTGAAATTGATAGTTTCGCCTTCGGGATAATCGGTTTGCTGAGTAATTTTTACCGGCCTGGCGGAATCATCGGCAGGGGTCCAGGTGACTTGCGAAGGCAGATAGAGATTTACGCAGAGGGCATTATTATCAACGTCATTGAAATAGATAAGGTTCTGGTATTCGGCGATATCATGGAAATATGTTCCGGAGCAGCAGGTATAGTTACTCCTGGAGTAAATCTTATGGCCAGCACCGAGATGATAACTGGCGTAGTAGAAATGTTTTCCGTTTTCTACAATAGGCAATGCGGCACCGATAGCGTTATACAGTAGTTTTTCCATCCAGTCGCCGTATCGTGATTGACCTGTGAACATAGTGAGGTATTTTGCGAGCTTGAAGGCTGCCCATGAACAGCAGGGAGCTTCGAAGCTGTCGAGCCTGCTTTCAAGGGATTCACCGAGAGCGCCGTCGTTAATAACGTATCTTTCAGCTGGGCCGTAACCGCCTGTGGCATAGCATTGTGAATTCTGCAGGAAGTCGTAGAAATTCGTCATAGACCTGAGAAGTTTTGCGTCGCCTTCGATAAGGTATGCCATAGCTGCACCGCTGAAGGAATTGCAATGGCTGTATGCGTGAACGCCATGAGCATCTTTGGGATCGGAAGTGTCGGCGAACTTGTTCCAATAGGAATCGTATCGCCAGACATCACCGAAATCTTTGTATTTTTTGTCACCGGTGACAAGGTATGCACGATAGAGATTTTCGCTGAGTGTGTACCATTCGAGTGGGACTCCGGAGTGAAGCTTCCATGGTTTGTTCGCGGCGGGGGTACGTGTTCGGTCGAGGTTTTCAATGGCCCATTGAGTGATCTTATCCATAAGAGGGACCACCTTTTCGTATCCTGCATATTGTTTCATGTCTGACAGGCCGCCGAGCATTTTTTCCCAATGGTAGTGACGCATGCGTGGATCGCCATTGGCCGGTAAGGTTTTTGCCCATTCGTCAACGAGCTTTATAGCTTTTTTTCTCAGGTCAGTGTCATTATTAGCCTGTGAAGTCCTTGCCATTGCCTGGAGCCACTGTCCAAAAACCACCGAAGAATTGCCTGAAGCCCAGCCTCCCAGGGGTTTGCCGGGGGCATCAAGTCCGGCAGCTCTTCTAAAGCCGCACAGAATATCATCATCCGAGACGCTATAATAAAAATCGCGTGCTGATTGGTACTGCTGCTGCCATCGACTCGGATTGAGCTTAACATTCCTGTAATCAAAGGGCAACAGTGTTACCTTGCCTTTTAGGGGAACGCTGGATGATATTCCCATGGATTGTTTATTCGGTTGAGCGTTTACGAAGGTTTGCATTAGCGCCGGCAGCATAAGCGGAGCAGCAACGCCCGCAGCAAGAAATTCCCTGCGACTTATATTGTTTTGATGTAAATTATTATTCGAGGGCTGGTCATTTTGATCTGTCTTTTTCATAACTTCTCCTTTTCATAATACGGTTTCAGCTTATCCGTTAGTTTTATGTTATAGGCCTTTTCCCGCACCCAAATAAGCTTCTTAAACTAAGCCACTTCTGCCATTTGAAATATCATGTAACGCGAATGCCTGACCACTTTGGCTCCTATCTTGATGAGCTTGTCTCTGCGACAATCTTGTCGATTGTTCGCAGCGCGGTTGGATCGAGCGGATCGACTTCATAACGATCGAGGATTTCCTTGGCCCTTTGCAGAGCACGATCGGCCATGCTCTCCATGCCGCCGGCGTGCCATCGGTCAAAGTTCTGCTTGGCGATAAGACTGCTTTTCCACAATCGTGTCTTGAACTGCGCGAGCGTGACGTCGCTGGCCATGAATAACATCGAGGCATCGAGAGATTGCTTGATGTCGTCGAAGATGGCATCTTGATCGAAATCGCCTCGGAAAAAGCCGGGATCGGTTGCCGCCTGCTTGACCATGGAAATCATCTCATCATCGATCAGGATCTGCTCGTAGCTGGCGCCGTTCATGCTGTCCATTTGGCAGATCGACCCGTGGATGAGATTGATGCCGCTGAGCACCGATATCAACATGCCCGGAAGCTTCTCCAGCATCAACTGAGCGTCCGAAAGCTTTCCGTCGGCGGAGATAATGCACTGGCTGGGCAGACTGTAGTATTCGGCCATCTTTTGTCCGGCGATGTAGTACTGCCAGATTTCCGGAGCGGAGGAAACGATTTCCGCGTTGCGCATGTCGGTGGAACCTGCCATGATCATGTACAGGAAGGGATTGCCGGGATTGATCTGCTGCACGATCACCAGAGCGGCCAGCACGTTGGCATTCGCCAAGGCCAGCGCGCCTTCCAAGGCAACGGGCCCGGTCATCCCCATCACGGGATACGCGGCAAGGCCGGTGGGGATTCCCCGTTCGGCGCATTTCATCATCGCTTCACAGCCTTCCTTGACGATTCCCAGCGAGGCTTCAGCGGAAATGTCGTGGATCGTGAAGAGGGGTTTCTCCCTGAGGGACTCTTCCGAGCCTCGAATGGCCACAGCCATCTTGTAGATGTCGTCCACGTCTTGGGCCTTCTCCACCACGAAGGCACAGGGTTTGGTGGTGTTCTTGAGCATCTCCGCGGCCATGACCACACGGAAGGTCGACGGATCGACGTCGGAGGCCTCGACCAACCCGTGCATCACGTCGAGATTGGGTAGAGAGTCCTGCAGCCGGGTCATGTCGGCGAGATCTTTCAACGTCGATTGGCGATACGTTCCGTCAAAATCTCTTACCCGTATCGCGGCCGCACCGCTCATGAACGCCACGTTATCTCCGCCGAGAACAATCTCTTTTTCCCCCGAGCGGTCAAATAGTCCGTATTGCGGGACGGCCTTCTTCAAGGATCCCGCAATCACGTCTTCGGTGATAAAGGCCCTTGGCGGGTTTCCGTCGACCTTGCAGCCGACGGCGCGCAGGATATCCAGAGCTTTTTTCGAGGGGATTGGGATTCCGATTTCAGCCAGGATTCGCAAGGAAATCTCGTGTATGGCAGCAACGGAAAACTGCGACTTCAAGGAAAAGACGTCTTTATTTATGTTTTCAATCATTATATTTCTCCTGAAATGGCCACCGTACCATCTTACCCATTACTTGCCGTCCATAGCAAGGTAGGCTCCTAATCCGGTCATGATAGCCGATATTATTAGTATGATTATACCCAGGAAGATAGTCATCAGCGAGCGTTTGCTGCAGCCCTTCCATTCGCGGAACAGGAGTCCCCATATATTGCTGAAGGCAATGATCAGAGCCATGTAGATACTCCAACTGGCAAAATCATATTTTCCCATTTTCGGAGTACACATTCCATAGAACATGAAGCCCAGGTACACCACGATACCCGACAATGTACATAACACATAGTTCGAGACAAGCGGTGTTTGGCGGCTTCTGCAATAGTCTCCCAGCGTTCGATTCTTGATGTTAAGAAACACGCACCAGAGGAAGCCGGAAATCGCTCCTCCACCCAACGCGAGCAAGCAAACCGGATTGTTCACGAAGTTAGGATTGGCGCCCGACTCCAATGCTTTCTCAGCAATGGGTTTGCCGGCCTCGAGCGCAAACGGAAAGCAAGCACTCATGATTCCACATAGCAGGGCCACGACCATTCCCTTCTTGAAATGGAACTCTTTGATGCTTTCCTTCTTGTGCTCCGGTGAAAGTTCGCGTTCCTTGGCCGAGCCCGCCCAGCCACAAACGGCAATGCCCGCAAGACATACAACTACGCTGCCCAAAGTAACCACGCCAGATGTCTCGCCGAGCATTTCGCCAAACGTTCCGTCATAGATAGGCGGCACAATAGTGCCAAAGGCTGCGCAATACCCCATCGTAAGGGCATAACCGAGGGACAGGCCAAGATAACGTATCGACAGACCCCACAACAGATTGCCGATCCCCCATAAGAATCCGAAAATACAACAAGCAACAATGCTGTCCGGGGGTGATGAGCGCAGCACCGTCAGAAGGTCCGGTACAGTGATAAGAGCGACTATCACCGGAGCAGCGGCATAGGCCAGTGTATTAGCCACATTCCAGTACGTTTCCCATGCCCAGCCTCGCACCTTCTTGAAAGGAATGTAAAAGCTTGCCGCGCAAAAAGCGCCGAGAGTATTGTACAGAAGACCCAAAATGAAAGTCATGATATATCCCGAACGTTATGCTGAGTTGTGTCTGGAGAAGTTCCTTGACAGGCGGCAAAATCGCCGAACGTAAAGGCACAAGGAAGATCCACGTAATACTTGTCGCCTTCGACCGGCTCGAGAACGTCCGACATGTACTGATCCCAACGAGGAGTGACGGGGTGGTTTTCCATATCCTTCCAGGCCTGCTCGTGCGGGGCAGTGGCAAACAGGAATAGCAGCTCCTTGTAACGATAGATGGCCATGTTGATGCGCAGTGAGTTCATCGCCTGAACCATCTCGGGCCAAAGTTCATCATGGCGCCGTTTGTACTCCTCATAGGCCCCATCCTTCAATCGCAATATCTGGCCTACCGTGAACATTTGCTTCTTCCTTTATCTGAGATTTCCCATATAACCTTATATATTTCAGCTCAGCTACGCCTCTAAGCCTCTTTTCCAATAGAATATCACATTACTCTCAACAATTCAAGGTTTCCAGCTTCATTTTGAAAATATTTCAGCCACAATAATAGCAAAAACACGAATTTGGCTACTGATTATCGTTTCTTTGACGTACCTCACCTGGTGTCTCTGTCTGAAATCCAACTTTTTAGCAATTCTTCTCATTAGTCATATCCAACTGGTATTGGTTTCAAACGTTTTATTTTTTCAAGGATTTCATAGAACAGGGACTTCGATACCAACACCTCTGCCATCTGAAATGTCAACTGGCCGACCGGAAGAATGTCTCCATTCGACACAACAATGCTAATACTAACATTCGCCACGGTATACACAGTACTCGGTATTCACCTGACATGGCTGGCAAAATCAAGATTCAGAAAAAAAATCTTCTAACCGTACTGTGGGCTTCAAGCCCACAAATTAAAAAAGCCTCGGCCGAAGGCCGTTTCCTCCATTATACATTATACAATAATCATTAGACATTCTCAAACTGACCAAAGGGTAACCGTTCACGGGTTTTCCTGTTAATCACTCTAAGCTCTCTTTTTTGACAGGATAACAGGATGATTATAAATTTTTAACTTTTCGTTTTACTTCTACCTTATCTTTACCAAAATTCAAAATCCCATTTTATTATAAACCGTATAAACACAGGCTATGATCTTTTCATAATCTTTTTTTTATCCTGTAATCCTGTCAAAAAAAACTGTGAATGGTTACACCAAAGGCCAGTTTGAGCTACTCCTGCCGCTTCTTAAGCTCATCGAGTTTCGGAAGGTCTTTGGGGCTGTTAAGCCCGAACACATTAAGAAATTTCTTAGTCGTCCCGTACAGCATCGGCCTCCCGAGCACTTCGGCTCTGCCCGTGATCCGAACAAGCCCTTTGTACATAAGGCTCCGGATCATCTCGCCCGAGCTAACCCCGCGAATCCCTTCGACGTCCGCACGCATGATCGGCTGTTTGTATGCGATTATCGCAAGCGTCTCGAGCGCGGCCTGTGTAAGTTTGTTATCGGCACGAACACGGATCATTTTACGAAGCCAGTGATTATACGCGTCCAGCGTCATCATCTGGTACCCGCCGGCGATCCGTTCGATACGAAAGACAAGGTTATTCTGCTGATACTTTTCGTTAAGATTCTTAACGCACTGGCGCATCTGCTTAACCGAGCCGGTCTCGACAATACTCACAAGCCGGTTGACAGTGATAGGCTCATCGCTGGCAAAAAGAATAGCCTCAACAACCGACTCAACAGTAACCTCAAAACCATCGTCGCCGCAAATACTGGTAACAAGCTCAACCTCTTCGGCGTCATCGTCAGCCTCTTCCAACTCTTCAAACTCTTCCGGATTCTCAAACTTTTCAGCATCTCCTTCGCTTATCCCCGCGCTCTGAGCAGCAGCAGCCAAACTATCGGCATCGATCTCAACAACTTCACCAATAACATCCTCGATCTGTTCATCACTATGTTCAATACTCATAAAAAAACTTTCACAACATCAAAATATATCATTTACTAATACGGTAGAAAAAAGCATCGCCGAAGGCGTTCCCTAATTAATTATCTTTTCTTCATGACCTTCATGCCTTTATCTTCATACTACAATCTTTCAACTTCTTGTTTTTTATGCGCGATTTCCAATAACAACTTTCGCAATTCTTTATCTAATAACAAGTTACATTAAAACTCCCGCAACACAAACTTCTATCTTTTTTTCTCTTTTTTCTCTGTGGCCCTCTGTGCTCTCTGTGGCAAAGTTTTTAGTTTTTTAATCCGCGTAATCCGCGAAATCCGCGGTTAAGTTCTTTTGGTTGCGGCTATGCTGCTCCACGGTCTTCATGGTTAATTAAGAATCCGAATTCTAAACATACACCCAACGAAACGGGTCAGCATCCTTCTTACTAACCGCTATTGTCACATCTTTCAGCGACTTTTTCAACAACTTTGCAAGTTTTTTTAGCGCAAACCGCTCAGAAACCGTATGCGAAAGGCAAATACAACTCAATCCGGCCTCCTGGGCAGCCAAAGCCTGATGATGTTTAAGCTCTCCGGTGAGATAAAGATCGCAATCACCGGCCATAATAGTGTTAATTATCTTCCCGCAAGACCCCGCGCAAACAGCCGCCCTGCGAACAATCCGCTTTTCAGGCCCGATCATCCCGACAGCTTTCGCCCCGGTAACCTTTTTAATATTAGCGACAAGATCAGCCAGTTTCGCAGGCTTTGCAAGCTTTCCGATCCGCCCAAGCCCAAACTTTCCGCCGATCTCATACTGACGAAAAACATCATAAGCAGGCCTCTCATAAGGATGGGCTTTTTTCAAAGCCGCAACAACCGCTTCGATATTCCTGCCGGCAACAATAGACTCAAGCTTGATCTCGTCAACCGTTTCAAGCTTCCCTTTTTTCCCGATAGCAGGCCTGGCTCCTTCAAGCGGCAAAAATGTCCCAACCCCATCCGACCGAAAAGAACAACTCGAATAATTTCCAATAGACCCCGCCCCAGCCGAAAACATGGCATCGGCAACCTTATTAACACTGCCCGCCGGAACAAAAGTCACAATCTTATAATATACCCCTTCAGGACTGTCGACAAAATCCCCGATAGCCTCACCGCCGACTATCCCGAGTATCGCGGCGAGTTCATCATTAACCCCGCCCGCCGCCATATCATACGCCGTATGAAACGAAAACACGTTAATGCCCGACCGAACAAGATCGTAGATATGCGAAGTTTCACCTTCGGCCGTGATTCGCTTAAGCCCATCCCAGATGACCGGATGATAACTAAGTATAGTATCGCACCCAAGCCGCTTAGCCTCGCCGACAACGGCCCTGGTAACATCGATAGTCAAGAGCACCTTCTTAACCTCAGCCTCTGCACTGCCGATAAGCAAACCAACATTATCCCAATCCAAAGCAAGCCCCAAAGGAGCGATCCCATCAACAACCTTACCCAAATCTTTAATCTTCATAATAAACTCCCGGTAGGGTGGGCCGTGCCCACGCTGTCGCTTTTTGTTTTTAACTCTTTTAGTTCCTTTTCTTTTCTCTTTTAACTCTTTTTTCCTCGTTGTCTGGAGCCTGCCCTGAGCTTGCCGAAGGGTGGCAAAATAACCGTTGCAAAATAGCAAACCATTACTCTCCAAGCAAATCCTTATAGCATCCGAGCAAATACTTCGTCATCTTCCCCGGCTTGCCATCACCAACAGCATGCGACTCAACGGTAACCACAGGCATCACTGTCATAATAGAATTAGTAATAAATACCTCATCGGCTTCGAGCAGATCGTTAATGAAAAGCTGTTTCTCTTTAAGCGGGATATTTTCTTTCGATGTTATCTCCACGACAGTCTTACGCGCTATCCCCGGCAAAACAGGCGTGTCAAGGGCGGGCGTATAAACAGTCCCGTCTTTTACGAGAAACACGTTACTTACACAACCCTCGGCAAGCTTATTATCCGTTGTAAACCACAGGCTTTCCACGGTCTTTTTCTTGTGTGCTTCTTTGAGGGCGATCAGCCGCGAAAAATAGTTTGTCGTCTTATGCCCGCAAAGCGGATCGAAACTGTTCTGCCGATAATCGCAAAGTGTAACCGCTATACCTTTTTCGTAGAACTCATCGGAATACGCATTAAGAGGCACTGCCGTAATAAGCAATGTCCCCGCACCTTCTTCGTCCGTGACCGACCCGCTCGTAAGAGTAAGCCTTACCCTCGCATCGACAAGCTCGCCAGCTGCCAGCAGCTTTGCGATAGCTTCCTTAACATATTCTTTCGTATAGCTGTTCTTTACATCAAGCTTTTCGCAGCTTGCAAACAGCCGTTCCAGGTGGTCGTCAACCCGAAACACCGCACCGCTGGCCGCCCGCATAGTCTCGAACAGACCCATACCATAAAGAAACCCGCTATCATCGGCAGCAACCCTGGCATCTCCGGCCTCAACAACCGAATCATTCAAAAATACCTTACCCATAAATCAATCTTCCGTACTGTTGGCTTCCAGCCAACAAATAAAATAGCCCCGACGAAGGCGGCTTTTTCTTTTATTTTTGTTTTTTTATCCGCGTAATCCGCGAAATCTGCGGATAAAAATCAACCGCCCTGAACTGCGGCTATCCCGGCAAGCAGCGCCCGAGCCTTAGTAATGGTCTCTTCCCATTCGTCTTCAGCAACAGAATCGGCAACGATCCCGCCGCCGGTCTGGACATACGCTTTGCCGCCTTTTATAATAACCGTTCGTATCGCGATATTCAAGCACACATTCCCATCGACGCCGATATACCCGATACTGCCCGTATAAACGCTTCGCTGAGTCGGCTCAAGCTCATCGATAATCTCCATCGACCGTATTTTCGGAGCCCCCGTGATCGAACCGCCCGGAAACATCGCCCGCAAAATATCGCAAAAATCATACAGCCCGCAAAGCACCCCCTCAACAGTCGCCACCGCGTGAAACACCGTCGGGTATGCCTCGATGGTCCGCGGCTGAACGACTTTTATCGTCCCATATTTGCAGATCCGCGTAAGATCGTTCCGCTCCAGATCGATGATCATATTAAGCTCAGCCTGATCCTTGGCGCTCTCGACAAGCTCAACAAAATTAGCATCATTGATAGCGTCGTCAGCCTCACCGCCGCCATACCGCCGCCGCGTCCCCTTGATCGGCTTGGTCGATATCCTGTCTCCGACGATAGTAATATACATTTCCGGCGAAGCACTCACGATAGCATGATCGCCCGCCGCGATAAACGCTGCGTATGGACTCGGGTTATATTCATTCTGCCAGTGATAAAGTTTGATAGCATCCGCATCGAAATCGCAATCAAACCGCTGCGAAAAATTGATCTGATAAACCTCCCCGTCATAAATATACTCGCGAGTTTTCGCCAGTGCCTCCATATAATACTCCCTGCTCACATTGCACCGGATATCCGAAACATCAACCCCATGCAGATCCCCGGCGTCGACATCATCAACGGTAGTATTCTTTGCCTCCTCAAGCAATCCGCAAAGCCGGGAAATCTTCCCCTCGCCATCGCCGTCGTCATCAATCGCTACAGCATACCAAACCTTCTCCGCATGGTCATAACAAACAGCCGCGTCATAAAAGCAAAGCCGAACCAAAGGCAGCCCAAGATCGTCAACAGCCGTCACCGGCACCTTCTCGATACACCGCCCAAGATCATAGCTGAAATACCCGATCCAACCGCAGCAAAACATCCCTTCAGGCAAACCGCACCGGCAAGTATCAACCGAATATTTCTCAAGAGCAACCTTCAATTTTCCAAACACATCCTCATCATTAGCGCAAACCTCAAAAACCTCCAGCGGCTCACCAGCCCACACACTAAACCGGTTACCTTCGCAAACCCCATCATTACCCCCAAGAATAGAAGCAAGCTCAAGCCGCGCAAAAACCTCACTAACCGAAGCAAGCAAAACATCAATATCCAATTTTTCAAAAACAATCTTCATATATTTCCGTTATTCGGTAGGATGGGCTGTGCCCATGCTGTTCCGTAGTGTTGGCTTCCTGCCAACAAATAAAACAGCCCCGCCGAAGGCGGTTTCCTTCCTTTGTTTTTATCTTTTAGTTTTAAATCTTTTCTCTTTTTCTCTCTTTTAAACTCTTTTTCCTCTGTGGCAAAATAACCTCACAATAAAAAAACAAGCTGCCAAATTTAAGTGAATGCTGATTTACTAAAAAAACTTTTTATCCTGCTTTATCCTGTTAATCCTGTCAAAAAAAACGTTTTGGTTGCGGCTATGCTGCTCCAAGTTAATCCGCGAAATCAGCGGATAAAAAAAGCAAATCAATAACGACTCTCAAAATAACCAACAGCCTCATCAACTCCCTTGAACACCTTAGTTGCCGTCTGCGTAATAAAAACCGAAGGCTCACAACTCGGCGTCCAGATAACATAAACATCCTTACCCGCTTCATGGGCATGCTGCAGTTCCCGCTCAACCCCGCTGGATATCCCGGCCCTGCCCGCGGCGAGCTCGGGTATATAGCTGATGATCATATCCGCCTGGTCGACCAGCGCAAAATCCCGCGTATATATCTGTGCGTTAATGTCCCGTTCAACCCGCTGAACCTCGCCAACCGAAAACCGAACCTTTTGTCCGATCGCCGTAAGCTCAATATACTCCTGCCCTGCATCGGCCGCCTTCCGCGCAAAATACGGAAGATACGCCTCCTCAACATCCGCCGGATCAAAGCACGAAAACCGCGCCTTCATAACATCCCGAAACCCGGCGATCTCAGACAGCACATCCGGCAGGTCCATAACATGCGTGATCGGAAAGCTCAGGTAAGCCTTTTTCCGATCCCGCTCATAGATTAATCTGTAACAAGTCTCGATAGTACTCGAATCGGCGCCGCGCCCAAGGCAGTAGTACACCGCCTTTTCATTCACCGCCTGCTGCATTAGTTCCGTCGCGAGCAATTCTTCCTCCCGCCACACAAGCAGGTCCTTTAGCGAATGCCCGATCTCATGTTCGCTGGCAAGGCGAACATGCAGCGAGTCAACACTATCGACCATGCAAATATACATATCAGCGTTAAGCTGGCGCATCTGATCAAAATCAAAAGCCGGAAAAAGCCCATGCCGCCACCGGAATGTCGCATGCGTATTGATAATAAGATCGCCGCCGTTTTTGGACCTGGCGATAATATCCTTAAACACACTCCGCCGAAGCGTGCGGAGCCGCTGAAAAGGAACATCAAGGATCTTGCCCGGAGCAATATCCGGAGCCTCGGCATACATCTCATCGCCGACATTAAAAAGAGTAAGCTCGCGCCCCATATCCCCGGAAAAAACACAAAGTTCCTCAAGATACCGCTTCTTATCGATCCCAACCATACCAGTAACAACAATAACCATCAATTCTCCAAATTTTAGTACCGCCGGCATCTTGCCGGCATTGTTTCCCGTACTGTGGGCATCTTGCCCACAGCATAATGCTTAACCCTGAAACGTGTACCTTAATACACACGCCGTTAATCTACCACATAAACCCAAAAATGTCAGCAATTTTCTCTCCCCCATTATAAAAACACTAACCAGTAGCCCTAATCGCGAGCGCCGGGCTAATCGCGCAAATCAACGCACGTGAAAATCCCACAATTAAAACTGGACACCAGCCCCCATTACCTGTATAATGATTGCCAAAGCGGTAACCGTAACCGAAAGGTATCAAATGACCTGTACAAATTCCAATAAGACCCGATTACTTATCTTTGTAATTGTGTTGTTCGCAAACGCCTTGCCTCTCACCGCCGAAACCACCTTTTCGGCACTGCCCGACGCATTCGACGCCGCCGACCTCTTATGGCAGATCAAACTCGGCTCCCACCAATACACAATACCCATCATCGACAACAACCAGCTCTTCATAGGCATCGACGACTACAATCTCGACCACCCAGCCGTCAAACAAACCGGCGGCGGCATCCTCATGCGTCTTCAGCCGGATACCGGCAAAATGGTATGGCAGCTGCCAATCCCCCGAAATAGAGCCGGCAAAATTTCCCCCGCCCACTTCAACATCTGGAGATGCGGCGTATGCTCACAACCGGCATTCGACGGAAAACGACTCTACATCGTAGGCCCCCGCGGAGACGTCCTCTGCATCGACCGAAACGGCCAGGCCGACGGCAACGACGGACCGTTCAAATCAGAAGCAAAGTACATGCAAGCGTCCGAAAACTACAAACTCCAAAAAACAGACGGCGACATAATCTGGCAATACGACATGCTCGAAGGCGTAGATGTCGTCCCCCACGACGTATGCGGGTCCACCCCTCTGCTAGTCGGCGACTACCTATACGCATGCACCTCCAACGGTCAGGACGGAAACCACAAGTATATCGTAAAGCCCGACGCCCCGGCCCTGATCGCCATCGACAAAAACACCGGAAAACTCGCCGCCATAGAAACCGAAGGAATAAGCAAAAACACATTCCACTGCAACTGGTCATCGCCGGTAACCGCGACAGTAGACGGCAAACCAATTATACTGTTCGGCGGAGGCGATGGAATCCTCTACGCCTTCGAGCCCGTAACCGAAACACCCGACAAACCCAGCCCGCTAAAAAAACTCTGGCAATACGACTGCAACCCCGCCGACTACCGCGTCAAAGACGGCAAAACCCTTCGTTATTCGTCATGGAGAAAGCGATACCCCGGCGGTCCAAGCGAGATCATCTCCATCCCCGCCGTCCATAACTCCCGCATATACGTGCCCATCGGCCAAAGCCCAATCCACGACCCCGGCCAGGGAATGCTAACCTGCATAGACGCAGCCTCCGGCAATAAAATATGGGAATCGAAAAAAGTAGACAGAACAACCGCCCAGCCGGCAATCGCAGACGGCCTGCTGTACATCTCAGACTACACAGGAAACCTAACCTGCCTGGACGCCGACACCGGCGAGCTTTATTGGCAACACGACATGCAAGCCGGCACCTGGCACGCATCACCATTCGTCACCAACGGGAAAGTATACATAAGCACAGAAGCAAAAGTACTCTGGATTCTTAAGGCAGGCAAACAAAAACAGGTCCTAAGCAGATCAAAACTAAAATCCCCCGCAATAACCCCACTAGCCCACAAAGGAACACTATACCTGGCAACCCAAAAACGCCTATTCGCAATAAAACAAAAAAACCCATAAAAGCCCGAAGCGCAAGCGCAGGGATAAAACCCCCAGCATATCGGAAAGCTGGTTTTATTCCTTACTCGTCGTCATCCTCTTTGCTGCCGGCATTGAGAACACGTTCGATATCTTCAATGGACATCCCGCTATCGACCATTCTCCGTTTAAGGTTATTGTCTGACCGGACTTTCTCAATTCTATACCAGAAATAACCTACCACCGCAACTATCGGCAATCCAAAGATCAACAGAAGGGTCAGCGTTCCCGGCTCAAGTAACTTATCCATATCAAAACTCCAGGTAAAAAATCATTCATATATTACTATAGTCTCACCAAAACCCGAAATATTACAAATAAAATAAAAAAATTCTTAAAAATCCGAGGATAAATTCTTTTTTTAATTAGTACTACAATCTTGCAACTCCTTGTTTTTTATGCGCGTTTTTTAATAATAAATTTCGCAATTCTTTACCTAACAATAAGTTACATTAAAACTCCCACAACACCAACTTCTGCCTTTTTTTATCTTCTTTTCCTTCATGATCTTCATGTTTTTTTCTTCATTATCTTCATGGTAAAAACACGCCTCGAAATCCGCGGATAAATTCTTTTCCTTTTTTAATTAGTGTTCATTAGTGTCCATTCGTGGTTCCAAAGCCCTCAAACAATAACCCCGCCCGCAATAACATGATCCAACTCGTTGTACAAAACGATTCGCTGCCCAGGACAAGGCGCAAACACCGGCTCATCAAACTCAACGCCAAATCCATTCTCGCTAACATCCGTAACAACGCAAGCATAAGGATCCCCCCCAGACCGTATCTTACCAAACAGCTTCGCCCCGACAAAAAGCTCATCGCCAACAAGCACATTCGCATCTTCCGCCGAAACTTTTTTCTCCGTAACCTCATCCCGCGTTCCAAGTGCGACAATATTATTCTTCGGGTCGATCCTCCCCACATAAACCGGCTCGCCAGCCGCAAACCCAAGCCCCCGCCGCTGGCCCAGCGTATAGTTAGCCACCCCTTTATGCGTGCCGATCTTATTGCCCTGCATATCCAGCATATCGCCTTCTCTGTCCGCCGCGTCCAAACCAAGCGCATCGCGATAGTCACCCTCGCCTGCAAAACAAAGCTCCATGCTCTCGGCCTTTTCGGCAACCCCAAGCTCGATACCCGCCGCAATTTCGCGAACCTGCGATTTCGTAAGCCCCCCAAGCGGCAAGTAGAGATGCTCAACCTTCTCGGCGGGCACACCATAAATAAAATAGCTCTGATCCTTTGCTTTGTTTACAGCCCTGCAAAGCCTCGCCCCTTTTTCTGTTCGCAAAACCTGCGCATAATGCCCCGTAGCAAAATTGGCCACCCCAAGCTTTTCAGAAACAAAATCCCATAGCAAAGAAAATTTCAATATCGAGTTGCAGTCAACACAAGGGTTAGGCGTACGGCCTTGCGAATACGCTTTGCGAAAAGCGTCGATAACCAGCACATTGAACGCCTCGGTAACATCGACAAAATAATGCGGCATTTTCAACTGTCCGCAAACATAAGCCGCATCCGCTCCGCAGCACCCACGCGAGCTAACCCCGCAAGCCACCGGAATCCGCATAGTAACCCCAACGACATCGAACCCCTCCTGCTGCAAAAGATAAGCCGCAACACTGCTGTCAACCCCGCCGCTCATCATAACGGCAACCTGGCTTTCAGCCGGTTTGCCGGAGCAAAACGCCTCAAAGCTCGGCTCATACAACTTCAAATCAAATTCAGAAATATTCATAAAAAACGATCCAGACAAAACAAAAAAGGCCCGCCAAAACCAGGCAAGCCAATAATACCAGAAACCAAACAAAAAAACAACACCTTCACACCTTCACACCTTCACACCTTCACACCTTTCACACCTTTCACACCTTTCTCACCTTTCTCACCTTTCTCACCTTTCCCACCTTTCACACCTTTCCCACCTTTCCCACCTTTCCCACCACATAATCCCCCAGAATATCCAGAAGCTTATCACGCTCCACAGGTTTAGACAAATAATCGTTACACCCCGCCTCGATGCACATTTGCCGATCGCCTTCCATCGCATGCGCAGTCAACGCGATTATCGGAATCTTCACCCCATTTTGGCGCAATATCCCAGTCGCCTCAAAACCATTATACTCCGGCATACGAACATCCATAAACACAAGGTCGAATTTCCCCTTCAGCACCTTTCTGACTGCTTCTTTCCCGTCGTTAGCTGTCGTAACCTTCAGCCCGTACAGCTCAAGCATTTTCCGAACGATCATCCGGCACCCTTCGTGGTCCTCGGCAACAAGCACATTGGCGGAAAACTTCGGCCTCGCTTTTTTAACCTCAATTATTTTACGCCCGCATTTCTTTTTTTCCCCGGGTTTATCTCTCCCGGCGCAGGCCCCAGCCGGGATAACCAGCGTAAACGTCGAACCTTTCCCTTCTTCACTCGCAAGAGAAACACTCCCCCCAAGCAAACCGGCAAGCTGCCCGGTTATCGCAAGACCAAGCCCCGTACCCCCAAAATTACGAGTGCTCCCTTTCTCAACCTGACTGAAAGAGTCAAATATATGCTCCTGATCCTCTGCCGGTATCCCGATACCGCTATCTTCGACATCAAACCGAATAAAGTGTTCGCCATCGCGATCGACCATCGAAACTTTCAGGAAAACAAAACCATCATCCGTAAACTTTATTGCATTGCTGACAAGATTGACCAAACATTCATTAACACGAACCTGATCCGTTTCGATTATCTCTGGCAATCCCTTACCCCAGACAACCTCAAACTCCAGACCCTTATCAGTCGCAAGCCGGCGCATCATATTCTCAACATCACCAACGATCTCTTTCAGTGGATGCTCATACAAATAAATCTCAAGCTTACCCGCCTCGATCTTCGAATAGTCCAGTATATCATTGATGATAACCAGCAATGACTTACCCGCATTACGAATAAGCTCAACATAAGCCATTTGCTGCTTCGTAAGTTCCTCAGACGCCAGAATATCGCCAAATCCGGCAATAACGCTCATAGGTGTACGGATCTCATGACTCATATTAGCAAGAAAATCACCCTTGGCGGCATTAGCTGCCTCAGCACGCTCCTTAGCGACCTCCAATTGCTCCTCAGCCTCCTTGCGTTCGGTAATATCTCTTCCGTATAAGTTTGTATAGCCTGCATTAACGACTGGAGCAATGGCGAAGGAGAAAACTTTTCCATCATGCTCGATTTCGGTTATTTGTTCGGTCCCTTTTTGTAAGGCATCTGCGATAATATTTTGCCAGTCGCTTCCGACTCTTTCGCCGATTTTACAGCCCCACTCCGCAAGGAGTGATTTCGCAGCATCGTTTGCATAGAGCAGTTTACTGTCGTCATCGACCCTTAGTACCGGGTTAGGATTTTCCGAAGGGAATTTAGCGAGGCCTTCAATCCGTTCCTCTGCCCGCTTGTGTTCGGTAACATCTCGGGTAATAGAAAGCAGGCAATGCTCAGAATATATCTCGATTAACTCACAGGAAATCAGCAATTCACGAATATCTCCATTTTTACAAACTCCTTGTATTTCATAGTCTCGAATACTGCCCTTGACACTAAACTCTTTTAACATGGCTTTACGTTCGTCGGGATTTTGCCATAAGTTTATGTCTAAAGTAGTTTTCCCGATAACCTCATCCCGGCTGTAACCGCTCATCTCCTCAAATCCCTTATTAACTTCCATAAACCGACCGCTTTCAATACTTGTAACAGCTATTGAATCGGGACTGCGATGAAACGCCTTTGAAAACTTATCTTCAGAAAAGCGAAGTGCATCCTCAGCCTCCTTTTGCCGGAAAAGACCCCATGCATCGTTCATCATAGACGACAGCGAGCGAATGTCTGATTCGTCATAAATTCCTTCCTTGTTAGCCACTGCTGCAACCATAACAATTCGATCCCCTTCAAACACGGGAATACACATATATCGGTTTATTGAAACATGCCCTGCCGGAAAACCTTTCTTAGCCGCTTGCGGCCCGGAACAATCGTTGATAATAACCGCTTTCCTTTGCCGGACCGCTTCTGCCCATAAACCCGCCTTCGATATGGGGAATTGCATCGGTTTGTCGGCAACTGCACATTTGGCCATTACACCACTTGACCAGCTTTCTACTTTCATTATCGACTCATCATCACTCAGAAAACCCAGAAAGGCAAATTCACTTTCAGTGACCTTGATCACCTCTTCACGAACAAAGTCAAGAATCTGCTCCTTGGAAGCATCTCTCATTTTGTTAAGCTTAAGCAAAACATCGCTGCGCAGACTATGGCGTTTCAATGCCTCCTCAGCCTCCTTGCGTGCTGTGACATCACGCTGTATCCCTGTATAAGCGAAAGTGTTTCCATTTTCGTCTTTCAAGGGAAAAATGGTAAGCTCACAAAGAAATGTGCTGCCGTCCTTCCTGCGGTTAGAAATATCACCCTTCCAGACCTCGCCGGCAGAAACAGTTTGATAAATTTCATTTTGAATTTCTTCAGAATCGGCATCGCCATTGAAAATACCAGGTGACAGTCCAATCACTTCGCCGCGGCTGTATCCATACTTCTTCTCGAAGGCACTGTTTACGTAGGTGATCTTGAAATCAAGATCTGTAGAGATAACAGAATCAATCACCTGTTCTGTAATACTGGCAAGCTGAAAAGTCATGTCCTTTGCAGAAAAGGGCTTACCCTTTTTGCGGAGTACTTCTACCTTTCCCGCACGATCTGCTCCTGTCTTGCAAACTTCATCCATAGTCTCGCTCCAAAAACCATACAATTAAAGTTGCCGTACTCTGATGCCGATCCCCACAAATTCAACAAATCAAAAAGTATTAACCTCGAACCATTATTATATAGAAACAAACGAATTTGAAAACATCTTTTTAAGAAAAAAAACAAAACACTCAATTTAAGCAAGATATGGCAATATTCCGACTTATTACTTACTCAAACTGAACGAAAACGACCCGAAAAACACGGTAAACCACTGCAATTAAAGAGTTTGCGTGGTGTCTGTTTTAGTAATAATAGTGTCGGCCGTCAGCCCGTTTCCAAACCACGTAACCCCCTACCCCCGCGGTAGCCGGAAAGGGCCAAAGGCCCGCATCAAAAAACAAAAAAACTTGTCATCCCCGCGAAGGCGGGGACCCAGACGAACAAATACAATGAACCCAAACGCAAACAGCAACAACCTCACGTTTAAGAATTTCATCTTTAATGATCAACAAAACCGCACACCAAACAGAAGCCCTAAGCGCAAGCGCCGGGCCAATCACACCCCGCTAGGATGCTGACCAAAGCGAAGTTCTGGCTTTACGCTGGGAACCATTCATAAATCGAAATGTCATTTCCGCCAAAATAAAATCACCGATTGCCTACGGCAATGGCTTCGTCAAC
>VRUI01000032.1 GCA_019456225.1 Planctomycetota bacterium | reverse complement strand
CAAGAAATTAAATTGGAAAATGGCCGGGTAGCAAAATTGGGGCGAAAAGTCAAATAGCCGACTTTTTCAACACCCCCCAGGAGCCTTTAATTTCCGGGTACACTTGTTTGGTCATCTTCAACAATGCATGCAAAGCTAAAGGCAATTATTCTTTCCAGAAAACAATAGCAATAGAGGATTGCAGCAATCGGTATTGCATTATATAACTGTGTAAATTGCTAAAAATGGATTCCCGCCTTCGCGGGAATGACAGTTTGGGGGTAGGTTTTCTACAGAGCAAGCCAGTCGGCGTTTTTGTATTGTGTTAACGTTTTGGCCCGGCGCTTGCGCTTCGGGCTTCTGTTTGTTTTACTTATTGCGTTAGCGTTTTTATCCCTGCGCTTGCGCTTCGGACTTCTGTTTGTTTTACTTATTGCGTTAGCGTTTTTATCCCTGCGCTTGCGCTTCGGGCTTCTGTTTGTTTTACTTATTGCGTTAGCGTTTTTATCCCTGCGCTTGCGCTTCGGGCTTCTGTTTGGGTTTTTGTTTTCGGATTATTGTTAGTGTTAATGCTATTGTCATTGTGAAAAATATTACTATTAAAAATGCTATTCTTCTGGTTAGTTTTTTTGTGAATTTGTCGGCTTGTTGGAATATCTCGGGGATCTTGCCGGCGAGGTCATTGAACTGGCGGGCCGTTTCTTTGTAAGCGGCTATATCAAATTCTTCTTCATCAGGTCCTCTAAATTCTATCATCCTGGAAATTGCGGCATCGGTTGCCCTGGCCGCCGACTGCCATGCAGCGGCTGTGAGCTGAATTTTTTCGGAAGTGAGATTGATCGATCTGGTTAGTTCGCCGCCTGTTTTCAGGGCCTCTTTGATATTGCCCGTGGTATTGGAGGCTGACTGGAGGGTCTTGCGAATATTGGGCGATGTTTCTTCGATCTGCTTTAACAACTCGACGATTTCCAAACGCAGTTTTTCCGGAAGTTGGTCAGCTGAGGCGGCTAGGCGGGATGCGCTCTTTGAAAAACCCTCAAAGCTTTTTACGGTAGTTTTCACGGTGTCGAGTTTTTCTATGTCATACAGGAGCATCAGCAGCTGCCAGCGGGCGGACTCTGGAAAAGCTTCGACGGTGTCTGCGATATGGTCGGCCGATTTGGCCATCTTTCCGGCGCCGGTAACGGTCTCTGTGACACCGTTGACCATAGTCAGCGGCAAAAGCGGCAGAGTAATGATCTCCTCGAACGGGTTTGGCCGGCCCTGGTAGGCCTGGGAGGCATAGAGAATAATTTCTTTTAGATCGGGCTTGATCGGATTTGTCTTTGCGAATTCATGGACTTTTTGACGGGTTTTTTCGAAGTTTTCTTTGTCGAGATATTCCTGGGCGATGCTTTCGATCCTGGACTCTGTTTTTTTTACCGCTTCGATCACCACATGCTGGTTCGGGGCGAACGATCTGCTTCCATTGCCGGCCTGAAAATACCTGCTGAGCCTTGCCGACAACACCCAGATATCGACAAAAGCGGTAAGCGGGTCTTGCTGTCTGAGCATCGCACCGGACGCCTTAATGGCAGCACTTCGCAGCTTAAGTGTACTTCTGCGGGGCCTGGAATCGCCGGAAAGACGGTCGATCTCGTCGGCGGCATCTGTTATGGTGCTTGCAAAGAACTCTTCAAATTTGTCAAGAGACTGCCGCAGCTCGCTTTCGGAATAATAGTCGACGCCGGAAATGGAATTTTTATTTTCGCCATTGCTGCCATTGCGACCACAGCCAAAAAAAAGAAATGTCAAAACCAAAAGACATAAAGCAACCAGCCATTTCATTTCAACAGATCCCCCTCTAAAAACTAACGACTATCGACTATCGACTATAAGGCCTGGCGCAATGCTTTTGCATTTTAGCCAGGCCTTATTTGAAGTCTTAAGTTTATAGTCTGACCGACCGGTCTTTTTAACTCAATTGCACTTGCGAACATCGACGAGTCTTTTGCGGAAATCGTTTCCCCATGTGTCCATTGCCTGCTTGGCCGAGCTCCAGTCTCTTACGCCTGCCAATGGGATCCTGAAACCTTTCTGTGCTTCAACGGTCGCTGCGATCTGATCGCCGGTCGTCGAATCAAGTATCTCAGCTTCTATAGTGGCGCCTCCAACTCCTGAGCCGGTTGTCCTGGCTACTGGGAAGTGGCTTGTCATAGTCGACCTGTTGATGTCTGTGATGGCGATCCTGATCCTCGCAACGCGCGGACCGGAGCGGTACACTACAGAGTTACCAGACTTTGCGACCGCATCGGAAACCTTTGCATGCATATAGGCGGTCAGTTCGCTAATGTCCTGCTGGCTGAGTCTGCCTGTTTCATAATCGGTCGTTCCCGTCGCATAAGAGTGGAAGTGGAGGTTTACAGGTTCAACGATAAAGCCCTGGTACTTTGCGAGTTCCGCGCCGTTCATATAACCCCAGTCCTCCCACGAGCCCTTAGTCAGATGTGAATAGTCACTGAGAAACCCTGTTTTGGCAATCGGAGCCGGTTGGCATCCGGCAAACAAACTAGCTAAAGTAATTGCCACGATCATTAATACAATTGGTCTAAATACATTTTTCTTCATTTTGTGCCCCCATTTTTGATGAAACTTTATTAACTCGCCCCCAATAGACGGTTTTTATTCTAAAAGCTTATTCGGTTACATAAACGTGTTACTTAATTGGATTACATTTTTTTATTAATTTTTTATCCCGGCACGATCGGATCAAGCTTCGGATTTGACTAAATCTTCGGCCTTGTGCCTGGCCTGTGCCGCTTCGAGACACGCCAGTTCCGCTTCTACTACGGCAACAGAGGCATAATCCATGCATATCTCGGCATGTTTCTCAGCTTTGTCGGCTTTTAGCAATACCCTTTTCATAACCTTATCTTCTTTCTTGGATCCGACCCTTTCTTTGATCTCTGTTACTTTCGCTCCGATCGCTTCTTTCTGTTTTCTTACCGTTTTTTCAAGTTTTGTTTTGTTGACATCGGCCTGGTGTTTTTTCTCGACAAGCTCATTTTTCAACTGACCGACCATCTCGTCAACGTCCTCTTTGCACTTATCAAAGCAGGCATCCAGCTCGGATTTTGCTTTTTCGATGTATTCATTAACACAGGAGAGCTTCTCCTGCGCCATTTTTTTAAGGTGTTGAGTTTTCTCATTCATTTGATACCCCTCATATTCATACTTTAACAGTAAACCATAAAGTTTATTAAACCTCCCGCATAACGCAGATTACTTTTTCGTCGATAATGCAAGCAAACTTAAGATAAAAAAAAACAGCAAACATTAACCGCTGTTAGTGTTTGCTGCTGGCTTATCGCTAATTGCTAATCGCTCAACTTAAAAGTCGATCTGCAGCCTTAGCCCCAGGACGACTGCATCGCCGTTGGTCTTGATGCCGCCTGCACCGGGATCACCGATCCACTGCAAAGTCTGAGTGACCTGAACCGATTTTGTCATTTGTGCGGCATAGTAAATCTCGATACCTTCCTCATGGCTAAGGTTATTTGCTTTCGGAAAATCATTGCTTACTCCGGCATAATAGTAACCTAGCCCGAAGGTATCGTCGTCTCTCCCTTCGACGATACCCTTGCCACCGATACCAAAGCTATAGAACTCGTCAAGGACGTTGGCTTTTCCGTTTGAATAACCATAACGCCCAAAAAGACCGATGCCCTGGGTTGGGTCATCCTTTTCGGTAAAAATGTACTGGTCGAAGTTGTACCATAAAACATAGTCGTCCCGCTTTTTGCCCGAACCGGCGCCGGCTGGGAGGTTAACCCTGAAATCCGGATCGAGCCTGTTGAAGTCCCTGTTGCTGTAGGCGTAACCAAATCTCTGGGTGCCTTTGTAGCCGCATGGCTCGACCTTAAAAGCAAGTTCGGTGCCGAGGGTAGTGCCCTGCGGCGACTGGAAAGCTGTGTCAAAGCCTGACCTGGTAACAGTTGCATTATTGTCAAGGGCAAAGAAAGACATAGACACCCACGTTAAAGGCTTATACTCGGCAGCAACGGCAAGGGCGGTATACTGGGCCAAAGGGAACAGGATCGGGTTGCTCGTTAAGGCGGTACTCATAAACTGGCGTCTCTCGTCGTTTGCGAACGCATTTTTATCTGCCAGGTTCGACGGATCGACCTTGCCGACAGTTACGCTCAGATCGAAGCCGAAATACTGGGTGAGGTAGAGCTCCGAAAGAGTCGTAAGGCCTGGGTCGGGCCGCGGCAAGAGAGCGTCATGACTGACCGGCATTACGGATCTGACATGCCTGAAGACATTTTGCCCGAAGAGCGTCTCTGCGTGGAATGTCCATAGACCGCCCGGCCAGAAACCCAGCCGCTCAGTATCGAACATCAGCCAGTAGTCCGCAGAACCCCCTGAACTCGCCGTTTTGCTTGTATTTGTCCCGCCGTGAGTGTTTGTTTGGACCACACCTGTGATCCCGGCTTCGAAAATAATGCCCTGCTCGGCCATCTGGTTTCGGCGACTTCGCCAATCGCCGAGCAGATTCGGCATTGTCTTAAGATCGCCGGAGTAATTTTTGAGGTGATACCGCGAATCATTGGTATTGTAGTCCATAAAATGATCACTGTAATAATCGGCGTTGCAGATATCTCCAAAAGCAAATATTAATACACACCCCCAGAAAACCGATGTTTTTCTTAGAAAACTGGCCATAATTGCCCCCATAAAATTATACTTGATACCGTTAACTCCGGCAAAATCGTCCAGATAGAGTTTTATTCTTGAGGGTAATTTCCTAAAAGATGAAATTTCCACCTTATACGGTTTATCTCAGGCGCAATTCTCTGGGGATTATCCCTGATCGCCCGGGATATCAGTAACAAAAAAGGCGATTCGGTAGATGGGTGACCAGGATGCTCGCAGGAACATTGCGGCCGTGACCTAGCCTACGGTTATTCGCTTTTGCGGCTTGAATATCCAATAACGAACAAGGAATAACCAATAACCAATTATAAACAGCTTGAGCTTTTACTTCATCATTTAATATTCCTTGTTGGATATTGGCTATTCGTTTTTGCGGCTTGAATATCCAATAACGAACAAGGAATAATCAATAACCAATTATAAACAGCTTGAGCTTTTACTTCATCATTTAATATTCCTTGTTGGGTATTGGCTATTCGCTTTTGCTACTTGAATATCCAATAACGAACAAGGAATAACCAATAACCAATTATAAACAGCTTAGATGGCGCAAACAGAAGTGTGGAACGCAAGCTACATGACATTCTTTTTGGGCACCGGTAAGGGATGGGCCTATAGTTGGTCGTCGCTTCCGCCGTAAATTGTCTTCATCTCTGAAAAATTTGGTATGATCGGAATGTTAGCTCCGAGCGGTTTAAAGGCATCTCCCCAGTAGAGGAAAAAAGCCTTGCCCATTAAATAATCCCTCGGAACGATGCCGGCTGTGTAAGTCTTATCATTATTGCCTTTACCAGGGTCATACCACTTGCGGCTGTCATAGCTATGGGGGCTATTATCACCGCATACAAAAAACTCATCTTCGCCTATGCTAAAAGGTTTCCCCGGCCGGGGTCGTTTTGACTGTCTATCGGTATAATAAGTGTCCCTGAAAACGGCGACATGTGAAAGTTTGAGGTTACCTGCGCCGCTAATCTCAACAAGGGGCCCCTTTGTCTCGACAAAGCTAAGGTCCTCGATCCTCTGGCCGAGTTCGTACTTAAGCTTATCTTTGCCAAACTGCAATATCGCCTGCCTGTCAACAACAGAAAACTCAAAGAAAACTCCCCTGGAAGAATCGAACGAACCGGCATCTTTCCTTGCAACAACGGCTACCTCATCGGCGGTGACCTTCTCGATGATCATCTCACCGCTGAAACTGACCCGACCGCGGTACAGCGAATCATATTTGCGAACAGCGGCCCCGGTAAAGCCGGCATCGCTTTTAAGATGAGCATAATAACGAACCTTAAGGTCGGTGCACAGCGGCTCGGTGCTATACTGTATAGTCTGGTTATAAGCATAATACCCCCTGAAATCTTCGATCAAATCCGCATCGTAAGCAATCGTATGTTCACTGGAAGGGTCGCTTTCAAGCGTAAAATAAGTTGTCTCAAAAAGATTCATCCTCCACTGCGAGCCGGTTTCTCCGACAAACGGCTGCTTCCAGTGAAAACTGGCGGCATCATCGCCGGCTTGTCCCTTCGTGATGACAGGCTGATAATCATTATCATAGATCGGCATCCACATCTCACGCTGCACCTTTGGCGGTTTTCTTAATATCTTTCCATCGACGTAAAAATCTCCGTCAAGTGCAGCGATAGTCTCGCCAGGCAGAGCGATCATACGCTTGATATAGTTCTCACTGGGATCGTGGGGATTTTTGAAGACAACAACATCCCACCTTTTGGGATCGGTGAATTGATAGATGCATTTAAGAACAAGTATACGGTCACCGTTAGAAGCCGGTTTTGCTATCGGGGTCTCGTCAAGAAAGCCGCAACTGGGACATTTTGGCCCGCCGCTTCCGGGTTCATCGGCACCGAGATCTGACTTATAGCCGCACTTTTGGCAACGAAGATGATGATGAGCCCCCCTTAATGTCTCAGCCATACTTCCGGTAGGAATACGAAATGCCTCCATAATAAACGCACGAAACACAAACGCAAGTATAAGGGCAATTATAACCCACTGAACAGTATTGACGATCCCCGTCAAAGTGCTGCTGTAACGTCTCTCAACAAACTCGCCAGTATTTTCAACATTATCCATAAATATTCCTAAGCCGCCAATCCTTAGCGGTAAAAAAAGTCTCGGCCGTAAGGCCGTTTTAACTTCATAATTCGATATTCCTTGTTGGGTATTGGCTATTCGCTTTTCTCAGTCCTTACACCGCCTTTTATTAGCTTCAATCCCTGTACATGCGGAATTATCCTTATAAACTTATCGCTGGGTCTGAACGGGCCTGGCCAATACACGAAAAACGCCTTGCCGACAAGATAATCCCGCGGAACCGTACCCATACGATATTGCGTATCACCGTTGCCAAGCCCTGGTGTTGCCCAATACCTGGAATCAAGACTTGCAGGACTATTATCGCCAAGAACAAAAAACTGATCGTCATAAAGTTTAAAAGGATGCCCTTCTCTTGCACGAGTACCACCAACAATATTGCCATCTCTTTGGCGGAGCTGAGTCTGCTCAATATAATGGATATCCCGGAAAATACCAACATGCGAAAGCTTGATCTCACCACCTCCGAATATTGATACCCTCGGCATAAGTTGTTTACGCTCACCGAGACTGCCTGGCTTGTCGCCAAGGTCATAAGCAAGCCTCTCATCGCCATACTCGAGTACAAGCTGATGGTCAACATTGGCAAACCACAACAGCACCCTGGAATCGTCACCTGCGATACCGGAACTTTCCCTGCCGAGCTCAAGGAGCTTGCCGTCATCGTCAAAATACCCGACAACCATATCACCGGAAGGTTCAACCCAACCCCTGTAACGTTTGCCATACTTACTCATATCTACGCCGACAACGCTCTCAGCATCCTTGCGAACATAAAATCTGACCATAAGATCGCTGCATATCGGCATGTAAGTATATTCATGCGGTGGATCATAAGCATAAGTCGCCTTGAAATCATTACCCAACGACGTATCATAAACTATATTGTTGATCTCGCCCGGATCACTTGAAAGACTAAAAACAGTGGGCTCGTCAGATTGAAGATTCCACTTCGATTTTTCACCATTAGAATTAATATCGTTAACGAAAGGCTGGGACCACGCATGACCGTTAAAACGCTTTTGCCTAGGTCTGGCAGGCTGATAATCGTTATCATAAACGCACATCCAAAGCTCTTGCTGAACGCCTTGAGGCTTTCTAGCTATCCGGCCGTCGGCATAAACGTCCCCGTCGATTATCTCGATCTCCTCGCCGGGCAAACCGATCATACGTTTAATATAGTTGATCCTCGGGCCTGTTGGATTCTTGAACACAACAACATCCCACCTCTTTGGGTCAGTGAACTGGTAGATGCACTTTGCAACAAATATCCGGTCTCCCTTCATCACCGGCGTAAGGCCAATCTGGCCGGGTGTGAGAATAATATCCTTTTTCGTGATATCCTGATAAAAGCCGCAGTTGGGACAACGCGGCGCTTCCGGACGAATATCAACATTACCGCCAGGAGTCTTATTCTCGGGGACGCCAATATCTGTGTAACGGTTGGAATGAAAATTGAAATCAAATCCATACGCACACTGACTGCAGCGCAATCTGAAATGAGCCCCCTTAAGAGTATCGGCCATACTGCCGGTTGGAATAGTATAGGCCTGCATCTGGAAAACTATAAAAACAAGTGTGACCGAGATGGCCGTTATAAACCATTCGGCAGTACCGTAAATACCGGCAAGTTTTCCGCCGCGGGTACCTGTTTCTTTTTTCAAACTCTTGTCAGACAATTTAAACCCTTCAAAAATACACCTTAAACCTAATATTATGATAACAATATCATGCAACGTCAAGAAAGTAATAACTTTTTAAGCAGATTTTCCTCAAACAAGCATAATCGACGGGCATCACCGACTCAGGAATACCTGCTGATGGAACTGCCTAAAAGGTCCGAATAAAAATAAAACCGCTTTTCAACGGCGTTTTCACCCCAAAAAAGCCCCCAGAAAAAAACATGAAAAAAAAAATTAAAAAAGCCTTGCCGATTAGAAGTCTTTGCTATATAGTAACTTGTGTTAGTTAATTGATTCAAAAAAACGTAGTATCAAAGCAGATCGTATTGAGTTACCTGCGACAATAATATGCCTGCGATAGTACGAGGGTGTATAATTTAACTTACTCCTGAAGGGTTGAGGTAGACAATGGCAACAGTTACAAAGAAAGAACTCATCGATAGAATTGCGGACACCACACAGGCAAAACGAGTAGTTGTTAAAAGAATAGTTCAGTCATTTTTAGATGAAGTTGTAAACGAACTGGCCAACGACAACAGACTCGAATTCAGAGATTTCGGGGTGTTCGAGACAAGAACACGAGCAGCACGAGAAGCACAAAATCCAAGAACTCTGGAAAAAGTTAACGTACCGCCAAAAAGAACTGTCAAGTTCAAAATGGGAAGGCTTCTAAAAGAAAAACTCACAATGTCGGTTGCTGCCGGAAATATCAAATAATAATTGCGGGATTAGAATCCAGTCCACTTATTTGAAATGCACCCTGCTATTCAGAAATGCCAAGGAAGGTTTTATACTGAATAAAATTCCAGGAGTTTATTATGCCCGAAGGAAATGTTAAGTGGTACGACAAAAAAAAGGGTTACGGATTCATCGCTTTTGGAGAAGGGCCTGATGTCTTTGTACATTACACAAGCCTCAAACAGGAAGGCACATTTCTCAACGAAGGCGACAGAGTAATATTCGAGCTCAAGGATGGCGAAAAAGGACCACGAGCAGACCTGGTAGCACTCCTGGCACAAACAGAAGCCTGATCCCAAACTCCAAGCTAATCGCTAATTGCTTAATGCTAATCCAAATGACTCTTCCAGAAAATTCTCGCTACGTAATACTAAAGCATACCACAGCAAAAGATGTGCACTTCGATTTCATGCTCGAAAGCGAAGGGATTTTGTTGACATGGCGAATACATATCCCGCCGGATGATCTGAAAACTACCCCGGCAATGGCAGAAAAAATATTCGACCACCCGATAAAATTCCTGAGCTACGAGGGCGCTGTAAACAAGGGGACAGGAAATGTAACAACTGCCGACAAGGGAACATACTCGATAATGAGCAAAACCGGCGAAATGCTGCAAATCCAAATAAAAGCAAAAATCCTAAGCGGAGCCTACACACTAACAAAAAAGACAAAAAGAAGCTGGGAAATCACACCGGTGTAGAATTATCCGCAGGGCTTGTCGACATCCGGCTCGACATGGACCGTGATATTAACCGGGCGAACGATCTGCTTATGCATGGCGTCTTCAAGTTCCTCGGCAATATCATGGGCCTCAACGATATTTAGCCCGGCATCGACAAGAATGTGCATATCGATAAAAACCTCCCGCCCGACATTGCGTGTCCTTAGCTTGTGCCACTTAAGTATCTTCTCATTCGATTCGATTATCCGGGTGATCTGGTCGATTGTTCCACTGTCGACGGCCCCTTCGGAAAATTCCTCAAAGCACTTTCCCATTATCTTAATACCAACCAGCATAATCATCAACCCTACCGCGACTGCGGCAAGCTGATCGCCATAAACATAGCCGAACCTGATCGAGGCAAACCCCACCAGAACCGCGACAGAACTAAGTGCATCGCTGCGATGGTGCCAGGCGTTTGCGTACAGAGCGGTACTATGCGATTTGACCGCGACCATCTTCGTCAGCCAGTATAAAACCTCTTTAGACAAAACCGAGATCACAGCGACAATAACAACCCCCGGGCCAAGGACAAACTCCTTGGCTATACCGGAATCAAGGCCGGCGATGCACCTGGACGCTTTATAGATCATCGCCCCGCCGACAAAGACAAGCGCAAGCGCCACAAACACAGAAGAAAACGTCTCGATACGCCCATGTCCATAAGGATGTTTACTGTCAGGCCCTTTGGAACCGAAACTGACTCCAAGCAATACCGCAACATCTGTAGCCAGATCGGAAAACGAATGAACGCCGTCGGCAAAAAGTGCCATCGAACCGGCAGCCATTCCAACTGCCAGCTTAACAACAGCAAGGGCAACATTGACGACGATGCCAAGGTAAGTAACCCGGCGAATCCGCTTATTATCATTTTCAAACTTTTGCTCTCGCATTGGCCGTCTATTCTTTTAAAAAAATATCAAATCCGGGCGGCACATCACAATACCCCTTGCGAACTACCCCGTTATCTCTTGACGTATCCGATCAACAATCTTAATGTACTTTCCGGCCTGTTCGGCGGTCTTCGTCTCAACAATGATCCGCATAACAGGCTCGGTATTACTGCTTCGCAGATGCAGCCACCCGTCATCAAAATCAAACCGGCATCCGTCGGTCGTATCAACCTTAGCATCGGCAAATTGGGCCCTGGCCTTTTGGATAATCTTCGCCGCGACTGTTTTATCGACGGCGATCTTAGCCTTATCGACATAATATCCGCCGATCTCTTCGACAAGTTCGGCGATACTCTTACCGCTTTCGGCCATCAACTGCAGCACAAGAGCCATGCCCACGAGGCTGTCGCGAACCGGGCTTACGCGAAGATCGATGATGCCGCCGTTACCCTCGCCGCCGATGACGCAATCGTTAGCAACCATGGCGCCTGCAACATTTGCCTCGCCGACGGCTGTACGGATCACGCTGCATTGGCCCGCAGCCGCCGCGACATCGTCGATCATCCGGGAGGTCGAAAGATTAGCCGCAGCCGATCCCTTCATCTTGCCGAACACATACTTGGCGCAAAGAGCCAGCGTGTATTCCTCACCGATATATTTTCCGGCGGCGTCAACTATCGCAAGGCGATCGGCATCGGGGTCCTGGGCGAAGCCGACATCGGCGTTGCCGGCCGTGACGTCGCCGCAAAGGGCGACAAGATTATCTTTCGTCGGTTCCGGCGTATGTGCGAATATCCCGGTCATCTCATTATTGATCGCGATAACCTCGCAGCCAAGCTCTTGAAGCATTTTCTTACTGATTTTTCCGCCGGCGCCGTTGACGCTGTCAAGGGCAACCTTAAAATCTTTCGCCGCGATCGCGTCCTTATCGGCGAGCTTAAGTACCCTGGAGATATGAACCTCATCGGCCTGGTCGTTGTATGAAAGATGACCGCAATCGATGGACGCGACAAATTGAAAATCCTTATCGAAATACCTTTGGCGGATCTCTTCGGCAAGGGCAACCGGCGGAGCGATACCGTTATCCAGCAGCAGCTTGATACCGTTAAACTCGATAGGATTATGCGAAGCGGTAAGGACAACCCCCCCGTCGCAGCCGAGATGCATAGCCATCACCCCGACACTTGGCGTCGGCACGATCCCTATGTCGACGACATCGACCCCGACCGAGCAAAGACCGCCTGTGATCGCCGCGGCAAGCATCTGCCCCGAAGGACGAGAGTCCCGACCCAGACAAACACTAACCTTTTCGGAGCCGGTCTTTTTACTCTTGAGAATACTCCCAAAAGCACAACCATACTCAGCAGCAATAGCCGCGGTAAGATTGACGCCAACAATACCGCGCATCCCGCTAACACTAATAATCAACTCAACAGCCATAATAAAACTCCATATCTCGTACCGCCGGCATCCTGCCGGCATTGTTATCGTACCACCACTGCCCTTTCGGTCAAGGTGGGGGACAATTTGTCCCTACCCTTACAGGGTGTTCTTCAGCACACGCGGTCGTTACCGTTAAAGATGTATTACACCCTCTGAGGGCATTTTCAGTTGTCGACAAAGTGTCGACAACTCAGCGGCGTATAATAATTTCAACCGTCCGATCTTTTCGGACACTTCATCATACCAAGGGGGGGTACAATTTGTACCCCCCCCCTTGGAATTTCACTATGCCATGCTAATCGCTATTCTAAAACTTTCGTGATCGCTCCAACGTATCGGTCAGAGTGGCGACGAGCTTATCTACCTGCTTATCCTTAAGGTCTAGTATATCCTTCAGGGCCTCGCCGATCGGGGGCAGGTACGTCTTGATATAGCTGCGTTTGGCCTCTTCCTGTTTTGCCTTTTTCTGGCGTCTGAGATATATCCCGAGCTTCCTTCCGCATTCCTGGACGGCTAGCTTGATCTCTTTGACGATCTCCGGGTAATGGGCGATAGCTTCTTTGCTCTCTGAGGTAAACGGCACCCAGACCGAGGCGATATGAACAAGGAGCATGACCTGCCCGCGCGGCAGAGCACCACGCGACTGGCTGAGACCGTAGTTTCGCCAGTTGACATCCATGACGGCCTTAAATACCGCGCCTGCCGACTGCTGATACAGCAGCGGAACACGGTTTGCGATCCTGGAAACCCGCATCATCGGTTCTTTGTCGGGATCGTCATTCTTGCCATTTTTCTTATTGGGATCCTTAAACCCATAAGCTAGTGCCGCTTCGATAAGGAATGGATTGCCGCGATAAACAGAAGGCTTTCTGGTGCAGCTGGAATAGAATCTCGCATCGACAACCCGTTTCAATCCGTCGATGAGATTATCCTCACCGATGGGGCCGATACAATCTGTCGAGGGGTTGCGAATTTTTGTCGTATTGATCGCTTTGTGAAGGCGTTCGGCATCGGCAAGGGTGATCCTGGAGGCACGAACCGATGCGGGGATATCAGCCTTCTTGCGAATCTCTTTAGACAGCGCCGGACTGACCCGCGAAAATTCCTTGTTAAGAAACTTGGAGATATTCGGATAAGAACTATCACGCGCCATCTTAAACAAAAGCCCAAGCTCAACGCCGTACGGATGCGGCTTGATCTCAATGGGGCTAAACGGGAGCTCTTTGCTGTCGCGTTTATACTCAAAAACATTATCGTCCGGAGTGTTATAAATAAATGAAGCATGCGGATTAGCTATCGCCGTCTGAGAAAGATACTCATCGACCGACTGGCGGCCCTTCTGGTATTTCCCTTCCAGGGTAATAGTAACGCTGGTGCCGGTTGGAAGTTCGAAATCGCATTCCTCATCGGAAATGATATCGGGTTTATTTTTCGCCGTATCGATCTGAACCCGGTAATAATGTGCGGGCTGCTTTGGGTTGGTTCGCGATTTAACCTGAACGGGCTCACCGGTGGTGATCAGACCATACATACCGGCAGCACTGATTCCGATGCCCTGCTGGCCGCGGCTCATCTTGAGGCTGTGGAACTTACTGCCGTAGAGAAGGCGTGCAAAAATATTAGGTATCTGACTTTTTAAAATACCCGGTCCGTTATCGATAACTTTAAGCGTAAACTTATTGTCGGACTTTGGAACCTGCTTGATAGTAATGGTAATATCAGGAAGGATGTGCGCCTCTTCGCAGGCGTCAAGCGAATTGTCAACGGCTTCCTTAACCGCGGTAAGCAGAGCTTTACGAGGATTGTCAAACCCAAGCAGATGACGGTTCTTGGCAAAGAATTCGCTGATACTGATATCACGCTGCTTTGCCGCCATAGTCTCAGCCGTCTCGGCAGTCCCTGTACGCTTACGCTTAACCGGAGCCTTTCTGACAGAAGATTTAACAACGGCCTTTTTGGCGGCCTTTGGCTTATCAGCAGCCTTAGCTTTTGCTTTAGGCTTTGGCTTAGCCGCAACAGCCTTTTTTGCAACCTTCTTCTTTACCTTCTTTTTGACAACTTTCTTAACAACCTTTTTAACAGTCTTACCTTTACGTTTTGGTTTCGATTCGGCGTTTGCAAAAGCAAAACTCATCTGCCTGGCACTACTCTTCTTCTTTTTAGCTGCCATAAATAAAAATATCCTTTTTTTTACAAATTCGTACCACCGGCATCCTGCCGGGATAGTATTAAAGCTGTGGGCCGGAAGCCGGCGCTACGTACGACCCATGAATCAATCCAGTTGACAAACGTAAATTTCATTAACGAACTCAAGGCCTCCGATTTCCTTGACCGCTTCTTCGCCGGGGACCTTGTCGAGGCTTACCGCCAGAAGCGCCTTGCCTTCTTCGGCCTTGTGTCCTACACCCATCGTATTGATGTTCACCCCGTGTTTTCCGCAAGCGGTTCCGACGACACCGATAACGCCGGGTTTATCGTCGTTATAGATGATCACAACAGTGCCTTCGGGAGTAATCTCGATCTCGAAGCCGTCAATCTCGATAATACGCATAAGATCGCCGCCGAATATCGTCCCGCGAATGGTCCGTGTAACCTTATCTGTGACAACCTTGGCGGTAAACGTCGAGAGCATATCCTGGGAGTCCGTATTTGTAGTCTCGTCGATGCTGATACCGCGTTCTTTGGCCAGCATGGCGACGTTTACAATATTAACCGGAACGTCAAAGTGCCGCTGAAGCAACCCGATAGTAAACGCTGTAGTGATCGCACCAACGGAAGCGGCGGCGATAGCACCGCGATACTGAACCTCAACGCTTTTAACCGGCCCGACCGTGATCGTGCTCATGATCGTACCGATACGTTTTGCCAGTTCCGAATAAGCGGTAACTATTGGCGATGCAGGCTCACCGGCGCCGGGTGCGTTAAGAGCATTCTTAACCGCCCCGCCGCTGATGGCATCGGCAAGTATCCGGGCGGCCTCGACAGCGACCTCGACCTGGGCTTCTTCGGTGCTTGCGCCCAGATGAGGAGTAACAAGGCAATTGGCAACATCGGAAAAGCGAGTATTCTCCGGCGGCTCTTTCGGGAAGACGTCAAGAGCACCGCCTGCGATGGTCCCGGCCTGCAAAGCGTCATACATAGCATCTTCGTTGATGATCCCGCCGCGTGCGCAGTTAACAATACGGGCGGTAGGCTTCATCATCTTAAACTGTTCTTCGCCGATCATATCGACCGTCTGTTCAGTACGCGGAATGTGCAGGCTGATAAAATCGCTGCGTTTATAAATCTCGTTCAGATCACTGACGACCTCTATACCAAGTTTCTCGGCCTCTTTAGGGACGGCAAACGCGTCATAGCCAAGTATCTTCATCCCGAAACCAAGGGCCATCTTAACAACAGCCATCCCGATCCTGCCCATACCGATAACGCCAAGCGTCTTATTGTTGAGCTGGTTACCCATATACTTTTTTCGGTCCCAGGCCCCGCCTTTGAGGCTGTTACAAGCCGGCACAACATTACGGCTGAGCGAAAGCATAAGGGCCATGGTATGCTCAGCGGCACTGAGGGTATTTCCGCCCGGGGTATTCATAACGATGATCCCGCGTTTGGTCGCTTCGGGTATATCGATATTGTCAACCCCGACACCTGCCCGGGCAATACCCTTAAGGTTAGCCGCAGCCTCTATAACCCGCTTATTGACAGTAGTGGCACTGCGGATAATGATGCCATCGTACTCAGCGATAACGGCAACAAGTTCATCTTCGCTCATCCCGGTCCGGACAACGGGCTGGACACCATCAATACTCTCAAGAAGATCAACACCTTCCTGTGCAAGCTTATCAGCAATCAAAATCTTATACATATCAATATCTCGACGACAAGGCCGAATCCTTAATTCGTAATTAATAATCAGTAAATCTAAAACCGGCCGCCAAGCCGGTTGCAGCTAGTAGGTTACTTTTTCCAAAGAAGTCTTAAAATGCGGACGCTTGATATTATACAAATGCCTGACAATACCATGTGCCGTCGAGGTCATCAGTTTTTCAATAGTCTCTTTTTCGCCCCTGCTTTCTGTCAAAACTTCCATACGAACTACCCTTGGCTTACCGTCAGCCGGCCAGACAACCTTTTTCAGGCTGACATCATAGATCACACTGGCAGTATCCAGCGAACCTGTATAATAACCCTTGTGAGCGCTCGGGTAAAGTTTATAATCCAGGATCCGGGTATATAACAGTAGACCCGCCTTAAGATCGGAGGCGATCTTTACCGCGTCGTAATTACGATACCCCGCGCCGTAATTGCGAATTATATTTGCCTCGGACTCGATAACCAGGTATTTTCTCTTTACGCCTGCCCGGTTAATCAGAAACGCACAGATAGCATCGCGAATATCTTCCCGCATAGGGATACCCACATCGGCGCCGCTGATCTGATCAACAAAAACCATAACCTTCTCATTGGCCCGGCTCTTGATCTTAAATTCAGCGGTAACCTTAATGTCATACGGACCGGGATTAACAATCCACCCGACAATATCGCACCCACCGCATAACAAAACAAAAAACAGAAAAAATATTACTTTTCTCATAATAATTCCCAAATATAATAGCCTGCCGAAAGGCGGTTTTCTCTACTAAAGACTATAGACCATAAACTAATGACTATCGGCCATAGCACGAGCAAGCGTAACGGCCCACCCGCCGGCAACAATAATTATAACCGTTAAAACGAAATATTTTACGATAATCCCGAAAGGCCGGTCAAGAAATGAAAATCGTATGCCAAAAGCTGCCGAAAGTAAAGCAAATACTCCCGAAATAGCAATTCCGAGGCAAAAAACCGCTGCGGCGGGCTGAATATACAAAGATTGACCGATGCGTCCCTGTACAAATGCCAAAGTGCTCGTCGTCCACCCGCACCCCGGACATGGAAGCCCATAAGACTGCTTAAACCCGCATATCCCAAACTCAGACCGCAGATCAATGACGCCGCGGGCTCCAAGAAACATATAAACAAAAAACCCCACAATGACTACAAATATGCATCCGGCAACGATCCGATACACAATCGAGGCCCTTGCATGCAATTTTTCTTTTTTTGTCTCTTGGCTGGAAGTCATAATTCCGATAAAATAAATAATATAACAAACATTGTCAAGACGAAAGGGATTAAAATATGCCTCTGGAACATTCAGAAATACGCAAAATGCTCGAAGTAGCTACTGTCGCAGCCCGATTAGCGGGTCAGCGTGCCATGGAAGACATCAAATATATTACCCCTGAGATCAAAAATGGTTCGGAGATTGTCACCCAGGCCGACAGAAACTGCCAGAAGATCATTTTAGACCGGATTAAGGAAAACTATCCCGACCACGGTTTCGTCGCCGAAGAAGGGCCGGATGGCGGGCCCCTGTTGCAGCGGCCTCGCAGTTCCACACCGATATGGTGGATAATTGACCCGATCGACGGGACAAACAATTACTCCCACGGAATCCTCGATTTTGCGGTATCCATTGCAGCCGTCTATGAAGGATCGCCGGTAGTGGCGGCGATCTTCGACCCTGCAACCGATTCGATGTACACCGCGGCGACCGACACCGATGCCCAGCTGAACTTTTCAAGGATCAATACCAGCGAAGACGACATCGACAAATACTCCAGCTTCGGGATTGACAGCCATTTCCAGCCCGACCAGGCAGACGCCGTGGCACGACTGATAAAGGAGACAAGGTTCAGAAACCTCGGAAGTACGGCGCTGCACCTGGCATATGTCGCAAAAGGATCGATGATAGGGTGCATGACGACGACAACAAAGATATGGGACATAGCCGCCGGAACACTTATAATTGAGAACGCAGGCGGAATAGTAACTGACCTTCAAGGGGCCCCGATCTTCCCGATAGATGACATTGAGAAGGCAGCAAAAAGCAGCCACCTGGTGCTGGCGGCTAACAAAAAAACGTACAAAAAACTGAAAGAGATGTTACACGTCTAAATAAAGTCAACCTCTACAAAAACAAGGCAAACCATAGGTGGAAAATGTCTACATTGTCCATAATACTTGAGATTGTAGCCGTTTTTCAGCAGCAACCGCCGTTTTTGTCACAATCACACGTAGGATCTGTCCCCCGGATGAACCCATTAATAATCCCGGAAGCGCAACCCACCCCCGATCTTACAGCAATTGCAGACACTGGGCAATTCTCCCGGCACGCTCCGCACTCCATGCAGGCGTCCTTTTCGACGATAATCGCCTTTTTATCTTCAATAACGAATACTGCATGCGGACAAACCGTCACGCACATTCCGCAGCCGACACATTTTTCGGTATCCAGCTCTAGCGTTGCAACATTTTGTAAGTACTTTAGTGACATGTATTTACACCTTTAAACAAATAGACTCGTAATCCATAAACCAATTCCAATCACTGCGCCGACGATCTGCAGCGGAACGGCGATCCGCATCTCCCGCATAACCCCCGACAGTGATGTATATGTCGAGGTTCCGGTAAAGTTCATAACAATCACACTGGAAACGACAGGCATTATCAGCGCCCAGCTAGCCAGCGAAAAACCACCGGCAAGCTGCCGGAAACCCAATAAATACCCCGCAAGCAGCACCGCCAGACCGACCCAAACCCCCTTAACAGAAAATGCGCGGCCTGGCAGAATCGGCAGCAGCACCGGCCCGAGTATCCCCCCTGCTATGTATACCAGCAAAAACAAACCCGCCGACGCGCAACCGGTGTGCAGACAATTACTTACAGAAAATCCTCGCTTGTGAAAACCCCCTGCCAGCAGAAAAAACATGACAATAAACACAACCGGTTTGGCCAACATCAAAATATCCATAGGTATCAAAACCACCCGGTCGGCTAGCGGGAAACGAACCCGCCGCATCTCGGCATCGGCGGCCATGCCGGCGGCCATAAACGCCGGAATATCGGCCGCCCGCACCGGGCCGTAAACCACCTTAAAACCGCACTGGGTTTTCACCGCGTGGGCACTTACTCCGGGTGCGCCTAACTGTGGTATTATGAAGGACTTATGCGAAACGATATCGGCCAGTTTAAATTCCTCAACGCACCTGACGATCTCGTCGGTGCCAAAGGTGCCCTTGCCGGCTGCGCACCATACGTTGATGCCTTTGGTATCGATAACCATGATCCATGCGTCGATACCGGCTAGCTCCATTCTAAGGCGATCAAAACTCATTTTGTAGTTTGCACTAACAAAAACGGGAGACTCTGCAACCGGCTGGCCAACAGCATAAATACCCGGAGAAACCAGATACCGCATGCGGTCGACGCCCCACCTGCACCGCCAGCTGCCAAATCGATCGGCCCAGTCAAGCTGCGCCGGCACCTTGGGGTATTCTATTGTGTTGAAACTATACGGCAACGTGCCGCCGATATTCTGTAGCCCATCATTAGTCATTAAGTATTCCCTAAAAATATAAACCTGTTTATTCGTCGGCTAGCCGGGCTGCTCGGGTTTAAAAATACCTTTTGTTTTCAGGCAGAATTTTACGAGCATCAGCATTAGCGGCACCTCTATGAGCACCCCTACCACAGTGGCAAGGGCTGCGCCTGAGTTTAGGCCGAATATCATTGTCGCGGTTGCAATCGCAACCTCGAAATGGTTCGAGGCGCCTATCATTGCCGACGGTGCGGCGTCTTCGTATGAGAGTTTCATGAATATCGAGGCGGCGTATCCTATCGCGAAAATTAGTATCGTTTGTATTGTAAGCGGGATGGCTATCCAGAGGATCGTCGCCGGGTTTGAAAGGATTACCTCTCCCTTGAATGAAAAGAGCAGCACAAGCGTAAGGAGTAACGCGCTGATAGTTACGGGGGTAAGTACGTGGAGGAATTTTTGGTTGAACCAGTCGATGCCCTTATGGGCTATGATCCACTTTCGGCTGAAATAGCCGGCGGCAAGGGGTAATGCGACGTATATTCCTATCGACAGCAGCAGTGCCTGCCAGGGTACGGGGAGGTGTCCCATCTTTAACAAAAAGCCGCCGAGCGGTGCGTACAACAGCAGCATCATGAGTGAGTTTACGGCTACCATTACGAGTGTGTGACCGCCGCTGCCTTTTGCGAGGTATCCCCATACGAGCACCATCGCGGTGCATGGAGCGATTCCCAGGAGTATGCAGCCTGCGAAATAACTCTTCCACAGCGGGACCTGGAGCATCTTTGCATTGTCATGCATTACAACAGTTCCGTCGCCGTATGTATCGCCAACTTCAAGGGCTACGCCTATCGGCATCTTGACATGGTCGACGGCGTCGGGGCCGATGAAGGCGAGGAAAAGAGTGCCCAGAAAAAATGCCGAGATCAAGTACATTGTAAACGGTTTGATTAGCCAGTTGATGACGAGGGTAAGGGATACGGGCTTTATGCTTTTGCCAGCTTTTAGTACCTCGGCGAAATCTATCTTTACCATGATCGGGTACATCATCAGGAACAGGCAGATGGCGATTGGGATAGAGACTACCGGGGCGTCGCCGATGTAGATGGCAAGGCTGTCGAGGTATGTGGCGACGGCTGGGGCGAATTTGCCGAGGAGGATGCCTGCGGCGATGGACAGAAGCACCCATAGGGTTAGATATTTTTCGAAAAGGCTGAGGCCTTTGTTTGATGGTTTGTCTTGCATTTTGTTTTCCATTTTTTAATGTTAGCGTTTTATCCCTGCGCTTTCGGGCTTGTTTGGCCAATTAAAAAAGCTACGTTTTTTTGAATATCCAATATTGAACAAGGAATATCGAATAACGAAGTAAAAAGCGAATATCCAATATTGAACAAGGAATATCGAATAACCAATTACACCGGCCTTTGGCCGGTATGGTGTCAGGCTATCTGGCACGTTATGCTTTTGGGCACCCACGAGGGGTCCCCTACGGTTTTATCCCGGCGATTCGGGCTTTTATTTTGTTTTTGCCAGGTCGTTGAAGAATTTTGTTATTTCATTTAGTACTTTTGGTTCTACCCAGCACTCTATGTTTTGGCCGTTTCTTTCCATTTTTATGAGGCCGGCGTTACGGAGTTCCTTCATGTGGTGCGAGAGCGTTGAGGCGGCTATGCCGAGGTCTTCGCCGAGGTCGCTGACGCAGTTGACCTGTGAGCCTCGGCCCTTGCAATGGGTCCCGGCGTCGCAGCAGGTGCAAAGACGGTGGAAGATCAGCAGGCGGTTTACGTTAGAGAGGGCCTTGAACATTTGGGCGTTTTTTTCTATTTTTTTAGTTCGATATTTCGACATATATCGAAATATAGCAGATGTCCGGCTTTTGGTCAAGAAGAAAATTGAGAATTTTAAAGAATATTTTATCCGCGGATTATTATAAATAAAAAATCAAAATGACAAATCAAAATTTTAAAATATCGGGATGAGTGTTTTGGCGAATTTGGTTTACAACTTTTTTTATGGCAGTTTTGTTTCTGGCGGTTATTTTGCCACAGAGGAAAACGCGGAAAAGAGAGAGATAAGAGAAAAGATTAAAAAAGGCAGAAGTGAAAAAAACGAATATCCAATCCGTCAGTACTGCCGGACTTCGCTTTGCTCAGCATCCTACCGGGTTGTGTTTAGTGTTGTTTTTATTATTGCCGGTTTGTCTGTTGTTATTGCGTCTATGTTCCAGTCGATCAGGCATCTCATTATCTGGGGGGCGTTTACTGTCCATACCCATATTTTGATGCCTGCGTGGTGGAGGGTTGCTATCATTGCCGGGGATGTGAAGCGGTAGTCTATGTCTACTACCTGGGCTGATGCCTTGTATGCCTGGTCGATCAGCCAGTCTGTTTTGTCGGTTGGGCTTTTTACGTTTTTTGGGAAAGCTGTGCATAGAAACGCTCTGGTAATATTCGGGCCCATGGCTTTGATCTTGCGGAGGGTTGCGGGGGATTCGCTTAAAGCTGTTGTCCGACGGATCATTGAATATTTGCGGGCGAGGGTTACTATTGGCTCGGCTGCGGCGGGGTCTTTGATCTCGATGACGGCGTGCTGGGTGGATGGTGACATAAGCTCGAAGACGTCGGCTAGCGAGGGGACGGGCTGGCCGATGTACTCGGGGGCCTTCCATGAACCTGCGTCGAGCGACTGGGCGACGGCGAGGGTCATTTTGGAGATTTCGCCAGTACCGTTGGTCGTTCGGTCTACCGTTGCATCGTGCATTAAGACTACGCGGGCGTCTGCGGTTGTGCGGACGTCGAACTCGCAGGCGTCGGCGCCGACAGCAATAGAAGCAGCGACCGAGGCAAGGGTGTTTTCCGGCGCACGATGTGAAAAACCGCGGTGGGATATTACCTTACAATTTGAGGCTGCGGCGGTTGCGGCATGGCAGCAGCCTTTGAACTGGAATTGACCCAGTTCGCCAATGCAAGCGGAACCTTCGGTTGCTATTTTGCAAATTTCTTTACAGTAACTTATCATATAGTAGATAATTGACGTTTAGAAAGGACACCTTTACTTTTTAAGGTGTACTGGCCGGAAGGGAAAAGGTGCGTGTATTTTTTAACATTTTTCCTAGTTGGAGCACAAGGTTTTTTCGCGGCACTGCCTTTTAAAACGCTCAAGCATGCGAGTGAAACCCTATTTTTGCACAATTTTCTGTCTAATACTAAAATAGTCCTTGACAAACTACAGAAATGCGCAATAATCTGATATTGTGTTAAGGGTGAACTAATGAGACTTCGAAAACCTTTTTCGTTACTAAATACAGAGCTGAATTTATTTTTCATTTCAGTCGTTCTGCATCAAGCTTCTTATCGACTCTTTCACATCGTCATTTTTCACAGGAATAATATGTTTAGATTTCGTCACAACGATCTAAGTCAAAGAGAATAATGTGTAATGAGAGCAGTTTTCAATGACAACTATTGCGGTTTGAGACCTCGTACGGTCATACTCAAGATCGTCCTGACCTGGGGATGTCGCCGTTATTGGAGGTACATATATGGAGCAGTCTGATTTAACCCCTTTTTTTCCAATTCTCAATAAAAAACATTTATTTAAGGAGATATTAAGATGAAACACACACAAACAAAAAATTTAAATTGTATCCTTGTCATCGGGCTTCTTTTTGCGATGCTATTGCCTGGGACGGTTTTTTCCGGTGCTTACTTTCTGGTAGATTCCATGCAAGAGTGGCAAAAGTTACTGGAACCCTTGAACGAAGAAGATGACTCCATCCGGGAAATGACAGACGTTCAATGGCGAGAATTTGAGCTTTCTCGAGATAGACATTTAGTCGAAGGCAAACCAATCCCTCCAAGCCAGTTTCTTGCTCCGGAACTATTGGTGTATCCTGGCGACGGTAATCCCCAAAACCCGGAATATCCCGATGGACCCGTCCTGCTCATGGGATGGGGAGATCCAACTTTACCTGAAGCCGATTATAGTTCCGGATGGAGCCTCCTGTACGGCGTCGACCCGGATCTGACCAACTGTACTATTACGCTTAAAGTCCATCCTCCTGCAGCTATCGTAATGGTCTCGTTTGGCTTAAAGGATCTTGAAGGCGATATGTGCACCTGGACATGGTTTACACCTGCTAATATTCCCAACACCCCGCCAAATCCGGCAACGACTATTACGATCAATACCAATGACATTCCCGGACTTGGAGTTAACTCTTCTTCGCCTGCATGTGCGACCTTTTCATGCTCACCGAACTTCGACATAAATAAAGTTGTTTCTCTCGTAATCGGTGAGACTTTCCATAATACACCCGGCGTATTCCCTGCTCCGAACCCTGGGGCAGGTGCAACCAAGTTTTTCTGGAACGCATGGGATGAATTTGTAGTTAAACCAAACAACGGCGGCGGCGGCGGTAAGGTTGATACAAAATGGTTCATCAAATATTCTCAGCCTCCTGTAGAAGTCGATGAAGGCTTGATTGACGGATGGGATCAGTTATCGTACTATTATGACGATGCAACCGGAAATACTTTCTTTTCAATGGCCGCAGATGACTGGGTATGTAAAGATGAACGTCCGATCACGGACTTCCACTGGTGGGGTTCTTATATTGGGTGGACACAGCCGACGCCTCCTCCTCAGGTTCCCGACTACTTTAAGATTTGTATCTGGAAGGATGTACCAGCAGGAAGTCCCGGACCTGGCGGAGTGGATCTTCCTTTCAGCCGACCAGGGGTTTTGGTTTGGAAACATGACTGTTACAAATGGGTGTGGAACTTTGCAGGTTATGACCTTGATCCACGGTGGGAATTCATGAACTTTCCGGATTACGACAGGGATAGACTTGGTGATCCACAGGAAAATGAATCCTGCTTCCAGTTTAACCAGCTATTGAGCCAGGATGAATGGTTCAGGCAGGAACCTATCGGAGACGACGGCACAGCTAATATATACTGGCTGAGTATTGCTGCTGTCTATTTGAACTTGCAGCCCAGTCAAATTCAGTATCCATGGGGCTGGAAGACACGTCCTTATGATCCGACAAAAGCACCGGATGTCGCAGGTGTAATCGGCAGCGTTGATACAACTCAGTTGAAAGTTGGTTTATCAAGGGTTAATAACTTCTTCCCGCTATGCTTGCCGAATCCGATTCATTACCCTGACGGTAGATGTTATGACCTGGCGTTTGAGCTAACAACGAATGAGCCTAGTTATGAAGACAATCCGATCCCAGGTGATATCGGCCGTCCAGGAGCTGTTCTTGTGCCCGATGGAAAAGTTAACATCCATGATTTTTTAATCATAGCGATGAATTGGCTTGAGGTGGCACCCTAAGGCTGGTTTTGTATTTTATTAAATGTTTCACTCTTAACCGGAGATGAGACGTGAGATGAGCCGGTAGTTGTTTGTTCGACTACCGGCTCTTTGATTTCCAAAATGGTGGGCACACCCCTCCCCACAGTCTATTCGGCATCGTAAACCAGACTGCTGTCGGCAAGTCTCCGACATTATGGGATTTGGGATCAATACGGACCCCTATTCGGAGAGCTTGCGCTCTCTCGCTTTTGTTTTTATTTGGGGATTGATGGGTGGCGGAGTATTGGTTATAATCAGTGGATATGGCGAAGAAAAAGGCTAAAATTTATTCTGTTAAAGAGATCAATACTCAGATCAAGTATGCTCTGGAAGACGGATTGCCTGCTCGTATGGTCGTTAAAGGGGAGGTCAGCGGGTGGCGGCCTCATGCGAGCGGACACAGCTATTTTTCGCTGAAGGACGAAGGCGGGGTTTTGCCGTGCGTTATGTGGAAAGGCAAGGTCGGCAAGGTGAAGTTTAAGGTTGATGCGGGTATGGCGGTGCTTGCTACTGGTCATATTGATGTATATGTGCCTGGGGGGAAATATCAGTTTTCAGTAGATAAACTTGAACCGGCTGGTGTTGGTGATTTGCAGCTTGCGTTCGAGAAGATGGTTAAAAAGCTCCGCGCAGAAGGTCTTTTTGCTGATGAACATAAAAAGCCTGTTCCGGCATATCCGATGCGGATCGGTATTGTGACCAGTGCGTCTGGAGCGGCGGTTAAGGATATTGCCGACAGCGTGTACAGCCGGTGGCCTTGTGCGAAACTGCTTATTTATCCGGCTTCGGTGCAAGGGGCAGGAAGTGCCGATCAAATCGCCAAGGCTATGCGGGCGATGAACCGGAGAAATCAAGAGCTTAATATCGATGTCCTGATCGTCGGTCGCGGGGGCGGTTCGATGGAAGACTTGTGGGCGTTTAACGAAGAGCCTGTTGCGCGGGCGATCTTTGCTTCGAAAATCCCGGTGATCAGTGCGGTCGGACACGAGATCGACTTTACTATCGCCGATTATGTCGCCGACGCGAGGGCCTCGACACCGACGAAAGCCGGTGTTATCGCCGTGCCGGATATGGTCGAGGTGCTTGAGAGGATATCTGCTGCTGAGGGGCGATTGCGGCAAAACTGCGAGCGTAAGGTGGAGGTTTGTATGTATCGACTTGAAGCGGTTGAGGGGCACAGCTGCTTTCGCGATCCGATACTGGTGGTCAATAACGCGACGCAGCAGGTTGATGAGACGGCGATGAGACTTTCAGATTGCATTGGAAAGCTGCTGGCTTCTCTGCGCGAAAAGCTTGCCGTCGGGCGCGAACAGGTGCTGCGGATCGAACCGCATAGACTGCTCGGTGAGAAGAAATTAGAGGCAAACGCACTCGTCAATGCAGTCGCCGCGGCAATGAAAAACCTTGTCGTGAGCAAAAAACCGGCGGTGGAAAGGCTTGAAAACAGGGTAATTTCGACAGTTGAGCGAATTATTACTAAAAAAAAGTTGCAATTGACGGCGATAGAGAATAGACTAGCCGGACTAAATCCCAGGTCGGTGCTCGACCGGGGCTACAGTATCACGACGTTAATGGATTCGGACATTGTCGTGAGCGCGGCGAAACAGGTGAAACCAGGCGATGTGCTGGTAACGGAACTTGCCGGCAACGAACGGATTAATAGTAGAGTTATTGACTCAAACTGACCGATTGGTCAGCTTGACATTTATAATTTATAATCGATGATTTATAATTAGAGGTTTCGCCTTCGGCGAGGCTTATTTATTGGTAATCAGAATTTATCAGGTAGTATCAGCAATGGCTAAGGAAAAAAAGAACGATATAAATAAGCTTCAGTTCGAAGAGGCGATCGAGTCGCTGACTGGGATCGTAAATAATATCGAAAGCGGCGAAACCGATCTTCAGGCCAGCCTTGAACAATATGAACGCGGCATGAAACTGATCAACCATTGCAGGGATATTCTGCAGGCGGCGGAAAAAAGGATCGAAAAGATTTCGACCCAGCGCAAAGACTCAGAGGATGACGATACTGCCGAACCGAAAGTTGAAGATAAAGCCGAAGAAGGACTTTTCTAATCGGCAACGAAAAACGCGGGTGTGGCGGAATTGGCAGACGCGCCAGGTTTAGGTCCTGGTTCTCTTTGGAGAGTGGGGGTTCGACTCCCTTCACCCGCAATCCTTTACCAGTAAGGACTTACAGCAGTTTTCACTGTTTTGTAAGTCCTTTTTTTATGCCCTTATGGCGCAAATCCGGTGAAAAAATTGCCTCACTTTTAATCCTATATTCTTTTTTTCAGAAATATTTGCAAAGTGATTAGTCCAGCGGTATCCTCTAAGTGCATTGGCGACATGGTCGCCCTGGTTTATATTTTGAGAATAAGTTATGGCATCGATAGGATGGGAAAAGACAGGTAAGAGATGGAGAGTGTTCTGGCATGTAACTCTTCAAGATGGGAGTGTGGACAAAGGAAGTAAGTCCTTCAAAGATAAGAAGGTTGCCCTAAGCTTTAAAAAACATTGTGAGAAACGGGAGCAGGTGCTCAAACGTACAGAGATTATTGAGCCGGTACTGCTGGATGAGGCAGTAGGTCATTGGGTGGATTCTTGTCAGGGATATACAGAGAGAACAGCCAAACTGTATGTTCCCGAAGTTAATAGGTTCATGGCTTTCCTGCCGGACAGCGTCGTCTATATTAGCGACCTGACTAAATTCAGCATCAATTCATATCTCAACTCTCAGATGAGCAGAGGCCTTGTTAACAAGACCGTCAATAATACGATGTGTGCCATCAAGTCCCTGTGCAAGTATATTCATGAGAATTACGGCATTGAGAATCCGGCAGATGGAATCAAGAAGTTAAAGGAAGACCCACCAGAAGTAAATTTCCTTGATCAGGAAGAATATGAGGCTGTTCTGGAGAGCTGCTCTGATGTAGCCCATCCATGGGTAGTGTTTCTTGCAAATACCGGGCTTAGGGCCAGTGAACTATGCGGTCTGAGATGGAAGAACTGTAATCTCAAGCAGAAGACAATTACTGTCGTAGGCAAGGGCAGGAAGAGAAGGACAATTGGTTTAAACGGTGCTGCTTTGGAAGTGCTTGATAATACCAGGGAAGGTCGTAAGATTAAAACTGCTGAAGCTGTGTTCCTCGGACCGGATGGTGAGCCGCTGAATCGTCAAATTTTAGGTAGGCGGATAGGAAAAGCCTGCCGAAACGCGGGACTTTCGGGTGGAGGACCTCACGCCCTTAGGCACTATTTTGCTACTCAACTTCTTCTTAGGGGAGTGCCCATCATCAAAGTCAGTATCCTTATGGGCCACAGCACGATCACTACAACCCAGAGGCACTACTCTCACATCCTCAGTGACGACCTTACCGGCGTTACTGACGTTCTTGTAGCTGGCTGATCTTTCATATCTTTCCATGGCATGTTTTTCGAGGACGGCGGAGTGCCAGCCCTTTTTACGGGATGTCCTGGAACCATAAGTGAAATCGGGTAGATCACCCTCTTCGATCATCCTGTGGAGGGTCTTGTCAGAGATGTCCATCTGCTCCATTACGTCCTGCATGGTGATATAGGTTTTGTTCTCATACATATTTCCTGGTTAACCTTAAAACTAAAAAAACAGTTACTAATCTTATGCTATAGAATCTGTAATCACTTTGCAAATTTCTGGGAGGCAATTATTTATCCCCCCAGAAATTTACTTCTTTTCACAAATAGCCTACTGCTGACCGGCTATATCATTGCTGCCAATGTTCATGCTGATTCCTTTTTGCTCTGCAGTTGTTCAATCGTATTGTTGACTCGTTCTTCTGCTGTCGAATACGCTGCTTTGTCAACCTCACAGCCGATGCATGTAAGGCCGAGGTCAGCATGCAGACCGGCAACGATCGTTGTTGCCGAACCCATCATCGGATCTAACAGAACGCCGTTGGCCGGACATATGGCCTTGATGTAGTGTACTGCCTCTGCGACAGACTGCTCATAATGATGGTGGTCTTTCTCCTGACCGCCTGTGACCATATCGTAGAATGGATGCCAGTACTTTCGCAGTGGTGGTTTGTAATAGACAAGAACAGGCTTCCAAGCCTGATGGATCTGGACAGCACGAACAAGCTTTGATCGTCCACTGTGATAAATCGCCGCCGTCCACATATAAGTCAAATGCTCACCCAACATCTGATGGATCTGGGGCAAGTATAAAACGCCGGAGTATGCCATCAAAATTCCGCCGGGCTTGAGCTTTTTAGCACACATCTGTGCAAGATCGCCCCATACCGGCAGTGCATCCTTCTCATACAAGGGATCTGTAAAGCAAAGGTCAACAGATGAATCCGGGATTTCTAAGCATCTCTCAAGAAAATCGCCAACCATAAGTTTAGCATTGCCGACTTTCAGGTCTTCATATTCCAAGCTCCGTTTCTTGTTGATTTCGACCTGCCGACCTATTTTTTCAACTCGCTTGACATCGATAGTGCTTTTTGGCAGGTCCGTTGAGTCAATCTTATCGCAAACGTCAAAAACTCGTTTGGCTTCGCCGACGCTCTTGGCGTTCGTACGGGTTTTTGGCTTACTGATGACTTTGGCAGATCGTTGTTTTCCGTCTTTTCCTGTGATTTTGTCCGGAAATTCTACTGTAACATTTGTAACAGTAGCTAGTATCCTGCTGACAGTTACATGGGCGACATTTAGGATATCAGCAATCTGCCGTAAGCTCAGACCGTCTTTTCGAAGATCTGTCGCCATTGCCAGTCGCTGGTCCTGGGTCATCTGGCGGCGCTGAGCATTCAGCTTGATAGCCAAATGCTTCTTGGCCTGATCATCCAAACCATGCAAGATGGTAAACGGCAGTGTCTTAAGCTTTAGTTCTGCTGTTGCCTGCAAACGGTGCCTTCCATCAATAATGCCCCTGTCCTCGTCCGTCAGCACCGGCACTAATACGCCTAATTGCTTGATACTGTCCTTGAGCCGTTCATATTCATCTGTTTTGACTGCCGGTAGTAGGTTACCGTACAATACCTTAAAGTCGACCTCCCCTACTGTAATAACCTTTTCCTTCTTTTCCTGTTTTTTACTCATAAACACACCTTTCTTGTCTGCTTGCAAATAATAGGTATGCACGCTGCTGATACCATCTCAGCTTGGTGTGTCTGACTAACTCCCCATAAAAAAAGAGCTCGCAGACGTAGCCTTACAATAAACATTGCTACATCTGCCAGCTCTTGACCGGCCTTACCTGACAATAATCAGGCAATATATTTCTACAACGACTACTTTGCTATTATTTCGCAAAAATTACTTTAACTTTGCCTATGCTATATTATTGGCTTTCACTTTCCAACGGTTGTTTCCAAGAAAAATATTTTTTTTTCTAAAATACTTTGGCCTGTTCAAAAAAATGTCACCGGCGACAGGAAGGTTTTTCGCCGCGACAAGATTTATTTGCCTGCAACTTTTGGAAAGTGATAATCGATATGCTATATATGACGGTATATTGCTATTATAGTTGAAAGGTGTTAGTATGGATATCGAAAAATTGAAGTTTGACAAGAAATATAAGGACGTATTTCACGTAACCAGGAAGGAGCAACAAGCTATTGAGGTGTTGGCTCTGCAAGATGGTGAAATATATCAGCCGTTGTTCGTATGGAAGGATCAGGGCATATTGATTTATGGATATCAGTACCTTAAGACCCTTGAAACTCACCCCGATATCAAGTATACGGTTCGCCAGCTTGAGTTTGATGGATGGGAAGAAGCCCAGGTATGGGCGGTCGAGCACTACATTGCTCAGCCTGAAATACTGTTGTGGCAGAAACTTGAGGCCGCAGTCGACTGTGGGGAATACTGGCTCCTGAAGGAGGATGCCAAAAAAGCTCAGGGCGTTAGGACAGACTTGTCTACAGTGACTATAGATAAGTCGGACGATAGCAAAGAGGTTAATGCTATTATCGCCAGAAAAGTCGGTTGCAGCACTGGTTATGTGTACAACTTTAAGAAAATACTTTCTTCAGGGAAGACAGATATAATCAAGCTGTGCCGTAAGGGAGAACTGTCGATAAGTGCAGCTTATTCGAGATTGTTTACGCCTAAGCCGCCGCGAAAACCCAAACCTAAACCTGCCCCATCTGCACCAATTGAACTGGAAATCGATGGTAGCGACATTTTCGATGAATGCGAAGACAATATTGATGTGGGCAAGAAAAATACCAATTGTCATAATGGTATTCCTGTTGATCCTAATCAAATAATCAATGAGATTACAGCCACTAATGTGCCGGATGGTTCGATATGGATTACTCTGCATAAGAAAGATGGCCAGATACAGGTGGTCAAGAGGACTTATGATGAAGCCAAAGGAAGTTTCCGGGCGAAGGTTAATGCCTATAATTGTAAAGTCATTACGAGCAATGACGAGCTGATTATATTGCAGGCCGACCACATAAATGGTAGTACGACAGAGGCATCACGAAAAGATGACCGTGAATTTGGCAAGTCATCACAGTTGGCATCATAGAGAGCTAGATCGTCAGGATAAATTACTATGAAATTCAGAATCAATGCAGAGCAGTTCAAAAAGGCAGTGGCGCCTGCGGCCGACATTGCGTTGAAGAACGTTCTCAAAGACAAGAATAATGAGGCATTTTGCTATGCAAAGATGCTGACTATTGAGGCGTCATCAACGACCCTCAATATCAGGGCCTTCGGAGGTTTGGCGAGTGTTACCGTTAAAGTACGCGATACTGAGGATTATGTTTGTGAGGAGAGTGGAGTAATTACTGTTGAAGCAAAAGAATTGGTCAAAGCTTTGAAGTCTTTACCTCCAGCGGCCATTCTATCAGCTTTCGGAGATGATTACCAACTCAAGATTTTTCTTGAATCGGATCATGAGGTATTTGCAGAGCTTACTACTCTCAATATAAACATAGAATGCCCTCCACTTCCCAGGAAGTTTGTTCATGAAGCTACAGTGGACAGGGACTGCTTTATTAGAGGCATGAAGAATGTAGCATGGGCAATGGCTAAAGAGGAGAAAATGTTTACATACATGTGTACGTTGTTTGGGTGCTGGACGAACAGGATGAGTTTCTCTGCCGGTTCCGGTGGCCGCTTTGTAAATTTTGACATTAACAATTGCCCGTCAATAATAGCTGGTGAACATGCAAAAATACTCTTCCCGAGACAAAACATAGGCAACATGATCCGGGCATTTAGTACTGTTGACAGTTCAACTATACAGATAAGGACTGCTGAGTGGAATTCAAGTTTAGGTGTACCTGAGCAAATTGTCTTGAAGAGTAGCAACATTATCATGGCATTATATGGCACGGAAGATTTCAAAAAATACCCTGACTTGGATACAAAACTAAATTATGACCACGCATATAAGATATCTACCCGTTGTAAAGACTGGATTGATGTCGCAAAGGCCATACATACTACTCGTCCCGGTCATGACAACCGTATTCACAATACCAGAATAACAGCAGATATACTGCATGGCCATTTTAATATTCGGACTAATACAAAGAAACGGCTGAAGAGGAAGGTAGACTTTGTACTGGGCGGAGTCATAGCCAATATTTCCAAGGACAAAGCCTACCAACCCTGGTTTGCCTGCAATTCCGATTACATCGAAGATATAGCCCGCAGAGGATATAAAGATGGAATTATGACTATCAATTTCGATGATCAGGCCAAACTTGATGATATCCCTAAGGACAAACCCAAGCAGATGAAACCTGTGTTGATTACTTATCCCATCAAGACTAACAAAGATGGCACGAGAGAAAAGTATTCCGTTTTCTTTGCGGTGTCACCGAAATGGTAAAGCAGTATCTAAAAAAATATTTTACAAAATTCCCAGAATTATAGCTCTATCGCTAAAGTTTTTTTGACCGGATATCGATTAGTAAATGGCTGACTTAACAATGTTGTTAGAATCAGCTACGACGCACTACAAAATGGAGAAGAAATTATCTGTCGAAAATAATGAAACTATCGATTAATTTCGATACGGGTTTAGCATTGGCGTTCGACAGGCTGATGCTGAGCCATTTTTATAGGAGAATATTTATGTTAGAGAATAAAGAATTACAATTTACTTGTCAAAAGTGCGGCGATCATAAACTTAGCTATCGCAAGTATGTCAAGTGTGTCATGCCGGTGACGATTAAAAACGATAACAGCCTGGAGTATGGCCTGTCTATTATTGACGAGGATGACTACCTGGCGACTTTGAACAGTTTTGCCTGTGGGGCATGTGGGAGTCTTGTCGAGCATTGCGGCATCAGGATGGAAACAGAGAAGCAGTTTATTTACTATTTGAGCATGGATTCTGAGGTCCGCAATAAAGAGCAGTCAGAATATGACGAGCTTATTGATGCTCAGATATATGCTCAAGAGCAGAAGGAAAAAGAGCTGGAGAATATGTCCGCGATTGATGAGTCGAATTAATATTTCCAAAAAATAAAAAGGTCATTAGGAATTATAATTGAATGGTAATAAAAGCAGGGTTCAGGGTCTGTATGATTTTATTAACCCTGGGCAAGATCGAAGTAGAAAGCAATAATATGTAACACACGATATATCGTAACAAATAAAAATTTTGATGTAGTCAAAATCTTGTCCGAGCCCATGGTAGCCTGAACTGCCATGGGCTTACTTATTAAAGGAGCGAGACAATATGACTATAAAAGCACCAACACAAGACATAGCTGAGTATATCTCCAAGCTTTGTAATCCAGTTCACAAACACTCTCAAAATAGTGGTGTCCATGAATGTGTCCATCAGATTATAGCCCAAAAACAAAGAAGTGTCCATCTACAGTGTCCATCTACCCCCCTCAAAGTGTCCATGGGTAGGCCACACATACTATTATATTACTATAACTATTACTATTGTAGTTACTATAACAAAAACTATAAGAATACTTCAACGTTTCACGTTCTCATAAATTTTTTATTCAATTCTTTTTTGTAAAGGAGAAAATATCATGAATTTACCAAGCAAGACTTTTAAGAAAAACTCAGGATTATTTTTCGACCCAGTTATATACCCAAAACAATTTGGTGACGATGACTACAAAATAATCTACCATATTGTAAATGTGTGCTACCCACTGCGAGGACTAAAATGTATTTCCAAAGTAGTCGAATATTACATACCGAACTATGATCAGAAGTTATTAGAATTGGCATTAGAAAAATATAACCAGCGTGGGAAAACACTTTTCAGGTATAACTGCTTTTCTCATTTAGGAGACTTGCTTACAGAGCAGGATATGTTTTTCACCAGGTCAGGCAGGAAGAGATATGTCAAGTTCAAAGAGTACAAGTTTCTTTTACAACGGATTACTAAAAATCTGTATGAATCGAAAAACTGTAAATCTGTTATGGTCAATAAAATGTTCTGGAAGATGAAGCCAGAATACTTCAAATGCACAGGCAGAAAACTGGATGGGCACAAGTTGGCATTTATATTTCAGGTTCTACAGAAACACAAATATCTTCACATTACATATAATACAAAAAACCAGAGAGTTGCTCAGATTGGGCCAGCTAATCCTTATTACCAACTGATAAAAGTTCCTGATATAGCTAAATCAGAACTCCAGGATGTTATGAGCAAGACTGATAGAGAAATTATGGAACTCAAAGCTAAGTTAGAAATACATGAACAACTAAGGGAAGAAAAGGATGAAGCGTTGGCAGAACTGGAGAAGGCCAAAGATACAAATCAGTCTCTGATGGAATTCCATGAAGAGTCTCTTGTTGAGATTGAGCGATTAAAAGCTCAGATACAAACAGAGAACTTGTTTTCAAGCAGGCAGACTCTTGCTTGACTACAGGAATAACTGTTCAACCTGTGGCTTTGAGTTAGGAAGTAGGTCCAGTTTGCTCTCTGGACAAGCCGGTTTCTCTGTAGTCCAAAAACTTTAGGCTGGGGTAGTTGGGGCAGGGTTAGGTGGAACTTTTAATCCGGGGTGAATCTGGGGCATTCTGAAGGAAGTGGAAAGGTTGGGTCTGAATGCCTCATGAATGAGCAGTTGTTTTAGATTTATATCAGGGATAAGAGATGTGGGGTGTTAAAGTATATTGAATCCGGATGACACTGAAAAACGGCTGTCTGTAAGTACTTTGCAGTACTATACTTGCGATGAATGCGCCCTATAAGTTTTACTCAATGTCTCCAAAATGACACTGATTTGCTTTTTCTCAATCGTATTTTCAACTTGAACTGCACCCCCATCTTTACGATATAATGATATCATGAAAAAGACATGGATCTATAAAAGAAAAGGTATTAAGGGCTGGTGGGTTGGCTGGTACGAAAGTGGCTGCCGAAAAGCCAAGGCTTTGCACAGCAAAAAACTGGCTGAGCATTTTTGCCAGTTGAAGTATAGCCAGCTCAATTCTGATGTGTTTACAGGCATGGTTGTCGCCGGTTGGCAGCAGATGGTCGATGAGTACAGGCAAGCCAAAAAAGTTCAGGGAGTCACTGAAGGTACACTTTATGAAATAGCGTTATCCTTGCGAAACTTTGAGCGTCTTGTTGGTAAATGCAGTTCAAAACAGATTACACAGCATGTCATGGACAAATTCATACTTCAAAGAGGAACTGAGGTTAGTCGCCCAACACTCAACAAGGACATCAGAAACTTGAAAACGTTCATCAACTGGTGCAAGGCCAAAAGATACTTGAACGAAAATCTGAAAATCAAGGAACTCAAGGAGGAAGAAAAGCCAGTAAGATCGCTAAATGATACAGAGATCAAGAAATTGCTTAAGGTAACGGAACCGTATCCCTTAATGAAAAATCGTGTATTATTGGCGTTGGCAACTGGCCTGCGTCGCGGAGACATTGATTCGTTAAAAATCAGTGATATTGATTTTGAGAAAAACTCGATCTCAACAACAAGCCGGAAAACCAAAAAGAGCATGGCTTCGCGTCCTGTGTCAGCAGAAATAATGTCAGTACTTTCAAAATATGTATGCGGTCTGGATGTTGGCCAGGAGAAGTTGTTTCGCACTAAATTCAACCATCGAAAATGGCGGAAGATTTGTAAAGGGGCAGGATTGGTGGATTTGAAATTTCATGATCTTCGAAAAACATTCTGCTCTTTGCTAGCACAAAATGGGGTCTCGACAGCTGTAACCCAGAGATTGCTGGAACATTCATCGCCAAATTTAACAAACAAGGTATATACAAATGTCGATCCTGTATTAAGAACAGCGGTTGAGCAATTGCCAGTTGGTGACTGGTTATAAAATAAACTGAGATTCGTAACTCGGAGGTCGCAGGTTTGAGCATTAAGCCATTGATTATAACATTAAACTCGGATTTCCCAAGTAAATCCGAGCAAAATTTTGAAATTATGATAGTATAGGGCTTGTGGATGCTGTTTAAGACTGTTTTGCTGTTCTAATCTGGAGAACCCAATGGGTGAAAGCAAAAAGGATGGCCTAAAGGGCAATAACATACTTCATGGCCAGTCTTTTGTATAAATCTTCAAGAAAACCGCCTCGGAAAAGAGAAGTCTTGATAGTTCAAGTTGAATTTGGTAAAAATATTAGCATTGAAAGGGTAGAATAATGTTTTGTGAACGCTTAAATGGGAAATCCCGGATAATGGTATATGGGAAATCCCAGATTAATATCTTCCTACTATGAAAAAGAAAGGAATGTAATTATGTTATTTCATCCCACTAAAATTAAGTTGATTCTATTACTAAGTGTTAGTTTTCTTTTAGCTTTAAGTGGAAATTCCTTGGCAGTAGATAAATATGCACCTACCTGGGAATCGGTAACCCAGCATGATAATCCGGAATGGTTTAGAGATGCAAAATTTGGGATATATTTTCATTGGGGCATATATTCAGTACCGGCATTCGGCAATGAGTGGTACCCTCATTATATGTATAATGAAAAGAGTAACAGACACGACATATTTAAGCACCATATAGAAGTTCATGGCGGGGCCGAAAAATTCGGTTACAAAGACTTTCTCCCAATGTTCAAGGCTGAGAAATTTGATCCGGACAGTTGGGCAAAACTATTTAAGAAATCCGGTGCTCGTTTTGCCGGACCGGTCGCTGAACATGCCGATGGCTTTGCTATGTGGGATAGTGATCTGACAAAATGGGATGCAAAAGATATGGGTCCCAAACGCGATATTGTTGGCGATTTAGAAAAAGCCATACGCAAGCAGGGTATTAAATTCATCACAACATTCCATCATCAATGGTTATGGGCATGGTATCCCACCTATGACGAGAGATACGACACTTCCAACCCGGAATACGCCGGCTTGTACGGGCCCAAGACCAAACCCGGCGATTTTAAAAAACCAAAGCCAGACGACGAGTTCTGTCAGTTATGGCTGAATAAAGTAAAAGAAGTTGTAGATAATTATCAGCCTGACCTGCTCTGGTTTGACAGCCGCACAAATAAAATCGGCGAAAAATACAGATGCGAGATGCTCGCCCACTATTACAATCGCAGCTTGGAATGGGGGAAAGATGTTGGCGTTACTTATAAAAATCAGGACCTGGCCAAAGGAGCTGGCATTCTTGATATCGAACGCGGGCGGATGAGTACGTTGAGTGAGTTTGAATGGCTAAATGACGATTCGATAGACTGGGATACGTGGTGTCATGATATGAACCCAAATTACAAATCAGCTAATCGGCTGATTGATGGTTTGGTCGATATTGTAAGCAAAAATGGAAATCTGCTTTTGAATATTACCCCAAAAGCCAATGGCGAAATACCTTTGCCGGTGCAGCAGCGTTTGCTGGAAATCGGAAAATGGCTGGACCTTAACGGGCAAGCCATTTATGAGACTCGCCCGTGGGTCACTTTCGGTGAAGGCCCTACAGAAGTTAAACAAGGACATTTCACTGAAAAACATATTGGCGAATTTACCGCAGAAGATATTCGCTTTTCCGTGAGATATAACGAAGATAAACAGGTCAAATCATTGTATGCTATTGTGCTTGATTGGCCAGCCAATGGCAGTGTCTTGATCGAATCTTTATCTAAAAAACAAAAGGCTCTCGGAAAGATCGAATCAATTGAGATGATCGGTAGCGATGCTAATTTGAAATGGTCAAGAACCGCTGACAACCTGAAAATTAAATTCCCATCGACTAAGCCTTGTGATCATGCTTTTGTTCTTAAGATCACCGGTGAAATATCCCGATTATAGCAACTAACGCCTTTAATTTCAAGCATTTCCTTGGGTAATTGCCATTAAATTCTCTTTAAATGTTACCTAATCTCGTCACCATTGCGGGGGCATGAACTCATCTACATCGCCTTGCGTGATGATGTGCTTGGGCAGATAGCGCACCGGTGTCAACTCTTTGCCCTGAAACCATTCGGCGGCGGTGTGTACGGCAATAGCACCATCACCTTCAGCTGATTGGTAAGTGATAGCCAGTGCATCACCAGCCTTGATCGAATCCATTCCGGTTTTGCTGTTACCGGCGGCGACAATCACAATATCTTTTCTTGAAGACTTGCTGATCGCTTCCAATGCTCCCGTCATCGAGAAACCATCCCCAGCAAGAATCAAACCTTTCAATTCATCGCCGTATTTCGTTATCCATGCCGAGACCAGTTGCATAGTCCCTTCGGCTTCGAGATTGGCTGTATCCATTGCCAGCAGTTCCATTTCGGGAGCGTATTCTCGTAATTCGGTTATCGGAGAATATGTTCGGGCGAAAAACGGGGAGCTTCCGGGCATGTGTCTTACTATTGCATAGCCGCCTTTTTTGTCGAGAGCATCAGCGAATTTTCTGGCGAGCATTCTAAACTGTCCCCAGTCGTCAGGCCCGGTCCAGGCCAGGCAGTATTTCATTGCCTCATCGACAGGAATGGTATTGGAAGTAATGCATGGGATAGAGGCTTTGTTGATCCGTCTTAGCAGCGGCGTACATGCAGTGGCGTCTACGGGGGCGAGTATGATCATATCGGGACGTTCGTTTATGGCCTGGTTTGCCTGCTGGGCCTGAAGATCAATGTTCCAGTTGCCGTTGAAGATTTTTGTCTCCATCCCGTAAGCTTTTGCCATTGCTTTAAATCCGTTGACATAAGCGGTCCAGTACGGATGATCGCCGGCCTTTAGAAGAATAACCTGTTTCCCGGCCGGCCCGCTGGCGTCAGATTTCGGCATCTCTGCCTTTTCGACACTCCACCCGGCATATTCAATATCCCACCAGTGGCCCTTGTCCGTTTCCGGGAGGGATTTGGGGTCCTTTGGACGTGGGGGGATAACCGGTGTTTCGGTTTGCTTAAGGATGTAGGGTTGGCCGTCTGTTCCGGTTAGAGAGTATACGTCCACTTGCCCAGCAGCGTTGGTTGGGCTGGAAACTATACGAGGCGGCATGGTCGTATGCATGAAGTACATGGCGAAAATTGCCACTATACCAACGATGGCAGCGATAGTGATGCAAGTTAAACTAAAACGTTCCTTGTCGTTCATTGATCCGTCTCCTTCTTCGTTATTTACATTTGCAGACCATTTCGTTTCCAGGGTCTGAGCTTCATTTATCAGGTCGGGCCTTTGCCCTTTGAGCAGGTCGTGGCGGTATATTACATAAGCTTCATATAGTACAACCAATGCGAGGATTATTCCATTGATAAATATCTGAACCTCGAATCCGAGACCGAAGCATCCGATGCCGTTGAAAAGGGTTGTAAGCATAAGGACGGCGAAGTAGCTTTTCAGCACGCTTCCCTTTCCGCCGCTCATCAGCGCGCCGCCTATAATCACCGCAGAGAGAACTGTCATTAGAGTTCTATTTGCCAGAACCGCCGCTGAGGTCATCGAGCTTAGTCCGGCAGCGAATAATGATCCGCCTATTGCGGCGGTCGATGCGCATATTATGAAACCGGCTATGAGGTATCGGTCACGTTTTAAACCTGCAAGCCAGGCGGTTTCAGGGTTTCCGCCGACGATGAAAAACCCGCGGCCTAAGGGGGTTTTGTTAAGGAAGAAAGTAAAAGCAAGCACAAGTAAAATTGTTATGATCACTATCGGAGGAAAGAATGTAAGGACCGGTTCTTCGAGGAAGTCTGCAAAACGAAAATCATCGATCGCTTTCGATCCGCCTTTGCTGTAGAGGTGCATCAGACCCATTACAACCGTCATTGTTCCGAGGGTTACTATGAATGAGTTTATTTTTGCCTTTACGACGAGCAGGCCATTAACCAGTCCTACGACCGCGCCGGCAAGTATGGAAACAGCAAACGAACCGGCCCATCCGATCTGGGGCTGGAGGCCTATGGTCAGCATCCCGCAAAGCATAACAACGGCACCTATGGACAGGTCGAGCTGTCCGAGGATAAATATTACTGTAAATCCTATCGCAGCTATGGCGTTTAGGCTTGCGCCTTTCAGGATCGTCGTTATGTTATGCGTTGTAAAGAAATTCGGAGCGAAAACAGACAAAGCCGAAAAGAGTATTATCAGCATCAGCAGTGCGCGGTTGCTGTCGAGAAAACCAGCTATATTGAAACGGGAAGGTTTTTTAAGCATAGTCTTTCCCCCGTTTGCGTAAGTGATACTGGCCAAAGCCGACGACGGCGATGAAGATACCGCCGGTTACGATGTTCTGCTGGAAAGTGTTAATCCCGATAAATGTCATAATATTGGTTAGCAGCCCGATCACCATTACGCCGCCGAATACGCCCAGCATGTTTCCTCGTCCGCCGCTTAGCATCATGCCGCCGATTACGACGGCGGTTACGGCTTTGAAATCGTAGCCGGTGCCGAGGTAGAATACTCCAAGTTTGGTCATCGAGGTGATAAAGATTCCTCCGATAGAAGCACATAAAGCTGCGGCGAGAAAATTCATCATAACTATACGCGGCACATTGATGCCGGTAGTCTTTGCTGCCGGACGTGATGAGCCTGTCAGTTTTGATTCTATGCCGAATCGTGTTCTGGTCAAAACCAGATGCCCGATCACGAACATCGCAAGCATTACAACAACTATAAGAGGTACGGGGCCGATGTTTATGCGAAATATATTGATAAACGCAGCACCTGCAGTACCCGGTTCGATGTCCGGATAAACCTGGTTATTGCTCCAGGTAAAACGCATGAAGCCCTCCATGAAAAATGCCACGGCCAGCGTCCACAGGATCGGGTTGGCATTGAGCCTGCCTACCACAAAACCATTCATGGCACCTATCGCCAAACCTGCGCAGATACCGAGAATGATCGCTGCAAACAGGCCAAGAGGCAATGCCGCAACGGTTATAATACCGGAAAAAGCCATAATAGACGGTATGGACAGGTCGGCCATGCTGCCGGAGTGCGTTACAAATGCCATGCCTGTTGCGACTATGCCAAGAAGCGCGATCGCGTTTAAGATGTTTAGAAAATTGCCTGCTGTGAAGAATTTATCTGAAACCATACTGCCCGCGACCAGAAGAAGTATGACAGGCAGAAAGATGCCAATGCGGTCAAAGATGAAACTCAGGCTGAATATATTTTTTGTTTTATTTTCCCGATTCATCGATGTCTCCGTTCATTGCCAACAGTACCGATTCTTCGGAAAGCTCCTTTTTTTGCATCTCGCCGATCAGATGCCCGTTACGCATTACCAGGAGACGGTCGGAAAGGCCGACCAGTTCGGGCAGATCCGAACTTATCAGGATGATCGTTTTGCCGGCATCTGCAAGAGCCATGACCGCTTCGTGTATTTTCATCTTGGCTTTTACATCTACGCCGCGAGAAGGTTCGTCGAGTATCAGCACTGTCGGATCGGCTGCGATCCACTTGCCCAGCAGGACTTTTTGCTGGTTGCCGCCGGAAAGATTGCTTACACCCTCTGTCACCGATGAAGTGATTATGTCGAGTGTGTCTATCATATCCCTTGCGGTTGAATTTTCATGACGGGATGAGTATATTCCGCAATGTGTGTGGGGTTTAAGCAGTGTCGATACAATGTTCTGCTTAACGTCGAGTCTTAGAAAGAGCCCATCGGTTTTGCGGTCCTCGGAGAGATACTGCAGACCTTTGGACATTGATTCGGCGTACGATTTATTCTTCAGTTCTTTGCCGTCGATCGTAACTGTACCGAAATCGACGGGGTCCAGCGAGCACATCGAACGTGCCATTTCTGTTCTGCCGGCACCTGCAAGACCGGCTATGCCGAGTATTTCGCCTTTGCGGGCCTGTAGAGAAATATCGTGGAAGAAACCTTTTCTTGTCAGGCTGCGTACATCTAGGACTGTTTTTCCGATAGTTGGTTTTCGCTGGACATAGAACTTATCTATTGCCTGGCCAACCATCATCTGTACCAGTTTTGCCGGCGTTACTTCGCTTATCGGCTTGGTGTCGATCTTTCGACCGTCTCGCATTACGGTTACGCGGTCGGCGATCTCAAATATCTCAGATAGATGGTGTGAGATGTAGATGATGGTCATTCCGCGGTTCTTCAACCGGCGGATTATGTCGAACAGGAGAGATACTTCCTGTCGCGACAGTGCCGAAGTCGGTTCGTCCATGACCAGTACGCAGGGATTACTGCCGAGTACCTTGGCGATCTCTACTAGCTGCGCCTGGTGCTGACTTATGCGGTCAACAGTTTGCATAGGATCGATATCGAGGCCGACATTTTTGAGTAAACCTACAGCTTGTTTTATCATTTTTTTTTGGTCGATCAGGAAACCGTTTTTGCGAGGCAGGCGCCCTACGAGAAGATTTTCGGCAATGCTGATCGGACGGGCCAGTGAAAGTTCCTGGTAGATCATACCGATCCCATTAGCTTTGGCAATTGCAGGTGAATGCAGCTTAACTTCCTTCTGACCAATGTAAATACTGCCGGTATAATCGGTGAACGACCCGGCAAGGATCTTCATAAGCGTACTCTTACCGGCACCGTTTTCCCCCATAAGCGCATGAACTTCACCGACATGAGCCTCAAAGTCAACCGTGTCCACAGCTAATGTGCCGGGGAATCGCTTCGACACCCCCTTCATCCGTAAAGCGACGCCAAAATTGTCAGAATCAGATACCATAGATTACCTCAGTTTAACCGGTTATGCAGCTTTCGTCAATCGCAGTGAAACACCTCTTCCATATCCGTCCACCACGCCCCTTCGACGCGGTCTTCAAGAGGCACCTGACACGGCATACAGACATCCCACCATTTCTGCGTCATCTCATCGGCGGCCATCTTTCCGCAATCTGCATCGAAATTGTCCCCGGTATACTCCAAGTAGCTAAACAGGTAGTACTTCCCGTCCGGGAGTTTTCTAAGATAGATCGAATAATTCGTAATATTACATTCAGCGATCATTTTTAAAACATCCGGCCAGACAGCCGCATGCAGCTTTTTGTATTCATCCAGTTTCTCTTCTTTAACTCCAATTACCCATCCATATCGCTGCATTAAACTATCCGTCCTTTCAGGAATAAATTCCATATTCGTATATCGCATCAAACATCGCCACAACATTTTCGACCGATGTCTCTTCCAGTATCGTATCGTGGCTTGCACCTGCGATATATCCCCCGCCTGGCATCATAGTCTCAAGTACTTTGCGTGTTTCTTCTTTGACGCCATCGGTATCCATTTCCATCAATATGTGATGCGAATCTATTGCGCCATTGAAAATAATCTTGTTGCCAAACTCGGATTTAAGCTTATCCAGTTCCATGCCCCTGCACGTTGTTTGAACAGCATGAACGCTGTGAATGCCAGCGTTGATCATAGATGGAAGTAATTCGTAAATACCGCCACAACAATGCATCTGGGTTTTCAAACCGTAAGAATGTCCGAGGTCACATAATCGTTTCAAATGAGGAGCCATAAACTTATCGAACATGTCCGGGCTCATCAAAGGGCCTGTCTGACTGCCGAAATCGTTGCCGATAAAGAAAATGTCAATTGCATCGGCCGCCACTTCAAAAGTTTTTTTGGTGACCTCAAAATAGTAGTCGACGATATGCTTAAGAATAGTTTCTACAACTTCCGGCTCGGCATACATTTTGATGTAGAGATTTTCCATGCCAATAAGATCTATTGCGTCATGCCAGAATGGAGACCATTCACCGCCCATTATCGCAAACTGAGCATTATACGCTTCGGCTGTGGCCTTTATCTTTGAAACATCCATCCATGCCGGGTCCGGCCAAAGATAGGCTTCAACATCTTCGAGAGTTGCTTTAGCTAATGGATGGGTAAGAGGCTGGCCATAACCATATCCTTCACGTTCAATACCGAAAGCGGTTCTACACGTTGCCCCCTCATGCTGCAAAGGAAAATCCGGCCCGGAATACTCCGCAAAGACACGCCTGAAATCATCTCTAAAACGCAGGCTAAGTCCCTCATCATCAAGATTCAGTTCCTTCTTTGCCTTTTCCCAAAACTCAACAGACGCCCCGCACCAGCAAGGAACCCTGTCCGGCAACTGATGCTCAAAAACTGCTAAAACTCGCTCTCGTGAATTCATATTACATGTCTTTCTATTAACGACAAACTTCTTCCATTGCGATCTGTGCCCATTGCCATAATCGCTTCGGATCGCGACGCACCGTTGAAATATCCTTCATGATAAATTCGATATGGCATTTACCGTCGGCTTTTTCGAGAACATCGCGAATATCGTCTCGTGCCCTTTGCGGCTGCCAGTCGGTCTCGGCAAGGATCGCAGGGCTGGGCTTTTGGCTGATAACATAATCTGCGCCGACCTGATTTATCACACTTTCGATATCGCACCATGGGCTGATAGATATTTTTCTAAGATTTGGAATTTTACGCATCAGATCAATTTTCTTATGCAGCGGCTCACAACAACCGTAATAAGTCATGCCAAAACGCTCAAGCCATCGCAAGTCATGCTTAAGGGCAAACTCCCAGTGCATATCCGGCGATACTTCCGAAAATATCTGCGCATTTGAACAACCCCACATGTTTTTAGCCATAACATGATCCGCATCAAAGTCTTCTCCGGGCAATTCGCTCGTAAACCCATACCCGCCGGAACCGACACGCGTATTATTATTATCCAGCGAAAGCAGATTCTGCTGCTCAAACTGATCCAACTCCACCATCCACGCATCGACCATCCGTTCAACGGCAGCATTAACCATATCAGGACGCAGGATCATATCCATCATCGCCTCCTGTATCCCCCACCACCGGACCAGGTAATCCCACGGTGTAAACCAAATATGTGTCTGTCCTTGTTTTTTGACCGGCATGATCCCATCGTAAACTTTACACATTGCCTGAAAATTTAATTCGGTAGCTGCCTGGTTATATGTGATCTTCGGCATCTTGATCTTCTCAATATCCTCAGGCTCTTTGATCTGAATTTTGAAATGCCGCGAAACAACCTCGCTGCTGTCGTCGGTTTTAACAATGTCCACATCTTCAATAACACCGAAGTCCGTGCTATGGATCGCCAACGGACACACGAGGAAATCGTTAATGACCATATCGCCGGGCAGATGCTTCCACTGATAGATAGTTTTCCGAAGCTGATCTTCCTGATCGCGTGCCCATGGGTGCTCAGTTTGCAAAGTCAACTCATCATCGACATTCATCTCGTTCCAGCAGATCTCATTGATCCAGACGAGCGGTCTTTCAGATTTCAGGTCATTAAGTTTCGTCCAGAGCCGGGCCTTTTCTTTATGCACAGGCAACGAAGCGATCTGAGCAACCTGACCGGCAAGACCTCGCAATATATCAGTATCTTTAACCGAAAGTTTAATTTCATCAGCAGTGGCAGGTTCAGTTTTGTGACTTGGATCATGTAACATTTAACACCTTTCTATAAATGTACATCATACTCGCCAAGATCAAGCGGATATCGCCCGTACTCGCGAACAAGTTTAACAATATAATCGTACGTGTGCCCCGAAATATTGCTCGCAACCGAATGATCCGACTGGAATATGTACTTGCCGCCTTTGGCAGCGTTAAGTTTACGCAAAATCTCTTTACGAATCAAGTCTTTATCGCCTGTTTCCCATACCTGCATATTACTGTTACCGCAGATACCCAGGCGCCGACCATACTTTTTGCGAAGATCTACCGAATCAAGTCCCGCCTTAGCCTCCAGCGGATTCATAGCATCGATGCCGATTTCAATATAATCTTCCAGTATTTTACTCACATCGCCGCAACCGTGATAAATAACCATCAATCCTTTGCTATGCGCATAATCAGTGATCGCCTTTACCCACGGCTTGAAATTCTCACGCCAGTAATCCGGCGAAAAGAACATACTGTTCTTGTAAGCTACATCGCCCCATATCACAAGACCATCGAGCAGACCGTCAGCAGCATCTATCTGGGCCTTTGCGCAGTTAAGATAAAACTCACCGATCCTGGCGATCACCTTGTTCATTCGTTTAGGATACATGCCGATCCAGAGCATATTATTTTCCGGGCCGATCAAACGTGTCATGCACTCATTGACTTCTATGATACTTCCGAACACGGGAAAATCAGGATGCAGCGATTTGACTGTCTCAACCCATGGTGGGGAGTTTCTTTCAAACCCGTCACCAATACCAGCGATCTGATTATCGCCTGACTCATAATAACGCCTTCGGTCATAAGCATCGTCAAAAACCAACCCCTCAAGCTTCTCAATCGTATCCGTCTCAAAGTCCAAAAACTCCGGCATAGGTGCAGAGAACTTTTTTCGCATAATAGCACCAAAGCCCGTCCTGACAACGACTTCGATGTCATCTTCTTTAAGCGTCTCAAAGGACCTGATAAAAGGATCCATATTAGGTACGGTAACGATCCAGTCAAGGTCATAGTGGTAATACGGACTTGCATCATCACCCAATCCAAGATCCTTTCGCCACTGCCGAACAAAACCTCCCCAGAAAAAATCACTAACAGGAACACGATCCGGTTCTTTTCCGGAAAGTGTCATTTTCATACGCTCAAGCTTTTTAAGAGTATTCTCTTTACGTTCTTGACCAGAGTTCTTACCAACCGTCTCAAACATTCCCATAGCTGCAACCTTCAGTCTTTAATAGCATTTTAACTATTTCAACTCTTCATCAAAAACCACCGCCACCTTGCCACACTTGCCGCTTGCCATAAGAGCGTACGCCTCGCCTGCTTTTTCGAGCGGGAACCGATGAGTTATAAGTTCTTCCGGGCGGATACCCCAGCGAACGATACGCTCAACAAGCTCTTCCATTTTCCAGATGCTTGTTACCCATGAACCGTAGATAGTCTTTTGGTCGTGAATAATATCCGGTGACGGCTGGAAATCGCAGGTGCCGCCTTCTCCGAGAAAAACGATCTTGCCCCATTTACGTGTCGCCTGGATACATGTCAGGCGAGCATTATTATTTGCTGAGCAATCAGCTGACTTTTCTACACCCATCCCGCCGGTTAAATCCTTTACCTTTTGAACATTATCAGGACCGGCTTTTAAAACTGTATCAAACAAGCCGGAGTTTTTAGCGACCTCTATGCGTTCATCGATGGCCTCGGTACCAATAATGTTCTGTGCACCCATCGCCTTTGCGAGCATGGCAGTTGCCAGACCAACCGGGCCCAAACCAGTTATCAAAACGGCATCGTTACCGGAGATGACGATCTTTTCGAGACCTTCGTAAACGGTGCCGAAACCACATGCTACCTGAGCACCATCGGAGTAAGAAAGTTCATCGGGCAGATGTATAAGGTCTTTCTCTTCGGCGAGCATGTATTCTGCCATTCCGCCATTACGCTGCCAGCCGTATGCGCGACGATATTCATCACTTGTGCATGAAATCATGTAGCCGCGACGGCAATCATTACAAACGCCGCAACCGGAGATATGATAAACAATAACACGATCATTGACTTTGAATTCGCGGCAACCGGGGCCGGCTTCTACTATCTGGCCAGAGGGTTCGTGGCCGGAGACCAGGCCGGGCTGATAACCTTCGGGGCCTTTGCCAAGGTGCTCATTATAAATGCAGCGAATGTCAGAACCGCAAATTGTCGACGACTTCATCTTGATCAAAACCTCGCCGTGTCCGGGGGTTGGAACATCAAATTCTTTAAGTTCTACCGTACTGTTACCGGGCAGTATTGCCCCTGTCATTTTCTTTGCCATTCCCATTTCCTTTTAGATGATATTATTATCATATGATAGTTATGCCGGTGTAATTTCGTCGTCTAAATCCCATAGCGATTCCCATGTCTGGTCATCTTTCCACAGGAACACATCGCCCTTGATAAGGCGGCAATTTTTATCGATCTGCGAAAACTCAGCCATCTCTTGATCGGTGATCGGATCCTTGGTAACACTTTGTAAATTACCCAAATATTCGTTTTGATGTACAGAGAACGGTATAGGTATCTGGCCTCGCTGAACGGCCCATTTAACACACACAACCGCCGGATGCACATTCAATCGCTTTGCGATCTTTTGTACGACAGGGTCTTCGATATCAACCGTATCGGAGTCGGCTTTGTCACGATCAGGACGCGTGGGTGAGCCAATGGGACAAAAACCTATCGGCTGAATGTCGTTGTCCATACAGAACTGGAAAAACTTTGGCTGTTGGAAATGTGGATGCTGTTCCATTTCATTGCAAGCCGGCTTTATTTTAGCATCACGCAATAACAGCTTCATTTTGGGAATGGTCATGTTCGATGTTCCAATGTTTTTTACCAGCCCTTTTTCAACAAGGCTTTCCATCTGAGCCCATGTTTTCATAAAATCTTCATGTATGTATGCTTTTGCATCAGGACTGCGTGAAGTTATATCGCACCCCTCTGCATGATAATTAGGAAACGGCCAATGAACCAGAAACAGATCAAGATAATCAAGCTGAAGGTCCTTTAGCGACTTCTCACAAGACTCTACAACCCTGTCATGCATGTCATTCCATACCTTGGATGTCACCCAAAGTTCGTCACGTTTAACTTCCCCGCTATCGAGTACTTCTTTAAATACCTTTCCGATCTCGTCCTCGTTGCCATAAACCGATGCACAGTCGATATGGCGGTATCCTACCGAGATAGCACCCTTAACAGCTTCAGCTACCTGTTCATACGAAAACCTATCGGACCCAAAGGTTCCCAGACCTATCGCAGGTATTTGTGAACCCGTGTGCAAAGTTCTTTTAGGGACAAGGTTGGGATCGATCCCGTTTTTAGCTATTGCAAATTTATCCATTTAAGCATCACCTGCTCTATATATATTTTGGTTCAAGGGAACTTAACTTGACATAAAACATAGGCGGCATAAAGCCCTTAAGCCTACCAACTCGTTAACTACCTATTATTCTATGATTAACAGCTGCATCAAGCAATGGAATATTTTATGATTTCCGGACATTTTTTAGATTCGCGTGTATAATTGGGTGCTATGCTTAAGAATTTATTTGGTAAATTCATGTCACCAAAATGTCTCCACAAGCAAAATTTTTTAGCCCAAAAGACAAAAATCGCCCCAATTTTCAGGCCCAAACTCAACATTTTCAGAAATTTTTTCAAAAAATAGTATATTGAATACTAGTGTCATTCATGAGGTTGAATCTGCGGACTTTTAGATTCAAATCAGTTCAAAACTCTATTATATCCTATCTACCTACCCCTTCCCTCATTACCTCGTCCCATATCAAGCATGGGGCAACGACAGAGCATTCTAAACAGCAGTCCCAACCACCTGATACAAAAATTCCAGAGAAATGATTTCTCGTCATAATAGATGACAGAATGTTTTTTTAGCTGGAGATATAAAAATGGCAGAAGCAATTCAAACAGTAAAATATAAAAAGCTCACAATAGAGATATTCCCTGATGAACATTGTGAGAACCCTATTCAGAACTGGGACATGTTAGGAGAGTATTACTGCTGGCACAGGCGGTATAACTTGGGGAATTCTAACCGTTTTGAAACTCCTGATGAAGTTATAGCCTATGCCAGACAGTCACGATCATTGCTCTTCAGCCTCTATATGTATGACCACTCAGGCATTACCCTGTCCATGAGCAATAGTCATTACCCATTTACTGATAGATGGGATGCAGGTCAACTGGGCTTTATTCTGGTTGACAGGGAAAAAGCCCTAAAAGAATTTGGTAAGAAAAAGCTCACAAAGCAGTTGAAGCAGAAAATCTATAAAACTATCGAGAGAGAAGTAGAAACCTACAACCAGTATCTTGCAGGTGATGTTTATGGCTACGTTGTGAGCAGGGATAATGAGCCTATCGATAGTTGCTGGGGGATATATGGTCAATCTGACTGTCTGAATGAAGCGAAATCGATAGTTGACTGCGAAGACAAGAAGGCAGTAAGTAAACACTGTCAGAAAGTCAAGCAGTGGATCAGAAATAAAGTGCCACTAATATATAGGAGCAATTTGAGATTTTTCTGAGGTTTTAAAAAATTCCAGAGAACCAAAAAAATAAATGTATACGTAAATGGCAAGAAATCTATTTTGGAGCAAAACCATGAATACCTACGAAGTTCATTTCATATGGCAGGGTATGGCATACCAGGAAACAATCACTACTACTAACACCTATAGAGCCAAGCAACTCATAAAGGGCAGGTATCCTGGGGCTAAGATCACATCAGTTCATCAGGTGTAAATGTTGTCTAATTTTTGTAATATTATTTTGGGGTAAAAAGAATATGACTAATCACAACAGACCTAAATTCAAACTAGGCAAAACAGTCATTACTCCAGGAGGGATTGATGCTCTTAGCAAATCAAACCAACTTCCTGATCCATTCCTAAACCGTCATATTACTGGGGACTGGGGAGATATTTGTCAAGAAGATGCTGAGCTTAACAACCAAGCTATTGCTCATGAGGGAGAAGAAGATAAGCAGATGAGAGTGATGTCAGTATATAAGACTAATAAAAATGAAACTATATGGATTATTACGGAATGGGACAGATCAGTAACTACCATCCTGCTTCCTAATGAATACTGATGCAATCTTTTTCAGGAAAAATAAAAATGGCAATAATTATAAAAGTTAGTGGAACTAATGAAAATATCAACCCATCAAATGGTAAAGTATTTACACTTGAAGAACTACAGCAGGCAGTTGGTGGATATATTGAATTAGTGCCTATCAATCAAGGAGAACATAAAAATAAACTCATGATTGTAGATGAAGAGGGGAAACTCAAAGCAGATGCTCAAGTTAACAGAGAAGCATCTGAAATAGCTGGTCAGCAGATTGTCGGACAGATA
>VRUI01000146.1 GCA_019456225.1 Planctomycetota bacterium | reverse complement strand
TGTATATGGGCGGTTACAATCCGGTCGAAGGAAAAATAAATCGCATATGGTGTCTCGATGCGAGAGACGGCTCTTTGGTCTGGAAGTCCGATCCCGTCCTTGGTGCTATTCATGTAATCACAATTGGTCAACAGTATCTGTTCACACATGCTCAGTACAGGCAGGGATACCTGATAGATAAGAATAGTGGAAACATCGTGGGCGAAATGGCCAAAGGTTATCGTTGCACGCGGTTCACGCTTTCGGCGCCCTATCTCTTTGCCGCCAATATGAACATCCATGAGTTTTCAAAAGAGGGTAAGCTGGTGTACGCCGGGCCTTCGATAGATGTTCTGCAGTGTGTTGGTGGATTCGTTTCGAATGGTCGAGTATTCTATACCACCAATGGAGGCGGGCTGCAGGCGTCTGTGCTGTGTGGCGCCGAGGCGGAACTGTTCACTGTACCATGGAAAAGAGCCAAATTTTCCAACTAAGACCTGTAGTCATGATAATGGCTTCGTTTGAGTTGTTCTTTTACGTGAAAGTACAGTATAGTTGCTACCGGTATCTTAGGTGCGTTGCTTAGATAATTATAATATGAATTTATGTTATTTTTGATTCGCTGATATGAAATATGACATTGGCCTCGAGGAGGCATTGTCCAGAACGTTGGAGCGATTGACTCGGTTGCCTCCAATAGATATTGAAATAGATAAGGCGGCAGGATTAGCCGTTGCCGAAAATTGTATCGCAACGGTCGACTGTCCATCGGCTTCAGTGTCTATGAAAGACGGTTATGCTGTAGTTTCACAAGACCTGGAAAATGCCTCCCAGAGCCGTCCAGTTAAACTAAAGGTCACTGGCAGTGTGTATGCCGGAAGTCAAACAGAGAGGACTGTAGCTCCAGGAAAAGCGGCTAAGATTATGACCGGAGCCAAAATTCCTCAAGGCGCAGATGCTGTAATTTCAAATGAGTTCACAGAGGAAAAAGATGACGGCATATTGTGCTATCGTGATGCCGGGAACGGGAGAAATATACTTAAGCAGGGATATGATGTAAAAAAAGACAGCCTGATCGCTCATAGCGGCGAGATTTTAACCCCTGCCAAGACCGGTTTACTAACCGCAGGCGGGATTTCCTCTGTTCGTGTCCACAGGCTGCCTCAAATAGGTATCGTTGCTATAGGCGATGAGGTAGTCCGTCCGGGTAAGAGACTGAAAGAAGGTCAACTTTATGCAAGCAACCTTGTAACGCTGCTTGGCTGGCTAAGATATTTTCATATGGATGCCCAAATTGCTGTTGTACCGGATCAAACTGAACAACTTAGTATAATC
>VRUI01000031.1 GCA_019456225.1 Planctomycetota bacterium | reverse complement strand
AAACCCCTACTTAGCGACACTACGGGTATCAAGAATTTAGTTTACCTCTGAATTAGGTGTCAAAAAACGTTCAAAAGTGCGCGCTTTTAGTCAAAATAATTCAAAAAAAGTCAAAATATCGCAATTTATGTCAATTAATTTCAATATATTTCAAAAAAAACGCCCAAAACGACAGGTGGGAAATGTCGACAATGTCCTGAATACCCGTTTTTAGCCCAAAATCCCACATGCAAAACTTCCCAAAACCGCCAAAAAAGAGGTACCATCCAAGCCGATCTTATGTATGATGGTATATAAGTTATAATTTTGAAATGGAGACTTAATGCGTCCTTTTACGCTGTTAATAAAACCAACCGGCCCAGACTGCAATATAGACTGCAAATACTGCTTTTATTCACGAAAAACGGACATTTTCGGCAAAAACGCCCACCGCATGAGCGATGCCGTCGCCGAAAAACTTGTCTCCAGCTACCTAAAACTCAACCTCCCCCACAGCAGCTTCGCCTTCCAGGGCGGCGAACCAACCCTGATGGGCCTCGATTTTTACAAAAAAATCGTCGATTTTCAGCGAAAATACGCGATTTCCGGCCAGCCCATAACCAACGCCCTCCAAACCAACGCCATCCTCCTGGACGACGACTGGTGCAAGTTCCTAGCCGAAAACAATTTCCTCGTCGGCATAAGTCTAGACGGGCCAAAGACTTACCACGACACCTACCGCCTCGGCCACACCGGCAAAGGCACCTTCGACAAGGTGATGGCCGCCATCGCCAAATGCCGCCAGCACAACGTACAATACAACATCCTCGTCCTGCTAAACAACATAAACGTCACCCACCCCGACGAGGTATGGGATTTTTTCATGGCCCAAAAAGTCAAATTCCTGCAGTTCGTCCAGTGCGTCGAAAACGACCCTGACACCGGTAAAATCGCCGATTTTTCGATCACGCCAACGCAATACGCCGATTTCATGTGCAGAATATTCGACCGCTGGCAGGCCCACGGCGTCCGCAAAGTAAGCGTCCGATCGTTCGACAGTATCCTGTCGCACTGCCTCGGCCAGGGACATACCGAGTGCACATTCATGCCAAAATGCGCAGACTATATAGTAATAGAGCACAACGGCGGGGTGTATTGCTGCGACTTTTTTGTCGAAGAGGACGCATACCTCGGAAATATTATGGAAACCCCAATAGAAAAACTGGCCTCAAGCCCCAAAAAACGCCAATTTAACAAGCGAAAACGCGAATTGCCGAATAAATGCATAGTTTGCAGACACTACGATATTTGCCGCGGCGGCTGCCCAAAAGACAGAAGAATAGCCGATAGTGATCTAAAAATGGAAACTTTTTTCTGTGACAGTTACAAGAAGATTTTCGATTACACACTCCCGAAAATATGGCAGCTAGCAGCAGAAGTAAAAGCCGAAAATCCGCCTCCCGGACCGTAATCCGGTCGTTTTTCGACCCTGCAAGACGATTTCATACCGGTAGCCGGATAATTGTTGCATTATGATCGTTAAATTTTTGCTAAAACTTGATTTTTTGCTTTTTTGTGTTATAATCAGGTTTTAATAACAAATGGACATAAAGGGATTAAAGTATGGAACGTAAACGCGGAATATTATTTCTTACTTGCTGTATCGTTTTTATTGCTGTTTCAGGGTGTCAACAGGGTCCGGCAAAGCGGGTTCAGGACCCGATAATCTTTTCGGGTCCTGAAATAACTGCCAAATGTATCATTACATATTATGACGATCAGGGCAGCAGATACGTTAGCCAACAGCAGCATACGATATATCCCGAGGATTCGGGGATCAGGATTAAAACGCACGAGCCTGAGGGCCATTTCGAATGGGTGCTTAATAAAGGCGTTTATACAACTATTAGCGGTGATTCCTCCAAATTGCAGGTTTTAATGTGCAGCAGGGAAATTGCCCAGGCGATTGTTCTTTCTGTTTCGGCGAGAGGCGGATTTCTTGGCGAAAGGGAAGGAATAATGCTCGATCCGGTCAGTATTGCCGGACAGATGTATCAGCCGATTATCATGTATGCCCGCCAGGGAGGCCCGATAACTCAAAAAGTCTATCGCGAAGTTTCAAGTAATAAGATGAATTGGGTTGAGATAAATAATTCGAATAAAAAACTATTGATCACGGCCAGAAGTTATAATCTGCGCAAACTTCCAGATAGCGATAAGCTTTTTCCTGCTTCAATTGACATTTACAATACTGATAGTGCCGGCAGACCTGCGGATCGCATAATGAAAATTGACTATACGTCTTTTGGATTGGTATCTACGCAGCCATAGCTTGCTAATACCTTTAACTTTCGGTTATTTGAGAAAATTCATTGTCCACGGTGATCTATAGCGGTGGTCAGATACATATTATATGCCTGTAAGCACTATTTATCTGGTTTAAATGACTGTAGTTCCTTCCTTTTTATTCATCCAGTTGACACATTGTTAAATTGTTCGGTTCTATTTTGCTGAAAGTCTGAACATTTTGGCATTTGGTAAGTATCACTTGTTAAGCCTTTGATTCCATTTTATTGTGATGGTGTTACAGCCATGAAGATTACTGCTGTAGGTCGGCGATGCCTTTATTGTTTTAAGTTGAAAACCTTGTTTTTTTGTCGTAATTTGCTTTAAAGATTAGATTTATAGTAAAAAACAGGTAAAGGCGGTGTGTTGTTAAGCCGATTTATCTCTCAATAGCTTTCTTATAATATTGGCTTTTTGTGTAAAAACCGCTTTTTTCACAAAACTATCGGTCATTGTAGATGTAAACGGGAAAGCATATTAACCTGAAAATTGTTATGATTAGTATTTTATTTTTTAATGCTAGGAAAGAAATGGGACATAAAACTGTATTTTTCGGACTATCTTTGTGTTTATGTATTTGTTGTATTGGGTGTTCAGATGATATTCTAGACCCCACACGGCTTGGTGGATTTAGTGGGATCCCTGTTGATAATATCATCCTTGATACACTTGGTGTCGGCGAGGAACCCCAAAGTACCTACGCCAATGCTGAGGAACCGTTTCCACAGGACATAATTCCTGGTAAACAGGATTATGTTTTTGGCGCAGGTGATGTGCTCAGGATCAGCATTTATGAACTTCGTGAGGAGGGCCGTTCGTTTCTTGACGAATATATCGTCACAGAGACCGGCAAGATTTCGATACCGAATGTAGGTATTATCTATGCCGCCGGTCTTACCGAAACCGAACTTGAAAAAGAAATCAAGGACATTCTCTACCCGGCTATTTTACTGAATCCATCTGTTAAGGTTTCGCTTTTCAGATCTGAAAGCCAGCTTTTCTCGATCGAAGGCGAAGGTGTAAGTCGTTCTTCGCGTTATATCCTTCCTCGTTATAACTTCCGTCTTCTGGATGCTATTGCTATCGCAGGCGGTATTGCCCAGTTTAATGCTTCTTATATTTACGTTACTCGACAGTCAACAGGTATCGACGTACAAAACCTTGAGATGGCACCAGATGCAATTGAATTTCCTGCTGATGCACCTCCCAAAATCAAAAACACAATTAAAGGTGACGGCGCCGAGGACGTTTCAGAAGACGGTTTGTTAAATCTTATATCTCCGTCTTACAGCATGGGATTTACGGGTAAGAGCGATAGGGTAATATCCGCGTCTGAAATGATAGCCGATGATGAAAAGGAAGTTCTTGCGGTTATTGAAGATGTTTCTTCAAAGCCTTCCGAGGGCAAGTCAGATTCGGGGCAGATCGAGTGGGTTTTCGAGGATGGAAAGTATGTGCCTGTTTCTGTTAAGGGTACAGATCAAGAGGCAAAACCGGCAGAAGTTAAACCGGCAAAGAAACCAGTTGCTACCGGAGGCGATGACGCCAGTTCATTCGGTTGGGACAAAATCGCTTCCGGCGGAACTCAGTCGCGTGTTATTAAGATCCCAAAGGATAAACTTTTCGGGGGAGACCCAAAATACAATATCATAATTCGTTCAGGTGATGTTATCCGTGTTCCGTTTGATGTTATCGGCGAGTTTTACATACTCGGCAATGTTGTCAGGCGGCAACCGATCAATCTTACAGGTCGTCCTATGACCCTTGTTCAGGCAATATCAGCAGCCGGCGGGCTCGGACAATTGGCCTGGCCGTCAAAGGTCGAGGTTACCAGGCGTATAGCTCGCAACAGGCAGGTTATTGTCATGGTTGATCTTAAGAAGATCGCCGCCGGGCTTCAGCCGGACTTTTTTATTAAGCCCAACGATACGATCAATGTAGGTACGCATGGTTCTGCGAGATTCCTTGCCAGCCTTCGTAATGCTTTCTTTGTCAGAACCGGCGTCGGTTTTACTTATGACCGCAATTTTGCTTACAGCAACAGGTTTGGACAATTCTCTGGTTTTTAGAATGCATTTTCACAGGTTTACAGGCGGGTCGTTTCCGAGTCGATATTTTATGGTTGCTAGCTACGGCCTGTTATTATCGGGCGTAGCTTCGGATGATAATCAGATGTTTTATTTTGCATAAATATTAAGTATACAAAACCGTAAGACCTTAGTAGTATGTAATATTATGGATAAAAAAATTGAACCTGTTTCCACTGTTTGCGAACCGGTCAGGCAAGAAGATGTATGTTTGTCTTCGCCTGGTGTTGAGATGTACGTCAAGGTTGCGGTGATCGGAATTCTGATCTATGTATATTTTTACGAAGCTGTAATGGGTGTCGTCGGCAAGTGGTTCGCGGATCCCAGCTGGTCACACGGTTTTTTGATTCCGGTGTTCAGCTTGTATTTTCTCAGTCAGCATAAGAAAGATATCCTGTCGCTGACGCCCAGGACAGATTATCTTGGTTTGTTTTTGCTTATATTCTGCCTGGTCTTTCACCCTCTCAACATAGTTCATTTTAAGGTTGGTTATTTCCAGCCTTTGACAGCTATTGCGGCAGTAGGGGCGTGTGTGCTCTTCTTTGGCGGATGGAAGCTTGTTCGTTATACGTGGCTTCCGGTGGTTTATCTAATTTTTGCCGTTCCGCTTCCGGACAGGTTTCTATATTCAGCTACGATGCCTCTCCGTTTGCTTGCAGCCAAAGTATCTGCTGTAGCTCTCAGTCTGTATAGCGGAGTGGAAGCTACGGCTCGCGGTACTGTTGTCGATGTAATCCACAACGGCAGGGCACTTGATTCCCCCCTTGATGTCGCACTAGCGTGCAGTGGTATGCGTTTGCTGATGACTTTTGTCGCACTTGGTGTGGCTATGGCCTATTTACACTATCGCCCTGCATGGCAGCGTCTTGTTTTGCTTGCCTGTACGATACCGATAGCCGTTATATGCAATATTGTCCGTGTCACGATCACCGGATTCATTTTTGTTCTCGGTAATGCTAAATATGCCACAGGTATCTACCACGATTTGCTTGGATTATTGATGCTTCCTCTTGCTTTTGGTCTATACGGCGGTGTTGCATGGTTTATGGAGAATCTTCTGGAAAATGATTCCGTATCATCGGGTGAAGTTGGAGTTGTAGCAAACTCCGGCGATGATGTTATTGTCAGGAGAAGAAATGACCAATAGCAAAATCAAAGCATATACTCGTCCAGCGTTTTTGACATGTGTGACATTGCTTATGCTGGCATGCGTTAGTAAAGGAGTAGTGTTCAAGTGGATAATAAAGGTCACGCGAAAGGCGCCCATTGCTCTGCAAAAATCGTTCGATGAGATCGACGCGCAAGAGTTGGCTCCCTATAAGGTAATTAATAAAACCAAGATAGCTAATAAAGAGGTCCTTGAGGCCCTTGGAACTGAAGATTATATCCAGTGGTTATTAGAGGACACTGAAGTAGACGAAAAAAGCCCGGTTAGGATTTGCTCTCTGTTTATTACTTACTATGGCAAGTCCGACAGGGTGCCCCATGTACCAGATGAATGTTTTATTGGTTCGGGTTACGACAAGATCGCTGCAAGGCATAATTTTCTAAATATCGAAGGGCAGGCAAATCCGATCGAGATGAGGCTTTTAGTTTTCAGAAATTCGAATTCAGATGCCTGGTCCTCAGATCCAGACTTTTCACGGATGTATTTCTTTAATGTGAATAACGATTATAAATGCACAAGAACCGGTGTTCGCAGGGTGCTCGGAAAAAATCTTCGCGGTAAGCACTCGTTTTTCTCGAAGGTTGAATGGGAGTTTTTCGGACGAGGTTTCGGCGGCAGGAGCAGGCCCAGCGATGAACAGAATATTGCCGCCAGTGAAAAGTTGATGTCAAAGATTTTGCCGCTACTGGAAAATGAACACTGGCCGAATCTGGATGAAATAGAGAGTGACGAAAATACCGAACCAAATATTAATGACAAATCAAAAAAAGAATAACGCCCACAGGGCAGTGATGTAAGGGAAACTATTGATGGCAAGGTTGAATAAAAAAGTTGTAATTATCGGGTCAGCATTTATGATATTCGTTCTGCTGGCAGTGGTGGTCGTAATACTGAAACTCAACAAGGACCCCTTTGAGTATATCGCTAAAGCTGAAATCGCCCTTGCTCAGGCAGAAACTCTTATCAAAGATTATGACGCCAAAGCCGATTACAGCGAAGAGGCTATCGAGGCAGTCGAAGAGGCTCTAAAAGAAGTTAGACGGAATTATGGTGCCGCTGCGGGTTGCGCCAATGATGACGAACAGCGTGTGGAATTGCTTTTTATCCTGGCCGATCTTCATGCAATGGATAACAAATTTTATTCGCCCGATTGGTCTAAAATTCATGGCTATTGGAACGGTATCATAACGATCAATCCTAAGAATATCAAAGCAAGGGGAGAACAGCTTAACTATTTTTATGATCAGCAAATGAGCATTGTTGCGTTAATGCCCGGCGGCAATTCTTCGCTATGGGTTAGAATCGAAAAGCTGGTCGTTGAACTTATCGACGTGATGAAGGAACAGGATATACCCGTTACTCCTTACCTTTTAAAGATACGTGCCTGGGCGACGCTGGAAATAGCAGATGTAGAAAAATACCCGGAGAAGTATGTTGTTGAAGCGATAAAGCAGTTTGAGGAACTGCTGGAAATTGATCCTGGCGATGTTGAAATTTACGAACTGCTCAGCCAGGCGTATTTAAAACAGGGTGAGATCAAAAGAAATCTCGGTCTTACATCTGCTTTTGATAAGGCCAGGGTAAAACAGGAAGAGATCGTTCAATTGAGTATTGAAAAAGCCAAAGATAAGGCCAAGGCGAACGTAAACTGGCTGAATATACGTTTTTTCAAGACAGTAGGGGCGCTTAACCCGCTGAGGATGGGCCTGGGTGGATCTCTGAGAGATATGAAACAAGTAAAAGCCCTTGAAAAGACCCTGGCGTCGCTGAAAAACAGCAAAAATACCGGCGACCTTAAAGATAAATTAAAAATAGCTAAGGCAGCGGTAGCCAGGAATAAGAAACAACTCCAGAATGAATTAGTCGCGCTTTCGGCGGCGTTTCCTTTAACTTCTGAAATTCAAGAGACCTTTTCAGATTTTCTTATGATGTCTGACCCTGAAGTTTTTCTAACAGAGGGAAAGAAAATCATAAAGTTAATAGAATCACAATTATTCCAGCCTTTTAAGGATGAATATATAGCTCTTTCTGCAAAGTATCCCTCGTCTCCAGATGTCCATGCAGCCTTTTCGCGGTCTCTTGGAGTAGCCGAACTGTTTAATATTGACGGACAGATCGAGGAAATGTCAAAAGCGATTGCCCTTGATAAGGAAAATGCTATTTATGCTATCGGTCTTTCGGAGCTTTTTTTCAAAAAGGCAATCGTCGAAAGTGACGCCAGTTCGCTTGAAGCGGGTATTAAAATAGCAGAAAACGCCCTTGGTTTCCCTGATGTTAGCGTCGAAGCCGGTCCTAATGAAGAAGCGGCTAGGCATTATCGTTGGCTCATTTATCAATATCTGGCTAAATCTCATATTGAACGTTCCATGATCGCTCAGGCAGAAAATGACGATGCTCGAAGCGAGCGTTCGATAAGCGATGCCAAAGCTGCGATCCATGAGATCAAACAGTTCAAAAAAGAGAACGAGTTTGTTAAGAGGAAATGGGACGGTCTGTTGGCGATGGTAGAAGGTGACAAGATTACTGCGATTTCTAATCTGTATTACGCGCAGAAATTGCTGAAAGCGACAGAGACCGTTGATTCCGACGTATCCTATTTTCTTTCCAAACTGCTCGAAGGCAGGACTGAGATAGGTTCCAGAGTAGAGTTTCTTTCGGACGCTCTTATTAACAAATTTGGGAGCAGTAATTATGTAAGTATTGCCAGTACCAGACCTGACGCTTTGCTCGAATACGCTGAGTTGCTATTACAGATGAAGCAGTATCCCAATGCCAAAGAAGTTGTTGAAAATGTCTTCGTGGGGAAGTATGGCAGCAATGATCGCAGTAAATCCATACTCGTCATCTGTGATTTGTCCGAAGGGAATTTTGTTGGCGCAGAAAACAAACTTTCAAAAATGGATCCCGAGTCCACCCGGACTGCCAGTTTGCGATTGAAGCTTCTCAGCACTCACCTTTCTGCGTTGACATTACAGTTATCTGCATTGGATCCGGAGGCTGACGATTATAAGGCAGATACTGAGTCTCTTAAAAAAGAGATAAAGCAACTCCAGACGCAACGTTTTATGGTTGCCAGGAAGCTTATAAAAATTGGATTACCCGAATTTGCATTCCCCTCCGGCATCTGCGGTCAATTATTCAGAGACGGCGAAACTGAAAAAGCTTTTGAACTAATCGATTCTTACATTGCTGCTGCGGAAAATAACGCCGATGCTCTTTTTTACAAGGCAATCTTCGCTCAACCCGATCCGTTAAATGTTCCTGGCGAAAAACAAAATGAAATTCGCGAACGTATTCTCAACGATACGCCCGATGAGCTACGGCGTCATGTCCTTCTTGGTCGTTTTTATTTTTCAGCGGGTCAAAATGAGAAATCACTTGCCGAGTACAAAGCCGCTCTTAAGATCGACCCGGACAATACCGATGCAGTCGGAGGCTTTTTTGACGCGGCATTGAAATTGGATGATTTTGATGCAGCTAGTGCGATTCTTACGACTGTGAAAAAGAATAATATTGACTCTTGCGGGGGAGAATTTTTTATTGCCCGGATAGATATTGCCAAAAAGCTATATGACAGTGCAATTAAGAGGATTGATGTATGCCTGGAGATTCGTCCAATATTACCATATGCATATATTCTAAAGAGCCAGATATATGCCGCGAAAGGCGAATACGAAGAAGCGGTCAGGAACGCTAAGGCTGCCGCCAGTATCAATTCACTGGATGGTATTGTTGCAAAGCAAGTAGTACTCGCAATCGAGGCCAGGAATATCGCGCTTGGTATCAAAGTAACCGAAACTCATCGGGAAGAGATGAAGACTGCGCTTGTGAGAGCGGTATTTTTGAATCCGAACGAGTGGCAGATCCAGAGTTTGCTTGCCAGGTTTATTAGCGAAAGCGACCCGGTAGCGGCGATTTCTATTCAGCAGAAACTTGCAAAACGCGTTCCAACTGTAGGGAATTTTATTTTGCTTGGTAATATGGCCAGAGATTTAGCTGATCGCACGATCAACAAGGCCGTGAAGCAGGCACTTTTTGACATCGCCGAACCCGCCTTCGAAAAGGCTTATGCGATGGCTCCCAAAGTCGATGCAGTTGTCGATGCTTACTGTGATTTCTTGAGATTGACCGGCAAACACGATGAGGCGGTAAAGATCCTTGAAGATCGCGAAGAGTTGTTGTGGGTGTTCCATCTTCGTGACAGCCAGTTTGAGAAAGCGAAGGCAATTCTTATTAAATTGCATCAGTCAGATCCTAAAAATGAAAAGGTCTTAAGAGGGCTTATGAGGACCTGTAAAGAGACTTTGGATAAGGAAGGGCTCATAAAGTATTCTCAAGATCTTTTGTCGATCAATAAGAATGTTGGCAATGAACTCCTCCAGATCCAGTTGTACCTTGATGCAGGTCTTGTGAGCGAATCTACCTCTTTACTTGGCAGTTTCCGTACCAAGTACCCTGACGAGCGTCGTGGTCGATTGCTGGAATCGTGGTCGGCTATGTCCAACGGTAAACTTGAAATAGCTCTAAAACTCATTGATAAATATCTTGCAATCGACCCGGATAACGCTATTGCGTGGCGTTTAAGGGGCCAGATCCACAGTATCGGCGGCGATTACGATAAAGCTATTCAGGATCTTGACAAGAGCAGACGTATCGATGACAACTCGATAATTCAAATAGAGTTGGCAAAGGTCTATACCAGGAGCGGCGATACCGAAAGGGCCATCGGGGTTCTTTCTTCGGCATTGAAGGACGACCGCGCCCCAATGCGTATGATGAACATGCTGGAACAACTTTATACTAAGAGCGGCAGAAAAACCGATCTTATTGCTTTCTATAAGAAAACTCTGGAGAAGTATCCCGAAAGCATCAACTGGCATTTCCGAGCCGGTCGTTTTTCTCTTATTGAGGGCGAATTTTACGATGCTGAAAAATACTTCCTTACGGCCATGGAACTTGGAAAAGGTTCCAAAAGCATTTTTGTTATACTTGAAGGTTATCTCCAGGCAATCATGAGCTCCAGGCAATATCAAAGAGCTATTGATGTTGCCGCAAAGTACATTGATACAAAGTATGCGCCTGTTGCTTATCTGAATATGGCAAAAGCTGAAGATAAACTCGACAGACGCAAAAAAACGCTTGAATATTTCTATAAGGCCATTGAAGCGAGCGGTGAGAACAATTTATTTGTCCTTAAAATACTCAATAACATGTCAAACGTCATCGGTGTTGAAGAAGTTGAAAAATGGTGCAAGAATGAACTTGCCCGAGACTCGAATTCGTTTGCCGCTAACCGCATGATGTCGACGATCATGGCTAGCAAACAACAGTTCGATGAGGCAATAGCTTATGTTGATAATTGCCTGAAGGGATTGCCTCCCGACAGCGGCGGGCATCTTGATATGCTCGCAATCAAGGCCAATATTGCAGTTGGTGCATATATGAGAAACGCAAGCGACAAATATCTCGACATAGCTATCAAGGCCAATACCTTAATGCTGTCTAAAAATCCCAACAATCCTGGTGTACTGAACAACCTCGCTTACTTCTTTGCCAAAACGGGCACCAATATCGACAAGGCCGTTGAATACGGCAAACGAGCATATAAAGTCAGTCCCAATGACTCTAACGTAATAGATACCTACGCCTTTACGCTGTGCAAGTCCGGCCAACACAAGAAGGCCAAGGAGCTGCTCCATAGTGCCATAGGTATCATCGAAAAAAACAGTATTGAATTGCCATGGGATCTTGTTAATCACCTTGGTATGGCTCACGAAGGACTTTCTGAAATGCAGGAAGCCAAAGATAACTATATAAAAGCACTGGAACTAGCAGGTGATGCTTTATCTGCAAAGGACAAGGAAGAGCTGGTTGCCGCAGTGGCGAGAGTATCAAATTAAGTTTTCTGCGATTAATTGTAATAATGATTATTATCGGAAAAGCAGTAATTATAACGACGCGTTTTATTCAAACGAATATACTTTGTGCGTCTAGATTAGGAGATTAATTAAAATGGCTAACGAAATACAACCAGGTAGTAGAGTAGTGCGTGTACCTGCCCGGCGAGACCCCGCAAATTCCGGTCCTGCAGCAAGTACAATGACTCCCAAAGAGATTGTCGGTATTATCCGGCGACATATTTTCATGATAGTTGTTTTTACTATTCTTGGAACATGTGCCGGCGTCGGTTCATGGTTCTTAGTGAAGACATACTTTCCGAAATATACTTCTATAGGCGCTATCGAGGTTCTGCCGCCTATCGATGTCGATCCGACGAAGATAGGTGGCCCCCAGCCGAACCCGGATCTATTTTATCAGTTCCGTTCTACAAAGGCTTTTAGATTCCGGGACCAGGGTTTTCTTCAGGATCTTCTTCTGGATGACGATATTCGCGAAATGAAGTGGTTTAAGAAATATACAACTACCGCTGACAAGGTCGAATACCTGGCGGATAATCTGCGTGGTTCAGCGGCCAGGGATAGAAGTCATATTGTCGTATCAATGAAAACTTCATCTCCTAAGGAAGCTAAAGAAACTGTCGATGAAGCAATCGGCCTATTCCTAGCTAAAGAGCGTAAAGCCGCCGGGGACGATTCCGGGGCGAAACTTGAAGCGACTAGAGCACAGCATAAAAAAATACAGGGAGAATTTGATGCACTTGAAAGAGATCTCAAAGGTATGCGTGATACTACGAACACCTCCCTGGGTCAGAAAACCTATCGCGATTATCTCGACGATACACTCGCAAATCTAGAGCAAGTGGAAAATGAACTCACCACAGAAATTGGAGAAACGAATGAAAACATCATCATTCTGACCAGGCGTAAAAACCGCGGCGATTATGATGAGATCGTCAAGGAACGCGTTGAGCAGGACCAGTTGGCGAGAAATATGCGTTTGAGAGTCGATACCCTGGAAGTCGAGCTCAAAAGACTTAAGTCTTCGTTTGGAGACGACCATAATCGCGTCAAGGAAACCGCCAAGGCTCTTGACGAGCAAAAAACTGCTTTGATGAAGTGGCAAGCCAAGATCGGTGCGTTGTTCGTAGATGCTCAACTGGCCTTCGAAATGGAACAATTAAGCAGGCTTCAGGCTAAACTCGTAACTCAGAAGGCACAGGTTCAAAGTGCCCGTAACACGTACAGAGATGTTTCCCGGCTTAGAGCCGATTACGAGACAATTGTTGTCAGGAGAGATGCGAAACGCGCAGAACTCGAAGAAATGAACAGCTTTATTGAAAAGCTCAGTATTGTAAAGGCTAACATTATTACACTTTCAAAAGTTAAGATCGGTCTCAGTCCAAGGGAGCCTCTGGAAATGAGTTCGCCCAAGCTCTTGATTTTTCTTCCCGGCGGTTTTTTACTAGGGTTTATGATCGGTATAGGACTTGCGTTTGCAGTTGAGTTATTAAACGACCTTCTCCGTTCGCCAAGCGAAGTTATCAAGCACATGCGTGCTCCTTTACTCGGTACGATCTGTCACAGATCAGAGGACAGGACCGTCAAACGTCTCAATCTTTATCATGTCGTTCGCGAAGCTCCCTATTCGATCATGAGCGAGGCGTATCGTCAGTTCAGGACCAGTTTAACACTGTCCGGTTCCGGAACTTCTCACAAGACATTGCTAGTGACCAGCGGTAACCCCGGCGACGGTAAGACAACAGTTGCCGTTAATACCGCCTATACTTTCGTTGCCGACGGAAAACGTGTTCTTTTGATCGATACTAACTTCAGAAAACCTGCGACGACGGTTCTTTTTGAACGAAGAAAGTCCGACGGTACCGAGCTTGAGCATCCCGATTTCGGCTTGAGCAACTATCTTATGGATCAGTGCAGCAAGGATTCAGTCATCCGTTCTTCGGAACTTGACGGCTTCGATATTATTGACAGCGGCCCGCTTCCTCTGAATCCTTCGGAATTGCTTGCAAGTGACAAGATGATCGAGTTGATAAAAACCGTCCGTCAACAATATGACTACGTCATAATTGACGGTCCTCCTTTGCTGGTCAGCGAGGCAAAGATACTCGCCTCTGAAGTCGATGGAACAATACTGGTATTCAATGCCGAACAAACCAAACGCGGAGCAGCTCAGCGTGCATTACGCGAACTCAAAGAGGTCAATGCTAACGTATTAGGAACCATACTTGTGGGCGTCAAGTCAATGAAGGGCGGATACTTCCATGAGAAATACGATACGTATAATCGGTATCAAAAGGTTAAACCAAAACTTACGTCGTGATCGTAATGCTATAGGAATATCAGGTTACTGTTAACAAAATTAACTCAAACTGGCTAATCAGTCAGTTTGAGTTTTTTTTATAGTATGCCTCGGCCAAATGGTCGAATCCATCCCTAAAGACTAAAAACTCTCAAACCGACCTGAAGGTCCGTTTGTGTCACATCTCGTACGCTGCGTCAACCCCTTCAAATTCCAGGGCCATTTTTTTCGTTTGCATTTTGCGATTGATTGCCGTAAAGTCATTATTAAATCCGGTTTGACTTTCAAAATCTCCCACCGCATTCTCTAATTCTTTCACGGCCCTGTTGACTACGGCAAATTCGTCGATGATCTCAGAAACATCAAAACCGCTATAGACCTCATCGTCCGAAGCCTTACTGCCGGAAAGTATCAATTCATATATCCTTTTAGGATCCATTTGCTGCCCCCATTACTTAATCAGGCCTGACCTGAACCATACAAGAGAGTATGGGTCAAGCTTTGGCGTTTAAATTTTATGAACATCTTGCGTTCAATCTCATTTGTAAAAGACTAACTATATTTTGATTCGTACTTCAAAAGTATCAGACGTTCTATCGGCATTTAATGCCTGCAGCTTAGTCCATAAGCATAAGTACTTTTGCTGAATTATTTGGAAAAAGACTTGAGTTATGCGGCTAAATGACTTATAAATGATGACAGTTGCTCCGAATCCGATAAATATCGAAAAGGTGTTTGATATGCAAAAAAACTGCGTTTTTAAGATAATGCTTATATCAGGCTGCATTTGCGGGTTTAGCTCCATAATTTTCGCAGAACATTTCCCGCTCCTTGTCCGCGCCGAAAATATCATCGTGCCGCCGTCTACCGGCCCGAATACACATATCATTGTAAAAAACCGGAAGGATGCTCCTTTCAGTTGCAAAATGCAGATTAAATATCCGAAGGGCTGGAATATTTCTCCCGGCGAGATCGATCTTTCGCTCAAACCCGAAGAGACCAGAAAAGTCTCGATCACGATTGACAAGGCGATCGATCTCAAATCCAACTCTTATCCCGTTGAGATTACCGTAATCTCCGGCGGTGATCAAAAAGTTTTTAAGCGGAATATTTTTGTCGCGACCACCCCGGTATTCAAGCCCAAAATCGATGCGAAGCTGAAAGACTGGGAGCCTGCCGTTCCTGTTTCATTTGTTACCAAAGACCGCAAAACAATAATCCGGACCGGCTGGAACAAAAAGTATTTTAATGTTGCCGTAGAAGTCCAAGAGGATAAACTTTCCGGATACAAAGCTAAATCCGACAAGCCGATAGACGCCGTACAGTTCGCTATCGCCCCTAGAAAAACCAATACACCGACCGCCGTGGACCAGAAATCACAGCGGTATGAATTTCTCATCGTCGATTCGCCCGGTTTCCTCTCCACGGACAAATGCTTTCTGTTAATGCGTCCCGGCGACAAGATCGCCATCGCCGGCAAAGACAGGGCACTTGCGCCTTTGCATGTCAAAGATGTTAAAGTCGTTGTCAAACGCAAAAAAAATCTCACAGTCTATGAATGCTCTATACCATTTTCGTTAATGCCAAAGTTAAAACCAATGACCGGCAGAGATTACCAGATGTCCTTCCTTGTCCACGACCCGGACGGTACGGGTATTCGAGACTTGGGACAATTCAGCGGTCTTTGGAATTCCCAGAGAAGCAAGTTTGCATGGTCGTCGTGGAAGGGCGTTAAGTGGGAACAAAAACCACCCTTTGACAGCAAACTCGAATGGGGATTCTGTACTACGAAGTACTGACTTACTCAAACTGGCCGGTCGGCCAGTTTGAAATGTATAATGATTCCCGACGTAAAGCCGGGATGTACCATATTGTATAATGTATAATGATGGAAACGGCCTGACGGCTGAAGCTGTTTTATTAAAACAATAATTTATTTATGGAGATCAAAATGTTCGGAAAAACACAAAGTTACTTTATATTGGCAATTCTAATTGCAGCGATAATTACAATGACCGGTTGCGGCAAACCAGTTACTAATCCTGCGTCCTCACCTGCCGCAATAGCTGGCGGAGATATTGTCATAAAGGTCGCCGCTCACGACGGTACACATCAATATCGCGTCGGCAACAATCCCTTTTATGCTGGACAGATGGCGGCATTTACGTTAAAACAGCAAATGGGCGATGCTCCTGTTCATGCTGTTATCATTGCTGAATACTTTGAAGATAAATCCGCAAAGAGCAAAGCCCTTAAGGGTGTATGCTCTGTATTTGACAGCAGTATCGTTTATGGCTTTGCTTCTTATGGTTCGTTTGGGCAGGATGGATGTTCGGATAATGATACAATACGAGTCATCGGCATCGGCGGGGCGGGTATATCTGTTTCGGCGGCACTTGAAGAGAATCTTGGGGTCTCTAAATTGACGGAGGAAGATAATCTCGACGAACTGCAGCAGCGGTTGCAGGATGCCGGGGCGAGCATTTCTTCTAAACTGCAAAAAACGGAAGACTCAAAACTTATGGTGCTTATCCCGGATGCTCACTCGCCAAAGAATGCTTATGTAGTCGAAGGCGCTCACAAAGTTCTGGGCAAAGATTTTCCTATCACCGGCGGATCGGCAAACAAGAATCCCGGCCAGACTTATGTTTATTACCAGGGCAAGATGTTTACCGACAGCGCAATAGCATTTATGCTCTCGGGCGATTTCAAGGTATCGCTGTCAGGCAGAAAGGCCCAGAAAAACTCGGAGGTTATTTCGTCAGCCGGTGAAGGTTTCGCCGAAGCTCTCGCAAATCTTGACGCTAAGCCTATCGCGGCTCTGGCATTTAACTGTGCGGGCAGAAAAGGCAGACTCGACAATCTCCAGGACGAGCTGGATGCAATCCAAAAAGAGTTCGGCAAAACAACCCCGATCTTCGGGACTTATTGCGCCGGCGAGATAGGCCCGGCAGATGTTGCCGAAAAGCCAGAGGGTGTATTAAGCTCAGGGAATGGCTGGCATCTGATGGTGACCATTTTAGGCAGATAGGACAACCCTGAGAGCATTGACTAGTCCGTCGATCTGTTCGGCGGTGTGGCTGCACTGCAAAGATATCCTCAGCCGTGAACTATCGTTTGCTACGGTTGGCGGGCGTATTGCGCAGGCGAAATATCCCATCTCAAATAACTCTGTAGAAACCCTCATTGTCCTTTCCGCATCGCCGATGATAACCGGTACTATGTGAGTCGAACTTGGTCCGGTATCGAAGCCTGCTTTGGTAAGTTCGGCGCGAAGGTACTGTGCGTTTTCGGCGAGTTTTTTTCGTCTTGCCGGTTCGGTTTTTATGATATCCAATGCCGCCATGATCGCGGCACAATTAACCGGCGGCGGGGCGGTTGTGTATATAAACGGACGGGCTTTATTGATAAGGTAATCGATGACATTTTTTTGTGCGGCGACAATCGCTCCGCCGGCACCGAAGGCTTTGCCAAGCGGGGCAATAATAATGTCGACCTGGGCGGACAGACCAAGCTCTTCTATCAGCCCGGCTCCGTTTGGTCCAAAACACCCAACGGCATGTGCCTCGTCAACGATGAGGATCGCCCCGTAAGCATTCTTTAATTCGACAAGCTTTTGCAGGTCCGCTCTGTCGCCATCCATCGAAAAAACGCTCTCTGTAACGATATATTTCCGATTATACGCTTCGTTCGACAAAAACCTCTCCAGTCGTGAAAGGTCATCACGGCGGAAAGTATGAAATTTCGCCTCAGATGACTTCGCTGCGTCGATGATCGAGGCATGGTCATATCGGTCCAGCAAAACGAGATCGCCTTTTTGCGGCAGTGTCTTTAAAACGGCTTCATTTGCCGTCCAGCCGGAATTAAACAGCAGGGCACTCTCACATGCCAACAGGCCCGCAAAAGCCTCTTCAACGCCCAAATGGAGCTTGTGCGTCCCGCAGATAAGCCGCGAAGAGCTCGCACCATAGCCGTATTTGCCTACCGCCTGGCAAACCGCCTCTTTTACGCGTTTATCGGCGGCGATATCCAGGTAATCGTTGCTGCAGAACAGCACTTTAGGCGAATCGCAGCCCATAAATCTCACCAGGCCGTCATCGGCCGATTCGATGGTGTTTAGCCCTCGAAACAGGTGTTTTTCTCGTAAATCGGTCAGCCTCTCGTCTAAAAAGTCAAATTTGTCCATAATTTAGCATTTTTCCGATTGAATCAGGGCTAATCTTGCCGATATAATACAATATATTGATATTTTATGAAAGCAGCAAATAGGATTCTATATGGGTATTTACGAGAGAGATTACAATAGAGATGGTTATTCAGGCGGTTCGTGCCGCCGCCAGATATTATTGCCGCGGGTAACGCCTGTTGTTAAGTGGCTGCTCATCATCAATCTTTCGGTTTTTGTTGTTACATTCTTGCTCAGGAAGACTTCGTTAGGAGCAGGGATTCACAACTGGTTTTCGGTTTCGACAGTAACTGTCGGGCAGTCACTTCAGTTGTGGCGAGTAATTACATACCAGTTCCTGCATTCAACTGACGACGTCTGGCATGTATTATTTAATATGCTCGGACTATACTTTTTCGGTCCAAACCTCGAAACACTCTGGTCCAGCAAACGGTTCCTGAAGTTTTACCTCATCTGCGGTGCCATGGGAGGTTTTGCTTATCCGATCCTCTACCACATTGGCTTTCCTATGATGTCGCAAGGCAATCTTGTGGGTGCATCAGGAGCGGTATTGGGGATTATCGCCGCATGTGCCATCATGTTTCCCCACGCAAAAGTTTATATTTACGGCATCATCCCGGTACCCTTACTGGTTCTTGCGGGGATCCTGGTGCTGGTTAGCGTGGTAGGGCTGCTCTCCGGCGATAACGCAGGCGGCGAAGCAGCACACCTGGCAGGGATGGCAGTCGGTGCGGTATATGTCCTGTGGCAGCCGTGGCTGCAGAAGACGCGCATGAAAATGAACAATGGCAAATGGGAAAAGAAGATCACCGAGGAACGGGATCTTTATGTCAATGTCGATGAAATACTCGATAAGGTTCACAAATCAGGAATGAAAAGCCTGACCAGAAAAGAAAAGAAGATACTAAGACAGGCTACAGAAAACGAACAAAGCAGATAGCAATACTTGCCCGAAATGCAGCTTCCTTTAATGAGCAGTCATCAATAATAAATTTCGAACTGACCGGAATGTCAGTTTGAATTAATAGTTTGGGTCAGCACCGTAAGAATTGGCGCCTGGCGAAGTGTCTTCGTCAAATCCCTTCTTCTTTGCCGCCTTAAGCAGCTTTAGTTCCGGCTCAAGAATTCTATCAAACGCCTCAGGATCTTCTGCAGGTTTCATTTCTTCCAAAACTACAATCAGTCTGTTAACCTCAGCTTCTTTATCGGTACCCTTAAGTTTATTCCACGACTGGAAATCCTTGCGAATTCCTTCGTAATGCCCCGCCAGGTCAACACGGAGTTTGGGAGTATAATCGATCTCACCGTCGAGCATTCTACGCGTAACGGAATTAGCAAACAACGGGTCGCACTCTTTCGCCAACTTGGCAAGTTCTTCAGCGTTCTCTGAGGCATCATCGGACATCGCATAAAACTTATCTTCATCCGACTTGCTCGCGGCCGTATCACCGAGATATTCGGCGAGAGTCATCTTGCCGTAAAGTGCCAGTATACGACTTTTAAGCACCGAACAGGCAAATTCGCCATTTCCGGGAACACCTTCGTATTCTTTTGCTGCAAGGTCATAATTTTCTATCGCTTTATTAGCGAGGTCATCTACCTTCGTCGAAGAGGCATCGACTATCGCGGCAAGCTTATCTGCTGTTGCCTCATCTGAAGCGACGATAATCGATTTGATCCTGGAGATTAGATTCTTTTGTGTTCTCAAACACTCGGTATAAACACCGGCTTTCCACAGATAGCATGCCGCCTTACGATTTTTAGCAGTCTGTCTGCTCGGGCCGCGTTTGACTTTATCGTACAGACCCAACGCCTGATCAAGCAGGGCGGTCACCTCATCGAATGCGGCAAGATAAGTCTTCAAAGCAGCGCCCACACCATCGATATTGCCCTTGATCGAATCGGCATGTACGTTATAGGCAGCTTCGATTGCTTTGATGTCGCCGCGAAGTTTATCATTTCCGCCAGCTTTGATTATACTATCGATTCTATCCTTTATAGCAGATATGTCGCTAACGATCTTAGTGACAGTTGGCGCGATTATCGCCGCCCTGGTATCAAGGGTCGCTATCTTGTCGTTAGCAGACTGCAGGTGCATCGAATACTTTTTCTTCGACAACCGCAGATCGAAAGCCTCATTTTGAAGTGCCAGTTTTTCATCTCCGGATAAAGCATCGGCGGCGCGAAGTTTTTTTACAGCTGACTTTTCGATACTGTTTGCTGTGTCACGGGCTTTTTTGGCCTCAACCTCCAATGCCTTTATCTGACGTTCTATATCTACAAGTTTTTTCTCTTCTGCCCGGAGTTTTGCCGTAAGCCCGGGATAAGCAGCCGTACCTTTTTCAAGAACGTCCCTGAACTGCCGGATCTCTTTTTCATTAGCTGTGATCAACGTTTCACGCTGCTTCTTGATCGTCGCAAGGTCTCCCATAAGCAATACTCTCTTCGATATATTATCTAAGAAAGAATCGATCGGTGATGATGCACCGGCAAGGGCTGACTGTAAGTGAAGAGCCTGTGAGAAAAGAATATTACCGCTTGTTATCAAAGCCGGAGTTTCAGCATTACCGGAATTACGGTTTTTCCGCAGAGATTGTTCGATCTTGGCCCGAGCCTGCTCAAAGCTTTCTGAGATTCGCTCTTGAGCCTTATTGAACTGTTTCTGAGAAATATCCGCTGCGCCGTCAGGATCGCCTTTCTTGATCGCTTCCAAGGCAGCCCGTTCGCCTTCGCGGATAATACGCCGGGCATCGTTCCTGCCCCTGGAAATGGCACTTCGAGCGTCGTTTGCACTCTTTCTGACTTCTTTAGCCGCTTTTCTGTCAGGTTTCTCTGAACATCCGCTCAGCAGGATTGAAACCGACACTGCAATAAGTAGTGTATATCGTATCAAAACAATCGCCTTAAATAGCTATTTTCAATGATAATTAACCGTAGATCTAATAATTCGGCCACATTCGGTAAATATATTAGTAGAAAAGAGAATTATGAAAAACACCGTGTTATTCAGGGAATTCAATAATATATCATACTTTCTAAGCACACTCTTTGTCAAGTTTTTTTAAGGCATATTGCAGATCCTTAGCGGCCAATTGTCAATATTAAACCTCCCTCTGATGGACAGTTTAGGCGGGCAGACATACCTGAAAAGCATTAAAATATATCTATTATTCCTCTCGGAAATCGCTCAAGAGCACATTAAACAGCTGTTTAAAGCCGGTAAACGCTGTTTTTATTTCTCACTGAAAAATACACTCTACTGGATGTAGCCGCCGGTAGTCTCATAAAAAACGGCAGGGCGGTGGCGGGCATAATTGATATACTCCTTGAAGATATTATTGAAGATTAAAGTTTTTTTTAATTTTTTCGATTTTTTTATTGAACTTTTGTTAACTTTCGCTATATATTGTTAATTAAAGAAGTGTATTCTTCCGTCTCTCAAGGATATGCTTTGTAAAAAATATGATAGAGAGATGTTATTAGAGCAGCGTAAAAGCATGCCAGGGAGTAGTTATTGTGAGTACAGGTACAGTGAAATGGTTCAATGCAAGCAAGGGTTTTGGATTTATTCAACCGGACGATGGTGGAGACGATCTTTTTGTTCATCATTCTGAGATCAAGATGGAAGGTTATGCCACTCTTGATGAAAATCAGAAGGTAGAATTTGAAGTTGGCCAGGGCAAAAAAGGCCCATGTGCTACAAACGTATCTCCTGCTTAATTGCAGGGTATCGTTGAGTCTTTATGGCCACCAAAAAAAGTCCAGCCAAAAGCTGGGCTTTTTTTTTGCGCATATATATGAACCAGAGAATAGCTTTTCTCTGTTCACTGTTTATTCAATCCTTTTCCTTCGTCCCATAAACCCGGCAGGGGGGACGTCCAGATAGCAAAAGCCTTATTTGACCCATTGACCTGACGATAACCGTTACAGTCATCAGAACCAGTGATTTCAGCAAAGAAAAACCCTCTTTGAAACTCAATTTGAACAAATGTCGATTAAGCGTACCCTGATCAATGTCGATACATTTTCAGTAACAATACATGTATCTCCCAAGATGTTTCTACAAAGGCAGGAAAGGTCACAATGAGCAAATTACTGGAAATCTTCGGTAAGGCAATAACAGTTAACGCTTCCGACTTAATATGGCATTGGTTAAATGCTGTAACGGTCAGGGATCTGTCGGAAATTGATGTTCGCAAATCGGATTTCGCAGAGATAATAGATCTTCTCGGAAGCGGCGATCTCGACGAGGCAGAAGAGAAACTGAAATTCTATCTTTTCGAAGAGCCTGAATGCACCAACGGCAGAATGGTCGCAGTCGCTATTTGTTTAAAGAGAAATCAACCCGAAGAGGCACTCGAGCATCTTCAGTCGATATATTACCGTCAGCCAAGCAATACCATGGCACTATATATTCTAGGCTATTGCAACGAAATTTTAGGCCGACAGGCCGAGGCTCTTGAGTTCTATCAGGACTGCGTAAAATTCAAAAGCCACCTTCAATTGCCGCGTCAGCGTATGGCTTCGATTTATTTAAACAGCGGCAGGGTGGACAAGACTATTGAGCAGTACAGGCTCCTGACTGTCGAACACCCGGAAGATATCTCATCGCTGGTACTTTTAGGCTATCTTTTGTGTGCGGACGGACAGTACGATATCGCCATAGACACTTTTAATATGGCAATCGTCGCTCATCCCGATAACTTCCATGACGAAAGCCAGTCCGAAGAAGCCGATCTTGTAGAAGCAGGCCGTTTCGATGAAGCAATAGAACGCATCCAGTGGCTTATCGAGCAAGTCGGCGTCCAGGCGGACCTCTTTGTTCGGATGGCTGATATTTACAGCAAAGCTGATATGATCGCCGAGGCGATCGTTCACTTCGAAAAGGCGATCCAGATCCAGCCAAACTATCTCGAAGCGACCATAAAGCTGGGAACGCATTTCCTTAGAACAAACTGCCCATCGAAGGCGGCTGCCCAGTTCAACCGTGCGATCGAGATTAACGATGAGATCGTCGACGCATACGTAGGGCTTGCCATTTCCCAGAAAATGTCAGGCGACGAACAAGAGGCATACGCAACGCTGTCACTGGCAACGGCAATACAGCAAAACAGCAACCTGCTGTTCTCTGAGACGGCAACTTTGCACCTGCAGGCTGCCCTGAGCGAAAGCCTTGGCAATTGTCAAGAAAACGGAAGCCAGCCGTTATCGATTGACGATGTCATAAACGCCCACAGGGCGCAGATGGAAAAGTCACCAAGAAGCGCGGATATTCATTACAAATTCGGGATGCTGATGATGGTGATCGGTAATTTCAAGGCTGCCATTGATTTTTTCGGTAAAGCTTTGGAGATCAATCCAACCCATTCGAGAGTCATAAGCAAATTAGCACTGTGTCTCTATGAGTGCGACGAAAAAGAGCTCGCAATGAAGAAACTCGTAGAAACCGACCCAATGAACGCAGAGACAGTAAATCTCCATTACCAGACTGCCATACTGTTCTGCAACAAGGAAAAATTTGCTTCGGCGCTCTGCAATCTCGAAAACACAATGAAAGAAAACTACACTCAGCCGGACGCCTCGACAAACATTGAGGTCGTACTGGAAAATCTAGGGCTCGTCGATAGAGCGATAGCAACATGGGATCGTCTGACAGAGACGGCGAAAACCGCAATAAGCGAACGATACGAATAAACGTCCTTTATTACAGGCCCAAAAGCATTAAATTTCGGCATCTGCAATGAAAACCTAAGTTATATCACCAAAAGCGGGTATTCTTCACAATACTCGCTTTTTTCTTCGCAAGGCCGAATGCAACATAACATATCTTATCGGACTTTTGAGATAGTCTGGTTTTTCGGCTAAGAACAATAAATAATGAGAATTTGATTAGATATTAAACTTTCATTAACTAAACATATAACTTATCAACTCGTTAAAAGAATGTCTTTGATACTCAAAGTTGTATATTTAAACCTCTAAGCGAATATATTTGTCATTAAGCTTTATTATAAAGTCACCAAATACCCCGCCCTCTATAAGATGGATTTTGCATAAAACTTTTAGCTCATCTTTACAGCCGCAAATAATACCATGCCGTCGTTATAAAAATAGAAAGTCAGCTTAGGATTTGGCTTTTTGGTTTTTATGGCGGTTTAGCAAGGTATGGGTTATCACGGCCTGGCGATGAAATGTCGGGAAATTACGTTTCTCGGCAAGGCTAATCAAAATGGCCTGTATGGCTCATATTTGGTGTCTACATGCCTAATACAGCACTTCCTACATTAGATCATGATAGTCGCCGATCAGTTACTAATTGTCGCTAAATCGGGCTCAGAGTGCCTCATAACTGCCTGTTAAGGGCGTGTCGCGGCAGCGAGGGATAAGCTTTTTGGCGGTCATTAAGTAAAGTACAGAAAGAACAGCTATTTTAAAACAGGACCAAAAGAAAACAAATAGTATATATCTACTATAGAATCCATGCAGGTTTATTGTTATTTTTTTTGTAACGTATCATCTATTTCTCCGTCAGTATATATAAAGCGACAATAATCATTATTATTTAAGGAGAACGAAATGAGTAGATTTATTGCGGTATCGTTGTTTTTGATGGGTTTTGGTGGATTTATTTTTGGGGGGTCAGATTCCTGGGAGGATCTTGATCTCAGTGAAATTGGACGAACAGCTTATTATGGCGATGTTTCCGGCGATATTGTTGTTTATACTGTCGGTCCTGCGTGCGATTATACGTGGGATCTCAAATACAAATACCTTAAAGACGGAGTTGAAAGTCCGGTTATAGAGATCGAGCAGCGTGGTATCGATACTCAGCCGAGGATTGACGGGGATATACTGGTGTGGTGCGGCGGCCCAAGGTGGAAAAAACCCTGGACGCACGAGCCTTCAAATTTCAGTGTCTTCGCCAGAAACCTGAGTACTGACAAACAAATAACGCTCCGAGAGTACACAATGAGCGAATCTTACAGTCACCCTGCCGTTTCCGGCAATAAGGTCGTATGGCTTGAACATCTTAATCTGGACCCGATGCCGAAAGGCAAAGAGGCGAAAAATTGGTGGAATACCAGTTTTAATGTATGCGGCGCCGATATCCGTAATATCGAAAAGTCCGTGTATTTTACTATCGCTAAAAATGTAGGTAAACGGGATCCTTATCCATGCCATAGTTCCTCGAGGTATTATGACGGAGTCATCGATATTTGCGGTGATCTGGTAGTCTGGGAAGCCGGAGGCGATATCTTCGGAGCTGACATATCTGACCTCTCTAATATCAAGGTATTTACCGTTTGCGATGATAAGGGCGGCCAGTACAATCCGGTTATCTCCGGCAAAACGGTTGTCTGGACCGATCATAGAAATGACGGCGGGGATATATACGGTGCCAGTATAGCCGATATCGTGAACATCAAAGTCGTTGCGATCATAAGAGAAAAAGGTTCGCAAAAACAACCGGCTATCGACAGTGACGTGATAGTCTATGTCAATCTAACAGAAGGAGGAAATTCCAGGTCAGGCGGCGAAATTGAAGTATGCAAGCTCTCTAACGAACTCAAAGCGACAAAGATCGAGCTTGCCCGTAAATATTATGGACTTGCCCCATCGGTACACAAAAATACAATCGTCTGGCAAGGTGTCGGCAACCAAAGAGGAAAAGCGATGGGCGTCTGTCAAATTAAGTAAAAGTATCCTAAGCACAACTTGATAATAATTATACGGATTTTAGAAAATTCGCGTGCATTTATCCGCGGGTAAAACCTTCTTTTACAACAACTTAAAACTTTTGCAACGCGTGAGAAATAAATACCATTGGTATTACTCAAAAATTATTCGTTGTCGGTTTTGTCGTTGGGCAGCGGTTTTAATTGTTTTGGGGCCGCTTCATTGATGGTTTTTCTTACGTTTGCAATTCGTTCGTTGAAAGGCGGATGTGTAGCGAAATATTTCGCCAAAGACTCGTCATCGGGTCCGGTGCTTGTCCGGGCCAGGCGATACAGCAGCCTTTCGCATGCATTCTCATCGTAGCCGCCGGCAATCGCGAGTTTCGTACCGAGTTCGTCAGCGGTAAATTCGTTTTGCTGGGAGTATGCACTTTCCAGCAGTTTCAACCCGGTTCCCTTCAGCCAGGCCCCTATTGCACCGACGCCTGGAAGACGTTTTGACAAAACCGAAAATGCCGTGCTGCTGACGAGGCGATCCATCGAATGGCCGCGAATAATATGCCCCATTTCGTGTGCGATTATAAAAGCCATCTCGTCTTCGTCGCGGTCGCACAGTTCAAGCAACGATCGGGTAACGAATATGAACCCCCCTGCCAATGCGAATGCGTTTGGGGGGCCGTCGGTTATTATCTCGAAATTAAACATGCGAAGTTTATTCGCCACGCGTTTGGAAAGTTTGTTGCCGATCTTCTGTATAAACACCGCATCGCCGGAGGACTGATCGCAAGGAACCTCCATGCGCAAGGCAGCGGCGATATCACAGCCGACACGGTACTCAGCGGCTATGGCATCGCCGGTAGAACCGGTAAGCGAGTGCCAAATCCATTGACCCTTGCGGATTTTCGGTCCTGCCTTTCTGCCTAGATTATAAAAAATACCCATGGTTATTCAACACGTTTACCGAATACCGCTACCTCGACGTAATGGTTCAACTGGTTTACTGAGTTCTCAGCACTGTAGAGGCGAACATAACGTCCCTTAATACCTTTAGCGTTGATGAGTTTGCCCTTTGGCTTTTCAACGTAATTTTTGTCTTTACCGGCGCCGATGCCATGGGTGTCGTCGAAGTCATTGTTGAAGTGTGTTTTGGCATTCGTAATGAAATCAGCATCGTCTGCTGTCTGAACGACAACGTCATAGTAAACTCTTGTTTCTTTGAAATAATGCCAGAGCAAAATCGCGCTTATCTCATGGGGGGCGCCAAGGTCAATGGTTATCTGCTGTTCGTACAAGCCAAGCTCGACCCAGGTACCGTCGGTTCCGCTCATGTCACCGTCGACGATCCTTTCAAGTTCTTCGGGCGTGATATCCTCATCGGGGCACGTGACAGTCTTTTTGAGAGCGACATTTGTAGTGCCTTTCGGAACATAAAAAGTCGGGCGATCGTCACCTGTATCTTCTTCCATATTTTCACCTTTAGGAATTGGTATAGGAGTGCCGACTTCAATAGGTTCCGGCAATACCACAGGAAGCGGTATCATGCCGGCAGCAGCGTCTGTTTTGATTCCAACCTCTTCCTTTTTATCATTATCTTCGGGTGGAGTGCCGTCTTCAATGGGTTCCGGCAACACCGTAGGAGACGGATCATCCTTTTTTTCATTATCATCGGGTGTATCTTTCTTACATGAAGAAAAAACAATCGCGGCAGCGGCCAGCAATAATACAACAATAATCTTTCGCAACAATTTTCTGTCAAACATAATTAATACCTCTCTGAAAATAAATAAATTTTAATTAGAATTCACATAAATCCGTGCACTTGCATTTTTCCCTGAATTCAGCTTTAGCAAAACAATTACTCAACGAGTTTTCCGAATACGGCAACCTCTACATAATGGTTCATATCATTTGAGTTGTTTCCGTTACTGTGAAAGCGGACATATCGTCCTTTTGTCCCTTTGGCATTAATGAGCTTGCCCTTTGAGTAATCAGATTCGCCTTTACCGTTTTCAATGTAATTCTTATCCTTACCAATGCCGAGGCCCAGCGTACCGTCATCGTCGTTATTAAACACGACCTCCATATTCTCAGTAAAATCAGGGTCGTCTGCGATCTGTACTACAACGTCAAAGTAAACACGTTTTTCCTTGTTATAATGCCAGATCATTATTGCATATATCTCATGGGGGACTTCAAGATCGACAGTAATATGCTGCTCAAACCGGCCGAGCGTCAGGTAGCCGCCTTCGTCACCTTTCATCTCTCCGTCAACGATCATCGAGAGAGGCCCTCCGATCGGATCTTCATCCGTGCCGGTAACCGGCTTTTTGAGGGCAACATTTGTTGTGCCTTCCGGAACAAAAAAGTCCGGATGCGATGCACCGGTATCTTCCTCGAGATTTGGGATACCCGTAAGATTGACAGGAGTAGCACCCGGCACGGCTTCGGGTAACTCAACCGGAAGCAGAATCATTCCGGCATTAGTGTTTGAGGTGGTTTCGTTACCGTTTTCTTTTTCATTATCGACAGGGGTATCTTTCCTGCAGGACGAAAAAACAACCGCCGCAAACGCCAACATTAAGATAACAACAGCTTTTTGTACAAATCTTCTATCAAGCATAATAATTATATCCGTATATAAAAGCAAATTCACATTCTAACACTCAGATAATTCTGAACCCAATATAATACAATAAAATACAGTACTGTCAAACATAATACCAGCCTTGGTGAGCTAAAAAGTTTATCCCTTAATCATTACGGCAAAAAATCTCACATATTCGCCCAGATTCATATCCCAACAGTAGTAATTATGCAATTCAACGTTTATTTACTCGGATATATTTCAAAAAACATAGAATTTTTCGAGCTTTTTACTCTACGAAAGCAGTAATTTTATTGCAGCTGCCGCGGCCAGGATCAGGACTGATTTATTGAATATTTTCTGGGGGATATGTTTGAGGATCAGGATTCCGGCTACCGCACCGATTGCTATCAGGGGAAACAGCGTTACGTTCAATTTCAGCGATTGGGTGCTAACAAGGCCGAGATTTATCATGAATGGAACTTTTATCCAGTTGACTATGAAGAAAAACCATGCCGCTGTTCCAACAAACTCTGTTTTCGGCAGACGCATCGCCAGCAGATAAATTATCATCACCGGCCCTGCCGCATTTGCCATCATCGTTATAACCCCGGCGACAAGGCCCATTACTGCTGCAAAAGCCCAGTGCGACGGCAAAGCGATCTCGCTGTCTTTGGGCTTTTTCCCCCCTGCCGACTGGAAGTAGTTGAGCCCCAGCATTGCCAGTACGATACCGCCGATAACGGGCTTTAAATGCTTTCCGTCGATATTTTTCATAGTGAAGTAACCAGCGATAATACCGGCGATAGCCCACGGAAGCAGACGGATAATGTGTCCCCACATGGCCTTGCGGCGGTAATAACCGGCGGCGAACAGATCGGCGAATATCAGCAGCGGCAAAAGCAGACCCACCGACTCTTTTGCGTCTGTCCAAACAATCGCGATAAGCGGAACGGCAATAACCCCTACCCCGGGGATGCCCGTCTTGGCGATACCGACCAGAAACGCCGTCAAGGCAAGCATCGCCCACTGCATAGACGACAATTCAAAAGAACCAAAATCAAACATAAAACAGCCTCCAGCTACCAGCAGCCAGCAATCAGGATCACAAAAATATGATATCTTTTACATACGGTGACACATTTGTGTTGAATTGAAGAGGGCTATAATATCACCAAAATCTGAAAAAACAATAAAAACTGTAAATATATAACCCCACAAGAAAGTCTTTTATCAATAAAGAAATTGATATTTAATGCAAAATTGGTTACAATAATCGTTTGGCAGCAACGCGAGTAATGAAATACAGGGTTTTTATAAATGACACATTTAGATAAAGAAGAACAGATGGCCTCGATGAGCCTGGGCGACCACCTGGAGGAGTTGCGGACGCGTCTGATACTCGCGATATCCGGATTATTCATCGGTCTCGTGATCTGCATGTGCTTCGGCAGTTTTCTTATCGACCTGCTGCTTATCCCGTATGATAAAGCTATGAAGGATATCAGAAAGGATCAAAAGACAGCTTCTTTCGATCCGTCAGATAGATATGTAATTAATCTCATCCCATACGAAAACGCGAGGAAAATTCTTGCGAGCAAAAAGAAACGCAAATCTATCGACGCGTCAAATATTTATATGGTTAACCTAACTCCTGATGAAAATGGAGAAGATGACCCCAACAGCACATCCGGACAGCTTACGCTCAAAATAACTCCATACGACAAAGATATGGAGATACCTGAAACAGTTGGGGAATTGAAATCTACCGGTGTTTCAGAGGGCTTTTTCGCATATCTTACCCCATACGAAGTTAAGGAGAAAAAGAAACTTACCACGATCAGTCCCTCAGAAGGGTTTATGGTCTATCTCAAAACAAGCCTGATTTTTGGCCTAATGCTGACCTGTCCATGGGTATTCTGGCAGATATGGGCTTTTGTGGCGAGCGGTCTGTACAAAAAGGAAAAGAAGTTCGCATATTCCGTAGCGCCGGCCAGTGCGATTCTTTTTATCGCGGGCAGTATCTTTTTCATGACAACCATCGCCCCGCTTACTATGAAGTTTTTCGTCAAATTTGATGAATTCCTCGGTTTCACCTCCCAGTTCAGACCGTCGGACTATATTAATATGATCCTGCTGCTTACGCTGGTGTTCGGCGTTGCGTTTCAAATGCCTATTGTCATTGTGTTCGCCGAACGTATGGGGCTTGTTTCAATAGAGATGCTAACCAAAAACCGCAAGTTCGTAATCCTGGGGCTTGTTATCTTGTCTGCGATGATCACCCCGCCGGATTTTGTATCGCAGCTTGGACTTGCCGGGCCCTTGTACATATTATTTGAAATAAGTATCCTGGCATGCAGATTTATGAGGAAACGCAAGGAACGGGCGATTGAGATTTAAACGTCTCCGTTACGATAGATGCTGCAGGTTATAGATAAAATGGGGTCGCCTTCGACAGAACGATGCGAGCCCCTTGGAGTGTTTTAAGCACAGTGGCTAGCCCGGCTTGCGCTTAGGGCTTCTGTTTGGTCTATCATTGCAGGAGACAAATAGCTTTATGCGTCTTTTGATTCTTCTGCTTCTGCTTCTTCGATGGGGCTGATGTCATCGTCGACCACGCTGGTTACGTCATCCTGTGCTTCACGAACGCCCTTCTTGAACTCGCTTAGACTTTTACCCATACCGCGGGCGATCTCAGGCAAACGCCTGCCAAATATCAGGACAGCAACAATAAGGATGATGATCCATTCGGGTCCGCCGGGCATTCCAAAAGCAACTATATTTTGAATATTTTCAATCATTTTAAAATCCTTAATTCTGTAAGGGTGTTTTATTACAAGACAATATTTATTCGGTATTATACCAAAAACAGATCGGCTAGTCAAGAACTAATACTGACGAGATATTTTATTGTTCGGTCAACTGCCGCGGCAAGCATCAATTTTATTTAAGCCAAATACTTCCGATTTACTGAACATTTAACGTCCATGTAGGTATATTTATTGCATTCGGCATGAGATTCTGAATAAAAAATTGACTTGCATTTGACAATAGTATAAACTGCGCTTTTAACTGGAATAGTTATTAACTTTTCGGGACAATAATGGCTGACAAGAAAGAAGAATGCGGGGTTTTCGGCATTTACGGCGACCCTGATGCTGTACAAAAAACATATTTCGGGATCCACAGTTTGCAGCACCGCGGACAGGAATCGGCGGGTATCGCCTCCAGTGACGGAGAGTATATCAAATCTTTCGCCAGGATGGGTGAGGTCAGCCGCGTTTTCCGTGGGGGTCGAGGCATGCTCGAAAAGCTCCAAAACCCAATGGCTATCGGCCATGTTCGTTATTCGACCACCGGTTCCAGCAACCCGCTGAACGCCCAGCCCTTCCTTAGCGAATATTCGCGGGGGCAGGTCGCCGTCGCTCATAACGGCAACCTTATAAACGCCGGCCTCTTACGGGACGAATACGAAGCATACGGTCACATCTTCAAATCCACAAACGATACGGAGATCGTCGTCCACCTCCTGGCAAAACCAAGCCATGCCGCCAGACCCGACGCACTCGGACACGTACTGAACCATCTGCAGGGTGCATATTCTATACTGTTTTTGTTCCCCGACCATATAGAAGCGGCCAGAGATCCCTTCGGAATCCGCCCTTTAAGCATCGGCAGAACGAAAGAAGGCGCCTATTGCGTCGCAAGCGAAACCTGCGCATTCGATACCATCGGAGCCGACTATATTCGTGACGTTGAACCCGGCGAGATCATCAGACTCGACAAAAACGGTTTGACCAGCAAATTCTTTGTCAAACCCGGAACAGTCACTCCCGCCCACTGTATTTTCGAGCATGTTTATTTTGCCAAGCAAAGCAGCATGGTTTTCGGCGAAAACGTCCACGAGGTCCGCAAACGCTGCGGAGAACAACTCGCAAGGGAATACCCAGTCGATGCCGACGTAGTCATACCTGTACCGGACTCTGGAACTTCTGCAGCAGTCGGCTATGCCAGCGAAAGCGGCATACCTTTCGATATGGGTTTCGTAAGGAGTCATTACGTCGGCAGAACCTTCCTTGCTCCCTCGCAGGAACTTCGCGAACTTGCCGTGAGACTCAAACTTGCAGTAGTCAAAGAAACCGTAAAAGACAAACGCGTGGTAGTAGTTGATGACTCCATCGTCCGGGGAACTACGACAAAAGGCAAGATAAAATCGCTTAGAGAAGCAGGCGCCACCGAGATACACATGCGTGTCAGCTGTCCGCCGGTCAAATATCCGTGTTTTTACGGCGTCGATTTCCCGACACATGAGGAGCTTGTCGCCAATAAACGTACACTCGACGAGATACGCGATTATCTCGAGGTGGACACGCTTGGTTATATTTCGCTTGAAGGGATGCTCTCCTGCGCTTCCCTGCCCGGGGACCATTACTGTACGGCATGCTGGAGCGGCGAATACAAAATACCTGTAAACACCGTCGTAAACAAGTTCCACATGGAACGCCACCAGATGCAGCTTTTCGATAATATCGATTAAATCAAAGATTAAAAATTAAAAATCAAAATTGAGGATTCGGCCTGTCGGCCGGGGCTGTTTTTTATGGATAAAAAATATGTCAGCTATGAAGAATCGGGCGTCAGCATCGACGCGAATGACCGGATGGTCGAACGCATCGGCAAGAGTGTCAAAAGCACTTTCGGGGCGAGGGTAATCGGTTTGGAGAACGGATTCGCCGGGCTCTTCCAACTCAACGAAGACGGCAAAGAGAAGTACAAAAACCCCGTCCTCGTTTCATGCACGGACGGAGTCGGCACAAAGATCATGATCGCCCAGGAGATGGGCAGATTCGACAGCATCGGAATCGACCTGGTCGCCATGAGCGTAAACGACATGATCGTCCAGGGCGCAGAACCGCTGTTCTTTCTTGACTACCTCGCCGTCAACAAGCTCGAACCAGAGCGCATCGCCGAGATGGTCGAAGGGATCGCAGACGGCTGCAAACAGTCCAACTGTGCCCTTATCGGCGGCGAAACAGCCGAAATGCCCGACGTTTATCGCAAAGACGAATTCGACATGGCCGGCTTTGCCGTGGGAGTCGTAGAACGCGACAGGATCGTAAAATCCGACGGAGTTGTCGAAGGCGATGTGATTTTAGGCCTTGGTTCCAATGGTGTCCACAGCAACGGTTTTTCGCTGGCAAGACACATCTGCTTTAAACAGGAAAAGCTCAATGTAACCGATAAACCGGAAGGTCTCGGTGGGAAAACCATCGGCAACGCCCTGCTCGAACCTACAAAAATATACGTAAGATCGATCGTAAACCTGTTAGCCGATTACGAAAACGACCTGCCGATCCACGCGATGGCACACATAACCGGCGGCGGACTGGTCGGCAATATCCCAAGAGTGCTCCCGGACGACTGCGACGCGGCGATAGACAAATCAAGCTGGCCGGTCAACGACATCTTCAAATATCTCCAGAAGGCAGGACCTGTAGAAGAGCAGGAAATGTTCAGAGTATTCAACATGGGCATAGGATACGTCCTGATAGTCGACAAGGACCACGCAGCCGATATTTCTGAAAAACTAAAGGCCTCCGGCGAAACAGTCTACCTGATCGGAACGATAACAAAAGGCACAGGCCAAGTAACCATGTAGTGCGGGTTTGAGCGGCAGTCTCTAATGAAAACCACCCTCTCTAAACGGATTTATAAGATCGCCGGCATACCGCCGGGCCCTATAGCTGCCGCCTTGATTTTCTTTTTGCTGTCGCTGTACATGTACCTGCCCTACCTGGAAAATTTTTCCCGCGTCGAATATTTCTTTATCATTATTCCCCCGATAGGTGCTTTAGGCTGCTTCCTGCTAAGCACCTGTTACGTCAAAACCTTCAGCGCATCCATCCTCGCCGGCGCAATTTATGCCTTCTGCCCGCTAACGCTTGCCTTTTCAGCGTACCATCGTTTTGCGGGCATACCCGCTGCGATTATTCCATGGCTCTTTATCCCGGCGGCATTCATCATGCCGTCAAAAAAATTACTCGCATTTCCTAACGCCGCAAAAGCAGTGCTGGCAATCCTTGCCGGCCTGGTGATCCCTCTGTTCTTTTATTTGCTGACGCTGCCGTCCATAGGCCCGTTTTTCCCAATGCCCCTGATAAATGCACATCTTCAAAACCTTGCAGGCATCCCCTTGCCTCTTACAGGCAATGCTCAGGACTTCGTATACGGTTTCTACCACCTGCCGCTATGCGCGGTAATATTCGGCGTGCTGATCTATATTTCCGCCGGCAGCATAACATTAATAATCATCGCCGCTGTCGCCATGTCCCTGTCATTTAGCACTCCGATTGTGCAGACCCCGCCGATAGCCTGGGGACTTTTGGCGGTAATGTCATGCTCTATCCTGGCGGCGATAGGCGCAGAAAACCTGATCCGGGCAAAGAAAAAATTCCGCTTATGGGCATTGCTCTGTTTCATCCTCACCGCCGCCCTCTCGGCGATAGCCTTTACAAACAGACAGACACTCTCCGGGGCGATTTTCGCATTTGCCGCCCTGCTGACCGCCGCAACGATCCCGATATCTGCAAAACCGGCAAATTTCCGCTTTGCCATCTGGATTACATTCTACACCGCCTGCTGCGCAGACATACTATGGGGGGCAAAAAACACATTAGAACAAATTTTCGGCTACGGATTTTAATCGAATAGAAATGATTGACAGGATGCTATTTCTTCGTAGGCAGTTCGATCCCCAACTCTGCGACGACCTTTTGCATGTCTTCCCAGACGCGGCGGCGATTATCTACTGAGTAATTCCGCAGCAGGTATGCCGGGTGATACGTAGGCATAAGCTTGATCGGTTCGGCGTCTTGGGACGTATAGTATTCATGGAATTTCCCGCGAAGCTGACCGATTGGCTTTTTGGTTTCGAGCAAAGTTTGCGCCGCGTGTGCGCCGAGTGCGACGATAATTTCCGGGCCGATCAACTCAAGCTGCTTATGCAGAAACGGCAGGCATTTTTCGATCTCATCGGGTTTCGGATCGCGGTTGCCCGGCGGACGGCATTTGAGAATATTGCAAATATAAACGTCCTGACGCTTAAATCCCATAGCGTTGATGATCTTTTCGAGAAGCTTGCCTGCCCTGCCGATAAACGGACGGCCCTGGGCATCCTCGTCTGCGCCGGGAGCTTCGCCAACGAATACGACCCTTGCGTTCGGATTGCCTTCACCGGGGACAGGGTTGGTCCGGGTTTCGCCAAGGCCGCACTGGCAGCATTTCGCCGCTTCGGCTGCGATTTCTTTAAGGCCTGCCGGCTGGTCATAAGGCGCCTCGTCGGGGTCCTGCTGGTTTCGTAACGTAAAATCTCCGGCAAAAAACTCATCGATCTCGAGTAACTGCCGGGCCGCTTTTCTAATGTCAATTTCATTTTCCATTACAAAAATATAACCATAACAGGCGCAAATGGCAATAGAAATCAAAAGGGATTGTTAGAACAAAAGACAAAATATTCCGTAAAATTAACAAAATAAGCAAAGGATGTCGATATCCTGATGAACACAAGCGTCTGAAATAATGGAACAATCGTATAAATATTTTGTGCCCTATGTCTATAAAAACCGTAATATTTGATCTCGATGGAACGATAACTGAGCCAGTGCTTGATTTTGACCTGATCCGCAGAGAAATGGGGATCAAGCATGAAAGTCTTTCTATTCTCGAAGCCCTGGAAGCGATGAGTGAAAGCGAGAGGGAAAAAGCAATGGCGGTTCTCGAACGCCATGAGGATCATGCTGCTGAAATATCCACCCTCAATATCGGGGCAAAGGAGACACTCCTGCAGCTTAGCAGATCGTCAATCGCCGTCGGGATCCTTACCCGCAATAAAAGAAGCAACGTGATCGTCATAGAACAAAAGCACGGTCTGCATTTTGATGCTATTTACGCCCGTGAAGACGGCCCGGTAAAACCCGACGCTTTTGGCGTGCTGCACCTTTGCAAATTGTTCGGTTGTGAGCCCGAAGAATCGCTGGTTGTCGGAGATTTCGTCCATGACCTGATGAGCGCAAAAGCAGCAGGAGCGATAAGTGTCCTCATTGAAACGCATCAAAATGCCGATGAATTTAATGAATATGCCGATTTTTCAATAGTTACCCTTGACATGGTGCTAAAGATAATCGATGATATTAACTCAAAATAAAGGATTTTAATTATGCTAAGAATATTTTCCATCGCAGTGTTAGTGCTATTTATTGGGCTTGGGTTTTCCGAGGCTTCTACCTGCTGCGCCGCCGGGTCAAAAAAAGACAAGGCCCCCGCCGCCAAGCCGCTAAGCGCGATCGATGTGATCCTGTTAAAACTTAACACCGAAAACGCAAAAATTAAGACTTACCAGGCAAAGATCGATTACCTTTTTATCCAGGACCCCGAGTTGCTCGATTCCAGGATCACCAGAACCGGCAAAATTTACTATAAAAAAGCCAACAAGGCCTCAAAACTGGTAATAAAGTTTGACACTTTCAAGCAGGAGGACGAAAAAAAGGAAAAACGAAAGGAAGAGTACTTCTTTGACGGTGTATGGCTAAAGATCGTCGATTATAAGAATAAAACCGTAAACCACTACCAGAAGGCCAAAAAGGACAAACCTGTAGACGCATTTGAGCTTATAGGCAGAGATTTTCCTATGATAGGCTTTAGTAATAAAGAGGACCTGAGGAAAAACTTCGATATTACGATCCCAGCCAAGGACAAAAACGCCAATGATAAAGAGGTAAGGCTCAAGCTAGTTGCCAAAAAAGGCTCTTTATACGCAAAAAACTACACTTCTATCGATTTTCGCATCGACAAAAAGACGTTTTTACCGGCAAGGATAATCACAACATCAACTGAAGGCGACATATACGACATAAAACTCAATCTTTCAAAAATCAATAAAAATTTAAAAGATAGCGTTTTTATGCTTGAAACGCCGAGAGATTTCAGCGAAAATAAGCATCCTATTAAGAAATAATGATTCTTTAAGAGGGCAAAATGGCAAACGGACTTGTAGTTTATTATTCACGAAGCGGCAATACTCGCCAGATGGCAGAGACCATCGCCGAATCTATGAATAACGAAGGAGTCGCCACAAAATGCAAAAGCGTCGCCGACACATCGGTAGACGACCTTATGGCCGCTGATGCGATCGTTGTTGGATCTCCTACCTACTATGGCCACATGGCAGCACCATTAGCAAAGCTTTTCGACGATTCTGTCAGTAAACACGGTAAATTTGACGGTAAAATAGGTGCTGCCTTCAGCAGTTCGGCAAATATCGGCGGCGGAAACGAAACTACAATACTAAACATGACACATGCCCTCCTTATTCACGGCATGATAATCCAGGGTGACCCACAAGGCGACCATTACGGTCCAGTATCAATCGGCAAACCTGACGATAGAGTAATAAAACAGTGCTCACGAAGAGGCAAAAGAATTGCCGAGTTGACAAAAAAGCACTTTTCCTAGTCGATCAAGTTTTCATTGATTTGTTTGAAACTTTTCACTGGAATTTTATTTGACAAACGTGAAAGCTATTGTTAGGCTTTCTAACCATAACTGTAACTGAAACTGTAATTTAAATCTTTTTTGGAGATGTTTTGATGCAGGAATACGAAGACCTCAAATCATTGGTAAACGAAATTGAAGCCGACATTAACAAAGCTGCCGGAGGAAACAAAGCTGCAGGTACTCGGGTTCGCAAACAAATGCAGGAGATTAAACAGGCTTCGCAGGTAGTTCGAAATCGGATTCTCGAACTAAGAACAAGCCAGTAATCACTGCTAAGAATCATTTTCCGCTCTGAAATATGCAACTGAGTGCTTTAAGTTCATCAGGCGTATTTCTTGTGTATTTCAGTAGCGGAATTATGTTATTACTTCCTGAGGGTGCGTATGCCTCCGATATTATTATTCGATATCTCCGCGCTTGATCTGAACAAAATTGAGTACGGAAAAGAAGATATTGCCAAAGAAAATCCGCAATCGTTTGAGATGAGCCAGCTTGACGCTGTTAACTGGGCAGATCTCGAAAAGCTTCAGTGTGTCGGCTACAAAGACGTCACTGATAACGAATTCTGGATTCGCGGGCATATTCCCGGCAGACCGATTATGCCAGGTGTAATAATGGTCGAAGCAGCCGCACAGTTAGCCAGCTTTTTCATGAAGCGAGTTTACGGTTTAACCGGCTTTATCGGTTTTTCAGGGATCGGAAAAACAAAGTTCAGGGGCACTGTTGTCCCAGGCGACAGACTGTACATGCTCAGTCATATTTGCAAGGTTCGCAGCCGACAGTTCAGTGCCGAGGTACAGGGTGTCGTAAACGGGAAAAAAGTTTTCGATACTATAATAACCGGAATGAGGGTGTGAACTCCAACTGTCCGGCTGGCCAGTTTGAGATTGATTATTGATTATTTATAATTGATTATTATAAGATGGTAATATACGAAGATCTATTTGACGGCGGTCTGGATATTGATCCGAACCTCCAACGAGATCAGGCACTTTGTCATCTTGTTGCTCTGCCTGCGTGCAAGGGGGTGATACTTTTTGCCGATTCCGAAAATCGCCCCGTTCAACTCCTTATTGCCGCCAACATCCGCCGTACTGCCAGGGCTCGTTTGTATACCGAAGAAACACCAACGCCTTCTAAACGCCCTGAGATCACCTCAATCGTAAGGCATATTTTCTACTTATGCTGTTATAATGATTTCAAGGCCGCGATGAACCATTCCACCATCGCAAAAACTCTCTGGCCGGGCAATTACGCGGACCTTATTTCTTTTCCAAAATTGAACCTCGTAAAGATCAACCCTTCTGCAAAATGGCCGAGCTTTTCTATCGTATCTTCTCCTTTGCCGTCAAACGATGAAATTGTTTTTGGCCCGTTCCAGAGCCGCAAGTCGGCGACGGGATTTGTCAATGCCCTGGAAAACGCTTTTACCCTTTGCCATCGCCCGGAACTTGCGACAAACCCGGTAAAAGCGGCAAGCTGCCCGTATTTACAAATGGAAAACTGCCCGGCTCCATGCGTCGGAAAGATCACCAGGGATCAATACCAGCGGCAAATCGAAAACGCGATATCGGCAGCGTCGGGCAATGTCGATGAGTTCAGATCCGAGCTGAATGAAAAGATGGGACGTTATTGCGGAGAATTGGAATTTGAACTGGCAAACCACGTTAAAAATCAGATCGAACAACTCGATCTGATTGCCAGGTACCAATACAAATGGACAGGCAGGCTCAAAGATGTTGCGGTGCTGCATATAGACCTGTCAGCAAAAGTTAAAACCAAAGGCAAACGAAAAAAGACGCAGACGTTGTCGGCATTTCTGATCACCGAAACCGGCATCGTTGAATTTGCGCCATTCAATCTTGACAAGATTGAAAAATTCCATAAGTCATTGTTAAAGAAATTAACCGCGGCCCCCCTGTCGGGCAGCCGCGCGGATTGCAAAACAGAGAAAAAAAGGCGGCAGGATGTCGGTGGTACTGAAGGGTCTTATCCCTGCGCTGGCGCTTCGGGCTCCTGCAGCCGCGCCGATCACAAAACATACTCCGAGCAGCTTGCACTTTTGTGTTCATTTCTTTATCGAAGCAAACCGGCGGGAATATGGATAAACTGTTCGTCGAACTCAGGGAAAGAATTACCCGACGCAGGTAAGCTGGCATGGATGATAAGAAAGCGTTTCGAAATGGAGTCGTGATTATTCCTGCGCTGGCGGGCGTGTTGCCGAATTCCTAAGCACTAAATTCTAAATACTAAACAAGCACTAATATCTAAATTCAAACGCTCAAAACGTTTCTGACTGCGTCAGAATAGGGTTTTGAATTTCGGTAATTCGTATTTTGAGTTTGCTTAGGATTTAGATATTAGAATTTAGTATTTGGGCAACACGCCCTTACGCTTCGGGTTTTTGTTTTTTTATCTCTGCGCTGGCGCTTTGGGTTCTTGTTCATCTGGCCCGGCGTTTGCGTTTAGGGCTTCTGTGTCTTTGGAATGCTTGATGTTAAATATCACCAGCATACCGACGGCGACACAGAGCATACTGTCGGCGATATTAAAAGCCGGCCAGTGATGATCGCCGACGTAAAAGTCCAGGAAATCCCTTACCTTGCCATCATTGAAAGCCCTGTCGTAAAGATTGCCGAATATACCGGCAGTAAACAAAGCAAGCGCAACTTCCATAAGTCTATGGCGGATATTGCCAAACAGAAAAATTCCGATAACAACAAACAACGCGATAATTGACACCGAAAGCAGAAGTATTCGCTGTCCTGACGCTATGCTGAAAGCCGCCCCGGTATTTTCACGCATGACTATTGTAAAGAATCCTTCGACGACGTGGTATACGTTATTGGGAGTCTCCGGCCAACCTAGCCACTTGAAGACAGCCGTCTTGCTCCAGAGATCGGCTGCGACGCCGATAACTATTATCGGCCAGAAAATAAGGTGATCTCCCAGCGAAGGATATTTGACCTCCTTAATATAATTTCGCATCCTTTCAAGCATCTTTATACGTATTCCCTTCGGGGTGAACTATCAAACCTGCCTGTAATGGCAATTAGTTGCTGGTGCATTCCTCGTAAAGTTTTTTCAAATGTGGCTGATCCGGTTTAATAGTCAGTGATACATCCCAGTTTTCCATCGCTTTGAGCTTGAAGGTTTTATCCAGATTGTCCAGTGTATTCTGTTTCTCCGCTTTATCCCTGACTATCAAGAACTTAAGCATGTAAACTACGCCGAGACCCTTGTGTGCCATCCAATCATTACCGTCGATTTCTACGGCTTTATTATAACTGTTCATCGCCAGGCTGAGGTCTTCTTTATGCAGATTCAACTGCACAAAACCAAGGTATTGAAACGCCGTACTGCTGTTTGGGTCCTTCTCGATAGCCGAATGAAGCAGTTCTTCGGCAAAATCAAAATTTTCCTGTCTTGTGTAAACTACAGCTAACGAGACCATTGTATCAGGCTTATTGCCATCGATCTCCAGTGCCCTTTTATAAGAAGCGACAGCCTTGGCCAAACTCGCTTTGGCGGCATCATCCTGCTTGTCCAATAAATAGGCATCAGACTTGGCTATATGTATATCACCCAGCAAAACATCTACATTTCCCGTATTCGGGTCAATTTCCTTAGCTCGCTGACAATATCCGAACGCAAGATCGAAATTGTCCAACTCGTAGAAGCATCTGCCGGCGCCAAGATGGACATCAAAGTTGTCTGTCTTTATTTCGCAGGCAGAGACGTATGCCTTAACAGCTCTGGTAAAATTCTCTATGATCTGGCAGACCTTACCGAGATTGGCGAAGTCCTTAAATGACCATGGGTCGATCCTGGTAGCTTGATCGTATGAATCGGCACTGACTTCGTATTGCTTTGTAAGCTGATAAATATCACCTTTAAAAGAGTATGCCAGGGAAAATTCGGGAGCGTGTTCTACCGCGGCGTTCAATTTCTTAATCGCCTCATCCCACTCTTTGATTTCGTTGAGCATCATTGCGTCAACATACAGTTTTACTGCCTCAGTATCGGCATTTTTGCGGCCAACTTTCCAGGTCCCTGAACTATGGTCAGTACCTGGGCCACCGGAACTGCGATCCGGGTCGCCGCAGCCGGAAAAGACAATTGCTAACGCAATAAGAATTACGAAAACGAATTTACAAAATATTCCACGATTAAACATGAAAAGTTCCCTTAAGAAAATAATAATCTTCCAATATTCGAGCCAATATATTTCCCAAGCCGACGGGTAAATCGGTTTAGTTAAAAACTATATCGGCAATTTCACTAAAAGTCAAAAATATTAGCGAATCACGGTGATCTACCGCTTTAATCTAACTCTTTTTCGCTACCGGTCATATTGCGTCTGCTAATATCTTTCATATCTAAAACCTTTAATAATAGAGGGTAACACAAATAGTTATTTTTCCTGCATTAGTTCGATAACCGCGTCACCATCGGTGATAAAAGCACAAGTTAGGGTCTCGGTTGCGTCAAATGGTTCTATTATGACGTTCTGGCCTTTTAGGGCCGCATCGAGATCGGGGACTTTAAATGCGGCGTGGCATTTTGTTTTGACGGCCTCTGGCATGGGGCTGTCGGCATCAAAACGCAAAAATTCTACGCCATACGGGTGAGATTCGGCATCGGTGATGTTTACGCCGGCTCCTTCGATATAAATCTCATTTTCCTGTTTGACATTCGTTGGAACGCCAAAATGATGAAATTCTGCTGCAGACATACTCAATCCCTTTCGTTTTTTAGTGAAACCGCAATTATTTTCATTTGAACAGTATATTATTATATCTGTTTGGATATTGATGTGCAAGTTTTTTGTGTTAGGGTACGCAGGAACGGACGTTATGAACGGTTATTTATATTTGGATTATGTTAAGGCCTGGATTTTAGTTAGTAAAATCCTCGAAAAATGATACCAAGGTTTACCGTTTTTGACCGATTTTTCGGTTGCATTTTTTTAAATATCCGGAATATCCTTTGAATTTGGCGTTTGCGGTTTGTTATCGCGGTTTTTTTGATATTGCGATGAGATAGAGGCACTATATCTATTTCATCGGTTTTCTTTTCAGTTTTTTATGCAAAAGATTTGGCTGTATTGCTGGTAGCAATTAGCTATTAGCTTTTTGGGTGTTTTCCTTTTGGTTTGGCGTGGGTAAATTGGGTTTATTTGCTTGTAATTGGGTTAGTTTGCGTTATACTTTGCATTTCTTTGTGTCTAACTATTAAAATTGCATGTAAACAACGGGAAATTTAATGTTTAAAGGTAAGGTTGCTCTTGAACACAAACCCTATGTTATGATCATTCGTGACGGGTGGGGTTATAATGGAAACGACGAGGAAAGTAAGTTTAATACGGTCAAACAGGCCAAAACGCCTGTCGATGATATGCTGATGAGCGAATATCCCAACTGCCTGATTGAGACCAGCGGCGAGGATGTGGGGCTGCCGGCAGGGACTATGGGTAACAGCGAAGTCGGTCACCAGAATATCGGGGCCGGGCGGGTAGTCTATCAGGATTCGGTGAGGATAACCGTTTCTATCCGGGACGGGGAATTCTTTGAAAACGAAGAACTGCTCAAAGCCGTCGAACATGCCAAACTTAACAAAGGCAAACTGCACCTGATGGGGCTGTGCAGTGATATCGGCGTTCACTCGCTGCTGGGGCATCTTTACGGGCTGCTGGAACTTGTGAAACGCAATGACCTGACGGCTGTATATCTGCACGCTTTCACAGACGGCCGCGACTCGCCCCCTACCAGCGGAGCGGGGTATATCGCTGAGATCGAAAAGAAGATGGGTGAAATCGGCGTTGGTGAGATCGCTTCGGTCTGCGGGCGGTTCTACGCGATGGACCGTGACAACCGATGGGAGCGTGTAGAGCGTGCTTACAAGTGTCTTACGCAGGGAATCGGCGGACGGGCGACAAGTGCGGCGGCGGCTATGGAAGCGAGCTACGCAAAAGATGAAACCGACGAGTTTGTTGAACCTGTCTGCATCACCGGCGAAGATGGCAATCCTAAAGCCACTATCAAAGAAGGCGACAGCGTTGTGTTCTTTAACTTTAGAGGCGACAGGCCGCGTGAGCTTACCCGGGCATTTGTCGAAGGCAAGGATTTTATGGGTTTCGACAGGCTGGTTCAACCGAAAATTTACTTTGTCTGCATGACCGAGTATGCTTCCAGTATCGACGCTCCCGTCGCTTTCGCGAAACAGAAGGCCCAGGAGAATATCGCGGGGCAGTATTTCAGCGATCTTGGGCTAAGACAGTTTAGATGCGCAGAGACAGAAAAATATGCACACGTTACGTTCTTCTTTAACGGCGGACGCGAAGAACCATTCAAAGGCGAAGGCAGGCAGATCGTCGCATCGCCGAAGGTACGCACGTATGACCTTCAGCCGGAAATGAGCGCCAACGAAGTTTGCAAGGTTGTTCTCGATAAGCTGGAAACAAACAAGTATGACGTGATCATAATGAACTTTGCAAACCCGGATATGGTCGGACACACAGGCGTGATGGATGCGGCGATCAAAGCGGGCGAGACGGTCGATAACTGTGTCGGACAGATTCTCGACAAAGTTAAGGAAATGGGCGGCGGAGCGGTTATACTGGCAGACCATGGAAACTTCGAGAAGATGTGGGACGCCAAAAACAATATGGTACATACCGCACATACGGTCGGCAAGGTGCCTATGATAGTATTCGACGAACGGTTTACGGGCAAAAAAATGCGCGATGGCGGAAAACTGGCAGATGCGATACCGACGATGCTTGATATAATGGGGCTGGATAAGCCGGCAGAGATGACTGGCGAAAGCCTTATTGAGTAAACTCAATATTTATAATTGATGATTTATAATTGAAGGATTCGGCCTGGCGGCCGAGGCATTTTCATTTAAAAGAATCTTATTCCTTATGTCTAAAATTGTAATTCTTGATGACAATATGATCAATATGATCGCGGCCGGCGAGGTTATCGAACGGCCCGCGAGCGTCGTTAAGGAACTGCTGGAAAACGCTATCGACGCGGGGGCGACTAAGATTGTGCTGAAGGTCGAAGACGGCGGGCGTAAGCTTATTTCTGTGACTGATAATGGCGGCGGGATAGATACCGAAGATATTGCGAAAGCGTTTTTGCCGCATGCGACGAGCAAGCTGAAGTGCCGTGACGATCTTTTCAATATATCGACGATGGGATTTCGCGGTGAGGCACTTGCGAGCATTGCGCAGGTCAGCAAAACGACGCTGACGAGCCGAACGGGGGACTCTATCGAAGCAAATACTATCTCGATCGACTGCGGTATTAAAGAGGCGGTGAGGCCCTGCAGCGGCGATTGCGGAACGACTATCGAAGTTCGGGACCTTTTTTACAAACTGCCGGCTCGCAGAAAATTCCTTCGTACCTCCAATACCGAGATGAGCCACATTACCGAACACTTTACCAGGATCGCCCTTTCGCATTGCGATCTTGACCTGACCATGATCCACAACAATCGCCAACTTTACACGCTTACGGCCGGTCAAAGCCGGCGCAAACGTATTGAAGAACTTTTCGGCAAACAGATCGCCGCTGACCTTTTGGAGACGCAAAGCAGCGAAAGAGGCGTTGAGATCAGCGCCCTGCTGGCCAAGCCATGTGCATCACGGGGCAATAATAAATTCCAGTATGTCTTCCTGAACAAACGCTGCATCAAGGACAGGTTTATCAGCCATGCTCTGAAAGAGGCTTATCGCGGACTCCTTGAGCCGAACAAGCATCCTATAGTTTTTCTGTTTCTGCAGATCGACCCGGCTGACTATGACGTCAACGTCCACCCTACAAAGACCGAGGTCCGGTTTGTCAACGCCAACCTGATCCATTCGCAGGTGCTTGCCGTATTGCGAGAAAAACTTCTCAGCACCAATCTCGATGTAAAAGCAAACCTATCGAGGCCTGTTATAAGCGTTGACGGGGCAGATCAATTGCAGACGCCGGAAGGGTCAAGAAAAGAACGCATCGCGGCGGCTATGGGAGATTTCTTTAAGAATCACAAATCTGGGGGTACGCCGCAAAAACCGTTGGGATTTGGCGGTTCGCACAGAGTCGGTACGAACACTGCAACTGGGTATGACAGGCCCCCTGCCGGCGGCGGACATCGCACAGAGTTTTTTAGGAGGCCCCCTGCCGCAATGGAGCCTTTGCCGGACTTTGCGGGCGAAGATACAGAGGCGCCTGCAGGCGGCGGTGATTTTCTGCAGATCCACAACAGCTATATTGTAATGCAGACTGAAGAAGGGTTTGAGATCATTGATCAGCATGCATTGCACGAGCGGATAATCTATGAGGAGATGGCTGGAAAACTAAACAGCGGCAAACTCGTATCGCAGCGGCTGTTGATTCCGGAAACTTTTGATGTGACGGCCGATCAGAGGCAGGCTATAGAGAATAACTCAGAGCTGATCGGAAAACTTGGGATCGAACTTGAGCCGTTCGGGCCGTCGACGATGGCGATACAGGCATTTCCTGCGATGCTTGAAAAACTTAATTCGCTTGAGTTCGTCACTAACCTGCTCGACAAGCTTACCGACAAAAATCTTGGTCTGGACGCCGAGTTGCTCATCCATGAAGTTCTCGATATGGCCGCGTGCAAGGCAGCGATCAAAGCGGGGCAGCCGCTGTCGCAATCGGAAATGCAGCAGTTGATAAAAGATAAAGAGACCACCGAACGCGCATCGAGATGCCCGCACGGAAGACCGACTACAATACGATTTACTATGGGCGACCTGGAAAAGCAGTTTAAGCGGACTGGGTTTTAAATAATGAAAAAATGGTCCTTACTATTGTTGGCGCTTACTCTTTGGACTTGCGGCGGCTTTTATTTATTCGATTCCAACGACCAAAATACCTCTGACCCAGTGATAAATTTAAAACCAGAACGAATCGTCACCGCCGCACCAAATCTTACCGAAATACTTTTTGCTCTCGGACTCGGTAACAATATATCGGGAGTTTCGATCGGAAGCGACTTTCCCCCAGCAGCTGCCAGAAAACCTCGCATTGGAACCTTTTGGCAACCGAATACTGAAGCGGTGATCGCGCTTAGACCTGCCCTTGTTGTCACACTGGATTTTCCTCAACAAAAAAAACTCGCCAACCAACTATCGGCAATGGGATATAATTGCCTCACGCTGCAAATCGAAACGGTAAGCCAATTTTTTGACACTATTGACACTATTGGCAAAGCGACGGGCAAAGAAGATGCGGCAGATGAATTGGCGAAAGATATAAGAAAAAAACTAGAGGACTTGTCTGCTAAAATTGGCAGCAAAGAAAAACTTAAAGTATTATGGGTCATCCAGAGAGAACCTCTTCGCGTTGCCGGAACCGACACATTTATCAACGAATTGATCGAATTGGCCGGCGGCGTAAACGCGATAGGTGAAACAATACACAAATATCCGCCAATCGGATCAGAACAGGTTATTGCAACAGCTCCAGATATAATAATCGAGCCATCCATGGGAACAGACGATCTGGTCAAACAAAAAAAAGAAGCGATGAAATACTGGAGCAGGTTTGGAAATATTCCCGCAGTGGCACTCAACCGTATCTATTGTATTGACGGAGACAATGTTTCGCAGCTTGGACCAAGACTATACGAAGGCGTTGAAATAATCGCAAAGTGCATAAGACCGGAGATATTTGAAACTACAAAATGAGTTTGCTAACCCCAAAAAAACTAGCTTTACGGATTTTAATCGCAAGCCTTTTACTGGTCGCACTAATGGCGATTTGTTCTATGATCGGAACGGAAGACATTTCATTCAAAAATATATTTGGTGACCATGAAAACGGAGGCATCAACCCCGATTATAAAATATATGTCCACATTCGCGTGCCGCGGATCATACTTGCCGCGATAATCGGGGCTGCTCTTGCCTGCTCGGGCGTGGTGTTTCAGGGCCTTTTGCGAAATCCGCTCGCCGATCCCTATATACTCGGTATTTCCAGCGGAGCGGGGCTTGGAGCGATACTTGCGGTAGTTGCCGGGGTCAACTTTACTATTTTGGGCCACTCGCCGATGGCGGTATTCGCATTTGCCGGTGCGCTTTCGACGGTCTGGCTTGTGTGGTTTATCGGTAAACTTACCGGACGAATGCATGTTACCGGTTTGCTGCTTGCCGGTGTAGTCGTCAACGCGTTCTTTTCCGCGATGATAATGTTCATCACCTCGGTAGCTAAAAGCGACCAGGTCTTTTCAACTATTTTCTGGCTGATGGGCAATATGTCCGAACAGAGCTTTTTGGTTCTGTGGCTCAGCGCCGGATTTGTTATCGCCGGGATCGTGTGTTTGTTCTTATTAAGCGGTCAACTTAACGCGATCAGCTTTGGCGAGATCGACGCGAAAAACATGGGCATAAACACCGCAAGGACACAAACGATAGCGTTTGCTGTCGCGGCATTGATTACGGCTATCGCGGTGTCTCTTAGCGGTTTGATCGGTTTTGTCGGTCTGATCATACCGCATGCGATAAGGCTGATCTTCGGGCCGGACCACAGGCAACTGATACCGCTTAGTGCGATCTCAGCCGCCGCCTTTCTGGTTGCCGCCGATACGCTTGCCAGGGTGGTCGTTGCTCCTGCTCAACTTCCCGTTGGCGTTGTGACCGCTATCATCGGCGGGCCGTTTTTCCTTGTACTGCTTGTTAAATATTCACGAAAGGCAGGCATATGGCAATCGTAGAGGTAAAAGATCTTTCGTATAAATACGACAAAACTCCCGTCATCGAAAATATCAGTTTCCAGGTTAACAAAGGGACGTTCCTTGCTGTCGCCGGACCCAACGGCGCAGGAAAAAGCACACTGCTTAAACTTCTAAGCTCAATTATTGCGCCAACTATGGGAACAATAATAATCGACTCTGAAAATATTGCCGATTACAAATCACACCAGCTTGCAAAAAAAATCGCCGTTGTTCGACAGGAGTTCGTTCCTGTGTTTGGATTTACAGTTCTTGAAACCGTAATGATGGCCAGAACGCCCTACTTCTCCAGCGGAGGTTTTGAAAGCAAAACGGACAGGCAAATTGTAAACGATGCCTTGAAAGCAACCGAAACAGAGCAATTCGCCAACCGCCAACTTGCACAACTTAGCGGCGGTGAAAGGCAAAGAGTCTTTATAGCAAGAGCACTTGCCCAAAACACACCGATTCTTCTGCTTGACGAACCGACGAGCTATCTGGACCTTCGACACCAGGTGCAAATATACGATCTTCTGAAAATGATGCAGGTTGAAAAGGGGAAAACGATAATTTCCGTAACTCACGACATTAATCTCGCAGGGCAGTACTGCGATGAGGTTCTTTTAATCTCAGAGCAAACTGATTATATTATAGGACCCCCGAAAAACATCTTTTCTGTTGAAAATCTTGAAAAAACGTTCCAGGTTAGCGGTTTTTCGGGAAAAATCGGGACTGAGTCCTTTTTTCTGCCATTAGGTAAATTTGCACGGGATAATCAGCCGCCCACCGCTTAAAAAACTCCATAAACCCCTTAATAAACAGCACTTATAGCCAATACAGCAAATGTTTTATATAATTTTTCAATGTTGAGCTTTTTTTCTTAGGATAAAGTGCCGATTTGGGTATAATACCCGGCTAGGGTTGTTTGATAATCACTGGTCCATTATTGTAAGTGTATATGTAAAAAATGATTACGAAAGGCTTTTTGGTGGCAAAGAAAGTTAAGAAAACTTCGAAGAAGGCGACTGCAAAGAAGAAAACGGCAAAAAAATCCGTAAAGAAAGCTGTCAAGAAGGTAGCAAAGAAAGCAGCGGCAAAGAAAACGGGGAAAAAAGCTTCTAAAAAGAAAGCTGCTGTAAAAAAAGCCTCCAAAAAGAAATCGTCAGTCAAGAAAGCTATCAAGAAAAAAACAGCGGTTAAGAAAGCTGCGTCCCGAAAATCGACTTTAAGGAAATCTAAAAAGAGGAAAAGCAAACTTACTGCCAAGGAACTCGATCACTTCAAAAATATCCTTCTTAACAAACGCCGAGAGATCATAGGCGATGTAAATCTTATAGAAAATGAGGCCCTGAAAAAATCCCGCCTTGACGCAGCAGGCGACCTTTCCAGCATGCCAATCCACATGGCCGACATGGGCACCGATAATTTCGAACAGGAATTTTCACTGGGACTTATGGACGGCGAAAGAAAACTCCTCTATGAGATCAACCTTGCATTACAACGCATATTCGATGGAATATACGGACTCTGCGTAGGGACCGGCAAGAATATCTCAAAAGCACGGCTCGAGGCTAATCCATGGGCCAAATACTGCATTAAATACGCCACTATGGTTGAAAAAGGCCAGATAATAGAAGGCGAGAAAGTCTTTGATGACGACGAAGACTTCGACTTTGCTGATGAAAAAGAGAATGATGATGAATCTCAGTTGGTCTACGATCTGCTTGACTATGAGGAGATGGAAGACAAGGAAGACGAGGATTTTTAACTCATACTGGCCGATCACCTGGTTAGAGTAGAATAATAGGATTGGTAAATGGAATTCAAATGTCCAAAGTGCGGCAAAGTCACCCCTTCGACCTGTACTAATAAAGACGGAAAAAAACAATTCAACAGCAAATTCTTCCCCTTCTGCTCGCAAAGGTGCAAACTTATCGATATGGGAGCCTGGTTTGATGGAGACTATTCGATTCCGACGAAAGATAGCGATCAGGAGCAGGATATCTGACTATCACTTCGGTTAGCCATCTGTCAGGTTAATGAGCAGCCTTAGATATTCTTGGTTGATGATTCTATATGTGGGGTTTAATGCAACTGCAGTGTATGTATACCCGCAATGTCATGCGTGGGGGTAATGCAATTTTCTGCTTCAGGTCTTACTACAAGGTAGATCGGGCTGAGTGGCTGATCCTACTGAAATGTCTTTATGCGTTATTGTAAAATTAATGTAAAAAGTGAGTTATTTCGTATTCAACACTTGACATATCTTGATTCCATGCTATGATATTAGCAATAATATGATTGCTATGTCGCCCGGCCGAAATCCTTGACAATTTTGTTGCATTGTATTCAAAATCAACATTTGGAGGACTTTCGGAGATAGTTTTCGATTAATTATCGGAAATCCCAATTTTTTTGAAACTTTTTCGGGGTTGTAGCGTCTACTTAATCAGCAGGGAGTTTCTGTATACTCATTGTGATTAATTCATGGGTTGTCTACTCTGATTTTGTCGAATCTGGATCGTTACCGGCTATGAAATTTTCTTTTACATCATGACAGGAGAGAACTGTTGGACGAGTTGAAAATAACGAGTAATAATTGTTCTAAGGACAAAGCATGGTTTGTTGTTAACACTATGCTGTTACTTGTCATGATGGCCGCTTCAACCGTTATAGCTGAAGATGCCGGCGCGGCCGGTCCCGACGAAAAATCTTTACGATATTACAAGGTTTTGCTCAGACGTTCGGAGTCGGGGTATGTTTTTGACCGTTTCTGCAACAGTTTTCTCGATACGCA
>VRUI01000145.1 GCA_019456225.1 Planctomycetota bacterium | reverse complement strand
GAACGCTATTATTGGTTTCAGCGACCTGCTGTCAGATGAAGACTTGACCTCTGAACAGCAACAGAGTGTTAGTCTCATCCGGGAGTCCGGCAAAAACCTGATGGCGCTTATAAACGATATCCTGGACGTCTCCAAGATCGAGGCAGGACAACTTAGTATTGAGGTTATCGACTGCTCGTTAGCCAAGTTGCTTAATTCTGTCGGATCGTTGATGAGACCGAAGGCAACGGAAAAAGGGCTTGAATTTAAAATTGTAGAAAGCAGCGGCTTGCCTGCAAACATACGCAGTGACCTCACTCGTCTTAACCAGTGCTTAATCAATCTTATAGGCAATGCTATTAAATTTACCGAAAATGGTTGCGTCAATGTCCATGTTTCCCTGGAGGAATATGAAGGTAAGCCATTTATCCGTTTCGACGTCGAGGATACCGGTATTGGTATCCCACCTGATAAACAGGAAATTATATTTGAGTCGTTTGTTCAGGCAGATGGGAGCACAAACCGCAAGTATGGCGGTACAGGATTAGGATTAGCAGTCACTAAACAATTGGCAGAGATTCTCGGCGGAGAACTTACTTTGACCAGCAAAGAGGGCAAGGGATCAACATTCTCGCTTATGATACCGACTGGCCTCGATGTTATAAAACAACCATTATTGGAAAAGCAGAATATTGTCAGTCACACAGACCCTTCTCAGAACCCAGCCGAACAACCCGAGTTTTCAGGCAATGTGTTAGTTGCTGAGGACGTCCCGACCAATCAGATGCTTATTAAGTCATTGTTAAAAAGGTTAGGATTACAGGTAACGATTGTAGCAGAAGGTAACAAGGCACTTCAGAAGGCCTTAACACAAGAATATGATCTGATATTCATTGATATTATGTTGCCTCATATGAACGGATATGAGGTTACAGAGGCGATTAGAAAAAAAGGAGTGAAAACACTTGTAATTGCCTTGACCGCCAATGCGATGAAGGGCGACGACAAAAAATGCCTTGAAGCCGGCTGCGATGAGTATTTAGCCAAACCAATCGACCGAAGAGAATTAGTAAAAACAATTAGCAAATATTTACTATCAAAAGAACCGGCTTTAGTCGGCAATGCTGACTCTCAAAAAACATAAGCAGATGGGCTACTAGAGAATTATTACGCCCAAGCTACGATCTTTCTTGGAATGCACAACATAGATACTTATTGAAAAATTCCTCTCTCTATTTTGTCTCCAAACCTAGGCACTTTCGGTATCTATTACAAAAAATGCACCGTATTTATGCCAACATTTTAATTTTCGAAAATATTTATAAAAAATCTGAATTTATAACCTGATAAGAGATACGGTGCGGCATA
>VRUI01000030.1 GCA_019456225.1 Planctomycetota bacterium | reverse complement strand
GTAAACAAAATGTGCCTTTATGCCTTTCTTTGTGCCTATCAATATAAGATTTCTACCAACTTTATTGGAGTTGAACCAAAAATAATTAACAACTACTCATAATAACTAAAAACCGTTTAAAAGAAAAGGAAATAACTGCTTAATCTGAGGAATTGTTGCTTAATGGGTGGTAATCGCGACTTTGACTTTCCCGGCCAGCGAGCCGTTGCCGCATGGGGCATCTTACATTAGCTTGCGATAAACCGCCTCGATGGTGTCGACCATGGTATCCGGGGCAAATTTCTCGACCACCGACTCTCTTGCGTTTGCTCCCAATCGCTCTCTGAGGTCCTTGTCGCGTATGAGTTCTTCGCAGGCGTCCGTAAAGGCGTCGACGTCTTCGGCCTCTACGAGTCTGCCTGTGTTATCGTTTACGACCTCTTTTGCACCGTCGATGTCGAAACTTATCGCAGGTTTTCCGGCTAGCATCGCCTGTGGCAGTACCCTGGCGAGACCCTCACGTAGCGAACAGTGGACCAGAATATCTGACGAATGCAGGACCTGGGGTATCTCGGTCGGATCGACCATGCCGGTAAATCGGAACCTGTTGGTCAGGTTTTCCATCTGGATGTGGTCCTTTAGGGTCTCAGACAGTGCCCCATCGCCTACGAAAAGCCACATGCTGTCCGGATACCGGGTGGCAATGCGCTTGGCCGACTCGATAATATACTCATGGCCCTTAAGCTCGGCCAGCCGGGCGATACAGGTAATGACTATTGCCTGAGAGCCGATCCCATGCTTTCTGCGGAAATCGTTTATGGATTCCTGGGAAGGGGTCTTTAGGTATTGGTCTTCCTCTATCGCCGAATAGGCCGTTGTGAAATCGCCGGGGTTTCCGATGCCAGTTGCGATGGCTTTTTCGTTCATTACGTCGGCGACGGAGAGGAATGCGTCGGTCTTTTTGGCTGTTTTTTTCTCGATGGCGATATAGAATTTGTTAATTAGCTCGCTCTGGTATGGGTGAAAAGCCAGGCCGTGGATTGTGTGGACGACCTGCGGCAGTTTGGGGTTGCTCCATTTGTTTTTGAGTGCGTAAGCGGCGTATCTGCCCAGAATCCCCGCTTTTGCCGAGTGGGTGTGGACGATGTCCGGCTGAATGTCGGTGAGAATCTTCTTGATCTGCCGGTAGCTGATAAGGTCATAGACCGGCTTGATAGCCCGCCGCATCTTATCGACAACGATGGTTTTATACTTTTGACCCTCAGTTTCATCGAACATCTGCCCCTCAGGCCCCAGAGCAGGCCCGGTGATCAAAGTAACATCATGCCCACGCTCGGCAAGCAGCTTGCAGGTAATTAAAGTATTCTCCTGGGCACCGCCCAGAATCAATCGAGTTATAATATGTACTATTTTCATAAGAGGAATATCTTAACGGCAAATGACAAAAAAGCAAGTTTGAAAAAAAACACTTGCAATTCTGTCCATGATAGTCTATAATATATAAGCTTTTTTGTTTCATATTAGATTTAGTAATGTTGATGATATAGGAGAATGATGATATGAAGTTGCAAATTCAATTCCTTACGTTAGTGCTCATCGCTTTTTCTGTTCCGGCAAATGCTCTTATTACGGTCAGACCGTCTGGTGGAGATTTCAATAATTTGCAGGACGCGGTCAATGCGGCGACAGGTACCGAAACGATCCTTGTCGGCGATGGTACTTATACCGGTCCGAAAAACCGGGACATCTTGCTGGATAAGAATGGGATAGTCCTGACGATCGAATCTGAGAATGGGGCTGAAAACTGTGTGATAGATGCACAGGGGCTCGGGCAGATATTCTTTTTTTCAAATATTAACGGCGCCGACAGCGTAACGCTCGGCGGTCTTACATTGACGAATGCTTCCTCGACTTACATCAATGGCGGCGGTGCGATCTTTAACCATAATTCTGTACTGACTATTGAAAACTGCATCATATCAAACTGCGTCGGCACCAAAGGAGGCGCTTTAATATCCAAAGCAACCTTTGGTTCGCTGACAATGGACGATTGCGTAATAACCAACAACAGATGTACATACAGTTCCGGCGGTGGAGGGATTTGTATCGTCGCCCAGACTGCGGTAATTACAAACTCAACTATTTCAAAGAACTACGTACCGAATCCGACAATGCATGCCGGTGGATTTTATGCGGAAAATGCCGACGTTACTTTTACAAATTGCCTGCTCGAAGGAAACTCTGCATATGGCAGCGGCGGGCTATTCTTTAATACCCAAAGTGATGTCACTTTTGAAAAGTGTACTATCACGGGAAACAGGTGTACTGCAAACGGAGGGGTAGGTTTTGTTAGCGGTAATTCCACATCTCCGGCGACGGTAACACTCAAAAATTCTATCCTGTATAACAATTCCGCCGACGGACTAAGCGATTTGTTTAGAATGAGCGGTTCAAATCCTACAGATACGGTTATTACCTATTCGTTCTCGAATCTTGATTCAACTCAGATAGGCGGCTTCGGATTTACAGAAAATAATCTTGGCGGAAATATAAACGTCGACCCGCTTTTCGCAATCGATGGATATTGGAAAGGAGATACCTGGGTATCCGGTGATTACCATTTGCAGTCGATGGTGGGCAGATATGACACGGTGTCATCGAGTTGGGTAACCGATGAGGCTCACAGCCCCTGTATAGATGCAGGTGATCCGGCGGACGACTATCCTGATGAACCGGCTCCGAACGGTGAGAGATTAAACATGGGCTTCTATGCAAATACGTCTCAGGCAAGCAAAAGTCCCTACTGCCAAGGGACGCTCCTGGCTGATCTGAACAATGATTGCCATGTAGGCTTAGAGGATTTTGCAATTATGGCCGCCGAATGGCTCCAATGCGATAAGTTCCCACAATCCATGTGCTGGTAGTAAAACACGATTATTTTCACACGTTTTCTTTTGCAGTTTACCTCAGCTTGAGTTGTCTGTACTTTCCTCGTCTGTGTGCTATCCGGTTTGGGTTTTCTGCCTTTACTTTTTCTTCGTATGCCGCAAAGTTTCCCTGGAACCATTTTGTTTCTCCGTTTCCTTCGAATATCAGCAGGTGTGTGCATATTCTGTCGAGGAAGAATCTGTCGTGGCTTATTACCATTGCACAGCCGGGGAAGTCTATTATGGCTTGTTCGAGTACTCGCATTGTGTCGACGTCGAGGTCGTTTGTGGGCTCGTCGAGCAGGAGGAAGTTTCCGCCTCTTCTTAGCATTTTGGCCAGGTGTATTCGGTTTCTTTCTCCGCCGGAACACTCTGATGTTTTCTTTTGCTGCTGGGTTCCGCGGAAATTGAACCTTGCGACGTATGAACGTGAATTTATTTTGACATTGCCCACCTCTATCTGGTCCTTGCCGTCTGTTATCTCTTCGAATATCGTCTTGCTGTCTTCCAGTTCGTCTCTGTGCTGGTCGACGTAGCCTATCGAGACGGTGGGACCGACCTCTACGATTCCTTTGTCCGGGGTTTCCTGGCCGGTTATCATTCTAAACAGCGTGGTCTTTCCGATACCGTTTGGGCCGATGACGCCCACGATGCCGTTTCTTGGCAGGTCGAATGTGCAGCCTTCGATCAGATGGTTGTCGCCGTAGCCTTTACTTACGTCCTTAAACGAAAGCACGTGCTCGCCGAGCCTTTGCCCGGTTGGTATCTGGATCAGCACATCGCTCTTTGCGTCTACAGTCGCCGCGTTCGCCATGTCCTCATAAGCGTTTATACGTGCCTGGTTCTTCTGGTTGCGGGCCTTTACCGAATTGTTGATCCATTTCAGTTCGCGGGCGAGAGTTTTTTGCCTTTGCGATTCTCTTTTTTCTGTCAGACGCAGCAGTTCGGATTTTTGTTTCAACCATGAAGAATAGTTCCCCTCGAACGGCAGACCGCGGCCCTTGTCCAGTTCCAGAATCCATTTGGTGATGTTGTCCAGGAAGTACCTGTCATGGGTTACTATTATAACGGTTCCGTGGTAGTCTCGCAGTGCGGTTTCGAGCCACTGTACGGTTTCGGCGTCGAGGTGGTTTGTCGGTTCGTCCAGCAGCAGCAGGTCCGGTTTTTCCAGCAGGGCCATACACAGTGCCACGCGGCGGCGTTCTCCGCCGGATAGCTGAGTGATTGGCGAATCGTCAGGAGGCAGAACCATCGCGTCTGATACGATGTCGATCAGCCTGTCTGTTTCCCAGCCGTCACAGGCGTCTATCTTGTCCTGCAAAACTCCCATCTCTTCGAGGAGTTTGTCCATCTGCTCTTCAAATGCCGGATCGCCGAGTTGTTCGGATATTTCGTTAAAGCGGGCGACCATGTCGAGGGTGTCCTTTATCGCGGTGAGCAGATTTTCCCTGACGGTCTTGTCGAGTTCCAGCACCGGTTCCTGCGCAACGTAACGAACCTTCATCTTTTTGGCGAGTTTGGTTTCGCCCTGGAAGTTTTTGTCGATACCGGCCATAATTTTCAGCAGGGTACTTTTTCCGGAGCCGTTTTCGCCGACAACGCCGATCTTTGCGCCGTAAAAAAACGATAGCGATATGTCACGAAGCACTTCCTTGTCGCCGTAACTTCTGCAAACATTGTTCATTTCATATACAAAATGTGGAGGCATTTTCAGATTTCCCTTTTATTGCATTTATTAACAGTATGATTGAGAATCGATTACGGAGCATATAATACGCGCGTAAACGCATAAATACAATAGAGAAATCCGGTGACAAGTGAAAAGTGAGAAGGTGACAGGTTTGGAGGTTTTAAGATAATAGTCCGAGTACTTTGTCGGAATCCATTTCCATGTATGCCCCTGATAGCACTGAAGAGTCTTTTATGAGTTCCTTCAGTGCTGTTTCTGCTTGTTTTTTTTCGGATTCAATATTTTGTTGGAGTGTTATTTCTGTCGGACCTTTTCCGGCTTCTTCTAATATGTTTCGGAAATTCTTGACCGAACTGTTGCTGTCTTCAGACAGTTCCATCGGGTCATTCGATGATTCTGAATCTTTATATGTCTTTGATAGCATTGAAGACTTCATTATGTCTTTTAGTACTGAATCAGGTCCTTGATTTTCGGTTTTAATTTCTTTTTGGGCTTTAAATTCTGTCGATCCTTTTGCGGCTTCATTGATTATATCTTTTATATCCGGGATCGAGCTGTTATTGTTGTTATCTTCCAGCATTTCCTTGAAGCCATTTGTTGACTCCTGTGAGTTCATGTACTCAATTAGCCTGGACATATCAAACTTAATTTCCCCGCAGATAATGTCAATAACAAAGCCGCCTCCAAGCGATACGGTTGGATGTCCGTTTGAAGGTCCGCAACTTCCATTCTGTATGTCCTTTAATAACTCCTGTATGTTTTCAGCAATGTTGGAAAGTGCTCCTCCGACTGTCTCGGGATTATCCTCGGAGACTGGTTTTGACAGGAAGTCATTGATGATGTTTTCCATCGTTAAGAACTTTTTGCTCACTTCTGAAGCGGCTGGATTGGAAGCGGCTTGTGATGTTATTACCTCCATGGGGGTCATCGCTGCCGACTGATCTGAACGAGTCTCGCCATGCAGAAAATCCTCAATCGCCTTATCTGCATGTTCATGCATCGGGATACTATCGGCCTTTGCCTTGTCGGTCCTTGTATCGTTGCCGGATGAAAGCGGCGAAGCCGGAAACTGCAAACTCATTGTATTACTTATTTCGTTCAATCTTTCTCCAAACACACTGCATATTAAATTTCAAGCCCCCCGCTTTATACAATTAAAATATACGAAATAAATTTTCATCAGCCAAATATCCCGCAAAAAAATATTTTTTAGCTGCCGATAAGTCCCGAAAAAACGGCGATGGATAACTGATTTGCCAGACATTACAGGACTAATGAATTTGTTAGCACAGAAGCGACATTACTTTGCTGGAATCCATGCTTTTGTATGCGTTCGAAAACATTGAAGCTTCTTTCATGATCTTTTTAAGTAATGTCTCGGTTTTTTGTTTATTGGTGGAAAGATCCATTTCGAGTTTTTTGTCGCGCGTTTTTTCGGTGTTGGACATTAGTTCCTGAAAAGTTGAGAACATCTTTTTGCCGCTATTTCTTAGTGTCTCTATGAAGTAATTTGTTGATTGCCGGGCGTCCCTTTCTTCGTTGAGCCTGGAAAAATCAAACACAATAGTTCCATTGACCAGGTCAATGGAATAACCTCCTCCAATTGGTATAATTGAATTTGAGCTTGCGAATTCATCGGCTGTCATATCACGCATACTCTGAAATGCCGAGTTTATATTGTTGGCTCTTTCCATATCCATTTTCATGCTTTCAGCTGGCGTCATCGGGCCGCCCTGAGACGGGGTGTACTGGGTATCACTTATCTTATTCATTTTTGCTCCTGCCGTTTAAATAGTTTCTTTTCATGTTACCTCGTTTTACAGTTAAAACATACGTATTAAATCAGTATCAGGCAAATTATTTTGAGGAAAAGACCAAATTTACTAAAAAAAGGTTTTCGGACGGAGCTGTTCGGCGGCCTGCCTGTCTGTTATTATCAGACTAATGAGTTTTTTGCTATAAATGACAGCTTTACGGTCAATGTTGGTAGATACACCTTTATTTTCTTGACACTGTACGATCCTTTTGTAGTCTGAATGCTTCTAAAGAAAGGTGTTGTTATGCTGTCATTTATAGTTTTGTGTGTTGCTTTGATGCTGGGTAATCTTTTGCGGATGAAGATCCGTTTGCTGCGGAAGCTTTATCTGCCATCATGTGTTGTTGCCGGTTTGCTTGCTCTTGTGTTTATCCAGGCGGTTCACTTTGCTGCTGGCAGGTGGGATTCTATTGCGTCATTTGACCAGTCTTTGAGCGGGTGTGTCGCTCCGTGGGCCAAGCTGCCGGGGTTTTTGATCAATATCGTTTTTGCGTGCCTGTTTCTCGGCGTTAAGATCCCCGGGGTCAAGACGTTGTGGAAGCGTTCGGGTCCGCAGCTCGCCTACGGGCAGATCGTGGCGTGGGGTCAGTATTTTGTTGCGATTGGCATTTGGATCATCGCATTGAAGTGGTTTTTTACCGATCTGCCGAATATTTTTCCGGCGATTTTACCGGTTGGCTTTGAAGGAGGGCATGGGACGGCGGCTGGTATGGCTGATACTTTTGACGATCTTAACTGGTCAGTTGGTAAAGACTTTGCGCTGACGAGTGCAACGTTTGGGATATTGAGCGCGATTGGCGTTGGTATGGTGCTGATAAACTGGGCCGAACGCAAGGGGTATACGACCCAGAAGGCCGGAAGTGATGAGAGCGAGATAATTCCCGAAGGACGGAGACCGGCGGCAGGGCGGCTTACGGTTAATTCTGATGTTATTGAGACGCTGAGTTTGCATATTGCAGTTGTCGGGCTGGCTTGTCTTATCGGCTGGCTGATGAAGCAGGGTTTGAACGGTATTGGCGATAGAATATCGAATGACGATTGGAGAACGGGTTTTCATGCTTTTCCGCTGTTTCCGCTGTGTATGCTTGGCGGGCTGATCGTGCAGCTTATAGATGACAGGTTTAACACTCACCACTTGATCGACCTTGGCATGGTTCGTCGGATTCAAAATTGTGCGCTTGATTTCCTTGTGGTCGCGGCGATAGCGACGATCCAGGTGAAAGTGATAATGTCCGGTCTTGTGCCGCTGGTGATACTTGTCGTCGTCGGGATCGTGTGGAATGTGTTCTGTGTGATGTGGCTGGCGAGGCGACTATTGCCGGACGCGTGGTTCGAGCGTGCAATAGCCGAGATGGGCCAGAGCATGGGGGTGACGGCGACTGGGCTTTTGCTGCTTCGGGTGGTTGACCCGGAATATAAGACCAACGCCGCCGACGCGTTTGCGTGTAAGCAGCTGCTCCATGAACCGATAATGGGAGGCGGGCTTTGGACGGCAATGGCGATACCGCTGATAGCGACAGCCGGCTTGCCGGTTGTGTTTGCGATTACGTCGGGGGCGATTGTCTTCTGGTTGATAACGGCGCTGGTGATGAAACGCAAGTAATGTTGTTATTTCGCTTTGCTCAACGCGATGCCGCGCTTCTGTTAGACAAAATGCTGTTGGCTGGAAGCCAACAGTACGTGGTTAAATCGAGATCGATACGAATAATAGCAGGGCTGCGATCACTGCTGATGCGAAGGTTATTCTTGACCATTTTTCGTACCTGGCGAAGTCGGGGTGGTGGTCCTCGAACTCGTAGTGGTACTCGTCGATATCGTCATTTGGACGCATTTTCAGCTTTACGTAGATATGTGCGGCAAGCGAGAGCAGGAACATCGGGCCTGCGATAAGCATTAAAATTACGTCTAAATACATTTCTGCTGGTTCCTATAATAATGACAGTTGGCAAGGGTGATAATGTATTTTATCATTGTTGCCGGCAAATTCCAGTGTGATTTTCAAAAAAAGCAGCTACGGGATTTGCAGGCTGGCCGGTCGTTTCCTATTGTTTAGGTAGAATGGGCTATGCCCATGCTGTGAAATGTCTGATTATGAAAATGGGATTTGCCAAAATGTGGGTACTTACATTTAAAACTTTATGCGGGCCTGTCAGGATGGCGAGCAAGATATTCCGGACCAGGCTCGAGGCTTTCACCGGCGCGCATAAGCTTAAACAATTCACCGCCGACAAAACCGACGACGGTCAATATATCGCCGGTACCGGTTCGCTCCACGGCGTCGAGTACGTGTGGTCCATAGAACTGACAGCGGTTTAGTATGTACCGCCGGTATCCTGCCGACTTTAACTTTGAATTTTACGTTGCCATCGAAATGTCCTTCCGTGTTAAACACTATAAACCTCCAAATTATCCATTCACGTATTAAATTTACTTGACGGCAAGCAAATTTCCGTGTAAAATCAATGAAATCCAGAAATAAAACGCGAAATGCAGACGTTTTAGGGTATATCTTCGTTTTAATTTTGAAATTGTTTTTGATAAAGGGAGTTTTTGTGTTTTGCAAAGTAAAGCCTTTTGTGTTTTTTGCGGTTGTCACGATTTTCGTTGTTGGCCCGGCATTTGCGGTTAATAACGGAGATGTTCCTGTCAATACCCCCGATTCTGCTCGTCGGATGATTGCCGATCTTATCAAGAACAACGGCGACAATTACCCGGGTAAGGAATTTCTTGGCCGTCTTGACAAGATCGCCGCTAAGATAAGCGGTAAGATCAGCCCTGCAGCGCAGACCGAACTTGACGCACTTATCAAGGACGCTTCGCTTGCCAACCCTCTGCTGGACTTTGACAAACTGGTTGTTATTCGCCGCATGAAGGAAGCTAACCGCAGTCTGAACTCTTACACGAGTGATACGATCAAGCGGACCGGCTGGGATAATGATATCGCTGAACTGTCGAATTTGCGAGGTGAGGTCAAGGTTAAACCGATCTATCGCCATCGGGACACTTCTGTTATAAAACATATGGACGTTCATTTCTCTGGCGACAAACTGATGTTTTCCGGTGTGGGAAGCAACGGCATGTGGGCAGTGCTTGAGATCGATACTGACGGTCAAAATCTTAAGGAACTTACTCCCAGCGACCAGCAAGATGTTCAGTGGTTTGACGGCTGCTATCTGCCGGAAGATGGGAAGATTCTCGTTTGCTCTACTGCCGGTATCCAGGGACTGCCTTGTGAAAACGGCGGTAGGCCTATGGCAAACATTTATAAGGTTGATGCAAATTCCGGCAAGGTAAGACAGCTTACTTATGAACAGGACAGTGACTGGCATCCTCGTGTGCTTGCTAACGGCAAGGTGATGTATCTTCGATGGGAATATACGGATACTCCGCATTATTATTCGAGGTATCTTTTCCATATGAATCCCGACGGAACCAGCCAGAGCGAGTATTGGGGAAGCGGTTCTTATTTTCCGACGGCATACTGCTGGACGCGTCCGATACCGAACCATTCTACGAAGGTCGTCGGTATTGTCAGCGGTCATCATGCTAAAAGTGAAACAGGGCGTCTGCTTATCATTGACCCTGCACTTGGCCGCAAATATCCGTTGCGTCATAACCCCAAAGAAAAGACATGGGGGAAAGAAAATACGCAGATTAACATTCATCCGAAAGTTTTTCCTGCCGACAAGACCGGTTGCGTTCAGGAGATTCCTGGATTTGGCCGTGACGTTGTTGGTAATGTTTATGACAACCAGGGCGGCGGTCAGAAATATACATTCGGCACGCCTTATCCGCTGTCGGAGAATTACTTCCTGGTCTCTCTCAAAAAAGGTAAAAAGTGGGTGCTCGCTCTTGTTGACACCTTTGACAATATTACGGTAGTCTACGAAGACGCTAAATACAGCATATTCGAGCCTATCCCGCTCACAGTTCAAAAGACACCTGCTGTTCTTGTTGACCGTACGACTGATTCGGATGAGACGACTATCTTCTGTACTGATATTTACGGCGGTCCGGGGCTTAAAGACATACCCAAAGGCAAGGTTAAAAAGCTTCGGGTGATTGCATACCATTACGGTTATTTGAAAAGCGGCGGGCATGAGTCGGTCGGTCTTGAATCCAGCTGGGATATCAAACGAATTCTTGGTACAGTTGACGTCGAGAAGGACGGTTCGTTTAGTTTTGTCGCTCCGTCAAATACGCCTATCGCGATCCAGCCGCTTGATGAAGACGGGGCCGCTCTCGCTCTTATGCGGAGCTGGATGGTCGGTCAGGGCGGTGAAAACCTGTCATGCAACGGCTGCCATGAAAACCAGAATGAGGCTTCGCCGGTTAAGATGACTCTCGCCGGCAGAAGATCGCCGAGAAGGATCAAGACCTGGCGCGGACCGGTAAGGCCGTTTGCGTTTCCTACAGAGATCCAGCCGATACTTGATAAGAAGTGCGTCGGCTGCCACAACAATACCGCTAAGAAGGGCGGCATATCATTTGTCAAGGCCGATCCGATGCAGAACTGGCGTAAGGATCGTTCGTATCTCAATCTTGTAGCCTTTACCCGCAAACCCGGACCGGAAAGTGATCTTGATATGTATGGTCCGATGGAGTGGCACGTCTCGACAAGTCCGCTGGTCCAGATGTTCAAAAAGGGCCACCATAATGTTGAGCTTTCCGCCGAAGACTGGGACAGGATCTACACCTGGATCGATCTTAACGCACCGCACCGCGGAATGTGGAACAATAAGAAGTTTGAAAAAAGGCGTCTTGACCTGGCAATTCTTTATGCCGGGCTAACTGACAATCCGGAAGAAGAACACCGCGCGACAATCAAGTTGATCAAGAATGATATTACGCCGGTAATGCCTCCGAAGGAAAAGAAGGTTGCCCCGGATGGGTTGACCGCGACTGGTGTAGACAAACAACAAGATATTTTCAAAAATAAGCTCACTTTCCCACTTGGTAATGATGTTAATTTCACCTTTAAGCGGATACGGGCAGGGCAGTTTGTTATGGGCTCGCAGTCTGGTTACGCCGATGAGATGCCTAGGTCTGTTGTAAATGTGACGAAGGGCTACTGGATGGGTGAAACGGAAGTTACCAACAAACAGTACGCGGCATTCGACGCTGAACACGATACGCGTTATCTTGACGAAAACGGTAAGGACCATGCGGTCCCGGGTTATATCGCTAACCATAAAGATCAGCCGGTTGCGCGAATTTCATGGCAGCAGGCGATGGCGTTTTGCAAGTGGCTCTCGAAAAAGACGGGCAAGAAAGTTACCCTGCCTACCGAAGCACAATGGGAATGGGCCGCTCGCGCCGGTTCAAAAGAACAGTTCTTCTATGGCGACAGCGATACGGATTTCTCCAAATTCGCAAACCTCGCCGACGCCGGACGACGCAGAATGTACGTCGGATGGGACGGCGGAAGCAAGGTACACAAACGCCGCGACTACCCGGCCGATTATCTTTACCCGCTGCGAGACGACCGCTTTACGGACAAATGGATCGTTGTCGATTACGTTAAACAATACGAGGCGAATCCGTGGGGTTTGTATGACATGGTTGGAAACGTCTCGGAATGGACACGGTCGAGCTACTTGCCGTATCCTTATAAGCAGGATGATTCGAAAGACGCTGACTTGACGATCAAAAAGGTCGCCCGAGGCGGAAGCTGGAATGACCGTCCAAAAACAGCGGGAAGCAGTGTCAGATTCCCATACGAGTCATACCAGAAGGTCTATAACGTAGGTTTCAGAGTCATCATAGAGGATTGATTTGCTCAGCAAATCGTTAATTCTCCTTTCTACGCGGGTTTCCAATGGGAGCCCGCGTTTTTTGCGCCAATGTCCTGCGGGCATTCTGCCCGCAGGAGCTGTCGGCAGGATGCCGACAGCACATTAATATATAATTGACGCTGGACAACCTCTCTGGCTTATGCTAATATGCATCAATTATTGTGCGTAATCCCTGTCGGTTTAGGGGGTTAAGGACTTGGAATGTTAATTCAGGAATAGTTAAATGTCAATTGTAGTTCAAAAGTTTGGCGGTACATCCGTTGCTGACGCGGCGAAGATTCGCAAGGCTGCCGGTCGTGCGATTGACGCGGTAAAGAGCGGCAAGCAGGTTGTTGTTGTCGCTTCGGCTCGCGGCAAGCAGACTGACCAGCTCGTTGCCGATGCACTGGAGCTTAATCCGAATCCCCCCAGGCGTGAGATGGATATGCTGCTTAGTACGGGCGAACAGCAGACGGTTTCTCTGATGGCGATGGCCCTGGAGCATATGGGTTATCCGGCGATCAGTTTTACCGGTACGCAGATCGAGATGCTGACCGATGCGGCTCACTCAAGGGCTCGGATCCAGAGTATCGGAGTGGAAAAAATTCATAAGCAGCTCGACCGCGGCAGAATAGTCATCGTCGCCGGTTTCCAGGGTATGGACGAAGACGGTAATATCACGACGCTTGGTCGCGGCGGTTCGGATACCAGTGCCGTTGCTTTGGCGGCAGCACTAAAGGCTGAGGCCTGTGAGATATATACCGACGTTGACGGCATCTATACGACAGACCCGCGTAAATTCCCCAACGCCGTTAAGATCGATATGATCAGTTATGACGAGATGCTCGAGCTTGCCAGTCTTGGCGCAGGTGTCATGCACGGCAGGGCGATCGAGTTTGGCAAGAAATATAATGTAACGATCCATGTTCGAAGCAGCATGGAAGAAAAACAAGGAACTTTAATTACACACGAGGTGCCCCAAATGGAAGGTATTCTGGTTTCAGGTGCTACAATTCAAAATGATCTCGCTAAGGTTGGACTTCTTGGCGTAGATAATAAACCCGGTTCGGCTGCGAAGATATTTGCTCATCTGGCAGCGTCTCAGGTTATTGTTAACGATATTATCCAGGTTGAGATCAGCGAGGAAAAAGCGAATCTTTCGTTTACTACCGAAAAGGCTCACCTCCAAGACGCAATCAAGGCCATCGAAGAGATCAAGGAAGAGGTTCACTGTCAGTCGGTGTTCGTCCGTGAAGATATCTCAGAGGTTTCTATCGTCGGTGTCGGAATGCGTTCGCACTCAGGTGTCGCAGAGACGATGTTCAAGACGCTCGCCGATAAGAAGGTCAATGTAGATTCGATCACGACCAGTGAAATTCGCATCAGCGTTATTGTCGATCTCGACCAGGGCCAGGAGGCTCTTGTAGCTCTGTGCGAAGCTTTTGAGCTCGACAAACCGGAAGACGAGCGCAATAACAAATAGTTTTTAGAACCACGAATGGACACCAATTGGCACGAATAATTAAAAGTAATTAATATTAGTTTTCATTAGTGGTTCTAATTATAGTGAGGAAAGCATTGGCGAAGGGTACGCTTAAATATGCTATGAGTCGGCGGCGCAAGAATGGTATTATCTTTGCGATAATCGTTTTTGCTGTCGGGCTGATCTGTTTTGACCGTCTCTTTACCGATTCCTTCCGCAAGGAGGTCTTGCTAAGAACCCCTCGCCCGGAAGGTGCGGCGAAATATCATCTCAAAACCTTCAAAGTCGTTAAGGTCGTCGACGGCGATACGCTTGACATTGACATCCCAGACGGCAAATACGATACAACACGAGTCAGGTTGCTAGGTGTTGATACTCCCGAAACAAAAAAACGCGGCGAAGCTGTTATGTTCTTCGGCCCCGAGGCGTCGGCGTTTGTTGAAGAGGTTGCGCTGGGACAGGATGTGACGGTCATAATAGATACCGTAAGCGACGTCCGCGACAAGTATGACCGGCTGCTCGGATACATCCGCTTTGCAGACAAAACGATACTCAACGAAGAAATCATAAAACAGGGCTACGGTTACGCGGACCTGAGATTTAAGCATGGCGATTACGAAAAGTACCTTAAGATGCAGGATGAAGCGATCGACGCAAAAGCCGGTTTGTGGAAGACAGTAAAAAGAGACCAACTGCCAAAGTGGCTGCAAAGAGAACGGCCGATGCTGCTTAAATGATTATTGCCTGGAATAAACCCTTAAACAGAAGCCCTAAGCGCCAGCGCCGGGCTGGCCAACGATTTTGATCGTCTGTCATAGATTGTTTTTAGCATGGCGCTTGCGCTTCACGCTGCTGTTTGAGATTTGATTTTAATGGGCGTATTTTTATCTTGTATGTTTGCTGGGTTTGTTTAGAATCATTCTGGAAATTCATCTGTATTGTATAGGAGAGACTATGAAACGTGTTCTGATATGGGAGGTTTAAATGTTCTGGCGGTTTTTTGCTGATTTTATTGTTTTGGTTCATTTTTTGTTTGTTGTTTTTATGATCGTTGGGTTTTTGTTTACTTTTGCCGCTGTCGTTGGGGTTTATGTTTTTCGGAGGCGCGGCATATTTACCCGTTTCTTTGGCTGGCGTGTTTTCAGGTGGGTGCATGTTTGCGGGATCGGGTTTGTCGGTTTGCTTGCCGTGATGGAGAGGTATTGTCCGCTTACTATCCTGGAGAATTTGTTCAGAAGACGCTCTCAAAATGGCGGACAGTATTCCGAGTCGTTTATTATTCACTATGTTGAAAAGCTGCTTTATCCAGATGTCCACCCGCAGGCGATACTGATCCCGACGATACTGATCGCTATATTTACACTGTCAGTATTCATCCTGCGGCCCCCATGGCGTGAAAAATTGCGAAATATCGCAGAAAAACTGTAATAAAACCTGAGTTTGGCAGTCTATATAGGTAACCCGGCAGAATTACGGGTATGTTGTGCGCTGGCATAAAAACACTTGCGAATTGTTAAACTATGAAATATAATTGTCTGTAAATAAAGGATTTGCGAATCCTTCATTATACAATAGACAATAATCATTATTCATTTCAAACTGGCCAAAAGGTCAGTTTGAGAAAGGCAGTCTTATGGGTATTTTTGATAAGTTACGCGGCGAGTTTGTTGATATTATTGAGTGGACCGACGATTCTAACGATACTATGGTTTATCGTTTTCCGCGTCACAATAACGAGATCAAGATGGGTGCAAAGCTGACCGTTCGTCCTGGGCAGGTTGCCGTTTTTATTAACAAGGGCAAGATCGCCGACGTCTTTGAGCCGGACATGTACACGTTGGCTACCGATAACATGCCGATTCTGTCGACGCTGAAGGGCTGGAAGCATGGTTTTCACAGCCCCTTCAAAGCCGAGGTTTACTTTGTAAGCACGCGACGGTTTACCGATCTTAAGTGGGGCACCAAGCACCCGATCATGCTTCGCGACGCCGAGTTTGGGCCGATCAGGATCAGGGCTTTCGGTTCGTATGTTATAAAGGTCAGCGACGCGGCGAAATTTATCACTGAGATCGTCGGTACCGACGGGCATTTTACAAAAGACGAGATAACCGATCAGCTGCGAAACCTCATCGTCTCGCGGTTTGCCGATATCATCGGGGAAAGCAAGATCCCGGTTCTGGACATGGCCGCCAATTATGATGAGCTTGGCGAGTTTATTACCAAACGAATTCACGAAGATTTCCTGAACTACGGGCTGGACATTATGAAGATGCTCGTCGAGAATATCTCGCTGCCCAAAGCCGTCGAGGAAGCACTCGACAAACGCTCCAGCATGGGGATCATCGGAAACCTCAACCAGTACACCCAGTTCCAGACGGCAAACGCCATGGAAGATGCAGCAAAGAACCCCGGCGGTATGGCCGCAGGCGGAATGGGTATGGGGATGGGTTTTGCGATGGCAAACCAGATGGGCAACGCGATGCCGGCCGGCCAGCAGCAACAGCCGCCACAGGCCGCGCCGCAGTCACAGCCAACGGCACCTCCGCCGCTCCCGCAGGCAGCAGCTTTTCATATAGCGATAAGCGGGCAGCAGTCGGGACCATTTGATATGAAGAGCCTTGGCGAGTTCGTAACCGGCGGTCAGGTCAAAGCCGACACCCTCGTATGGAAGCAGGGAATGGCCCAGTGGACTGCGGCAGGGCAGGTGCCGGAACTTTCGAGCCTGTTCGGAGCAGCACCGCCGCCATTGCCGCCGCAGTAGGATTTATAATTTATAATTGGTGATTTATAATTAAAGGGCATTTTATGCAGATTACAATTTTGATTTCAATCTTGCTTATCGCTTTGGTTTATCTGCACATTACTCAGAACCGTCTGATTTTTCAGTGGGATGTCAAGGTTGCCGGAATTCTCACGAGCATTGCCCTGGTAATGCTAGCTATCTCAGCTTGCGTTGCCCCTTTGTTTGCCCTGGCGATCGCTTCCAACGCAAGAAATGGGCAACTAGCGGCGGACAGTGCAGGTTTTATGGTATTTGGTTTACTGTTTGCTTCGGCGATCTGGGTGATAGTTGTTGCTGCTTATTTTAAATTCTTTGCAGGATGCCGCAAGGCTGCGTTTTTTAAGTTAGTAGAATCGGCAGACCCGTTGCTTCGGACAAAGGTTCGGGGGATTTTGCTTGATGTTATTGAAAGGAAATGGTGGACAGAGGAATCTGGAATGTTTATTCAGGTAAACCATCAAGACCCTCTAGTTGAAGATGTGCGATGTGAATGTGAAAAGATGCATCAATATGGCATAATTTCAGAGGGGCATTTGGAAACACTTAAGGGACTGGCTGAGAAGCTTAAGGATTAGTTTTATTTTTGTAATATTTAAGCCATCTGTTGTAATAGTTGGTTTGATTAATCTGTATACTTAGCGTTTAATCGGGGAGCTCGTGCTCCCGCGCTTTTATGACTTGTTTTTTTGTAAGTGGAGTATTGTAATGTCGGAAACAACATATCCGGGTGAAGACGAAGCGGTTGTTGGCGCTGATGATGAGGTTGTTGAAGGTCCGCCGGCTGTTGGTCAGCTTGATCAGGTTTTTAAATGCGGCAGTTGTGCGGGCAAAATGTCTTTTCAGCCCGGTGCAGATGCTCAGAAGTGTCCTTACTGCGGGTTTGAAAATCCGATCCCAAAATCGGAGGAAGATATTCATGAGCTGGACTTTAAGACCTTCCTCTCCGAGTGTCCTGACAGTAAGGACATCGTCGAGCAACTGACAGTTGATTGTTCCGAGTGTGGAGCAGAGGTTACTACCGAGCCGAACATTTCCGCTCAGCAGTGCGTCTTTTGCGGCAGTGATATTATCTCCACGGCCCACTCGACAAAACATATCAAACCGAAATCCCTGCTTCCTTTCAAGGTTACACGCAAAGAAGGTAAGACTTCTTTCATTACGTGGATCGGTAAGTTGTGGTTTGCGCCTAGTGCTCTGAAAAAAATGGCACGTCAGGAAGGCAAGCTAAACGGTATGTATGTCCCGTACTGGACGTATGACAGCGATACGAAGAGTTTCTATACCGGTCAGCGAGGCGAACATTACTATGTGACCGTCCATTACACAACGACAGTAAACGGTAAAACCCAACACAGAACCCGACAGGAAAGACGGACCCGATGGTACTCGGCAAGCGGGACGGTCTGGAAATCTTTTGACGACGTTCTGGTTCTTGCCAGCAATTCGCTGCCGAGGAAATACACCGAAAAGCTGGAGCCATGGGACCTCGGAAATCTCGTGCCGTACAAGGACGAATACCTTACCGGCTTTAAAGCCGAAAGCTACCAGATCGATCTCGCCGATGGTTTTGCTTATGGCGCACAGATCATGGACGGCCATATCCGCATCCTTGTCAAACGCGATATCGGCGGTGACGAACAGAGGATCCATTCGGTAAAAACCCAGCACGACAACGTGACATTCAAACACGTGCTTTTGCCTATCTGGATCAGTGCGTACCGCTATAAAGAGAAGATCTTCCGTTTCCTCGTAAACGCCAGAACCGGCGAGGTGCAGGGCGAAAGACCGTGGAGCTTTATCAAGATAGCACTAGCGGTAGTCGCAGGACTGGCAGTTGCCGGCACGATAGCGGCAATAATAATGTCTGCCCAGCAATAAAAACAAAAGTGCGGGAGCGCAAGCTCCCCGAATTACGTCTAAGATTGACAATGCAATTCGAAATCCCCATTCGGAGTGCTTGCGCACTCGCGCTTCTGTGTAGGGTTAAATCGTCTTGCTGATTATTTCGGCGATGGTTTTTGCTGCGTTTTGCGGGCGGGTTAATTTCGCTGCGTCTCTCATCCGGTCGAGTTTTTCTTTGCTGGACATCAAGTCTTTGAGTACCCTGGCAAGTCGCTCTTGTGTTTGCAGCGGGGTGTTTGGGGTGTCGTCTACGATAACTGCCGCTCCTTTATCGCATAGGTCGGCTGCGTTTCGTTTCTGATGCATGTCCGTATGGTATGGGTACGGCATGCAGATCACCGGTTTTTGTGCCTGGGTGAATTCGGCGATGCTTACCGCTCCGCCTCTGCCGATGAGCAGGTCACAGGCGGCGAACAGATCCTGCATCTCGTCATAATAATCGACAAGGTGGTAGCTGATCTTCGAGCCGACGTAACTGTCTTCGACGGTCTTGAGATTTGCCCTGCCGGTAAGATGAACGATCTGCCATGTGTCGGCAAACTCCTCGAGTTCGTCCAGGATCCCGGTGACCGCATTGTTTATACTAACCGCACCGGTGGATGCCCCGGTGACCAGGAGCGTCTTTTTGTTGATATCCAGTGCAAGATCGTCATAGACATTCTGCGGATTCGGTTTAAAGAAGTTCTTTCGCAGCGGACAACCCGTTGTCGTTATCTTTGCTTTGGTCTTGTCGAAATAGCGGTGGCTGTCTTCGAATTGCAGGAAAATATTTTTCGCAAACCGCTTTAGCATTTTATTTGCCTTGCCTGGAACGATGTCAACATTAATGATAGCGATGGGCAGCTTCAGCCAGCGGGCGGCGAGTACGACTGGCACCGATACAAACCCGCCGGTGGCGATAACTACAGAATTTTCCGGGAGTTTGCTCTTTGCAAGGTAAAAGCATTTGTGCAATGAGATAAAAAACGATAAGAGTTTATCCGGCCGCGGCGAGGGGCTTTTCGCGTCGAGTGTGATAAACTCGAAACCGGTCTTTGAGAGTATATGCGAATCGACGGGGCGATTGCTGCAGAAGAATTTGATCTGGGCATCGGGCGAGATTTCGTCAAGCTGCTGGGCGACTGCGATAGCCGGGTAAATATGCCCGCCCGTACCGCCGCCGGCGAATATGAAATGTTTTTTGCTAGACGGCTGCTGCGACTGGTTCATTTACTATCTCCATAGCCGGGTAAAGGTCGTCAATCACCGTCAGGTCCTCGGTTTGTCTTGCTATGCTGATCAGCAAGCCCGCTGCTGCCGCTGTTAGCAAAAGGCTCGTTCCGCCGGCACTTAGAAACGGAAGCGGGATCCCTTTGGTCGGCAGCACGCTGGTTACCACGCCAATGTTGATAGCTGCCTGCAAACCGATCGTCAACGCAATACCGGCGGCGAGCAGTTTGCAAAATCTGTTCCTGCTGCGGTTTACAGCAATCAAAGACATTACCGTAAGCAGCACGAACATCCCGATGACGAACATGCAGCCGACAAACCCGAGTTCTTCGCCGATTATCGCGAATATAAAATCGGTCGTATCTTCCGGCAGGTGCCCATGTTTTGAGTACCCTCTGCCAAGCCCTTTTCCCAGGATACCCCCGGTGCTTACGGCGATCAGTGATTGCAGGGCGTGGTAAGTTGCCGAGCTTTCCGAGTCCGCGTCGAAAAATGCCTTGATCCTTTCCATGCGGTAAGGAAACCTGACGATGGAAAAGTAGAATACCGCGGAGATTATCGGCATGGGCGTAAGGAAGTGCCACCACGTTGCTCCTCCGATTATCAGCATGATAAACGCCAGAAACAATATGAAAGCCGCCGTCCCGAAGTCTTGTCCGATTATCAAAGCGACAATGATAGCAGGGACAACACAGATGGGGATAAAACGTTTCCAGTATTTTTTAAGGCTATCGGCGCACAGGTCCAGGATCGCGGCCATGTAAATGATAACGGCCCACTTTGCCAGCTCCGATGGCTGGAAGCTGATTTTCACTGGTCCGACAGCCAGCGTCAGCCATCGCCATGAGTGGTTTTTCGGAGTGCCAATCCCCGGGACCAAAGCCAGAACCAGCAGTATTGCACTCAGAGCAAGCAGATATGGAGTATAGGATTTAACGACACCGGCGCGGGTAAACGAAAGGCGTTTTGCGTCCAGATGTGCCATCGCGTACATCACGCAGACAGCGAGAGGGAAAAACAACAACTGTTTGTGGGTCGTGAAACTGTAAAATTTCTGGAAATTGAAGCTGCTGGAGACGTTAGCCCCCGCGGAGAACACAAAAACAGTCCCCATACCCATCAAAATGAGTATCGGCAGTTCAATAAGCAATGACATATTTGAGGTATCCAATTTTTTCAGCATTTCATTATATCGGCATGACACCATTTAAAGCTTGAAATATCGTTAAAATATGAAAGTCTTAAGCATTGCTATAAATACCGCTAAAAAACTTGCTCACCCAAAAGTGGGATTTCAAAATAAAATAGCCTTTTTCTGTCGGATATGGTACACTTTGTCAACAGGGTTTAACGTACTCAAATATCATGAATTATTATGTATCTAAACTATTTGCTTAGGATTTTTTTATGAAAAGGCAATTCGTTCAATCGCTTCTTCTTGCTATGTTAATTGTTGTGTTCGCAAATTCCGCTATTGCCGATAAGGGGACTGTTTCGCTAGCCGGCAGATGGGGGTTTCGCCTTGATGCTGATGATGTTGGAGTTGCAGAAAAGTGGTACGGCCAGAAGTTTGAAGATACTGTCAAGCTTCCAGGGATCACCGACGAAAACCACAAGGGCATATATAAAAACGAAAAGGACGAAAAACGACTTTCGCGTGTGTGGTACTGGAAGGGGCCTGCGTGGTATCAAAAGCAGGTGACGATCCCTGACTCATGGGCCGGCAAGAAGATCACGCTGTTTTTTGAGCGAGGCAAGGACATCCGTGTCTGGGTGGATGAGGTTTTTTGCGGGTGGGAAAATACGCTTAGCGCGGCGCAGGTGTTTGACGTGACCAAAGCGATGACTCCGGGTAAGCATACTATCACTTTAGTGGTCAACAATGCCAAGCTGCCTCCGGCGGGGCCCGCTCATGCCGTTGACGAACGGACGCAGACGAACTGGAACGGTATCGTCGGCAGGATGGAGCTTAGAGCGACTGAACCGGTATGGCTGGAAGATGTTCAGGTCTATCCGAACGCGGCGAAAAAAGAGGCTCGTGTTCGCGCGGTTATCGGTAATATAACAGGTAAAGCATTTTCGGGACAGATCACGGTTACCGGTTCGGGGAAGTTTGCTCCAAAGGCAGAGATCGATGGTGAATTGCTTAATAAACTTTTTCCGAAGTAAACAGCATGGGCACAGCACATCCTACCGAATTTTTCCGGAGTGATCGGCATGTGTAAAAGGATTGTTTATGAATAAACGAGATGTTGTCAAATGTGTTTTGGATGGTAATCGCCCTCCATATGTTCCGTGGTCGTTTAAGTTTACGCTGGAAGCTGAAAGTCTGCTTGTTGGGCATTATGGTACGGATGATATTGAGGCTGCTGTTGATAATCATATCCTCCGGCTTGGCAGCGATATTGGTTTTTTTGACGATATTGGAAATGACTGTTTGCAGGATGTTTTTGGGGTTGTCTGGGACCGCAGTGTCGATAAAGATATTGGTATCGTCAAGGGATGTATTCTCTCAGAGCCGATACTGACGGGATACACATTTCCTGATCCACTTGATGGGCGTTTTTATGAAAACATAGTCAGTTCGATCGATTCCAAGGGTGATCTGTTTCGTCTTTTCGAGATGGGATTTTCTCTTTATGAACGCGCGTGGACGCTTCGCGGGATGGAAAACCTGATGATGGACTTTATCGTTAACCCGGATTTTGTGCATGAATTGCTGAGGGCGATAACCGACTATAATATCGAACAAATCAAGAAGGCTTTAACGTATGACATTGATGCGGTTTATTTTGGTGATGACTGGGGCCAGCAGCATGGCCTGCAGATGGGGCCGGAGCTTTGGAAAAGATTTATTTATCCGCAATTAAAGCGTATGTATAAAGTAGTCAAGGATGCAGGTAAATATGTCATGATCCATTCCTGCGGTGATGTGGACGAGTTATTTGATGATCTGATCGAGATAGGGCTGGATTGCTTTAACCCGTTTCAGCCGGAAGTGATGGATATTGAAATGCTGATGAAGCGGTACCGCGGTCAACTGTGTTTTCATGGGGGGCTTTCGATCCAGAAGACGCTGCCTTATGGAAGCGTTGAAGATGTTCAGGATGAATCACGGCGATTGCTGGAGTTGGGGGCTGAGGGCGGTTATATCTTTTCACCCTCTCATTCGGTGGAAGGTGACACGTGTCTTGCTAATATGCTGGCGTTTATCGAAGAGGCCCAAAAACAACCCGGATATCGGCGAAAGGAATAATATGTTGAGAATTAGATTTATACAATTGCTTCTGCCAACTATCCGCTTACCGGTTATCCGCCGATGGATAAGGTTAGGTCGAGGTGTTAAATAATATGGGATTCTATAATAAAACCAGACAATGATAAATTTTAATCTGGTTCTTGGGTCAGGTGCTTTGAATAATGGAGGCTATATATGACTAGTAAAAATACCCAGGTTGGACCGATGACTCCGCGTGAGCGGCTTGCGGTGACTTTGGAGCATAAGCCTGTTGATAAGCTTTGTGTTGACTTTGGTGCGGGCGGTCAGACCGGTATCGGCTGCTGTGCGGTGCATCGGCTTCGTGAGGCGGTTCTGGGTAAGAGCGGTCACGTTGTCAAGGTCATCGAGCCTTACCAGATGCTTGGCGAAGTTGACGAAGAATTGCGAAAGGCTCTGGAACTGGATGTTGTCGGGGTACATCCGCCGTGTGATATGTTCGGCGTCCGCCAGGAGAATTTTAAACCGTTTACCATGCCCATTGACGGGACTCAAGTGCTTGTTGCGGGCGATTTTAATTATACCCAGGATACAAATGGCGATCTATTGATGTACCCGCAAGGCGACATGACAGTTCCCCCAAGTGCTAAGATGCCAAAGAGCAGCTATTTCTGGGATGCCCTCAACCGCCAGCAGCCGATCGATGAGAGTAAACTTGATCCGATGGATAACTGCGAAGAATTCGGCGTGATGACGGATGAGGACGTCGAATATTTCAGGCAGAAGATCGACTGGTATTATGAAAATACCGATGCGGGTATCTACATGACAATGCCGGGCGTCGCGTTCGGCGATATTGCCCTGGTGCCGGCTACGTGGATGAAGAACCCCAAAGGTATACGCGATGTCGAGGAGTGGTATGTCTCAACGGCGATGCGTCGTGATTATGTGTATAAGGTCTTTGAAAAACAGTGCGAGATCGGGCTTAAAAACATCGAAAAACTGGCGCCTGTGCTGGGAGACAAAGTCCAGGCCGTGTTTGTAAGCGGAACCGACTTCGGTACACAGCGCGGACCGTTTATTTCACCGCAGGCCTATCGCGACCTGTACAAACCGTTTCAGAAGGTGATCAACGATAAGATCCACGAATTGACCAGCTGGAAAATATTTATTCACTCATGCGGCGGGATATATCCTCTAATACCTGACATGATCGAAGCGGGCTTTGATGTCTTAAATCCGGTTCAGTGTTCGGCAACGGATATGGATCCTGTAAGGCTGAAAAAAGAATTCGGCAGCGACCTGGTATTCTGGGGCGGGGGTGTGGATACCCAAAAGACATTGCCATTCGGCACACCTGAAGAGGTCTACAGGGAAGTCACTGAAAGGATCGAAATATTCAGGGAAAACAGCGGCTTTGTTTTTAACAGCATTCACAACGTCCAAAGCAACGTACCGTTGGAAAATATGCTGGCAATGTTCAAAGCGATCAATGACGCAAGGTAAAAAAAGCCTCGGCCTTCAGGCCGAATCCTTAAATAATCAATCATAAATAATCAATAATCAATCTCAAACTGACCATGGCATTGGCGGTGAGGTGCCCATTGACGGTCCCAGCAGGACGGCGTTTAGGAATAGTCGCTCTTCCGCTGTCAGCCAGCTTCTGAAGGTCGGGTCGATGGCGAATAGTATACCCTGTAATAATATGATTATCTCATGAAATCTGTATCGATAATTATATCAAAAATTCAGAAATAAGTCCACAAATAAATGAAATGCAGGCCGAATTGCGCCTAAGACTGGCAAAATATTGCGAAAACCCCTAGTCGGAGAGCTTGCGATCTCACGCTTTTGTGTCTTCCGTAAGTCTTTACTCTGGCAGTGCTTATCAATGCTAGTTAATAGCAGGGGGTGAAAAATATTATTTTTTTTATTTTCTTGTTGACGCTTTCTACATTTGTAGTAGAATAGCTTCTACGGTTGTAGAAATCAGAGTTGAAAGGAGTGCAATATGAAACTTACCGAAGCCGAATGGCAGATCATGAATGTGCTGTGGGAGGGTTGGCCCGCAACAACCCGACAGGTTGCTGACAGGCTCCCTGACGAGATTAATTGGGCCTACACAACTATCAAGACCATGCTGACTCGTTTGGCAGACAAGCATGTTGTAAAGGAAACCAAAAAAGGCAGCATTGGGATATACACCCCGCTTCTGACCCGGCAGGATGCAAGGCGAATCGCTCTTAAATCGCTGGCTAATCAGGCCTTTGACGGTTCGGCAAAATCGCTTGTGATGCATCTGCTCGAACAAGACAACCCGGACAGTGACGAACTCACCGAGATCAACAAAGCCATCAGTGAGTATGTTAAAAAGAGAGGGGCGAAATAATGTCAGTAGTTGAATTTCTATCTCAGCCCATCTGCCGGCGGTTTGCCCTTACGTTGCTGCATTTTCTCTGGCAGGGCCTTGCCGTTGCATTTCTTGCAGTTGCCGTCGTCAGGGCATTCAGGATAAAGCACGGCAACGGCCGATACGCCGCATATCTGCTGGCCTTTGCCGCAATGGTCGTATGTCCGGTAGTAACTTTCACTATGATCGACATTTCCGCGGTTTCGCAATTCGATGCTGTAATAGAGGCGGCGCCGGCCGAAAATATTGCGATCCCGTCTTATACGGCATTGCCCCCAACTGAAGCTGCGACTCCGGTAGAAGTTTCGCCGGAAACAGAAATTTCGTCGGAAACAGAGATTTCGCCGGAGACAGTAATTTCGACTCCGGTTACTTTCACTCCCCAGCCGGTAAAGGAAGAATCTGTACCGCTGGCCGATAGATTCTCGACAATGCTTGATATCTCCATGCCATGGGTGCCGGTGATCTGGATGCTCGGTGTTATAGTCCTTAGCGTGCGGCTCCTTGCCGGTTTCATCGGCATACACCGCTGGCGACGCGATCTAAAACCGCTCCCGGATGGTCTGTCAGCCCGTGTTGATTCGCTTAGTGACCGCCTCGGTATGCGTGGTTTTTCGCGTGTATTTATTTCACCAAAAGCCATGCAGGCAATGGCCGTCGGTTACCTGAAACCTATCGTTTTACTTCCTGCCGCAATGATAACGCAAATGTCGCCCGACATGCTCGAGGCCGTTATAGCCCACGAACTGGCCCATATACGCAGATTCGATCTATGGGTAAACCTCGCCCAGCGGCTAACCGAAACATTCCTGTTTTATCATCCGGCAGTATGGTGGCTCTCTAACCGCCTGCGATCCGAACGAGAATTATGCTGCGATGCGATGGCAGTAAAACTAACCGGCGAGCGACTGACCTACGCAAAAACACTGCAGAAAGTAACCACTGACAGAGTAAACAAAAAAAAGCCTTTCCTGGCAGCAGGACTAGGCCAAAACACAAAACCAACCCTGTCCAGGGTGCGCCACATACTAGGCCTCAAACCTCACTGCCAAAACACCCCAGCATGGCAAGCAGGACTGATAGCGGTACTGCTGCTTGCAGCTATTGCTATACCTGCGACGCTTGGTTTGACGAATCAGACATCCGAGAAACCGGATACAAAGGAAGAAGCAAAAGGCCCAGAGGACTTTTCTGTTGAATATAATGCTCTTTGGGATCTTGACGCTGCGAAAATCGGCGTGCCAGCGTTGGTGGATGCTTATGATAAATTCATAGAGAAATATCATCATGATCAGCGTATTATCGATGTGATATATAATTTGGGAGCTATCTATGAGTCACACTGGGATGGTCAGGATAACGATAAAGCCCTTGAATACTATCTGTTAGCGGCAAGGATTGCTGAAGTAAATAGTATATCGTGGAAAAATATGAATTTTCTTGCATTTGATCGTTTGCTGAAGAGGGATGCATCAAAGGCTGAGGGAATATTGCTTGGCATGAAACGGCACCTGAAAAAAGACGATTATGAATTGGCTATGAAGTTGGATAAGAGTTATATAGACCTTTACGCAGAGCAGGGGAAAGTGGATAAGGCAGAAAAAATCTATGATGAAATACTGGCACTTTGTATTGATCCGACCATGACCGAAAAAAGTGGTCTGCATAAAAGCACGATTATTTCAAATCTTCGCAATGCTTCTGCGAGTATAGCCGGTTGCATTAAGAATGCGGATGAATTATCACTGCAAACAAGATTGGCTCGTTTAAATACCATCAGAAATAAATATCCGCAGGTTAGACAGGTTTACGGATATAACATTGCAGTCAAAGAAATCAAGAGCAGAATAAAAGGTATAAATCCTGGAAAGCCTGAAAATACTGATAAAACGTTAAGAGATGTGTTAAATGACAAAAGCATTGACTTTAAGGACTCTGGCATATCCTTGCTCGACGAGGTTGTCATAGGTTATCATGTATTGAATAAGCCGGAAGTATTCTGCATCGCATTTTATCTAAAAAGCAATGTTTCGCATCAACTGGGCAGAGTTTACGTAAAGACACTTGATAAAAAACAAAATATTTGGAGACAAGGTGAGATTTACTTTACGACAATTAAGGCTGTAAGGTATTTCATTCCGAACCAAATTGAAAGAATAGATTATGTTAATGATTATATATATTTGGGAATCCACTCCAATCCTTCTGCCGGCTACACATTTGTATTGACGAAGGATTTGAAGTTTCAGACAGCTCTGTTTGGAAATGCAAAAGAAATTTTCGATGACGATACTTTAGTCTATCGAAACGGTCAGGTTCATTTTGCGCCTACTCATTCAGCGGAAATGTCGATTTACAATCCGCACAACAAAACAGACAGAAAGATATATCCGTCAAAGCCGTATTCAAAGGTCAGGGCCGAGCATATTCGCAAGGTCAAGGCTGCCTATGAAGAACGCAGCGAGGAATGGTTCATGCAGCATAACCATCATGGCGATCCGGAACGGTTCAACAATCATTTGAAAGGTGAAGTGACAATTGACAATGAAAAAAGGTCGCTGTCTTTTGTTATTGCTTATGACAATAAAGACTGTTGGCCCGAAGCTGACCTGCTGAAACAGAGGTATTTCAATCGTTTGCACAGAAGTCTAAAGAAGTATCCTGTGGGGAAATCACCGCATGAGATGGTTTTTAGTTCTTTGGCTTCGGCTATAGGCATTACTAAGAGGGTACTGCCGGAATATGCGGAGAATACACGAGAGACAATTCTTTCGATGTTTGATGATGACCCGGAACTTCGTGAAATGTTTCAGGTCGCATTCAGTAACCAAACCCCTAAAGGCAAAAATCCCCGTAAGCATTTTATCTCCTTAGATAAAAAGTGGGCAACCCCGGAAACATGGAAGAAGATAATAAAAATCATCACCGTCCCCTCTCAGGAGTACACTGAGGTGCTCCATGTCTACGAGAATATTGACGCAAAAGAGATAAAAGTTTCAGAGACTATTAAGTCACCTGGTACGAATGAGACAAAGGTGTCTGATTTGTCTAAGAATCTCAGCGAAAAAAATAACGGATCGGGAAAAGTAAAGGGTAAAGGGGTACAGTCTGATTATAACTGGCCCAGGTACAGGCCCAAATATCCGCCATCCGACAAAACATTTTTCGATATGTCCCCGCAGCAGTTGATCCCGTATGTTCTTGGCGAAAAAGTTATCGACCGGGACAACGATGATTATAATGGTCGTGACGGGCAACGGCTGGCTTGTGCGTGGTTTGTATGGAAGACTCGCGGGCAATCTGAAATTCGTGAGAAACTTGCAGACGCGATATTGCTTAAACTGTTCTGCGTGAAAAGTCAGCATGACAATCACCATCTTGCTCAGTTTCTTGGACCCCTGGAAATGCCGGATCATTTGACAGCCTTGATAAAGACTACCGGGCTTGTTTGCTGTTACGGCGGTTCCCTGATCGACGGGCTAGTTGAATGCGGGACAACAGACTATGCTCCGGTATTGATCAACATTCTGGGTACTTTAAACGAATCGGTGAGGGGTGTTGTTAATCCTGCACTGGAAAAATTGACGGGCGAGAAAGTAGTTCACGACAAAAAGCTGCTTTTGAACATAAAGAAGCAAAAAGAACTGTGGACTAAATGGTGGGAAAAGACGTACCCGGGTAAAAAGCTTGGGCCGCCTTCGGATGAATATCTTAAATTGCTGGCCGATGAGCGCATACAAGCTCTGAGGCGGTTTAGGAAAGTTCTCGGCGCAGTGCACAAATACAGGGCCGCCCGTGATAAAGAGAATCCCAAAAAGGAAGGTCCGCCGCAGGTGCCGCAGAAACTAAGCGAACTTATCGGGATCGAGAATTATCGCGGTGAAAAGATAACAAAAGAACATTTAAGGGCGATATACCTAAACCCGCCTCCGAAAGAAGATGACTACGATCTTTGGAACCATTCGCTGATTATAGATACGTCGCTGGTATATAAACACAACCTGTTTGCCGTGGCATACATCGAAGGGCGGATCGACCTGCTAAAACCGGAAGAGTTTGTTTTGCTGGATATTCCAGAATCGCTAATGCCTTCCTACATTTATCCTGAGGTCGCAAAAGAGACCATTAAGTATGTTTGGGTTGATGGGAATAAAAAACAAGTTGATTGGAAACTGCGAGTTATTACCGACAAAGACCCGCATCAGACTTTTTCGCCAAAGTGGTTATTGCATAAAAATGATCAGACCAAAGAAGTACTTATCCCTTTAATTACCACGGCAATGATGCATGTCGATGAGATCAAGGCCTCTCCTGACGGCCGCTATCTTGCTGTGCGATCTCAAGGAGAAGGCCATACGTTCCTTCAGGTCATAGACCTGACCGTGCTGCTGCAGAATAAGAAATATAAGGTTCTGCAATCGATCGATCCGTATCACGGATGGGTGCATATTGATCGCTGGGACGACAAAAAACTGATCTTCAAGAGCGATGCATTGATGACACACAGAAACAAAGAAGGCCGAGTGCACCACAGCTTGTTTATGTCATCTCAAACCTATTCTTTGACAATTAAAACCGGCAATATAGAACCTTTATCCGACGAAGCAAAAGACCCGGTCGCATATTTCGTAAAGCAGCTTTCATTTAAAGGTTCACGGGAAAATGCTGTGACGGCTCTTGAGTATCTAAAAGCAAAATCCGCAATCGGCGAACTGAAAAAAGCCCTGACAAAGGAAACCCACAAGGCCGTAAAAACAGAAATTCAGCGGGTAATTGATGAACTGAAGAAAATTAAAGGCTTCGTGTCCTTTTTTCCTGATATGGCAACATTGCCTCAAAATGAATTGAATCCGCTGCTTGAAAAGTTGGACAAAGCTATTGAGAGTGATAAATTAGAGGACAAGGCCAGGGCGATACTGATGGTAGCTAATGATGTGCCTGAAAATATGCGTTTTCATGGCTCATACGTTCTTCGCTATGACAATCCAGAAATTAAGGATAGGCTAATTTCTCTCTACTTGAGGGAGTGTGCCAAGGCAAATCTGCCTACTTCTGATGTTTCACACGAGACAAATCCCTGGCTTGTTGAAGAACCTGTTTATATCCTCGACTTGATGGCTATGGTTCAATCCACATTTGATCCACGCATTTATGAAATAGAAAAAAAAGGTCAGTCAGGTCTTTCGGGGGATATGAGGCTTCTATATCTGGCGACCGTTAATCCCGAGGAAACACTGAACTATCTCCATGAATCGAAACGTGGATATCGAGCTGGCAAGCAAAAGGGGCATCAGGATTATTTTTATCATGGCGAGGATACCTGGATGATGTCCGTTGATCGAGCCTATACACTTTTGTCTTTTATGAGCATACAATCTCCCAATGTATTGATTAAAAACCGGGACCGTGTCCTCACCTTTGTAAGAACACACTTGAAACACTTTGTCGCTCCGCGTAAATATTCATATAAACTAAAACCGGTGTACTTAAAGTGGCATGACTATCGTGTCAGAAATACAGCACTCGATGTACTGCAACTTCTGGGTACGTCACTGGAAGATATGAAAATGATCGCCGGCATTTCTAAAGATGCACCTGTAGTAGATTTAGAAATCGGGAATAGATATCAAAAGTACAAAGAACAAATTCACCAAAAAGCTCAGCGGGTAAGCACAATTATAAAAAATAAAATAAAAGCTTTAGATACATTAAATTCCCTTTCAGGAAAACCTGCTGAAACATTGGGGTTGGTCGCGAGATCGTTTGGGTACAAGGAAGCGGCTTTCAGCAAGAAATTGTCATCATTAAATTCACGAATACTTTTTGTAGATGGCTCAGGATTAAGGTCTGTGTTAAGTGACAGGGATATTCCTAAGAAAGTGCGATATGACCTGGTGGATCTGCTTGGACGAGTTGTCGAAAGTGGAATATACAGCAAATTTGGTAAAACTTCTAAACAGCCAACCCTGCCTAAAGAAACAGCCGCAAAACTAAAAGCGATTTCTGGAAAAATTGAAAAAGAGATGGCAGGTTTGCCTGAGAAAACTGAAGATGATTATGAAAGTTCTGTAAGAAAAGTCTTGGGGATGTATCTCAATAAAGCTGACATACTGGCCGATGCCGGATGTACGATTGATGCGAGCCTGTCTTATTCAGAAGCTTTTGAAATGGAAGTTCAAAAGTTTGGTCCTGCTATGGGCGAAAGATCGATAACTCCCCTTGCTGCAGGGAATTATCACCTTGGTGTTCTCGAAAAAGAAAAAGATTTAAATAAATTATTGGAACTGCTGTATTCTGAGAGGATATCATTAAAAGAGAAAAGAAATTTCCTCTTCAATCTCAAAGACATGATTCGTTTGGATGCGTTCAACGAAACGACCCATGGGAAAATTAAAGGGTCAGTCACTTTGGATTCCTTAGTTTCTGCGTATTCAAAGTGTAATGCAGAATCTCTAAGACATTGGACTGCCGAATTCAAAACCCCCGAAGAGAGGGGTGCGTCCAGGAAAGAGTTCAAAAGTGTTGTCGTTTCCGCAGATGCTGAAATAAAAAATACAATTGTAAAATTGCTGCAAGAGACAGGGGGATTTGATGCTGTTCTTAGCAGGTCCAAAGATATTGTAAATTGGAGGCAATTTCCTAAAGATGTTTCAACTGAAAAAGGTAGAAAATTCGAATATTCCATTAGTCGTGATGATAAAAGACTAAGGATTAACTACATGTCCTGGCCTGGCACCGATGGCAAGACTTTTTATTTGCTGCAAAATTCTTTTTGGAATAAGAAACATGACCGGATAGTTCCTTCGATATATGTACTTATCGTTGACAATGGAAATGTCAAAATGTCAGAGATTATCGAAGGTTCTAATTTTGATTTATTCGGCAGAGTAAAGCATTGTCCAGTTGCTCCTGTTAAATGGTCCAATGGTCAGACGGGAGTATTTGTTTTGGGCACCGGTGATGGTTCGATATACAGCGGATTGAACAACAAGTGTATGCTGTACTCATATAACGAGCAACTCAATAAATGGGGTGACAAAACGACAATCCCCGGACTTATTGGAGAATTCTGGTATAAACAGGATACCGGCCAATTGCGTTGTTCACCGTTACGAATCAGCGGTAGAGCCCCATTGCCAGATATTGTTTTCCAGGTTAGCGATCTCGCTTCGCCGCTGAAAATGGAAATATCGAAATTTAAAGATGCCAGATATGACAGTGACAATGCCCCAATCAATGTTGTGTTTAAGAACGTCAGTTCAAAGGCCATAGAGGCCGGCAGTTATCAATACGGATCGCGTAAAGGTTACATTGGAACCTTTTGTATCAGGCTCAAAACAAAAGACGGAATGCCAGTCTTAAAAGCACCTCAACTAGCTCCGCAGAAAGGACTGGTTGAAAAACCGTTTAAAATTGAACCCGGCAAGGAAACCTCTTTCACCATCGATATTGCAGATTTGTATGATGTAAACAAACTCAAACCGGACCAATATCGTTTACACATATCCTTTGTCAGTCATAATGCATTTACAGGCAAATATTTCAGCGGCATGCTCAAGAGCAACGTCATCGACCTGGAAATAAAAGCATCGGATACCTTAAACACCAGCTTAATCGAAAAACGAAATAAGCTTTTAGCTGATGCTCAAACCGAAAGCATTTGCAAACTGTTTAAAAAAGCCTACGACTCTCTTAATGATGGCGGAACGGTCAATGTCATGGATATGATGACCGACCACACCCACACACAGCCAAAGTTCAGTGCGTTATTCGCAGTTAACATGGCCCTGACGACCGATAACGGCTGGGTCTTTTCAGATTCGCAGGTCAAAGACTGGTTAAGCCAGGCAGGTTTCACAGATATGAAAGTCACTCCGCTGCCGCCGCCAATGCCTCACTGGATGGTTACGGCAAGAAAATAGCACTAGAAGAATAAAGTCATACAAACAGAGTACCCCCCGGTTCGCCGTAAATGACAAAATATGTTCTGACGATTAACCGGACGAACTGACATTATTTGTTACTTGCAGTGTATCTTGTTTTGTCATGGCTGATAATGTTTGATATGATATTTGCAAAGTGTATATCAGGGTTAATATATTTGGAAGGAGGATATTTTGTTTGATAGGCGGCTTGCAAAATTTCGTGTCGCTCCCACTCACGCGGCTGAATCCGCATTTTCACCTTAATGCCGTATTTCGACAGGTCATTTGTAGGTATAGGGCATACGGCTGGGTTTTCACGTTCGCGATCAGCTGCAGCGGGGATGATCATCGGGGTGATAAAACCATCATCCAAGCCGATATCATAGTTGCGAGCTTTGATACGATCTGAAAAAAACCTTTTCGTATACCATTTATTCCTGACAGATCTTGCGGTTTGCCGGGCGACTAACGAAGATTGAACGGAAAGCAAGGTTAGTTTGTGATCGATCAGGCCGGTCATAGTTTTTCCGAAAGGTTGGTCTTGACAAGAACGCAATGCATCGCCGGCGATATTAATCCCTACAACATTGGAATACATGTCTTCCCATGAGAAGGCGGATTGAACCTCGCTGTAAACACCGGTCCATTTATAACCATACCAGGTTATGATCTCATGCCATACGCAGGCAATGTAGGCGAGGTACTGGCCAAGGTCTACTGCGGCAAGGGAGGCAATGTGCTCACGCTTGTCAGCCGGTAAGGAAGCCCAGCCATCGGGATACTCAAGGCTGACAGTATAAACAGATGGTTCAGTGACCTTAAACGTTAATTCAGGATCAGCTTCGATCATGTGGGTGTAAGATCGGCAAGAGAGGTAGATGGTCCAGTCTGCACAACTGCGAAGGTGAACCAGGTCGATGTGACCCCCGCGACTGGTGTAGACAATTCCGTTGCGTTCTGAAAAAGAATGGTTGTATGAGTGCGTCCCGAGAGAGTCAGGCTCAGGGTAAGATGTCCAGATGGACGGCCATGGGACAGAACCAATACGCATCCTGGGAGAAGAATTAAAACTTGTCAGATTGCACACCTCATTACAACCTGTTAATAGAATTAACAAAAGAAATAGTAATAGTTTTTTTGTCATAGATAAGCAGTGCGGTCGAGTTTTCAGTTCAGGTTATACTCTCACGAGATCACATTTTTTTCATTTATATCATATTCCATCGAAAAACACAACAAAAATCTTACAAAATTTACATTGAATTTTCAAGAAATCCCTCTTTTATTACCCTCAGATCACCTAAAACCCACTTTTTTTACGTTAACCTGAAATAAAGATTTTTGGTATAGTCCTTGCGGATTAGATGAAAACGAATAAAATGCACTAAGGTAGATATTGTTTTAACATGTTTGGTCAGGGGCTTTTTGAAGAACTTTTGCGAGTGAATGCCGATATGATCAGGAAAAGTATTTCCAACTTATTCGTTGCATTGCTGGTTTTTGCGGCATCGCAAATAATTACTACACAGGTTTTTGGCGCCGAACCGGACAATATATCCTTCGACTACAAAGACTATGCAAAAGTGCTCAAGAGCTATGTAAACGACACCGGTATGGTTGACTATAGAAAGCTAAAGGCAAAGCCCAAAGAGCTTAACGCTTTTGTTACAGCTATAGCAAAGCTGGATCCGAAACGCGTGGCTAAATGGAGTGAAAAGGAAAAAATAGCTTTTTGGCTTAATGCTTATAATAGCTTGACGCTGAAAGTTATTATTGACAATTACCCTATTAAGTCATCCTTCTTTAAATCAAGAGTCTATCCTAAAAACAGCATTCGTCAGATTTCGGGTGTCTGGACCAAGAAGAAATTTATGGTAATGGGAAAAAAACTAACGATTGGCCATATTGAACATGAGATACTTCGCAAGAATTTCAAGGAGCCGGCAATTCATATGGCAATGGTCTGTGCGGCTATGAGTTGTCCGCCTTTACGCAATGAACCATATTCCGCTGAGAAGCTTGATTTGCAGTTAGCTGACCAAAGCAAGAAGTTTTTGTCGGACCCAAAGAAATTCAAAGTAGGTAATAACACTCTCCATCTTTCTCCTATATTAAAATGGTTTGCGAAAGATTTCCTAAAGACCGATGACAAAGGCAAAGATTCTTTTGCAGGTTATAAGGGTGAGAAAGCTGCAGTACTCAGGTTCATTGTGAAACATCTCAAGGAGGATGATAAAAAATGGCTCAATTATAAGCAGCGTCAGAAAATAAAATATCTCAAATACGACTGGTCGCTCAATGAACAACATAAGAAAACTAAACGATAACGTTTGGAAGGCAGATTGATTATGGCAAAGAAATACAGACATGATGTCGTGCACCGATGGGAAGGTAATCCCTTAATAACTATTGAAGACATTCCTTTCCCATGCAACACCGTTTTTAATGCTGCATGCGCAAAATATAACGGCCAGTACATCCTGCTGCTTCGCGTCGAAGACCTTACAGGAAGGTCCGTCTTCGCCCTTGCCCGAAGCGATGACGGCTACCATTTCGATGTCGAAGACGAACCCGTAATGCAGCCGTGTATGGAAGAGGGGTGTTTTATGGAATACGAAAAAAAAGGCATCGAAGATCCGCGTATTACAAAGATCGGCGATATTTATTATATAATGTATACGGCTGTTTCACCTTATGGCCCTCTGCTTGCGCTTGCAAAGACTAAGGATTTCAAAAAATTTGAACGAATTGCACTCGTTTCAGAGCCGGAAAATAAAGACAGTGTTCTTTTCCCCGAGAAAATAAACGGCAAATATGCCAGACTCGACAGACCCGTAGCCGGCGGCCTTGGCAATATCTGGATTTCATTTTCGGATGACCTGATTTTCTGGGGCGGTTCACGATGTGTTATGACCGTTCGCGGGGATCAATGGGATTCCTGGCGGATTGGCGCATCATCGCAGCCGATAAAGATCGATCACGGCTGGATCATAATCTATCACGGCGTAAAGGCTGCTTCCGGCGGCCCAATATACCGTCTTGGTGCGGCAGTGCTTGACGAAAAAGATCCGTCCATAGTTCGATGCAGAACCGCTATACCAATACTTTCTCCAAGAGAATACTATGAGCGCGTTGGAGATGTTAATAATGTGGTGTTTTCATGCGGCGCAATTCTAGAAGACGATGGCGAGCAACTTAAAATCTATTACGGTGCTTCGGATACCTGTATATGCGTCGCAACGGCAAACGTCAATGAATTGATGCAATTTTGTACGATTGGTGAGCACTGAACGAGAGAGGTGAAAAAATGAGCGAGAACACATCTTCTGCCCAAAACAGCAGAAATGGTATAAAAGCCATTAAAATTATTGTCGTTGTACTCTTTATAGCCGCTTTGCTGGCCACTGCTAAATTCATTGATTTACAGCAGATATTCCGTGATACCCTGCAATGGATTTCAGAACTTGGAGTTGTCGCTCCGGTGATATTTGTCGCTATTTATATCCTGGCCTGTGTCTTGCTGCTTCCCGGTTCTATCCTGACTCTTGGTGCCGGTGTTGTATTTGGTGTAGTAAAAGGTTCGATTGTAGTTTCAATTGGTTCTACCCTCGGGGCTGGATGTGCCTTTCTGGTCGGACGGTATCTGGCACGGGGCTGGGTATCTGGTAAGATCGCAGGAAATGAAAAATTCAAAGCGATCGATGATGCCGTTGCAAGCCAAGGCTGGAAAATCGTTCTGCTAACGCGTCTGTCGCCTGTGTTTCCGTTCAACCTGCTCAACTATGCGTTTGGCCTGACTAAAGTGAGCCTTAAGCAATATTTTGTCGCTTCATGGCTGGGGATGATTCCCGGAACGGTTATGTATGTCTACATTGGTTCTCTAGCCGGTGATCTGGCAAGTCTCGGCACAACCGAGCGAACACGTTCGATAGGTGAATGGATTCTGTATGGAGTCGGTCTGCTGGCAACTGTTGTGGTAACTGTTTTTGTTACCCGAATGGCAAAGAAGGCACTTGCTGCACATATTCCTTTAGAAGAGAGAGACGGTTAATGACTGAATATACTCAAAGCAAAATTGAACCGATGGACAAGTTTAATGCAGAGCTTCTAGAAAACGTACATCCTTCAAACTGGGTAAACCCGGAACCGGCGGGGAGATACAATCTTGTTATCATTGGCGCTGGAACTGCCGGATTAGTTACTGCTGCCGGAGCGGCAGGCCTGGGCGCAAGGGTAGCACTGATCGAAAGAGATCTTCTCGGCGGTGACTGCCTAAATGTCGGCTGTGTCCCTTCCAAGTCATTTATAAGCTCATCCAGGGCCATGGAACAGATTGCAACCGCGGCAAAATACGGCATTTCAAACACGGATGCCGCTGAAGTTGATTTCTCGGCTGTTATGGAGCGGGTGCGGGCGATAAGGGCTAATATCAGTTCCCATGACTCAGTAAAACGATTTACGGAGTTAGGCGTAGACATTTTTCTCGGCCAGGCGGAATTTTCCGCCTCTGACACAGTTACGGTTGGCGATAAGACGCTGCAATTCAAAAAAGCAGTCATTGCCACGGGGGCTCGCGCGGTAACTCCTGCGATAGAGGGTATCGAAGAGGCAGGATTTCTAACAAACGAAACCGTCTTCAATCTGACCGAACAACCAAAAAGATTAGCAGTCATAGGCGGCGGTCCTATCGGATGTGAATTGGCCCAGGCCTTTGCCAGGCTTGGAACACAAGTCACTTTGTTTCACAAACATCAGCACCTTTTAAACCGCGAAGATGCAGATGCGGCGGCTGTCATCCAGGAGCAATTTAAAAAAGAAGGTATTCAGCTCGTTCTTGGCTGTTCGCCGTTTAGGGTAGAAACTTCTGGAAGTGAGAAAATTCTACATTACAAATGCGGCGATACCGAATCCTCTGTAACGGTTGACCGGATTTTAGCAGCAGCAGGGCGCGCTCCAAATATTGAGAACCTCAATCTTACCGGCGTCGGCGTTAAGTTTGACAAGCGTCAGGGTATTATTGTTAATGACCGGCTCCAAACCTCCAATTCGCGAATTTTCGCGGCAGGTGATGTCTGCATGAAATGGAAGTTCACGCACGCAGCCGATGCGGCCGCTCGTATCATCATCCAGAATGCTCTGTTCTTCGGCAGAAAAAAACTGAGCGCCCTGACTATGCCGTGGTGCACTTATACCGATCCTGAAATCGCACATGTTGGAATGTACGAAAAAGATGCCGCTGAAAAAGGAATTGCGATTGACACCTTCATGAAACCGCTAAGCGAAGTTGACCGCGCCATAACGGATGGCCGGGAATCCGGCTTTGTCAAAGTGCATGTGCGCAAAGGAAGCGATAAGATCGTTGGTGCTACTGTCGTAGCCGCCCATGCCGGTGACATGATCAGCGAGTTGACACTGGCCATAGTTGGCGGTATTGGCCTTGGCAAACTCTCAGGAGTGATTCATCCGTACCCAACACAAGCCGAAGCCATAAAGCAGATAGCAGACGCCTATAGCCGCACCCGCCTTACTCCGGGCATTAAAAAACTTTTCACAAAATATCTATCATTTATTAGATGACAAAAACTAATGCATTGCAAAAAAGAAAAACTTATTTTGTTTACGCGGTATCCTGTTGCCGGTAAAACCAAAACCCGTTTAATTCCGGAATTGGGCCGCGAAGATGCCGCCAGGCTGCAGGAAATAATGACAGGGTATGCAGTTTTGAATGCTCGCTGTTATGGTGCCTTATCCGGTGTGCAGATAGAAATATGTTATGATGGCGCAAGCAAAAGAAATATGCATCGGTGGCTCGGTAATGGCCTGGAATTTATCCGTCAAGGCGATGGAGACCTTGGACAGCGAATGAATCGGGCATTTGATCGGGCCTTCCAGGCAGGATATGAGTGTGTTGTTATCATGGGATGCGATTGCCCCCAAATCGATGTGAAATGTCTGTCGGAAGCTTTTGATGCTCTCAAAGAAAATGATGTGACTATCGGCCCCGCGATGGACGGCGGGTATTATTTAATTGGACTAAGCAAACCTGTTGAAAAATTGTTCGCTGACATTAACTGGGGAAGCGAATTTGTATTTGATCAAACTCTGGCGGTCATCGAATCTGAAAAACTTAAAGTTACAAAGCTTGAAAAACTCTCAGATGTTGATTGTCCGGAAGATTTAACATTGTGCTGCGACCTGGGTTTTCTCAAATCAGATTCGCGGACTATTTCAGTTATAATTGCCGCTCTAAACGAAAAAGATCATATTCAAAAGACAGTATCAATTGCCTTGCAGGGAGTATCGGAGGTCATCGTTGCAGATGGAGGCAGTCTCGACGAAACCCTTAAACTTGCTCAACAGTCCGGAGCGCAGACCATTAATGTTCCTTACGGCAGGCCCAGTCAGTTGAACACGGCGGCTCTTCAGGCCAAAGGAGATATATTGCTGTTTCTCCATGCCGATACCGAACTGCCTGATGATTTTGCAATGACTATGATCAAAGCGGTAAAATCTCCAAAATTCGCAGCCGGGGCATTTCGTCTTGGTATCGATTCAAAAGGGGCGGGTATTCGTGTTATTGAAGCTGCCGCAAATCTAAGATCTCGCCTGTTGAAACTTCCCTATGGAGACCAGGCTGTATTCATGACAAAAGATACATTTTTCCGGGTCGGCGGTTTTTCCGATATGCCGATCATGGAAGACTATGAACTTATAAAACGTTTGCAAAAACGAGGCCGTATTATTACTCTCGACAAGCAGGTTAAAACATCTGCTCGCAGGTGGCTCCAGCTTGGAATACTCAGGACAACGGTTACTAATCAATTTTTGATCGCAGGTTACAAACTGGGCATTTCTCCAATGAAACTCGCTGTTCTTTATCGTAACCACAAAAAAAGGCATTCAAAAAACACCAAAAGAAAGGACCCCAAAAATGAATCAACCATATTACGAGCCGAGTGACCTCGAAGATTTCCCAAATATTGGCGAATATGCACCCGCCGCCGGTGAGAAATTCTTTGATTATTACAATGCCGCCACTTCCGCAGGAAAGCTGACTGAACGCGAAAAGTCATTGATCGCCCTGGCAGTAGCAACAGTTCGTCATTGCCCATATTGTATTGATGCCTTTACCAACAAGTGTCTTTCTCTTGGTGTTGATAATGACGAAATGATGGAAGCTGTCCATGTCGGCGCTGCCATGGTTGCAGGAGATACGTTGGCACATGCTACACAGATGCGCAAGATCATCAAGAAAAAGGAGATGTAAGACATGGTCGAATGTAACAAATTTGACATTGATGGGGCTTTTGCTGTGCAACTTGGAAAATGCGGCGATTATCCTTTAAAGGCAACAGGCATCGATACATTGCAGATGAATATTACACGCAGATGCAATCTAACGTGCAAGCACTGTCATGTCAACGCCGGCCCTGATCGCGCAGAGAAAATGTCGCAGGAAATTTTAAGCCGGTGCATCAAAGCCGCTGAGCATCCCTCGATACAAACTATAGATATTACAGGCGGTGCTCCGGAAATACATCCCGATATAGAAATGCTTATCAATGAAATGGAGGCACTGGGGAAACGTATTCTCGTCAGGAGCAATCTCGTCATTTTGCTTGAACCCGGATATCGTCATTTGATGGGGTTATTTGCCGACAAAAAAGTTGAACTCATTGGTTCTCTTCCCGATTACCGATCCCAGCGCAGTGACCGGCAACGCGGCAACGGTGTCCATGCCCGCATAATGGAGGCAATGAAAGAGCTAAACCACATTGGTTATGGTGTTGACGGCACCGGGCTCATACTTAACCTGATGCACAATCCAGCAGGAGCCTATCTACCCGCTTGCCAATTTGCTCTTGAATCCGAATACCGCCGCGTTTTGCACCAGGAGCAAAATCTTTTCTTCAATGAATTGTTCTGCCTGGTCAATTGCCCGGTAGGCCGATATTTGGAGTATCTCAAAAACAGCGGAAATTTTCACGATTATATGCAAACGCTTAATAAGGCCTTTAATTCAAAAACCACTGGCTTCGTCATGTGCCGCAAGACGGTCTCGGTCGGTTGGGATGGAAGGCTTTTTGATTGCGATTTTAACCAGGTAGAGAATATTACCGTTAATAGCGGCTCGCCTGCTCATATTAGCGATTTCGAATTTGATCTACTTTCAAAACGAGAAATTGAAGTACGCAACCACTGTTTCGCCTGTACAGCAGGAGCCGGTTCATCCTGCTGCGGCACATTGATAGCAGACTGAAATTAAAAGGCAAAATATGTATAAGCCAGGCAAATTCAATCTGACAAAGATGTCATTGTATCTGATATTTTTCAGCGTTTGTACATTTTTATCTTTTGCAGGTTCTCAGGACCGTAAAGACCAGAGCAAATTTCCAGGGTTAAAGACTAATACCGCCAGGAAAATTATCGATCTTAGCGAACTTCAGTCTGGTGGGGTCGGCAAGGATGGGATTAGATGGCGGACATATCCGAAAGATGGGAAATGCCCAAAAAGCTCTTAAAAAAGCAGTTGAGTTTTACAAGGATATCTGCGAAAATGGTCTGAAGATCGAAAGTTCAAGTGACACCTTGACAGTTGTTCAGGCTCAGCATCTGGCGTTTGCAAGCATCGGCTACCTTAAGGCGATAGTTCAATTCCTTAAAGACGGTGGCGGATCAAGAGGTTCGTATCTGGTGCTGGCAGCTGATGGCGTCGAGGTTCATCCAGATGTCAAAGACCCTGACACCGGAGAAAACGTTGAAGTTTTTGCGGGAAAATGAAGAATTGCGAAAGATTGTGATAAGAATTCAGGCAGATATAAACAGAGACGATTTATTTACAAGCCAGACAATACCGGTAAGGCCCGCTCCGAAAGACCGAAAAGCTTTCGAGCCGGCATGGGCAGATTACAGAGGGTAATATCTACAAATAAGTGAAAGACGATACAATGGCAAGATACAGGGAGAATAATTGATGTCAGTTTTTGAAGTTAAACCAAAATCTCAATGCAAATATGATATACTCTCACTCGGCGAGGTCATGGTTCGCCTGGACCCCGGTGATGACAGAATTCATACAACAAGAACATTCAGGGCTTGGGAAGGCGGCGGTGAATACAACGTTGCAAGGGGCCTTAGAAGGTGTTTCGGTAAGACCGCAGCTGTTGTTACCGCGATCACTGATAACCCGGTAGGGCGTCTGCTCGAAGATTTAATGCTGCAGGGCGGCGTCGATCTGCAATACGTCAAATGGGTCCCATACGATGGCATAGGCAGAAATACTCGCGTTGGTTTGAACTTCACGGAAAAAGGCTACGGAGTTCGTGCAGCAGTCGGATGCAGTGACCGGGCTAACTCAGCAGCAAGCCAGATCAAAACCGGTGACATAGACTGGGAAAAGATTTTCGGCGAAGATGGAGTCAGATGGTTCCATACAGGCGGAATATACGCAGGCCTTTCCCAGACAACACCGGATGTTGTAATAGAGGCGATGCAGGTAGCCAAAAAACACGGTACAATAATTTCCTATGACCTCAATTTCCGTAACTCATTATGGAAAGACATAGGTGGCCAGCAAAAGGCTAGAGAGGTAAACCGGGAAATAGCAAAATACGTTGATGTAATGATCGGCAATGAAGAAGATTTTACCGCATCACTAGGTTTTGAAGTGGAAGGACTTGATGACCATTGTTCAAAACTAGACACAACAAATTTCAAAAAAATGATCGCCGCGGCATGCAAGGCTTATCCAAATTTCAAAGCCGTCGCGACTACTTTGAGAAATGCCGTAACGGCGACAAAAAATGGCTGGTGTGCGATCCTTTGTGTTGACGGTCAGTTTTACGAAGCAATTCACCGACCCCTCTTGGAAATATTCGACCGGGTTGGTGGTGGCGACAGTTTTGCGTCAGGGCTTATTTACGGGCTAATGGAAGATAAAGGTCCAGAGGCAGCCGTCAACTACGGCGCAGCTCACGGAGCAATCGCAATGACCACCCCAGGCGACACCACCACCGCGTCGCTAGCCGAGGTAGAAAAAGTAATGAAAGGCGCAGGCGCAAGAGTCGACAGATAAGGTTTTGTTGTTTTGATGGACATTATCGCAGATTTTGTACCTCAATTTCACGGACTGAACTCAAATTCCCGCATGGCGCTTCACGAATTAGTATCTTGATTTTATTGCCCGATTTATTGATATGATTCTTTTCAATGCATTGTCTTAGAGTTGCCAGTTTTTCCTGTGGCAGGCCTCGCGTTAGAGTGAATTCAAGCCCTGAGATGAATTTCATGGCTTCGTTAACTAAAGTTTTAATTTCATCCTGTTAAATATCTAGCTTGGTCTTGCCCCCAAAAATTAGTCCATGTTTAATGGCAGAGTTACATGCCAGAATACTCTCCATCTCTTACCTGTCTTTTCCCATCCCATCGATGCCATAACTTATTCTCAAAATATAAACCAGGGCGATTAGATCGCCTATATATTTAGAGGATACCGCTGGACTAATCACTTTGCAAATATTTCTGAAAAAAAGAATATAGGATTAAAAGTGAGACAATTTTTTCACCGGATTTGCGCCATAAGCCCATAAAAAAAGGACTTACAAAACAGTGAAAACTGCTGTAAGTCCTTACTGGTAAAGGATTGCGGGTGAAGGGAGTCGAACCCACATGCCCCGAAGGGCACCAGGACCTAAACCTACTCAGTACCTCTGGTATTGCCTTTTTAATGCCGTTAATAGGGGCACATACCCCACGGTTCCCCATGGTTTGCCATAGCTCAGAGTAAATTTTCACCGGAGAAGAAAGTGAAAAAGATTCTGATCAGGTCAAAAGTATGAGGTTCTAAACAGATGGTGGACGCAATTGGGACGCAGGGGGAGAGTGCAAACATAGAACCCAAACACAAGAGTGATGGCCGTAGGGTAGAAAAATTAACTTTTCATAAACTCTTTTCAAATATAGAAATAAATAGCGTTCGGAAGAACGACATTGTAAGTTATATGCCGATATATTAGTATTTTCGTACTATGAAGCAGAAATTATAAACCATGCTCATTACTTATTTTGCTTATCGATAGCTGTATTGCTTCCGGCCAAACTACGGCTAACTTCCAGCAAAACTATGGTGCTGCCTAGTGCATTAGCCTGAGTTATTTGAAATTTGATGAAGATGTTTTCACTCCGGATGCGAATCTTTTGGGTGTGCCTGCTAAATTGCCTTAGTGTGGAGTTGTGCGCAATGTGGGGAAATGTGTGCGTGAAATGGGGGTGCTTTAGTTAGTGATTTATGAGATAATTACAATATTATACGAAGATCATAATAGCCTGTATACTTATTAAAAGTGTGGTTCTCTGCGAAATGCAGAGAGATGAATGATTGGCTGAAAGTGATTAGAAATCTGGTCAAAATCAAAGACTGGTGTAAGATCCTTGCAGCGAAACTGCGAGGCCAAATACAGTACTACGGCGTCAGCGAAAACTATGTCAGTATCGCAAAGTTTTACAAACTGAATGGTTGAACAGGCGTAGCCAAAAGCGTAAGATGAATTGGGCAGGATTTACAAAGTACCTTGAACATTACCCGTTGTCGAAGCAAGGCTTGATGTAATGAATCAGTTCAAGACTAAGAAATGGTAGAAGGAGCTATGAACATGCAGAATAAAATGAGTTTTAGAAATTGGGTTGTAGTGGCGGTTGCCGCAGTTTGTTTATGCAGTTTTTCTGTTGTAGAAGGTGATCAGCAATGGGACGAATTGAGTGCTAAGCTTACAGGTTATTTGTCGGTATACGATAAGCCGGTACCGTCGCTTGCAAATGTGAATACTATTCCGGATGCACCAATCTGCGGAGGTGGCAAATTGACGCTGGCTATGGATGGAACACATCGCGTAGTTAATTATTACGTTACTAAGCCCGATTTCTGGGCGGGCATATTGCGGCAGAACTGGAGGTTTTCAAACACTTCAATAATTCCGGCTCGTTTCTGCAGGCTAAAGTTGATGGTTAATAATCCAGCTTCACATCCAGACGGTTTTCAACATGTACAGGACATGGCGAAAGCGGAAATCCGCAGCACTTTACCATTAACTGATGGGACGCTCCATGTTCGCAGTGTGGCGCTTGCGCAGAAAGATCTGATCGTTCTTGAACTCAAGGCTGAGGGCGGCAGTACTTCAGTTGATGTGCAGTTGGGGGCAGATAATGATAGGAACGATTTCATTATTGAGGGTTCTTATGATGACAGGACCGTATGGTTACGCAAAGAGCACTCCAGTCATGTATATTTTAATACTGCCGCTGCGTTAAGGGTTTTGGGTGGTAAGAATGTACGGACTAAGTATTCTCGAAAGATAGAGGCTAATTTGTCATTTACTATCGAGCCAGGCGATCCGGTTATGCTGGTATTTAGTGCCAGCGGCGGTAAGGATGAGTATAAGCACTTTGAGGATGCAATCGACGGATTGAAAGGTGTTGATTTTAACACCATTGACGGACTGATGGCTGAACATGCCGCATGGTGGCAGGATTATTGGCTGAAATCGTGGATTGATATTTCTGATCCTGTAATAGAATGTTACTACTATGGTGCGTTGTATGTCCTTGGCTGTTCGATCGATCCGGATAGTCGTGTTGCCCCTGGGCTGGCAGGTGGATGGACAACCAGTCCAAAACCTATATGGGGTGGAAACTACACAATGAACTACAATGGCGAGGCTCCGTTCTGGAGTCTGTTTTCGGCTAACCGCGGTGAAATGGTACTGCCGTATGCCCGGGTCTGTGTCGATTACATTCCGTCCGGTCGACGTTTAGCAAAAGAGCTGGGGACCAAAGGGATCGTGATGCCGGTTATGATCGGACCTTGGGGCGTTTGCGTGCACGGGCTTAATGGCGATGCTATAGGGCAAAAGAGCAATGCATCCCTGGCTGCGATGTCGTTGCTTTGGCACAACGATTTTTATGGGGACAGAAGTTTTCGTGAAGAGTATACTTTTCCTTTTGTTCTTGAGCTAATGGACTTCTGGGAAGATAACCTTGTCCTTGACGATACCGGGCGGTATGTTATTAAAGGTGCCGCACGTGAGCGTGATCCCGGTGATCTCAATCCCGGGCCTACACTAAGCTATGTTCGTAGAGTTCTGAAATTTGCGATAAGTTTCAGTAAGGAGATGGGCGTAGATAATGGTCGCCGGGACTTGTGGCAAAAATATCTGGGTCTCCTGAGCGATTATCCAGTGAGGGTCGTTAATGGCAACCCTTGCTTTACAGAGAGTGAAAATCGCATGGAAGTGTCGATTTTTGGTGTTGCAGACAACCCAGTAGTGCTTGACCATGTCTATCCGGGCGGTTCACTTGATGAAGGTGAACAGGAAAAAAATCGCATCATTGCTCGTAATACTCTAAGTTATCTCGGGTCATGGAATCAGGGCAATGCGTTTTCCCGTATTTTTTCTCAAGCTGTACGAGCCGATTGGCCAGGTGAGGAATTACTGGATTTGTTCAAAAAGCGTATAACCAGCGGTAGCGGACCTCATGAGGTTGTTCGCCGTAATAACACATTTATTAATGCGGACCACTCTTTTGAAGGGGTTGGAGGGATTGAGTTTATCAATACGATGCTGGCCCATGCTCATGGCGGGGTGCTAAAGGTCTTTGATGTCTGGCCGGAGGACCGGGATGCTTCTTTTAATCGTTTGCGTGTGGCAGGGGCGTTTCTTGTTTCCGGTGAGCTGAAAGACGGCAAAGTTGCTCAAGTAGAAATTCTTTCGGAGCAGGGCGGGAAATGCCGCATGGAGAGCTGCTGGGATGGACGTTCAATCATAGTCGAAAAGATTAGTAATGGTCGCGGCAAGGTTGTTAAGGTTCGGCGAAAATCCGATGTTTACGAATGGGATACATCAGCGGGCGGTGTTTACAGGGTGACAGCAGGCAAGAAAGTCAAGAAAAAAATAAAGAATTGGCCTGTAATGCTTGTACCTGTTGTTGATGATAAGGCAGGCGAGGGGCTAAAGTATACGGATGCGGCGTTGGATGCTTTGCTTACTCCAGAAAATCGAAGCACGCAGCTTGCTATCGATGTTGTCTATGCCGATGAGAGTCGTCGCAGCAGTACGGATAAGTGCAGTTTTAAGAGTCGCGATTCGAAGATAGCAAAGGTTAGCATCGACGGCAAGATCACCGGTGCGGCAAGCGGATGGACGACTATTGATGTTCAAGCCAGGGTCGAAGGTGTGAGTCTTGAGTGTTCTGTTTTAGTCTATGTGCTTAACAATAATGTGATTGGCGGGGTGGATGTCGTTTCGGCAGGTAAGACTGGCGGCTGGGGTCATAAGGGCTGGAAGAACTCGCCGGATTGTCTTGTTGGGGCCGGCGGGATAGATGGACCGGATGTTACGTCACTGCATCGCGCTAACCCTTATCAGGTCGGAATGTATCAGATGGATAAAGGTGGTAAGGATTCCATGCTTCGTTTTGACTTTGGACGGGTGTACTTGCTTGATGAGATGTGGATATGGAACTATAACTGCCCTGACGACTATCGTGCTCTGGGGTGGTCAGGTGGAACCGCTAGCGGTATGCGGGATGTTGCGATCGAGTACTCGGTAGACGGAGTCCAGTGGAAATCATTAAAGGCAGATGGCTATCCTTTCCGTTTAGCAAGAGCCAGCGGAAAGCAATGGATGCCCGCTACGAATCTGGACGACGGGGAAAACAGCCCTATTGCTTTTGAGGGCGTAAGGGCTCGTTATGTTAGGCTTTCAGCTGATCCTACTGTTGGAGTGGGTAACTGGGGTGGGCCGAAGTTTGGCCTTAGCGAGGTTCGTTTTACATATTTGAATAAATAAGCCGGCTGTATATGAAAAGAGCGATAAGTTATAACGAGATGAAGGTGACGAGTATTTATTAATGATTAGATTTACAAAGAAAGAGCGAGTAAGGGCAGCTATACGGCACGAGAAGTCCGATCGTGTGCCGCGCGGTGAGTTGGCGATTGAGGGAGAATTGGTACGCAATCTGATCGGAAATGAGCGATTTGCGTCTCTCGATGGCAATGAGCGTTTGTTGGCTGCTATTAATGAGCTAGGTTGTGATTTGGTTAATATTCATCAGTTCCCTATGGAAGAGGTGGGGCAGGATCCTATAGGGCCGGTCTTCCGCAGTGTGCTTGGCGATGAGCATGTTATTGCCAATGGCAGTTCACACCTTCACAAGAAGGCCATTGAAGATATTAGCAAGGCCGGAGACTACCAAGCCCCTGACCCATCGACATGCCTTACCGATAATCTCGATTGGTTCGTGGCTAACAGTGACCTGTTTATTTTTGCCCAGGTAATGGGGCCGGTTAGTTCTCTTGACTGGATGCTCGGGACTGAGGATTATATGGTCTGGGCGATGACCGAAACGGAGAATATCAAAAGCGTGACAGCAAAAGTGGTTGACTATGAGATTTCTCGCGCCTGTATTTTTATTGATCATGGCGCCGATGCGATCATGATCACCGATGACATTGCTTTTAACTCCGGGTTGTTTTTGCCTCCCCATTTCATGGACGAGTTGGGCTGGCCATTTCACAAAAAGATGATCGCAGCGATCAAGGCTCACAAAGACGTTCCGATCTTTCTGCATACTGATGGCGATATCCGTAAGGCACTTTCGCAAATTGTTGAATGTGGTTTCGATGGACTTCAATCGCTTCAGCCTAGTGCGGGTATGAACATTGCCGAAGTCAAACGTGAGTATGGTGATGAGGTATGCCTCATGGGCAATATGGATTTGGATCATCTGATGACCTTTGGGACTCCGGAAGAAGTGGCTGAGCGGGCTAACTGGCTCTGTGAGAATATTGGAAAAGACGGTGGCCACATCCTTAGTACATGTAATATTCTGACTAATTCTATTCCGGCTGCCAATGCCAGGGCGATGTACGGTGCAGGTAAAGTATCTGAAAGCAAAATATGAAAGAACAAGTATGGATTTTTTAGAGGGACCTGACATAGGTCAGGATTTCGTTATTATTGATCAGTGCAGTGATGGTTTTTATGAAACTGGTAAAAACGGTGTTCAGTCCATCTTTAAAACTGGTGACGGCAAAGTTGAGTTTATCTCTTTTGCCGATTCTATGCTGGCTTATGTACTTTCGAGCATGGGGTATCCGGCTTACTATCCGGTTCATCCTGTTGAATTGCAGAAGCCTGTTAAAGCGGTCTTGATGGATCTGGATGGTACGACTGTACGAAGTGAAGAGTTTTGGATTTGGATAATACAGAAGACTACGGCATCTCTGCTTGATAATTCGAAATTTGAACTGGAAGATTCGGACATACCTTTTGTATCAGGACACAGCGTTTCTGAACATCTTAAATATTGTATCGATAAATATTGCCCGGACAAGTCCATAGAAGATGCTCGGGAGTACTATTTTAAGCATACTCATTTTGAAATGGATGAGATTATGGAAGGGCGTGGGCGTAAGAATGCCTTTACTCCGACCGAGGGGATCAAGGATTTTCTTTTACAATTAAAAGATATGAAAGTTAAGATCGGCCTGATTACATCCGGGCTTTATGAAAAAGCGTACCCGGAGATTCTTTCGGCTTTTAAAACACTCGGCATGGGCGCCCCTGAAGATTTTTATGATGTTATTATCACAGCTGGTTTTCCGCTCAGACAAGGGGCTGTTGGTACTTTGGGTGAACTGTCGCCTAAGCCTCATCCATGGCTTTATGCCGAGGCCTGTCGTGTTGGGTGCGGGATCGATTTTGCTGACCGCAACCATGTTGCAGGTATTGAAGACAGCGGGGCAGGGGTCTGTTCGATACGGCTTGCAGGTTTTCCGACGATTGGTATTTCCGGCGGCAATATTATTGAAAGCGGGACTAAGGGTTTGTGTAATTATTATTGTGCAAACTTTGAAGAAATTAAAAACATAATCTCGTAGGTTAAAATTATGAAAAAGAAACAAGACAAATCGCAAAAGGCATATGTTATTCCCCACACACACTGGGACAGGGAGTGGCGCTACCCGCTGTGGAAAAACAGAGTGCTTCTCATCGAATTTATGGAAGAGATGCTTTATACTCTCGATACTGATCCAGAATACAAATGTTTTCTTCTGGATGGCCAGGTTGCCCCGATAGAGGATTATCTTGAGGTAATGCCGCAGGATAGAGAAAGAGTTACGAAACATATAAAAGATGGCAGAATCGCTGTGGGGCCGTGGTACAGCTTGCCGGATCTTTATCCGCTTGATGGTGAGTGTCTTGTGCGTAATCTTTTAAAGGGAATCAGGGTTTCTCAGCGGTATGGGGACTGGCAAAAGGTTGGGTATAATTCATTCGGCTGGGGGCAGACTGCTCAGTTTCCGCAAATATATGATGGTTTTGGAATTGATTTTATAATCTGCGCGAAAAAGGTGTCGGAGGAACGTGCTCCGCAAAGTGAGTTTATGTGGCAAGGGCCGGACGGTACACAGGTGCTTACGAGCAGGCTTGGCGAACATGCAAGAGCTAACTTTTATTTCAATGCGTTCCTGTATACCAAATACGGTATGAACTGCATAAGCGATAAGTTTAAGTACAGTCCCGGTCTTTCGGGTGTGGTGATGCATAATGCCGATAGCGAAAACTGCGATGAAGATTTCTTTATAATCGATTCTAAAAAGGGCTATGACCGCTCACTGCTTAAAAAGGGAATGGACGCTGCATGGACCGCTACCGATGCCAGCGTGGTTGATGATCACAGGTTGTTTTTGAACGGTACTGATTTTTCTACTCCACATCCTGAGTTGAGCAATATGCTCAAAGACCTGAATGAGATTTATGAAGACCGTGAATTTGTGAATTGCCGGATGGAAGAATATGCTGCTACGATGCATGACAATGTCAATAAGGGTGATCTGAGAGTTGTTAAAGGCGAACTTCGTGATGGGCCTTCGTGTGACTGTTCGGGTAATGCGTTGTCATCACGTATCTATCTTAAGCAGCTAAATAAAAAGGCTCAGAATATTCTGCTTCATAAAGCTGAGCCTCTTGCTGCTGCACTGTCTGCTTACGGGATTAAATACCCCAAGGGCATGCTGGATGTAGCATGGAAGTATATGCTTCAGTCGCATCCACACGACTCTATTAACGGTGTTACACAGGATAAGACTGCTGACGATGTTGAAAATCGGCTGCAGCAAGCCATTGAGATCGGTAATGTTACATATGACAAGATGGTTGCAGAAACTTTGAAAATGATCGACCTTTCATCTTGGTCTTGCCCCCAAAAATTGGTCCACATTTAATGAGAGATTTCCTGTAAAAAGTAGTTAATATTAACCGTTTTGTGGTCGAAGACACAGTTCTGCGAACCCGGCAGAGAGTTTTTTCTGCCTCCACCTTTCTTTCGCCACCTGAACTCTGGGTGAAGGCGGCGAAAGCGGATTACGGCAGAAAAAACAGTCAACCTCTACAAAACAAAATTACAGGAATCTGAAAAAATGAAAAAACGTTATACAGAAACACAGATCGTTGCAAAACTAAGACAGGCAGATGTGCTCATCGGCAAAGGCAATAGCGTCCCGGAAGTCTGCCGTGAAATCGAAGTATCTCAGCAAACTTATTACCGCTGGCGTCAGAAGTATGGAGGTATGAGTCCGGAGATGGTTAAAGAACTAAAGCAGCTCCAAAAAGAAAATACCCGTCTCAAAAATATCGTAGCCAATCAGGCAATTGACCTGGACATATTAAAGGAAGTAGCAAAAAACTTCTGACCCCGGCGACTCGCAGACAGGAAGTAACCCGCGTCTGTAAGAAGCTGGGGCACAGCGAACGTAAAGTATGTAAAGCCCTTGATCAGAATCGAAGTACTCAGCGGTATGAATTGAAGATGCCTGAGAAAGATAGTCAATTAGTTGAACAGTTCAAAGATCAGATTCAGAAGAGAAAGCATCGAAAGTACGGTTATCGCCGAATATGTGAGATATTATACAGAATGGGCCTATTAGTCAATCATAGCGTATCTACACGCTTTGGCACAATGAAGGCTTGCACTTAAAGCGTAAGGAAAAACGCGGTAAACGAAAGAATAC